>CAYJPL010000001.1:0-117757 GCA_964372125.1 uncultured Erysipelotrichales bacterium
TTAATTTCTTCTCCTTTAATAAAGACGCCAATACCTGGTCTTTTTTCTACAGTTAAATGATATTCTGTAAAGAATTCATCTAAGTCTACAATATCATTAGATATTGTTGCTTGAGAGACTTGAAACATATTACTGTAGTAAAACAATTTTTGAATTTCTTTAGCAGACAGCATGGCGATACATAGAAGTTCTTGTCGTTCTTCTTTATCTACATAATCTACTTTGAGTCCTTCAACTTCAAATCGTAACTTATCAATATTTTCAATTGTTCCATCTAATCGTAGTCCAAAGCCCTTTTTTTGTTGAAGTAATAAATCAAACTTCTCTAACGATTTTTTATTTTGTGTGATTTCTCTCATTACTGTACGACTACTAGTTTGTAAAGCATCACCAATTTGTTGATAAGTTAGATAATCATTTGTTTCCAAAAACATACGAATTATTTTTGTGAATCTTGTTGAAAACATTTTCGACCTCCTCTTTATTCAAATATCCTGCATATATAGACTTGCATCAATAAAATATTTTATATTAATATTCTATCACACGTCTTTATGTTCGTACACAGGAACTACTATGGAATGCTGTTACCAAGCAAACAATATGTCATTAACAATACATCTATTGCTTACAAGTTAACTATACAACTTCGTACCTCATATTTCAAAGTATTACAAACGAACTTTGTCACTATTAAAAGTGACAAAGCTAAACATCAAAAAAACTAGTGACTAAGCACTAGTTTAGGATTTTATAACCTGCAGCTATTATAAAACTTACTTACATAATCATTTTCATTTGCTTCAAGAATATCTGTATATATATTTTTACTATTCAACTACAGTTTCAAGAAAAATGCGACTTTTAAAGGCACCTCTTTCCTCTGTTTTTTTATATTTTATTTCATCAATTACACCTATTGAAATATTTAATTCACTAGCCAAATCCTCTAGCACTTGATATGTATCAGCAAATTCTTCAATAATATCATCTTTTTCTTTAGCTAGAGCTAACTCTTTAACTTCCTCATGCACTTTCAAAAATAACTGTTTGCGATATTCTTTAGTATCTAAAACTCTGATATTACATTTTTTTGAACCGAGTATGATATCTGGTATTTTATCTCTTACTAATTTATAATGTTTTATTACTTTCATGTATTCTCCCATATTTTATACCAGTATAGTGAAATTAAAATCAATGCATTTTGTTTACTAAAATGATGTATTCCCTTTTTTAGCATATTCAACAATACTAATACATTTATTTGTTTTATATTTTTTTCAGATATCTTCGATGGCAAGAATCTATTGTTCTATATAAAATATTTACCATTTCTACCAAAACCACAACCAAAATCTAAAATCTTACTATTTTTAGGTGATAATCTTAAAAATTGATTTTGTATAGTTTACAATTCTACAAATACCATTTCCTTTGTATATCGTATCACATACTTGTCATAAAAAGGCAATGATTAATTCATGTAATTCCTTTCTAATAAACACCTATGTAAACTATAAATTCTATTTTATCATAGAATATTATTATTTTGTGAATTTCATAGATATAAAAAACGTACTAAATATTTCATTGAGTACGTTTTACATTGTTAAAAACTATTCTGTTATTAATAAATCAAATTCTTCTTTTTTTCCAAAGATACCAGTGTAGATAGTATCTCTTTTTTCATCTTCAAATAATAAATATTTAGTACTCGCTGCTTGCATGAGTGCTTTTTTTGTTTGAGCATCTTCAACTTCTGGGACTGATGCTCCGTATTTATCATCATAACCATGAGTGGCCATAAATACTTTATCACAATGAATTTGATTGAAAAAATGAATTGTCATCTCTCCAAAGAAACCTGCAGAAATTTCAGAATACTTTCCTGGTGCCATATATAAAGTTATTTTTGTGTTTCCACTAAGGTGTTGTACAACAGGATAAGAGTTTGTAAATATCGTTATTTTTTTATCTTGTAGATATTTTAGCATTTGTAGTACAGTTGTACCACAATCAAGAATAATTGTATCTCCATCATTAACTAGTGATGCTGCACGTTTAGCGATTTTTTCTTTTGTATCTAATTGTTTACCAAGCTTTTCACTAAATGATGGCTCAACATACATATCTGTATTTAAACTCACACTACCATGTGTCATAACAATAGTACCTTGTGCTTCAAATTTCGATAGATCACGGCGAATCGTCATGCTAGACACATCAAAATGTTCTGCAAGTTCATTTACGCTTATATGTTTTCTTTCTTTAATGATTTTTAATAACGCTATTCTTCTTTCTGCTATACTCATATTTCCACCTCTTTTTATCTATTTTAACATAAAATAGATTATCCACCAACTGTAACTTTAATACCTAATTCTTTTGCATATCGGACTACTTCTTTAATTGTTTCATCTAATTTTGTTTCATCATATTGCAAGTTAGATAATGGATATTTTAAGTCTAAACATTTGTACTTACCTTCACCAAAATTATGATATTTTAAAATATCAATTTGTTCTACTGATGGTAATGTTGATATTAATTTTATACGTTTTTTTATATCAATGATGCAATCATTGTGATTAGGAACGATAACTAATCTTGCATGAATACTTTTTTTAAGCTCGTTTAGCTTTTTTAGATTTAAAATGATTAACTCGTTAGAAACTCCAGTACATTTTTTATGAATATCATCATCAAAAGCTTTAATATCATATAAAAATAAGTCACAGTTATCAATAATATTTTTATACTTTTCAAAATCAAATAACCCGGCAGTCTCAATAGCAACATGAATATTTTCTTCTTTTAAAGCTTTTGTTGTTTCATATAAAAAGCTAGGTTGACAAAACGGATCACCACCAGATAGCGTTACTCCACCATTTGATTGATCAAAAAACACTTTGTCTTTTTTTAATTCTTTAACTAGTTGTGATACTGTATAGTATCGCCCTTTTCTTTCATATGCCTGATAGTCACATACATCTACTAATTCATCAATAAGGTCTTCTCGATTTGTTATTGTAAATTTGCTTTCATTAACTTGTACATGCTGTGGAAAGGCTTTTACACACTTTCCACATTGAGTACAAATATTTTCATGGTGAAACAACTTTTCACCCTGATACATTGCCTCAGGATTTGCACACCATAGACATCGTAAATTACAACCTATGAAGAAAGCTGTAGTTCGTATACCAGGACCATCTTTAGTACAATACGTTTGTATATGTGATAGTAATCCAAGTGTTTCCATACTAGAATGAGTGCTCACTTCGGTTAATGATTGCATCTTGTGCTTCTGGCATTAATGTTGTAAACAGTGCACAGTACCCTGCCACACGAACCATTACATTATTGTATTTTACTGGGTCAGCTTTTGCTTTTTTTAGTAATTCACTATCTACAATATTAAACTGGTTATGGAATACATTAAAGTGTCTTGCACTTTCTAAGAAAGCGGTGAATTTTTCAAGATTGTCTTCTCCTTGAAGTGCACCAGGGGCAAATCTCATATTTAATAATTGTCCACCTGCAATTTTTTGGTTAGGTAATTTTGAAATTGAACGGATAACTGCAGTTGGTCCACTTTTGTCAGCTCCCACACAAGGTGATGCACCTTCATTTAGCGGTTCTCCTGCAAGTCTTCCATCAGGTGTTGCACCTACATCAAATCCATTAGGAACATATGATGTAATATTACTCGTTGACATCGTATAACGACAACCTTTTGGTCCTTGATTGTATCGATCAGTACGGTAGTTTGGTAATAATTCTAGATATGACTCAAATACTTTGGCAACTAATTCATCCACATAATCTACATCATTTCCAAATTTTGGTACTTCTAAGCATAGTTTACGGATACGTGATCCATTTTCTCCTTCAAAGTTATTTTTTAATGCTTCCATTAATTCTTGGAATGTTAATTTTTTATCTTCAAAAACTAATTTTTTGATTGCTGCCATAGAATCACCAATAACACATGGTCCAATGTTAGATTGTGAAATAAAGTCATATTCACTGCCACCATTCTTTAGTGTCTTACCTCTTTCTAAAGAACAGTTAATTGTTGATGATGCAAAAGCATCAGCATCATGATATTTTAATGAACGGTCACATACATTATCACATTCAATTGCTAATTCAAAATAGTATTGTAGTGCTTTTTTCCATGCACTCCATAATTCATCAAAGTCTTTATACTCAATTTCACTTCCATCTTTTCCATTAATATTGAATAATTGAATTCCTGAAACAGGTTCTACACCATTATTTAAAATGATTTCTAGTATTTTGCCAAAGTTAATATATGTCATACCCGTTGCACGGTGTCCCCATTTACCAGGAATTGCTGTTTCAACACACCCCATAGATGCATAGTCTCTTGCAACTTCTTCTTCTAAATCAAGTGTTAACATTGCTGGAATTACAACTTCATCACAGAACATTGATGGCATTCCAAATCCTTCGCGGATTAATTTAGCACTATCTCTTAAAATTTCATGTGGTGTGTCTTTACTATAACGTACACTTAAGTTTGGTTCTGGTAATCTCGATTGATTCATTGCTTCTAAGCAAATGTATGATAAATCGTTTGTACCATCACTGCCATCTGGTTTCATGCCTGATAACATTAAATTTGAATATAATGGATACCCACCACTGTATTGTGTATGTCCCCATGGACGAACTTTGTTTAATGAGTTTGTCATAATAAAGAAGTGTGTTGTAATTTCTAAAGCTTCTTCTTTTGTGATTTTACCGCTCTCTATATCTGCTTTGTAAAATGGATATACAAATTGATCGAAACGCCCAAATGAAAATGAATGTCCATTACTCTCAATCATCATCAATAAGTGTGTTAAATATACACACTCTACTGCCTCATAGAAACTTCTTGCTCCACCTTCTAACATATCAGCGTAAATTACCGCATATTCTTCTAATTCTTTTTTACGTTTTAAATCTGTTGTTTCTCTTGCAGTTTCTTCTAATAATTTAGAGAATCTTTTAATGTATGCAAGTGATGCATCCATTGTAATTATTGCTGCATTATAATAATCAATTTGTTCTTGAGTTAATGATTCTTTATTTTCCAACTTTTCTAATGCAATCTTTTTCATTCCACCATAACCATGTTCTAATACAAAATCATGATTTGGTATTATATGTCCATCACCTGACATACTTATACCACCTCTATGTAAAACGTTTTGTGTTTCAGCTTTTCTATTTATTTCTGGTAGATTCCTAAGTACTTCATCTTGATGAGTAATTCCTTGCCAATATGGTTGTAATACTCGTAGCCTTTCTTTTGTATTTTCATCAATATTGAAATAATCTCCACTACGTTTATCGAACTCATCTAATTCATCAATCACCCAGTTAAATGAGTATTCTGGAAACACCGGTGCTGCAAAGTTTTTACTTGCTTGATTCCCAAAAATGATAGAGTCATCTTCAATATAAATTGTCATATTTTCTAATATTTCTTTATATGCAATTGCACGTCTTACAACAATTGATTGCCCCTCTGTTTCTTTAAAAGACTTTGTGATAATTTCTGCACGTTCTGGACAAATCCAAGGTTCTCGATTGTACATTTTTCTTTGTAATCTATCAATACGGTCAAAATTAACTTTTTTTGTTTCTAGTTTTAAACTTAAAAATTCTTTCATTATCTTATCCTCTTTCTATATTAAACTCGCTGCGTCTTCATCGGTAATTATTGTTACATTATTATGCAAATGTAATACCGTTGCTGGTAATTGTGGATTTATTGTTTTAGTGTTATATAATTGTTTTATTGCTTTTGCTTTACTTTTTCCTAATGCAAGTAAAATAATATTTTTTGATTGTAATATCAACTCCACCCCTATTGTTAATGCCTTAGTAGGTACTTCACTAATATCATCAAAGAATCGAGAATTTGCTTCTATTGTTTCGGTAGTTAATTCTTCAACATGTGTAAATCTTGATAGTTCAATATTTGGCATATTAAATGATATATGACCATCACTTCCAATCCCTAAAAATATTGTGTCAAATCCACCGTGTTGTTTAATTAAATTCGTATAGCGATCACACTCAACTTCTAGATTATTTGACAATCCATTCAAACAATGTGTATTTTCTGATTTTATATTTGTATGTTTATATAAATGTTCATGTAAGAAATAGTAGTAACTCTGATTGTGCATTTTATCTAGTCCTACGTATTCATCCATATTAAACGACACTATATTTGTCATATCATATTCATTTTTCTTATATGCCTCCACCATATACTCAAAACACCCTACTGGTGTCGACCCAGTTGGTATACAAATTTTTGCATATGGGTTTTCTTTTATGTCTTCGATAATCATTTTTGCACAAGCACTGCTTGCTTGTTTTTCATCACAGTAAACTTTCCATTTCATTCACTCTTCCTCCTCACACATATAGAGTAACACAAATTAACATAAAGTCAAGTGATTGAATGTTATTATTTGTTACTTTTTTGGGCATTTTCTTATTTTCATTGAATTTGAATCATACATTAACATTTTATAACACAAAAAAATGTTAACTTTATACAAAAACACAATCCATATTAAGTTGATACTCTAAACTATTACAGGATTACTTAAAAACACCACTTCTACCATAGGGCCAAAGTGGTGTTTTAGTTTTTCCATATACCATTATTTAGTATCGAATTAAAATATAGGAAAGGAAATAATATAAATGATATGGAAACTACTATTTAATAAAGAATTAGTTATCTTTTATTATCATTCGTTTTCTAATTGTGCTTTACAACTAGAAAGTGCCTCTAAATCTTTACTTGGAAGTTTTGGATACTTTGGATTACAGTCTTCTAAAACCTCTAATACGATTTTAGATACTAAATATCTAGTGTACCATTTTTGATCTGCTGGCAAGATATACCACGGTGCATGCTTAGTAGATGTTTCTTGAATTGCTTCTTGATACACTTTCATGTATTTATCAAAAAACTGTCTTTCTTTTAAGTCAGATGAGGAGAATTTCCAATTTTTATGTTCATCATCAATTCGATATAAAAATCTTTTCTTTTGTTCTTCTTTTGAGACATGTAAAAATATTTTAATGATGCGATAACCATTATCATATAAATACTCTTCATAATTTTTAATATGTTGATATCTTTTTTTAAAAAATTCTTCTTTAGAATACATACATCGACTTGTAAGCTTGTAATTTTCTTGTAAATTATGTATTTTAACAACTAATACATCTTCATAATACGAGCGATTAAATACAGCAATTTTCCCACGTGGTGGTATCGACTTATTTGCACGCCATAAAAAGTCATGCGCAAGTTCATTAGTACTTGGTTGTTTGAAATTTATAACATCAACTCCCGCTGGATTTAGTGGGCCTAATGCATGACGTATCGTTCCATCTTTTCCTGCAGCATCTAAAGCTTGTAATATAATAATAATACCTTCGTTTCCTTGTGCATATAACTTATCTTGTAATTCCATCATTTTTAATTGGTTTTCTTTAAACTTAATCATTATTTTTTCTTTGTCGTCTTTGCTCATACATCTTGTTGGATATACTTCTAAATTTAACTTTCCACTACCATCAAAAATCCATTCAGTTGTCATTGTATGCCCCCTTTTTTCATAATATATTGTAACATAGCTTGTATGATCTAGTTAATGAGACAATAAAAAAAGTACCAAGAGAAGTCTCTCTTAGTACCCATAGACAGATTTATTTTTCTTGTAGTAATACAATGCAACTATTATTGATAAACATTCTGCAACTGGTATTGCAAGCCATACTCCTGTAATACCAAGTATTTTTGGTAAAACAATTAACATTAAAACAATGAACACTAAACTTCTCATCACAGATATAATTGCAGATACCTTTCCGTTTGAAAGAGCTGTAAACAAAGAAGAAAATAATACATTGAAACCCATAAAGATATAGCTTGGCAAGAATAATAATAAGCCAGTCTTAGCTATAGTAAACGTATCACTAGTTGGTGTAATAAATATAGCTATTGCATTATTTGCAAATACTAATGATAAAATAATAACTGACGCAGAAATTACTGATATAAAAATTAGTGATTGTCGCACTATTTTGTGTAGCCCATCTTTATTACCTTGACCATATTTATATGCGATTATAGGTGATACCCCAAGTGTAAACCCAAAATAAATAGCAGTTTGAAACTGTTGTATATATAAGATTGTAGAAATCGCTGCTAGACCAGATTCCCCTGCAATCTTTAACATAATAATATTAAACATTAACATTGTAATTGCACCCGATAGTGAACCTACTAGTTCAGAGCTTCCATTGTACATACTAAGAAATAGTGTTTTTAGTTTAAATTTTGGTTTTGTAAAATGAAGATTACCACTTCTTGTAAATATAAAGTACAGTAATCCAAATATACCTGGCAGCGCATTTCCAACTCCAGTTGCAAGACCCGCTCCTGCTATTGATAGATCCATAATTTCTGGTGCTATGAAAATATAATCTAGAATCATATTTGTGATACCACCAAATAAACATATAATAAAACCTAATCCTGGTTTCCCCGCAGTTACGAGAAATGATTGAATAAACACTAAATAAATAATTGGGGTTACAAATAGTGAAATGCTAAGAAGGTAACTCTTTGCAAAATCATATAATGCATCACTTGTACCAAGCATATTTAATATAAAATCTGGATATAATTGAATAATTATTGTGGCTATTATTCCTAATATTCCCCCAATGATATACAAAACTGTTAAAAAGCTGTTTGCTTCTTGGTTTCTACCTTCACCCATATACCTTGCGATTATTGCATTACCGCCTGTGGCAAACATTAAACTAACTGCCATTACGACACTCACTACTGGTATAACTAAGTTAATTGCTGCAAGTGCTTGTTCACCTACATAATTAGAAACAAATATCCCATCAACAATGGTATACGTTGACATAAATACCATCATTAATACACTTGGTAGTGTATATTTTATAAGTTGTTTGAACGAAAATTTTTTCGCTAATGGATTGTTCTTCATAATTTTACTCCTTTATTGTTTTTATAACAATTCCATGATAAACTATACAGTAACTGTAAAGTCAATAGGAGAAACTATGAAAAATCATTTATTTAATATTAATACTTTTGCCAAGATGAATAATGTTAATAAACGTACCTTACATTATTATGATGAAGTAAATATTTTTACACCTGCTCTAAAAAAGGAAAATGGTTATCGCTATTATAATGTTCAACAAATCTATGAATTTCAACTCATTCTATGGTTACGTGAACTTGGTATGTCAATAGAGGAAATAAAGTATATACGTACTAATTCAACTACATCGTATGTACAAAAATTAATTGTTGAAAAAATAAACAAAATTGATGATGATATTTCTCGTTTACAATTAATCAAAAGAAATCTAAATCAACAAAAAAACCGTCTAGCAAACTATCATGAAATAGACACATCAGCAATTATCATAAATAATCATTCAAAGGAATATATCCATATTAGTCCACTTATTAATAATCAAGACAATGCCTGGGAAAGTAGCTTACTAGAATTCATTGATGATGTTAAAACAAGTCATGATGGTTTAACCATGGTTAATCAAAGCTTTGGTACAATAGTGGATCAAAACAATATATTTGATGGATATAGTGGTGATATTAAATACTTCTATATACAAAATGAATCAAATGAAAAAAACTACACTGTTGTAAAACCTAAAGGAAAATATTTACAGAAATTTAGTTATAGCGACTTTGATAGTATTAAACAATCGTACGCGGAAATAAAAAAATATATAGAGGATAATAATCTAACTATTGTTGGCGACATTTACGAATCTGGATATGATGTAATCATAAATAATAATGACGACAAAGAATTACTCTTGATATCATTAATGATTATTTAGTATAATATTAAAAAACAAGGAGAATCATATGGATAATTTAGAATTACCAGGATCAAAAATTATGAAATCTGCAAGTATTGCATTAATTATACTATCAACATTCGTTGGTATATCAACAATCTTATCATTTCTGTCACTAACGTCAGTTGCAAGTATAGTTGAAGATGCAAGTCACTTTGAAGAATTCATTTTAATTAGACGCATATATTTAGGAATTGGCCTTATCACCGTTTTTTTACAGTTTGCTTGTGGTCTACTTGGGTTAATACATAAAAATAATCATACACAAGCTAAGTTATGTATGATTTTTGGATCAATTACAATCGTATCTGCTATCATATCTTTTATGATTACACCATTAACCCTTTCGACAAATTCAGTCTTCGATAATCCGAAGTTTATCGAAATCTATGGTTATATGAGTGTAGATATTATCAGCCTTGCAATTGGGTGCATTATTCCACTGATTTATATTTATGGAGCATATAAAAATTATAAAGAAAAATAAGAAAACACTAATCATAAAATCTTGATTAGTGTTTTTCATTAATGTATTACACGTTTAACTGTGTAAATTCCTTGTATTTTAACAATATTGTCTATTGCTTGTTGTAACCCCTCATAACTATCGACAGTAATTCGCAAATTAATGACTGCCTTCATATCTATAACATCAGCGCGAATATTTAGGATATTAATCTTCATTTGCCCTAGCATTACTATGATATCATTTAATAAATTTGTACGATCCAATCCTTCAATTTCAATATCCGCATCGAAACGCATCGATTGTACAGATGCGTGGTCCCAGTATACATCAATTAGTCTTGGTTTCATTCCCGGTTGTGTAACATTTGGACAGTCCACTCGGTGTACTTTTATTCCCTGTCCTTGTGATACATATCCGACAATATCATCACCTGGAATCGGATTACAACATTTAGATAGTTGTATTTTAAGTCCTGTTAAACCTTTAATTACAACTGCACTGTTTCCAGCGATTGATTGTTGCTTTTGTTGTTCTTGAGTATTTTTTTGCAACATCTTTGTCAGACCTTCAAAAATACTTGTTTTTTTAGGAACAACCTTTTCAATAATCACATTTGCATGCAAAGACTTTTTACCTATGAAATATAATATATCATCAAAATTCCTAGCTCCAAAACTGCCTACAAAAGATTTATAAGTATCAGGATCCATAAACTGTTTTTCATCTAATTGACGCTTTTTGATTTCATCTCTTAATAGTTTACGTCCATCGTCAATCGTTTCTTTTCTACTTTCTGCCTCTTTATGTGCTAAAAACTGTCTTATTTTATTTCTTGCACCAGCTGTTCTAACAAACTTTAACCAGTCTTCACTTGGTCCATTACTTGCTTTACTTGTTTTTATTTCAACTACATCACCGGTTTTTAATTTCGTATCAATTGGTACCATAACATTATTTACAATCGCTCCAACAGCACGGTTTCCAACTTCACTGTGTATTCGATATGCAAAATCTATTGGGGTTGCACTATTTGGTAATTCTACAATTTTTCCTTGAGGAGTAAGTACATATACGTTCGCTTCAAAAATATCACGCTTTAGTGAATCATAATATTCTTTAGCATCGCCATCTTTAATATCTTCTGACAATGAAATAAATTCGCGTAACCACTGTAGTTTTTCACCAATTTCTTCTTGTTCTTTTTTCGATGAATAAACTTTACTTTCCTTATAGCGCCAATGAGCCGCAACACCTAATTCTGCAAGTTCATCCATTTCCTCAGTTCTAATTTGTATTTCAAACGTGTTACCAAGTTTACCAATTACAGAAGTATGTAAGGATTGATACATGTTTGGCTTTGGCATAGCAATATAATCTTTGAATCTTCCAGGTATCGGACGATAGTTATCGTGGATTAAGCCAAGCACTGCATAACAAGACATACGATCTTTTGTGATTACACGAAGTGCATATATGTCAAATAATTCATCAAATCGTTTGTTTTTTACAAACATTTTTTTATAAATGCTGTAAATTGACTTAACTCTTCCTTGAATACGATATTCAATATTATTTTCATCTAGAATATCCATCACTGATGAAAGCATTCTTTCAATACTTTCTTTACGTTCATCTTGTGTTTTTTGTAATAAAAATGAAATTTCTTTAAAGGCTATTGGATCCAAATAAGAAATACTTAAGTCCTCTAGTTCAGTTTTAATATCACTAATCCCTAAACGATGCGCAATTGGAACATATACATCTAACGTTTCACGAGAAATACGCTTTTGACTATCTGGCTTCATGAATTCTAGGGTACGCATATTATGTAATCGATCTGCAAATTTGATTAATATTACACGAATATCTTTAGCCATCGCAATATATATTTTTCGATGGTTTTCTGCATATGCTTCTATTTGATCTTTAAAATGAATCTTATTTATTTTTGTTACACCTTCAACAAGTGTAGTAATTTCTTCTCCAAAAAGTGATACCATTTCTTCTCTAGAAACATCACAATCTTCCATAACATCATGCAACAATCCTGCACAAATAGTTAATGGACCTGTTTGCAGAGTTGCAAGTATATAAGCTACCCACAATAAATGGTTAGTATATGGTTCGCCACTTTTACGTTTTTGACCATCATGCTTTTCCATGATATAGTCATATGCTTTTTTTATTAATTCAAGTGATTCGGTATTTTTGATATAAGACATTGTTACTTCCATAATGTCATCAATCACAACTATATCTCCTGCTTTTTTAAATTCTTTCATGATATCACCCCCTTATATCAAAAAAGAGAGAAACTCTCTTAATATGTTAATAATGCGTGAACGTTATAACCCGTAAGTTTATCCATTCCACCTAATTCTTCTAAGTTAATTAAAAATGCAATTCCAACAACGTTTCCACCTAATTTTTCAATTAGTTTTACTGATGCCTCGACAGTTCCACCAGTTGCAAGTAAGTCATCAACAATAATAACGTTTTGCCCTGGTTTAATACTATCTTTATGAATATGTACTTCATTGCTTCCATATTCTAAATCATATTTTTCAAATACTGTTTCTCTTGGTAATTTACCAGGTTTTCTTACTGGTACAAATCCAGCACCAAACTCTACAGCAACTGGACATCCAAATAGAAACCCTCTTGCTTCTGGACCGGCAACCACATCAATTTCTACTTCTAATGATTTTGCCCAATCTACAAATTGCTTTGTAGTTTCTTTATATGCATCTTTATCTTGTAGCAGTGGTGTAATATCCCTAAATAAAACTCCTTCACTTGGAAAATTCTCTACTGCTTTTATGTATTTTGATAAATCCATTGTAATTCCTCCTTATAGTCGTATTATACCAATAATATACACTTTTTGTAAACTAAATCAGTTCTGTGAGCTTTATATTTATACTTTCTTTATTCATAAAAGTTTGTGTAGATAATTCTCCCACCACATTTATGCTTTTTAGCTGTAATAATTCTTCGATAGGTTCACTAACATTAAAGTATAATACATCAATATTAACACCGTTTAGCACTGCTTGAAACTTAATATGTTTGCCATCTTTTAATGACATTGCTGAATTAACTACTAGATTTTCTAAATAAAATAAGATAGGTTCATGACCATTGCCAAAAGGTTCTAGCAAGGCCAGCGACTTTACTGCAGGAATTGTTAAATCATCTAAAGCAATTTTTAATACCGGTATTTCTATAACAGGTAAATCCTCTAATGCTTTATCTATGTGATTTGAAAGTGCCTCTTGAAGTTTATTTACGTTATCTTTTGTAACACTAAATCCACCTGCAAGTGCATGTCCTCCATACCCTTCTAAGTATTCATCTACCGATTTAAATATATCTAATAACGGTAATTCAATGATTGACCTTGCACTACCCTTATATACTTCTAAATTCTCGTTATATGTCATCACAAAACTTGGTTTATGATACTCTCTTGTGTACTTTCCAGCAACAAGTCCAATTAGCCCTTCATGAATTTCTTTTTGATAACAATATAAATAATTATCATTCTCTATACCTTTTATAACATCTTGGTATTGCGATGTTGTCATCGATTGTCTTTTATTATTAATTTTTATGGCGTCTTGAGCTATTTTATTTAAGTACTCATCACTAGCCCCACGTACAAAATAGGGAACTAATTTATTTGGGCTAACAATCTCACAAAGTCTTCCAAATGCATTTATTTTAGGAGCTATAGTAAACCCTATTGCTTGTGCACTTATTTCTTGATTTGTACCTAGTAATTTTGTGATTTGTGGATATTTACCTTCCTTTAAAAAATGTAATCCGTATTTTACAACCGCTCTATTTTCATCAACGAGTGGCATCATATCACTAATTGTAGTAATCGCAGCTAGTCCATAAAGATATTTATCATGTTTACCAAGCATTGCACATGCTAATTTATATGCAATAAAACCACCACTAATTTCTTTAAACGGATAATCCGGTGATAACTTTGTATGTACAATACAATACGCATCTACAATATCCTCATCAAAACTGTGGTGATCAGTTACGATAACATCGACACCTAAAGTATTTGCAAGTTCAATTGCCTCATATGCCTTGACACCATTATCAACTGTTATTATCAATGTATAACCTTTATCATACATTTGTTGTACGCGAGTTGCATTTAATCCATACCCGTCCATAAAACGATCTGGTATGTAATAACCTACATCTTTATTTAATTGTTTAAATACATCAACCAATATTGATGTTGCCAGAATACCATCACAATCATAATCACCATATATACAAATTTTTTCATCGCTATCAATAGCTTCTTGTATTCTCTCTAATGCCATTTCACCTTCTTGAAAAAGTGAAAAATCGTGATATATAAAATCTTTTTTAAAAAACGATTTGATTTGCGCATCTGTATATTGCTTATAAACCATTGCCTTTGCAAGTAAAGAGTTGATTTGATATTCTTGCATATATTCTATATGGTTAGAAACTTCATTTATTTGATATTTCATTATAATCTCCTAACTAAAAATAGTTGCTTAGCAACTATTTAGATATAAATTCGTTAAAATCATGAATGCTTAGCTTTGAAGCTTCTTTGATTACTTGTATACTCAAATAATCAAATACATCCGATAAATCTAGTGTCATGATGTCATCAACGATTTCGCACATTTGCATTTTTTCACGTTTTTTCCATTTAACATTAAATAAATATTCGCGAATTTGTTTTTCAGAAACTGTTTTTTTATTAATAACACGAAAATCACGTGCTTTAAGACGTACCAAAAAACGCAAATCACTCTTCTCAAATCGAAACTCTTCCATGCCATCACCTCACTAATTCCTAAATACTATTATATGATAAAATCAATTATAAAGAAAGTAATTTATTAAAAGAAAATAATAAAATCCTGCATTCTAATTTTTAAGTGTAATCTTACAATTACAAGATATATTTTTTTACAAACAAAGTGAGATCATGATGAAATTTAGCTAAACTGTATAAAGAGTGATATTTATTTACTATGCTACCATCCTAAATGCAATATATTTATGAATTGCATTCCTACCTTTTTCTATTCACAAACTTTCTGGCATTCTTTATCCCACCTACATCTTTAAACATTCTTTCATGTTTTTGTACTTCAATTTGTTTTGCATCAAGTCCATCATAGCTACTTTCATTTCTTAACTTAATATAATTATCGTATCTTCTTTGATCAAGTGTTCCGTTTTCTAGAGCCTTAATCACTGCACACCCTGGCTCATTTTCATGGTTACAATCTGAAAATTTACAACCTTTTGCAAGTTCTTCAATTTCATCAAATGATGCTGACAAGTCAACATTTTCAACACCTATTTCACGCATTCCTGGCGTATCAATGACCACACCACCATATTTAGTAACAAATATTTCTCGATTAGTTGTCGTATGTCTTCCTTTTTCATTCTTATCTATTGTAAGAGTTTCTTGTGTTTGATTAATCAGTACTTGATTAATCAGACTACTTTTACCAACTCCTGATGAGCCTATAAATGCAGCTGTTTTTCCTGGTTTTAAGTATTTTTCAAGTTTACTATCGCAATCTTCTTGCATAATAGAGGTAACAATAATGTCACTATACATCGATACTACCTCAACTTCTTGATACTTGTTTAATACGTCATCACATAAGTCAGATTTAGTAAGTATAATAACTGGAGTTGCTCTACTTTCCATAGCAATCGAGATATACCTTTCAAGACGATTTAAATTGTAGTTTGCATTTAGAGACATACATATAAATACAGTATCGATATTTGTAGAAATAATTTGTTTTTTTCTTGCAAAGATACTCTTACGAGGTAATATGTGATGAATAATTGCCACATCATCTTGAACATCTTTTTCAACCATAACATAGTCACCAACTGCAGGATAATCCATGGTAGATTGTACTTGATACAGCATTTTACCAGATATACTTGCAAGCGCTATTTCGTTTTCTAATGCGATTTTATAATGACCTTTATATTGTCCTATTATCCTTGCAAGTTTATTTGGCTGATACATTGAAGCCTGCCCGACAAAACGATTGTCTAATCCATAATCCTTTAAATAATTCATAATTCCTCCTATTACACATTTTATTTTTTATATTATTAAATATAGTATGTTATTGTGAATGCTACTGTTTATTTTTTTTACTTGATAGTATCATAGTGGCACCAAAATAGATTATGAGTGTTGGAAAAAGTAGTGACCAATCTATGATATTATTGTATGCAAGAAAAATAAATACCCCTGCACTTATATTTAGAATTCCTACTTTTATATCACCACTCACAATATTTATAACTCCTGGAATGATAATGAATGCGGTCCACCATCCACTAAAGAATACATCAATATTCCAAAATCCAATTTCATTTCCCATTAAAATAATACCTACTAATATCAAAACTACCCCAAATATTGGTTTTTTATTCATAATATTTCCTCCTAAAACTTATATCATCAATTCATATCCAAATTCTTTAAAATATAAATCATCTCTTACTTTTTGATAATATTCTCCACTTACTCTTGTAAAACCATATTTTTCATATAATTTTATTGCTGCAAGATTACAATCTACTACTAATAATCGAATTGCTTCTTTATTATAACCACTAGCTAATTTTTTTATTTCATCTAAGACAATACTACCCATCCCTTGATTTAAAAAATCAACATGAATAGCAAATCTACTTATGTAAAATACATTATCACTTTCAATATTCCATTCCAACTTATTTGATGCATCATTTTTCGTATACAAAGAAAAAGCCCCTACTAGGCAACCATAATCATTTTTTACTATATACAAACGTTGATTTCCTATGTCACTCATTATATAGTCACATGGATTGACATCACGCCATATTGTAAGATTATTTTTTACCATCTTATTTACAATATTTTCAAACATCATATACAGAGCATGGTAATCTTTACTACTTGCGATTTCTACATTCATAATTCTACCTCTAGTTTATTTTACAACATTATATCAAAATGAATTTCACTTTACAAACCGTTGTTGCAAATTAAAAAGGTAAACAAATAATTGTTTACCTAGCTGTTTAATACATTACTTTACTTAAGAATTCCTTAGATCGTGGTGACTTTGGATTTGAGAAAAATTCTTTTGCAGCAGTATCTTCAATAATTTTTCCTTCTTCAAGAAAAACTACTCTAGACGCTACTTCTCTTGCAAATCCCATTTCATGAGTAACAACAATCATTGTCATTCCCTGTTTAGCAAGTTCTTTCATTACCTCAAGTACCTCAATTACCATTTCTGGATCTAGTGCACTAGTTGGTTCATCAAATAACATTACTTCAGGATTCATACAAAGCGACCTTGCAATTGCAACTCTTTGTTTTTGTCCACCTGATAATTTATTTGGATATTCATGCATCTTATTTTCTAAGCCAACACGTCTTAGATACTCAATAGCAGTAGCTTTAGATGTTTTACTGTCTTCTTTTAGCACATTAATTGGCGCCAACATAAGATTTTCTAATACAGTTTTATGTGGAAATAAATTGAAATGTTGAAACACAAATCCCATTTTACTTCTTTGTTTACGATACTCTTTATCGGATGGATTAAGAATTTCATCTTGTAATGAAATTGTCCCAGCTTCTGGTATTTCTAATCCATGTATACATCTAAGAACAGTACTTTTACCACTTCCACTTGGTCCTATCAAACATACAATCTCACCTTTTTTTACATGTAGTGACACATTATCTACAGCCTTCAATGAGTTGAAGTTTTTTGTAATATTCTCTACTTTAATCACTTTGAGCTAACTTCCTTTCTAATCTTCTTGCGACAAATGAAATACTAAGTGTCATCAGCAAGTAGAAACAAGCTGCCACAGTTAATGGCGATAAATAATCATAGTATGTCCCGCCCAGTATTCTTGCAGATTGCATCAATTCAACTGCACCAATAGTACTAATTAAAGATGAATCTTTAATTAGTGTGATAAATTCACTTACTAGTGGTGGCACTATACGTTTAAATGCTTGTGGTAAAATAATCATTTTCATCGTTTGACCACGAGTTAATCCCAGTGATTCACCAGCTTCCCATTGTCCTTTATCTACACCATTAATACCACTACGAATTAATTCTGTAGAGTAAGCACCACTATTTATAGACATAGCGATAATACCAATTACATATAAATTTGGACGTATAACAGCTCCTGTAATTGTAGTATATAATAGTGGAAAAGCTGTAAATAACAATGTAATTTGTAACAACATTGGTGTACCACGAATAATTTCAACATACACGTTGCCAATACATTTTAATAATTTGTTATTTGATATTTTTGCTGAGGCTCCTAAGACCCCTAAACATAACCCAATAACCAGTGATGATCCTGCCACCACTAAAGACATAAATGCCCCTTCTAGTAAAAAAACTAGATTTTCTACTGTTAATATTTCACTTAATGCTGGATACATTCATGTTTCTCCATTCTACTAATCAATTTTTTTGATTCCATATTCCTCTGCAACTTTTGCGTATTCTTCTGTTTGAACATATTCTTCAATTGCAGCATTTACTTTATCTAATACTTCTGTATTACCTTCTTTTGCGATAATGAAGTTTTCTTCGTCTAAAATTGCTTCGTCTACTACTTTATAGTTTGCTTTTGTAGCATAGTTTTGCGCTACTGCATAATCAACAATAACTGCATCATATTGATTTGCTTTTAAACCTTCAAATAAAGTATTAACATCTGCTAAGCTTACTAACTCTGCACCAGAAATATCTTTTGCAGCAGCTTCACCAGTTGATGAAGTTTGTACACCAATAGTTTTACCTTCTAAATCAGCAACACCTGTAATACCTGAATCAGGATTCACTACTGCTACTTGACTTGTATATGCATATGGTGTAGACCATTCAACTTTTCTATCTTCACTGTAAGTAAATCCAGACATACCTAAATCAACTTGTCCTGCATTTAATTGCGTAATAATGTTATCAAATGACATCGGTGTTAATACTAAGTCATATTGCGTATCACCTTCATTCATAATTGCTTCAATTCCTTCAACAACATCTGGATCAAATCCAATAATTGTTTCCCCATCTTCTGCATATGATTCAAATGGTGGATAATCAGGTGAAGTCCCAATAGTGATTGTTACTATATCATCTTCACTTTTTTCACTTGAACAACCTGCGACAACAACCATTAATGACATTACAACTGCTAATTTAATAATTTTTTTCATTTTCTTTTCTCCTTTTTTCTGCAAAAATAAAACGTCCCCTAGCATAAGCTAAGAGACGAAATTTCCGCGGTACCACTCTAATTGATATAGAAACACTATATCCCCTTTAACTGTAAAGTAAGTCAACTAGATACCCTACTAAGTTCAAGTATCTCTCTCCAAAGTGCGCTTCATTTATTTTATCTTACTAGACTTTCACCATTCTCTAGCTCGCTTATAGAATCAAATAAATTACTCTCTCTATCAATGAGTTTTTAATATATATACTTTAAAAGTATACTCTTATAATTCAAAATGTCAATTGTTTTTTATAAAACAGTATAATAATTTAGTTATTGTTAAGTGTAAGACTAACTTCTACTTTTAAAAATGTAAGTAGCAGTTAGTCTTACACAAGTTTTTGTAGTACTTATTTCTACTTTTGTTAATTATTCATTATAGTATGAATATAATGGTGGCATTCATTTTATAAGGAGTTGATTGTCATGAAATGCAAACATATCACTAATGAAGATCGTATAATAATACAAACAGGTATTGAAAATGGTGATACTTGTACCTTAATTTCTACATATATTAATAAACACAAATCGACCGTTTCAAAAGAAATTAAGTTACATCGTGAAAAAGTATATTCTACTAACTTGAAAAGAGAGTGTGCTACTTACAAAGTCTGCAAACACTCACGTCAGTGCTTTGATACTTGCTTTGACTTTATACAGTTTAAATGCAACCGACGTGACCGCAGTCCCGGTGCATGCAATGGATGTATAAATATACATACTTGTCGTTTTGACAAGTTTAAATACTTCCATGACAAAGCGCAAAGATGCTATGAATCTACTCTTGTTGATTCAAGAACAGGTGTTAATCTCACAACGACAGAAGCATATACTCTTGGGACTATAATAAAAAAAGGACTAGATAAGGGTCATTCCTTGTATCATATCAAAGAAAATAATCCATTGGTATCACAATCACTTAAAACATTATATACCTATATTGATAACTCTGTCTTTGAAATTGTTAAAATTCATAATGTTGATTTACGCCGAAAAGTTGCGATGAAGGTTAAGAATAAAGCTAAAAGTAAGTCAAAACTAAAAAAAAGAAAAGATAGATCATTTTTAATCAATAGAACCTATCAAGATTTTAAAGAGTTCACTTTGTCTGGTGATAAAAAAGTTGTTGAAATGGATACTGTAGAAAACTCGCTTTCAGGACCGTATATACAAACATTCCTATTCCGTGATATTGAATTATTAATTTGTATCTATCACGAAAGAAAAACAGCAGCCAATATGGCTACTGGTCTTCAATTACTTATTGAATATGTCGGTGGCATTAAAGCTTTTAAAAGTATGTGTGATTGTATCATCACGGATAGAGGTGGTGAATTCCAAGTGCCTGAACTATTTGAAAATTTATTTGATGGACATATTTTTTATTGCGATCCAATGAATAGTAATCAAAAATCAAAGATTGAAAGGTCTCATGTATACCTGCGCTATATAGTACCTAAGGGGCATGATTTAAAAGTATTAGGATTACGTGATCAAACATCCATGAATCTTATTAATAGCCATGTAAACTCATTTTCGAGAAAGAAATTAAATAATAAATGCTCGATGGAATTACTAGGCTATATTTACCCTGATACAGCTATGCATCTACAGAATAATGGAATTCACCAAATTCCAGCTCTTGATGTAATTTTAAAACCATCATTATTAAAATAATAATCGTATTTGCCACCATAAACAATGAAATATCAAAGTAGAAGTTAGTCTTACATTTAAAAAAATCACTAATTTCTGCCCACTTTCGTGTACTCTTTTTTTACCTCTATCTACATATACATAATAACAAACATCGAGAAATCATAAAATCAATACGATAAACATTATTAAAAAAGCAAGTATCTACGCACGATACTTACTTTTTGAAAGATTAACTTCTACTTACTTTGTACAATATCGAAAGTAGAAGTTACTTTTTCAACTTACCATAATTTAGTTATTTCCAATAAAAATTGCATTTTTTTGAAATCATAGTATACTGTTTTATAATGAATAAATGGGGGATATTTATGAATACATTAGTTACAGGAGATATAAAAAAATCGTTAATAATGTTTGCTTTACCACTTTTACTAGGCAATGTTTTTCAACAACTTTATAATACAGCAGATAGCATTATAGTTGGAAATTATATTGGCGACAGCGCTCTTGCTGCAGTAAATTCTAGTGGTTCGATTATTAATTTACTAGTAAGTCTTTTTATGGGATGCGCCCTTGGAGCTGGTGTATGTATTTCAAACTATTATGGTGCAAATAATGATGTTGAGGTATCTAAGACAGTTCATACCACAATTGCATTTGCATTAGCTAGTGCGCTTATTTTAACAGTCGTTGGTACCCTACTTTGTCCTGTAATACTTAAACTAGTAAATGTTGCACCAGAAGTCATTAGTGAAAGTACTACCTATTTGCAAATATACTTTTTAGGAAGTATTGGTCTTGTTGTTTATAATATGTCTAGTGGAATACTACGAGCAGTTGGTGATAGCAAGACTCCACTTTATTTTTTAATTCTTGCAAGTATAATTAATATTATGTTAGATTTAATATTTGTCATTGTTTTTAAAATGGGTATTGCTGGTGTTGCTTTAGCTACAGTTATTGCTCAAGGAACAAGTGCAATATGTACAATACTCACACTTATGAATTCTACAGGTACCTATAAACTTTATCTAGGAAAAATAAAATTTCATCTTGACTCATTAAAGAAAATAATAAAAATCGGTATACCAAGCTCTATCCAAAATGGAATAGTTTCATTATCAAATGTTACTGTGCAAGCCAATATTAATTCTTTTGGAGCAGTAGCGATGGCTGGTGCTGGATCATATATGAAGTTAGAAGGATTTGCATTAATGCCGATACTATCTTTTTCGATGGCACTTACTACCTTTGTAGGACAAAACATAGGTGCTAAACAATATACGCGAGTAAAAGAAGGTGCCAAAATTGGATTACAGTTATCAATTATTGTTATCGTAATACTAAGTATACTGCAACTACTATTCGCAAATCAGTTACTTACAATTTTTTCAAAAAACCAAGAAATTGTAGAAGTTGGTAAATTAATGATGAAAACAGTTATGCCAGGATACATCCTACTAACAATCACTCATACATTTGCAGGAGTACTTCGCGGTGTTGGACTCACAAAAATTCCAATGTATGTAATGATTATATGCTGGTGTTGCTGTCGAATTGTTTGGGTTACGTTTTCTATGAATTATTTTAATGAAATAGTATATGTTTTTATGGGTTGGCCGCTCACATGGACAGTTAGTGGAATATTTATGATTTTCTATTACTGTAAAGTGAATTGGCTAAAGCCAATTGATTAGACAAATCCATACAAATATGGTAGTATACCTTAAAATAACAAAGGAGTATCATATGGATAATAATGTAATTGAAAAATTACTTGATGGAAACATTCGTTTTGTAAACTGTCAAAGTAACGTAAAGGTAACTAAAACCAAACGTGAATTACTTGCAACAAAAGGACAAAAGCCTTACGCTATAGTAGCAACATGTTCTGATTCAAGAGTTTCACCAGAGTATGTTTTTGATGCTGGAATTGGTGAGATATTTGTGATTAGAAATGCTGGAAATATTATTAGCGACTTAGAGGTATCAAGCATAGAATTTGCACTTGATACATTTGAATGTCCACTTATATTAATACTTGGTCACACAAACTGCGGTGCCATTGATGCAACAATTAATAATAATTGTACTATTGATATCAGCGCAATTACGGAAGCTATTTCGAACAGCATAAATGCTGACATGGATGCAAACATGGCAACTAAACAAAATGTTATCGGTGGTATTAATAAGTGTTTAAAAAGTGACTATATCAAAAATGCTATTTCAAATAATAAAACAAAAATAATTGGTGGAATATATGATACCTATACTGGTGTTGTAGAATTTATGAATATAGTAAATGAAGATTAATGAAAATAGTATGAACGAAGCACTTGTAAATGCAGTAGATGGCAAGGTTGATTATAAAATAAGTTGTTTTGGAACCTTAGAAAAAAAGTATAACGTATTATTGATTTTTACTGTTGGTTTTATTACTTCGCTTACTGCATATTTTATATATAAAGATATATTGTTAGCGATAAGTAGCGGTTCAGCAATTTCGCTAACTATAATGGCTAATTATAAACAAGTTTCATATATTGGAATAGATAATGAATCTATTTATATAAAACCTATAAAGAAAGATACAATTATAAAACTACCAATTTCTTTACTAGAAAATTCAAGTGTTAAAAGGAGTTCTAAAACAAGATATGATATAGCACTTCGCTTTAACAACATTAATCAATCGCTTATGATTTCTAGAAAAAACACCAAAGCATTCCCTAATCAAATAAGTGATGTTGATGACATCCTTAGAATAATAAAAACGACACTGTAAATCTACAGTGTCATTTTTCTATTATTCATCAGTTTCAAATTGTGAATTATACAATTCAGCATAGAATCCATTTTGTAGTAATAAGTCATGATGGTTACCCATTTCAATAATATCTCCATCCTTCATTACTAAAATTATATCAGCATTTTTAATTGTTGATAAACGATGCGCAATTACAAATGATGTGCGGTTAGACATCAATTTGTCCATTGCCGATTGAATTTGAATTTCAGTACGGGTATCGATAGATGAAGTTGCTTCATCTAAAATAAGCATTGGCTTATCTGCAATCATAGCTCTCGCAATTGTAATTTGTTGCTTTTGTCCTTGTGATAAGTTTAAAGCATCATTTAAAATTGTATCATACCCGTGCGATAATGTTTTAATAAAATGATGCAACCCTACTGCAAGACAAGCTTCTTCAACCTTTTCTCTGGTAACATTAGGTGTAGAATACACTAAATTTTCATACAGTGTACCCTCAAACAACCATGTATCTTGTAATACCATACAAAATTGTGAATGAACTTCTTCACGTTTTACATCATTAATTGACGTGCCATCAATTAAAATATCACCTGATTGAATATCATAGAATCTCATCAATAAGTTAACCATTGTTGTTTTCCCAGCACCAGTTGGTCCAACGATTGCAATTTTTTGTCCAGCTTTTACACTAGCGCTAAAATCATTAATTATAGTTTTGTCTTCATCATATCCAAAATGTACATTTTTAAACTCTACATTACCTTGTACATTTTCTAAAGTTTTTACTTTATGATCTTCATTTGGCATTTCTTGTTGTTCTAGGAATTCAAATACACGCTCAGCCGCTGCTGCACCAGATTGTAGGTTTTGCATTGCTTGTGCAATTTGCCCAAGTGGTTGTGTAAATAAACGAATATATACCATGAAGGCAACAATTATACCAAATGATATAACATTATTAAGTGCTAATAATGCACCCACTATACAAACTGCTACATATCCTAAATTACCAATAAATGTCATCATCGGCATCATCAGACCAGACATAGCTTGTGCTTTAAATGCACTATTTTGTAGTTGATGATTGATTTTGTCAAACTCTTCAATAGCATCATTTTCTCCATTATATGCTTTTAAAACAGTATGGCCAGCATACATTTCTTCAATGTGTCCATTAATACTTCCTAAATGCTTTTGTTGGTTTTTAAAATGACTTTGCGACACTTTCATAACAATCATCATAAATACAAACCCTATAAATGTTGATACGATTGCTGTAATTGTTAAAATAACATTTGTTAACGCCATCATTACTACAGATCCAACTAAAAGTGTAACTGATGTGATAAACGTACCTACAGACTGCGTTAATGATTGTCCTATTGTATCAACATCATTTGTTACTCTTGATAGAACATCACCTTTAGATGTTTTTGAAAAGTACCCCATTGGTAAAGCATTGATTTTGTTTGAAATATCACTACGCAATCTTTTTGTCATTTTTTGTAAGATTGTTGCAATTATTTGTCCTTGAGTTACTGAAAAAACATAACTTAGTGCATATATTGTTCCTAAAAATACACCTATGTTTGTTACAGTAGCCATATCCACTCCACCATCTTTTGATGTAAAGCTGGCATGAATACCTGCCGTAATCTCATCTGTTAATTTTGTAAGTTGGCTTGGACCTACTAAAGTAAACAGAGACCCAGCCATTGCAAGAACAATAGCGAAATATAAGAATTTTTTGTGACTTTTGCTATATGCAATTAATTTCTTTATAATACTTTTAAAATCTTTTGCTTTTTCTCCACCCATTTTCATTCCAGGACCTTGTTGTTTTTGTTCTTTATTTGAACCTAACTCATATTCTTTTTTTGACATTATTCAAGTTCCTCCTTTGATAATTGTGATAAAGCAATTTGTTGGTAAACTGGACAATTGTCAAGTAACTCTTGATGTTTCCCCATTCCAACTATTTTACCATCTTCTAAAACAATGATTTTGTCTGCATCACGTATTGTACCAATACGTTGGCCTACAATTAATCTTGTTGTTCCTTTACATTCTTGATTTAATGCATGGCGTAATTTACGATCTGTTTTATAATCTAGTGCACTAAACGAATCATCAAATATGAAGATTTCAGGGTCACGATAAATTGCTCTTGCGATAGATAATCTTTGTTTTTGTCCACCAGATAAATTTTTACCACCTTGTGATACATATGAATCATAACGTTTGTCTAGCGTTTCAACAAATTCATGTGCTTGTGCAGTTTCAATAGATGTTTCTAGCATTTCATCCATATTTACTTCTTTATCATTTTGACCATAGATAACATTTGATTTTACTGTTCCAGTAAATAAAGTAGCTCTTTGTGATACATAACCAATCATATTTGCTAGGGCATTTTTTTTGTATTCTTTTACATTAATACCATTAACTAATACTTCCCCTTCACTTACATCATAAAATCTAGGAACTAAATTAATGATTGTACTTTTACCGCATCCCGTAGATCCTATAAATGCTACTACTTCACCTTTTTTAGCAGTGAAATTAATATCTTCTAAAACATAATCTTCTGCATCAGGATATTTAAAACTAACATTTTTAAATTCAATTTCACCAATTTTTGATTCAATACCAACTTCTTTTGTACCCTCTATAACTGTTAATTCTTTGTCTAATACTTCATTGATACGACGTGCAGAAACACTAGCTCTTGGAAGTAACATAAATACAATTACTAACATCATGAATGCAAATATAACTTGCATTGCATACGCTGAAAATACAACCATATCTGAGAACAGTGTTATTTTATCTTGGCCAAACGCATCATTAATTAATACTGCTCCCACCAAGTAAACCGCTAAAACTAGTCCACTACTGATTGCTTGGATACTAGGCATAAGAAATGACATAGCTCTTGATGTAAACAAGTTTGTATTTGTAAGTTCAGTGTTTGCTGCTTCAAATTTTTTAGTTTGGTAATCTTTAGCGTTATATGCACGTACAACATTTAAACCATCTAAATTCTCTCTTGCAACACGGTTAATGTTATCTGTCAAAACTTGCAACTTCTTAAATCTAGGCACAGCTAATCCTAAACATGCACCTACAACCATTAGTAATATAACAACTGCTACTATTGTTACAATAGTCCATGAACTATTTTTGTCAGCTATCTTGATAATTGCCCAAACTGCAGTAATTGGTGCTTTAATAAGCATCTGCATTCCTAAAACAATTAGCATCTGAACTTGTGTAATATCATTAGTAGTTCTAGTAATCAAACTTGCAGTAGAAAATTCATTAATCTCTTTCATTGAAAAAGACATTACTTTTTTGAATATTTTGCTACGTGTAATAAAAGAAAAGTTTGATGCAATTCTTGATGCAATTACAGCTACAAGTATCGATAGTGCTAAACTACCTAATGCACACCCTAACATCTTTAGTCCTGCAACAATAATATCATTCATTGCACTACCTTCTGTTTGTACAAGTAAAGTAATTTCAGACATATAATCAGGTAATGTCAAATCAAACCATACTTGCACTGAAGTTAATATGATTACTACTACCGCAAGTATTATTTCCTTTTTGGTTAAATTGTTTAAGACTTTTCTCATATCTATTTCTCCTTTACACCTTTCATTGTTGATCTCATTATTGTACGTATTTTACCAAAATCTTCAAATAGTGAAATCAATTTCTCCATTCCAAATTCATCAATAATTTGTCCTGTTGCTTCTTTAAATTGCCTTTCAAAAAACAATATATGTTCCTTGCCTTTTTGACTCAATGATACAATTGTTGCACGTCGATCTTGCACTGAATTTGATTTTACAATCAAGCCCTTTTTTTCCATCGTCTTTAACAATACTGCCATTCTCGCACTACTTATATGCATACTCTCGCTTATATCTTTAGACTTAACTTCTCCATCATGTGTAGACAAGTAATCTAATACAGCCAAAATACCTTTATCTTTTTCGCCCATTTCTTTAAATATATTTTGCGGTCTGTTTTTATGAAATAATTCTACTGCATAATTTATTTCTTCTTTTGTTGCCATAATTACTCCTTTCATTAACTAACTATGTTAGTAATATACATTACCTAACACCGTTAGTCAAGTTTTTATATAAAAAAATATAATTTATGCATATAATATATTTACACATAAAAAGGAGAAGGCTATAAAATCTTCTCCTTTTTGATTACTTATTTGATAAAACTTCAATATTTTTATCTTCATAAAATTGATTTGTATATAAACGATAATAATTTCCTTTTTTATTCATTAATTTATTATGATTACCTGATTCTATGATTTTTCCTTTTTGAATAACCAGGATTAAATCTACATCAACAATCGTAGAAAGTCTATGTGCAATAATAAAGCTAGTTTTTTTATTTAAAACATTTTTGATTGCATCTTGAACGCTCTTTTCTGTTTCGGTATCTATTGAAGCAGTCGCTTCATCTAAGATAAAGAAAGAAGGATTTGATAAAACTGCTCGAGCAATTGATAATAATTGTTTTTGACCAACAGATAAATTGGCGCCATCTTGGCCTACTTGAGTTTGATAGCCATCTTGTAAACTTACAATAAATTCATGGATATGAACCATTTTACATACATTAATCATTTCTTCTACATCTTTATTTTTGCTTGCGATTAAAAGATTTTGTTCTATTGTTCCCGAAAATAAATGCGGATCTTGAAGTACATAACCAATTTGACGATGCAACCAACTTATACTACGTTTTCTATAATCAACTCCATCTAATAGTAATTCTCCTGACTTTGGTTCATAAAATCTACAAAGCAAGTTTACAATACTTGTTTTACCAGATCCAGTTTCACCAACTAATGCGACACTTGTACCAGCTTTTATTTTTAAATTAAAATTTTGTAGAATTGGCTCCTTTTCATTATAATAAAAATCAATATTTTTAAATTCAACATCTCCTCTTATTGGATCAATAAGCTCATCTTGATTATATAGTGAACCATACTTTTCTATGACATCTTTTGAATCTACAAGTTCTACTTCTTTATCTAACAGGGAAACAATTCTTTCGCCGCTTGCTTTTGCGAGTTGGAAGTCTGCAATCAATCTTGCAACTTGTCGAATAGGTTCAAAAAACATTGTTGCATATTGACTAAATAATAATAGTGTTCCAAACTGTATTGAACCTACTAGTGTTTGTTGTCCACCAACTACTAGAAGTGCCGCAATAGCAATTGATCCAAGCCCGACTGCAACTGGCAAATAAACTGCAGAAAGAGTGGCGGAACGAATAGAGTATTTTTGCATTTGTCTGGTTTCAATTTTAAAGTCTTGATAATGTGCTTCTTCTAAGACTAGTGTCTTACTTGTTCTAAGGCCTGATATCCCTTCGTTGAAGCTTGCTGTTATTTTAGAATTTTGCTTTCTAACTACGCGGTAGCTCTTTAAGATTCGTACCTGAAACCATACACTTACAACAGCTAATATTGGAACAACTACTAAAACTAGTAATGCCATTTGCCAGTTTACTATCAACATTACAATACTTACTCCAACCATAACAATAAAGCACCAAGATATATCAAGCAACCCCCAAGAGACAGTTTCACACAACTTTGTGACATCTCCTGTAATTCGTGCAAGTAACCACCCTATTGGTGTTTTATCATAGTATGAAAAAGGTAGTTGTTGTAGTTTATCAACACAGGCTTTACGCAAATCATAAGATAGCGACATTTCTATTTTACCTACTACATAGAAAAAACCATAAATACAAACAACTTGGATACAAATTAAAACAAAGTATTGTAGTGCAAATAAAATTATTTGATTGTTTGATACACTTGGTTCCACAAGTGTATCAATAGCCCATTTATTCATCCAAGGTAGTGTTATATCTACAATAGAAATAATAATATTTATTAAAAATAATAAGAAAACAAGTTTTTTGTATGGTATTAGCATTTGACCAATACGCTTTATCATGTTGATATTTGAGGTTGTTTCAAAGTCTTGCTCATTAATTTGACTCATCGCTAATTACCTCCTTTTGCATTGTTTGGATATCATGTATTCTCTTATAAAGTCCTACTTCTTCTACTAGTTGTTCATGTCGCCCTTTTTGTGTGATTTTTCCATCTTCTAATACAAAAATAATATCACTGTCTTTTGCAGTTGCAATACGTTGCGTAATAATAATTGTTGTTTTATCACTAGAAACTTCATTCATACGACTACGGATTTCTTTATCTGTTTGACTATCCACAGCAGAAAGTGAATCATCAAATATCAAAATTGGTGTATCTTTAATTATTGTTCGTGCTATTGCAAGTCTTTGTTTTTGTCCTCCTGAAAGAGTAACCCCTTTTTCACCAACAACAGTATGATATCCTAAATCAAATCCTTGAATAACATGATGCAATGATGCAACAGATGCAACTGCATGAACATCACACTCTTCACTGTTATTTCCAGTAATATTTATGTTGTCATAAATTGTTTTTGAAAATAGAAATGGTTCTTGTAAAACTAAACCAATTTGATTACGTAAATTTTTTTTGTTGTAATCCCTTATATTTTTATCATCTATATAGATTTCACCCGAGCTAGTATCATATAGACGTGAAAGCAGTGAAACTAAGGTTGATTTTCCACTCCCTGTACTTCCTATAATCGCAACATTCTGTCCTGCATCTATTGAAAGTGAAATATTTTCTAATACATTTTCTTTGCTATCTGGATAATGAAAACTAACATTATCAAAACGTATTTTTCCTTTGATACAACCTAAACAACCAGATGTAGTATCTTCGATTTCTTCGTCAAATATCTCCTGAACCCTTGAAATAGATACACTCATTTTCCCCATGTCAGACAACAATCGCCCAAAGTTTCTTATTGGCCACAAAATCATTCCTACATATGATATAAACACAAAGAAATCACCAATAGTAATTGCACCACTACGAACATCAAAAATACCAAATAAAACTACTAGTAATATTTGTAATAAGCAAAGTAAATCCGAAGTTCCCCAATATGCACCTAGCGCTTTAATTAATTGAAATGTTTTGTGATGGTAATCGACAGATTTTTCATTGAATCTTTCCACTTCTCTTTTTTCCAAATTAAATGCTTTTATTACTCGAACACCTGATAAGCTTTCTTGTAACATCGTACTCATATCACCTTCTGACTCATCCGATTCTAAGAACAATTTTTTAGATTTTTTGAAGAAAAAATAGGCAAAAGTAATTAAAAAAGGCATTGAGACACTTGCAATAAGTGCTAGTGAATGATCAATTGAATATAATACAGTTAGTGCAAATACTGCAGTAACTATTGAATAGATCATTTCACTTAGTTGCACTGCTATAAATCGCCTAATTGTTTCTACATCACTAGTTGATCTTTGAATTAAGTCCCCTGTTTGCATTTTTTTGTGAAAGCTATAAGGTAAATGTTGCAAGTGATTATATAAATCATTACGTAATAAATAACACATTTTTTCACCTACAAAAGCACTTATGTATCCGCGCAAAAAAAGCAGAGTACAACTTATTGTCGCAACAATTAATACTAATACCCCACCTATCCATAAATTATTCTGAATATTTTTTACTCCACCACATAAATCACTCACCCACTGTAGTATTGGATTTTTAATAGGGTCCAAATTGATAACATTATCAATTACAAATGCAAAAATTAATGGTGTAAGTAAATTAAATATACTATAACCAATGACTACAAAAACAAGGATAAGCAAATACTTACGATTCCCTTTTAAAAATCGATTCAAAAAATTAATTGATTTCATATTTTCTCCTCCTATATATTATATATAGTATCACCATTATATAATAATATCCAATGATAATTGTCTATTGATTGCTTTTATGCTAGAATAAAGAAAATTTAGAAAAGAGATATGTATGGAAGAAATAAAACACAAAAGAAGAGTTCGTTATGCAGGAACACATCCAAAGAAATTTAGTGAGAAATATAAGGAACATAATCCAGAAAAGTATGCAGCTGACATTGAAAAAATAATAAAAAAAGGTAATACGCCTGCTGGAATGCATATTTCTATATGTGTCGATGAAATTTTGGATTTTCTTGACATTCAACCTGGGCAAATTGGTATTGATGCCACTCTTGGTTATGGTGGCCATACTTCGAAAATGCTTGAACGTTTGAATGGTAAAGGACATATTTACGGACTTGATGTTGACCCAATTGAGATTGAAAAAACATCTAAACGTTTAGCCGATAAAGGATTTGACAGTAATGTTTTTACTGCTATTAATACAAACTTCAAAAATATTGATAATGTTGCAAGTACATATGGAAAAGTTGATTTTATATTGGCAGATTTAGGGGTTTCATCAATGCAAATTGATGATCCGACACGTGGATTTTCATTTAAAAGAGATACACCATTAGACTTACGCTTAAACCCTAAAGTTGGTATTCCAGTTTCAAAGAGACTTGAAACAATTGATTTTAAAACATTAGAAAGAATCTTAGTAGAGTATAGTGATGAACCATATGCAACAAAGGTTGCTGGTGCAATTATTAAATGTAATAATCAAGGAAACTATATCGATACTACTTTTAAATTAAAAACGATTATTAGTACTATTGTAGAAAAGGATGAATCTGTAACTAAAAGACAAAAAGAATTTGTAATTAAAAAGACTTGTCAAAGAACTTTCCAAGCATTGCGTATAGATATTAATCAAGAATACGATGTTCTATATGATTTTTTAGAAAAGCTTCCGAACATTTTAAAAAGTGGAGCTAAAGTTGCAATTTTAACTTTTCATTCCGGAGAAGATCGCCTTGTTAAAAAAGCGTTTAAAGAATACAAAAACTTGGGAGTCTTTAGTGATGTAGCAAGAAATGTAATTCGTCCTTCAAAAGAAGAATGCCAAAGAAACCCACGTGCTAGCTCAACAAAAATGCGTTGGGCAATTAAACAATAATAACAGAAATTAAGTTGTAATTAATTTACAACTTTTTTATATAATTATGGTAGAAAATGCAATATTATTATGGTAAAATCCCATTTGGAATGAGGGATTATATGAAAAATATTTTAAAATACACTATACCAACAATGTTATCATTGTTGCTTAGTGGTTTATATACAATTATAGATGGTCTATTCATTGGACAACACTCTGGCGATATCGGTCTTACTGCAATCAACATTGCATGGCCAATACCCGCTCTTTTTATTGCAACTGGACTTGGAATTGGAGTCGGTGGGAGTATTTTATATTCACAAAAAGTCGGTACCCAACAGTATCGTCAGGCATATTACACATTACTCATCACTTTTGGCTTATTGTTACTTGTAAGTATATTTTTTATGGTTATTTTTTATTTTACATTTCCACGTATTCTAACACTTTTACAAGCTAGTGGTGAAGTATATAATCAAGCATATCAATACTTACAGATTGTAATTCTTGGATGTTTTTTTCAAATATTTGCCCTAGGTACAATACCACTGCTTAGAAATTTAAACTACCCTATTCATGCAATGGTTATTTCTATGGTTGGCGTGATTTCAAACTTATTATTAAACTATCAATTTATTATTGTAAATGACCAAGGTATAGCAGGTGCTGCAATGGGAACATTACTTTCACAAGTACTTGTTTCGATATTGATAATTAGTCTACTATATTTACATCGCAGTAAGATCACATCCTTAAAAGATAAAAGTCATGAACGGGCAAAAAAACACCTTTTAAGAGAAATATTTGTACGTGGAATTGTTCCTTTTGGTGTTTCCTTGACACCATCATTAGTATTAATATTTACAAATATTATGTGTCTGCAACATGGATCTACGCAGGCTGTTGGTGCATACACGGTAATATCATACATAACATTTCCTGTAACAAGTATGCTCCTTGGTATTGGGGATGGATTACAACCATTAATGAGTATTCAATATGGCCAAAATAATCAACAAGAATTACATAAAATAATTAAAATAGGATATCGTATAGGTATCATATTATCTATAATATTAATGTTTGGTTTATTCTTTTCAACGGATACACTTTCTATGGTATTTGGTTTATCAGATATTGCTAGAGAATACTTTAGTCAAGGGTTCTTGATTTCATTACTAGCCTTCCCTTTTATCTTTTTATTCAAATTTAAAGCCTCAATTATGAACGCTACTGGTCAAAGTATCCGTGCTTCAAAGTTAACATACGTTGAGGGTATTATTATTGCTCCGTTATTAATATTTGGTCTTGCTGCCTTATTTGCATTAACAGGAGTTTGGTTATCTTACTTATTTACAAGTATTATCATGTGTGTTATTGCATACACTATATTATAGAAATGAAGGATATAAAATGAAGAAAATTTTACTCATAACTACTGGTGGCACAATTGCCTGTAGCGAAACAAATGATGGATTGGTTCCAAGTAGTGATGGCCTTACACTGCTTGATTATATAAGTGATTTAAAAAATTGTTACGATATTTCCATTACAAACTTACTGACATTAGATAGTACAAACATTCATCCAGAAGAGTGGCAATTAATCGCAAAGGAAATTGACCACTGTAGCACCCTATACGATGCTATTATTTTAACTCATGGTACCGATACAATGGCTTATACTGCATCTGTTCTTGCATATATGCTTCAAGGAATAAAAATCCCAATAATAATAACAGGGTCTCAACTACCAATATCTCACCCGCTAACTGATGCAATATCGAATTTGCGTAGTGCATTTGAAATGGCAAATAGTAACACGTCTGGTGTGTATATTGCATTTGATCGTGATATTATTCTTGGATGTCGTAGTGTGAAAGTTACAACAAGTGGATTCAAAGCTTTTGAAAGTATTAACTCACTACCAGTTGCAACAATTGATGCAAGAGGTTTACATATTAACCATGAAAACTTACCAATAATAAACCAAGACTACAAACTTCGAGAAATGCTTGATTCTAACGTATTTTTATTAAAGCTAATTCCGGGTATTAATCCACAAATATTAAATGCAATCACATCTCTAGGTTTTAGTGGGGTCGTTATTGAAGCATTTGGTTCTGGTGGAATATCTTTTGTAGGACGAGATTTAGTTTCCATGCTAGATACATTAATTGATGCTGACATTCCCGTTGTTGTATGTAGTCAATGTTTATATGATCCTAGTGACCTTAGACATTATGAGGTCGGCAGAAAAGCACTTCAAAAAGGTGTTATATCGGCTTATGATATGACAACAGAAAGTGCCATAACAAAATTAATGTGGGGTTTAGGACAACTTAAACCAGGACAAAAGCGAATTAAAGCAATGCAAGAATTATTTACACATAACTTAGTTGGTGAAATATCATCAATGCATTAAAAAAACACAGGTCACTTTAAATATGACTTGTGTTTTTATTTATTATTTTTTTAATGCTTGATGTGCCTCATTTAACATTTTTGGTATTTCTAATTTTTGTGGACACACACGGACACACTTACCACAAGATACACATAATGTCGCATCTTTGTTTGACTGTGTTAGTGTCATATCATATAACCATTTTTGAGCAGGTGTTTTTGCAAATTCATTCCATAAATGAAACACGCCTGGAATATCAACACCAAATGGACAAGGCATACAATATTCACAACCAGTACATTGTATATTTACAAACGATTCCCATACTTTTCTAGCATCATCATATAACTCTACTTCTACATCTGTTAAAATATTTGATTTTGCTTCATTAAATATTGCTAAGCTTTCATCTAATTGTTCTATTGATGATGAACCAGATAACACAACCGTAACTTCTGGTTGATTATATAACCACATAAATGCACGATGTGCATTTGTAAGCTCTTTATTCCACCCTTTAAATGCATCTTCAACTTCCTTAGGAACATCATTAGCTAGCATTCCACCATGCAATGACTCCATTGATACTACCGGAATTCCTTTACTAGACGCATAATGCAATCCTTTCATTCCTGCTTGATTGTATTTATCATAATAGTTGTATTGAATCATTGCAAGATCCCAGTCAAAGTGATCAATTACAGTTATAAAATGATCGTAAGACCCATGTACTGAAACCGCAATATAACTAATTTTCCCTTTGTTTTTTAAATCAACCATAAAGTCTATTGCATCTAACTCTAATGCCTTTTTCCAATTTGCCTCATAAAGATTATGTAAAAAATAAATATCGATATGATCCACATCTAAGATTTCTAATTCTTCTTTATAATATTTTTCTAAATCTTCTTTACATGTTACTTTTGAAACTGGTAACTTTGTTGCAAGTAATACTTTTTGACGATACCCATCTTTTAATGCCATTCCTACAACTTTTTCACTACCAGGATAAATATAAGCCGTGTCAATATAATTAACACCATTATCTATTGCGTGACGTATTAGCTTTATTGCTTCTACTTCATCAATAATTTCATTTCCATCCTTATCCTTAGTCTTTGGTAGTCTCATACATCCCAGTCCGAATCGAGAGACTTTTTTTCCATCATGTTTAAAGTCTACATATTGCATACTTTATATCCTCCTATATCCTTATACTCCTATAATATTATAGCATACTTTTATAGGATCATAATAAAAAGAAGTAGTCTACTTCTTTTTACGCAACATTATAATAGTTCCCCCAACAAGGCAACCTGCAGCAAGTATAATGTACATACTAATTTTACTTACATCGCCAGTTTGTGGATGACTATCATCTTCAATCGCACCTTGTGGATCACTTGGCTCCACGGGTGGTACTTCTGGTTCTACCTCTGGCGCTACTGGTGGGTCGATAGGTGGCACCACTGGTGGTAGTTCTTCTTCAATAGCTAGATGTGTTAGCAAACTAGCATGCAAGTTTGGTATACCATCCGTAAACATTTCTAAATGATCTAAAATAGCAACAGATGCATTCATGGCTATCTCAACATTAGGTTTTGTTATTGTAAATGCATACGTGAATGTAATCGTTTCTCCTGGATCAATGAGTGGAATCACCCATGATAAATGCGTGCTGTCTTGCGTTGTAGCATTTTCATTTTGTACAAATAATGTATTTTCTGGAATTGGTTGATATACAATCACATTTTCCATTGCTAGATTACCAGTGTTAGTAATCGTAATATTGTGATTAATAAGCTCATGTGTTTCAACGTCATATGGATTTAATGAAGTATTTTCAATCGTTAAACGTGATGCATTTGCAACAATATAAGGAGTTGTTGTCGTATCCTCTATCTTGGCAATCGCACCTGTATTGTCGATAAAATCTACAGATGCACTCGTATCAGTTACATGTTCCACGCTTTCACCTTCTAAAATTTTATCAATATCTTCTTCACTAATTTTAACTTCTTGATAATAAGATAAACGCACATTTGTAATCCCTACTCTATGCATATCCCATGTGACAACTCCATTTTCAAATGTGATTCCAATTTCATTTGCTTCTTCGATTGTTGTATACTCACGTGTTTCACGTGATGTTATATCACCATCAATATAGTCAAATGTGACACTAATTGGATGAGTATCATCAATAGTAAACTCCATTCCTGTGGCCATAGTGCTCGATAGATTTGTAGTAGAAGTTAATACTTCCTCTAAGGTTCTTGCTATTTCTTGAAAATCCTCTAATGATTTTCCATTGAAAGCTTGTGGGGACCCATCAGAAGATTCAGTAGATGCAACATCTGCAAAATCATTCATAACAGTATCCGACAATCCAATACCGACAAAGAATGCGATTGCACTATGGTCAGTTTGTAACTTATCCACAATGGCATTAATTCCACCTTCGGTAGTCACCCCACGTGTTGGGTCACCATCAGTAACCATAATAACTACATCTTGCCCCTCGCGTGCGATGCTAAATTGATTTGATGCAAAACTATATGCTGATGACCAGTTGGTCCAGCCATAGCCATCTGTTTCCATAAAAACTTTCTCATCAAATACATCAGTCGATAAATCTTGACTTTCACGTACACTTGCTGCAAACTTAGCAAACCCAACTTCATTTTCAGAATTATCAACGCGCAAAGTGTTAGATAGTTCGTAAAATAAAACTTTTGATACCATCATTCGATCATAACATAATGAATGTTCATTCAGATAATTAAAATAGGCTTCTGAACCAACTATCTTCCAATCAGGGGTTGTTGGACCAGCAGGTGTTAATATAGTGCCATCTGTGTCTTCTACCGCTGGTGCATTATACCATTCATATGGCGATAAGTATAACTCTGTTTTTCCATAAACTTCTAATGGACCAAGTTCTATTCTACTAAAAACAGCACTTTCTTCATCTGTTTGTATAAACGAATTTGACTGGTTTGCTTCAAAAAATAATGAATCAATTATTGCACCATCTACAACATCAAAATGATTTAACTCAGGTGCATATGAATTTTTATAGGTTGAAACGACTGAAACTTGAGATGCATTTGTGGCAAGATTTGCATCAATCGCTGCATTTTGAATATGTTCTAATACATCTGCACTTTGATTATTCCATGAGCTTGTGAGACCAGATTTTTGTGTGTTTAAATAGTAGTTATAATTTTTTCCACTAATACGTATATGTATACGGTAGTAATGATTTTCATTGAGACAAGGCGTTGCATTATGTGAATATGATTTTAAAGAACTTGCCATATTCATAGATCCAGACTGATCCATTAAAAACATAACATTAGCCGGAGCTGGGATAGTGTAGCCTGCAAAATCAACGTCAACCCGCATAATATTATTTTGTTTATCAGCATCATTTTCAAAGTATATTTGTTTTGAAAGTGCGCCAGTTTTCGTAGTTGATAATTCTTTTGATAAATCTCCCATACTTATATCATAATCTTTAAAAGCAATAGTCTCATCAATCATTATATCCATGTTTTTAGCAAGGATATAATCATTATGCATTGTATATTGTGTATTGATTATTGCATAGATTGGCGTCATTATTGAAGTAACGACCAAACAAATTAGCAGAGTTGCAATAATTATTTTTTTCATTTCATTCTCCTTATAGATAATATAGATTACTTTATATCTAGTATAATATTATAACTTACCCTTCTTAAATTAACAATCATATAGTAAGTACAAAATATCAAAGCATATTGTATGCGTTTTATTACTTTTAAAAGCATATACAAAAAGCTTTACAGCAAAAAAACACACTACTTTACGTGTGTTTAATAATTTTTTTCATCCATATTTTTATTTATAGTATCAAAGATGGTATGTACTTGTTGTACTGGGGAAGCTAATGCGTCTAACAGTTCTCCTGCTTGGTCTAGTTGACCATTAACCTTATTTATATTCCCTTGTATCTTTGTTATCTTTTTTTGACGTAGCTTTTGCTTACTGTGTCCATATAATAAAATTATAAACGAAATGAGTATTGTTGCGAGTATTCCAAAAATCAATAAGAACCAATACATTTCTTCCATACATTACCTTCTTTCTAGTCTATCCAACCAAAATGTTTACAAGCATATTCAATCCCATCATCATCATTTCGTTTTGTAACAAATGTTGCAAGTTGTTTTAATTCATCAATTGCATTACCCATAGCAATTGAAACTGGTGCTTGTCTTACCATTGAAATATCATTTTTTCCATCGCCAAATACAACAATATCTTCTATATTTCCATTTACTTCTTTTACAAACTCAACAATGCCTGAGTATTTATCTAAAGGTTCAACTACGATGTTGCTTGCAAAGTAGCGAATAAATCCTAATTTATGAATTGATGGCAATTCACATTCTTGATCAACTGTTATATTAATAAAAATTTTAAAAATCTCTTTAACATTTTTGAATGAGTCAATATATTCACATTTAAATCTTCCTATATCGTTATATGGCTTATCTCCAGTATAATATAATATTTCACTGTCGTCCAAACTTACACCAAAAGAATAACCTTTTTGTAGACATTCGTTGATTACATTCATAGATAATTGATAGTCCATTGGTTTAATCCACTTTACTTCGCCATTAATAACTACACCGTTTCCACCATCACAAACCATATTATTAAATCCATGACTCGATGCAAAATCCCATGCATGATTTCTTGCACGACCTGTCGCAATAGCAACGTAGTGACCATTACTTCTTAATTTTCCAAGTGTTTTGATAGTTGATGGTAATACATTTCCTCCAGGATTTTCATCAGTTAATGTACCATCAATATCAAAAAATATATATTTCTTTTCCATTTATATTATTCCTTTATTGATTAAATTGCATATTATAGAATGCAGCATACTGACCATTATGTGTAATCAATTGATCATGTGTACCGATTTCCCCGATACCATCTTTTGTAAGCACACAAATAGATTCAGCATTTTTTATTGTTGATAGCCTATGGGCTATCACTAATGTTGTACGATTTTTCGCTAATTTCTCTAGTGATTCTTGTACAATTCTTTCACTTTCATTATCAAGGGCACTTGTTGCTTCATCAAAAATCAAAATTGGTGGATTCTTTAAGAATACACGTGCAATTGATAGTCTTTGTTTTTGCCCCCCAGAAAGTTTTACCCCTCGCTGTCCACAATCTGTGTGGTATCCATTTGGAAGTGACATAATAAATTCGTGAGCATTTGCCTTTTTTGCAGCTTCAATTACTTCTGCATCACTTGCTTGATAATCTCCAAATCGAATATTATCCATCACTGTTCCTGCAAATAAGTATACATCTTGTTGTACAATACCTATATTTTTTCTTAAAGACGAAAGTGTCACATCCTTTATATCTTTTCCATCAATTAGTATACTCCCACTTACTGCTTCATAAAATCTAGGTAATAAAGAACAAATTGTTGTTTTTCCAACACCAGATGCACCTACAAAAGCAAGGTAGTGCCCTGCATCCACTTTAAGATTTATATTTTCAAATATAAATGGTGTTTGTTCATTATAACGAAATGAAACATCATTGAATTCTATTTTACCTTTTACATCACATAATTCCACTGCGTCTTTTTTATCTTGTATTTCTGGTTGTATTTCCATAATATCCATAAAACGGTCGAATCCGGTAATTCCTTCTTGAAATTGTTCTGTAAAATTAATCAGTTTCTTTATAGGATCTACTAAATTAGTAATATATAACATAAATGCAATTAAATCTGCTGTATTAATTGATCCATTTGATATTGCGATTGAGCCAAAGAAAACAACAGCCAATGAAATTAAACTTATAAATGCACCTAGCCCTGAATGATATCTTCCCATATAAAAATAGCTATTTTTCTTACTATCTAAATAAGCATGGTTAGATACACTAAATTTATCTATTTCATTATCTTCATTCACAAAGCTTTTTACAACTCGTATACCTGATAAATTATCTTCTATACTTGCATTAATATCCCCTATTCGCTCTTTATTTCTTCGAAATGCTTTCTTCATTTTTCGATTATAATAATAAGCAAATCCAACCATTATTGGTATAAATGAAAATACAATTAATGTTAATTGTACGTCAATTGCGAGCAATATTACAAAAGCACCTACAAATTTTACAATACCAATTACAATATCTTCTGGTCCGTGATGATATAGTTCAGTGAGTGAAAACAAATCACTTGTCATCCTGGCCATTAGTTGCCCTGTTTTTTGTTCATCATAAAATCTATATGATAATTTTTGTAAGTGACAAAATAATTCCTTACGTAAATCTTTTTCCATATAAGCACCCATAACGTGTCCCTTATATGCTATAAAATAATTACATAGCCCCTCTATTGCAATACACCCTAGCATAATTGCACCTAATGTATAAATCGTTGAAATATCAAAATGATCTCCAACTAAGACTGTTCCTGTTATATATCGAATTATTAAAGGAAAAATTAAAGTTATACTAGCTGCCACTAATGCACAAAACATATCTGCAAAAAATAATGGAAGATATGGTTTGTAATAAGACAAAAACTTTTTCATTCTACTAGACATAATACACCTCTTTTCTAATGAACATTGTACACTATTTTTTATACAATGCCTAGAAAATTGCACAAATAGAAAAAGCACCGAAGTGCTTTTAGAATCCTGCATTTTCATTTACCATAATCACATGTATTCTATCGTCATATTTACTATATCTAGTTGTCACAAATTGACAACAAATTGTATCATGAGATAAACAATCATGGCACTGTCCTGTCGTTTTGCAAGGTGTTTGAATATCAAAACGCTGTGTATTAATTGGTGCTGCTATGGTTCTTGCTCTTGACATAGCGTCCTCAATAGTAGAAACTACTTTATTCATAGATACTACCATAATTACTTTATCTGGCCCAAAACAAATTGCCGCCACACGATTGCTTTTTGCATCAATATTTACAAGCACACCATCTTCTGTAATCGCATTACTACTGCATAGATAATAATCTGCAAAGAAACTTTGTCTTTCAATTTCTAAAATTTCTGTAGCACCAGCATTTGTTTTTCTTTCAAGCAAACGATAATTCCCTATCCTTAGGTCATCTTTTATCCCACATTGTTCAATTGTCATTGATCCACCACTTGCTATCATTGACCCTTCTTTAATCATGGTTATCATTAACTCTTTAGCTTCTTGTAATGTTTGTACATAATATCCAGTCATATTTCTTTTTTCTAGTCCAGTAATCACTCTTTTAGCTAATAAATCATTTCTTTTATTAATATGTTCCATAATATTCTCCTTACATACTTAGTATACAATATTTATTTAAATAATGTTGAAATAATATGATATAATTACAATATTATATAGGAGGGTTTATATGAAAATACTTTGTTTTGGAGATTCTAACACATATGGGTTTAATCCTATCAACTACAGTCAGTTCCCATTTCCAATACGTTATGCCGGTATACTTCAAGATGCACTAGATACTAACGTAAAGGTTGTAGATGAAGGCATCTGTGGATTATCCATTGTTCATCCTTCACGTGAATTAAGTGCTATGAATCATATTGAGGATATATTAAAAAAACATAAAGAAATTGATATTATCACATTAATGCTGGGAACAAATGACTGTAACAATGATTTACAATTATGTGTACACGACATTGGGAGAAATCTAGAGATTTTAGTAAAAAAAATTCACTCAATGCCACAATACTTTGTAGAAAATAATGTTAATATCGTTATAATCGTTCCTGCACAAATAAAACCAGAAATACAAAATAAGCCAAATTACTCTTTAAATTTGGAGAGCCACCTAAAGTCTATCAAGTTATCTCCTATTTACAAAGAAGTTTGTACTAAAAATAATTGTAAATTTATAGATACTACCAATATACTATCAACAAGCCAACAAGATTACGTACACTTGGATACAACCGCTCACAAAGCTTTAGGTAATTTTCTTGCAACCAAAATAAAGGAATTTTTCAAAATATAAACGTATTATTATACTTATATTTTTATAAAACAAAAAAGACCACATGGTCTTTTTCTTTTTATAAAGTAACATGTATACAATATTATTGTATACGCATCTCAATTGTACATCAATACAGTGATGCTATCTTATTTAGTATAAAGAAAGTAATACTTTTTACATACACGAACATTTATATTAGTAACCACTTACGAAATGTATGTATGTTAGCTGTAATCTTTAATAATATTACTTTTATTTACTTGCATCAATCATTAATTGGCAAATACGGTTAGAGAATTCTACTGCATCTTCTACTTCGAAACCTTCAATCAATAGTGCTTGATCATATAATAATGATGCATAATCATCAACTTTATCACTATTTGTTTCATACACTTTTTGCATAGCGTTAAAGATTGGGTGGCTTGGATTAATTTCTAATATTTTTCCAGCTTTAACATCATTACCTTCTGGCATATTTGCTAGTACTTTTTCCATTTCGAATGATAGACCTTCACTACTTACTAAACAAACAGGATGAGATTTTAAACGTGTAGAAATTTTAACATCCACTACTTTTTGTCCTAGTGATTCTTTAATCGATTCTAATAATCCTTTATTTTCCTCGACTTGTTTTTCTAATTCTTCTTTTTCAGTATCACTTGTAAGATCCAAATCACCTTGTGCAACATTTTTAAACGTCTTTTCTCCATATGATTGCATCATTTGAAAACAAAATTCATCGACATTATCAGTTAAATATAAAATATCAAAACCTTTATCTTTTACAAGCTCAACTTGTGGTAAACTTGAAATTTTAGCATAATCTTGTCCACTTGCAAAATATACTTCTTTTTGATCTTCAGGCATTTGATCAACATACTCTTGTAAAGTGACTAATTTTTCATTTTTGCATGAGTAATATAATAGTAAATCTTGTAGCTTGTCTTTTAACATACCATAACTATTATAAATACCGAATTTTAATTGTAAGCCAAATGCTCCAAAAAACTCTTCATATTTTTCACGATTTTTTTTCAACATCGTTTCTAATTCTGACTGTATTTTCTTTTCAATCTTTTCACCAATATAACGAAGTTGGCGATCTTGTTGTAATATTTCACGTGAAATGTTAAGTGACAAATCTTGTGAATCAACAAGCCCTTTAACAAAACGGAAATGCTCTGGCACAAGGTCACTTGCCTTATCCATTATAAATACACCACGTGAGTATAGTTGTAATCCTTTTTCGTAATCTTGCGAGTAGTAATTCATTGGTGCATGACTAGGAATATATAATAACGAATCATAGCTGATTGTACCTTCAACCCTACTATGAACAGTGTGCAATGGCTCTTTAAAATCAGTAAACTTGTCTTTATAAAAATCGTTATACTCTTCTTCACTAATATCTTTTTTATTTCTTTTCCATAAAGGAATCATTGAATTTAAAGTTTTATATTCTGTTATTTCTTGATACTCTTCACTATCCTCTATTTTTTTAGAACTAGTGATATTCATTTTAATTGGATAATGTACATAATCAGAATATTTCTTTATTAATTGTTGAATATGATTTTCATCTAAATACATATCATAATTTATATCTTCAGTATTTTCTTTTACATAAATACGAATTGTAGTCCCATAACCATTCATTGTTGTTTCTTCAATCGTGTATCCATCACTTGCATTTGATGTCCAAATATGTGCAGTATCTTCACCATACTTTTTAGAAATAACTTCCACTTTATCCCCTATCATAAATGACGAATAAAACCCTACTCCAAATTGTCCTATAATATCAATTTCATCATGTTCATTTTCATTTTTAAAAGCTAGAGATCCACTATTAGCAATCGTACCTAAATGTGTTTCTAATTCTTCTTGATTCATTCCAATTCCGTGATCTTTTATCATTAATACACGGTGTTCTTTATCAATTGATAAATCAATTACTAAGTCATCACGTGCAATTTGTGTAATGTTCTCTGTTAATGCTTTGTAATATAACTTATCAGTTGCATCACTTGCATTTGAAATAATTTCTCTTAAAAATATTTCCTTATTTGTATAAATAGAATGAATCATCAAGTCTAACAGTCTTTTTGATTCTGCTTTAAATTCTTTTCTTTCTACCATATTATTCTCCTATAATTATATTTAGCACTCAAAACTTTAATGTGCTAAAGTAATTATAATACTCACTTATATTGATGTCAACTTACAAATATAAATATATAAATATTTCTATAACTCTAATAATCCATATAGTAAATACAATTATCTATTTTAAAACTTAAGTGTATAAATTTACATACTTTTACACCACTATTATCATAAAAAGACTTTATATACTTACTTTTTATCACATGAATAGTCTATGACATATATAAATGATATTATATTTTTAGGGAATAAAAATTGTTTCCATCGCATAAAGGAGGGATATAATGAATAAGAAAATGTCATTATTTTCATTTTTTTCATTTACATCAGCAATGGTATTAAGTGTGTATGTTTATCCAACATTTGCACTTTCAGGAGTTACTTTAATTTTCTTTATGTTAGTTAGTATTCTATTTTGGTTTTTGCCAACTGCACTATGTAGTGCGGAAATGGCAAGTGTAACAAAATGGAGTAGTGGTGGATTGTTTACATGGGTAGATGAAACACTTGGTCGTAAATGGGCATTTTGTGCAGTCTTTTATCAATGGTTTCAAGTTACAATAGGATTTGTATCGATGTTATATTTTATAGTTGGGATGATTTCTGTTGCATTCAATTTATCAATAGTTAATCAAGATCCAATTATAAAACTAGTTGTGATGCTTAGTGTATTTTACTTTGTAACATTTCTGCAATTGTTTGGTAATAGAATCACATCTATCATTTCAAAGTCTGGTCTTATTTTGGGAGTAATATTACCTGTTATCATTTTAGTTAGCGGGGGTATTTTTTATGTACAAAGTGGTGGTGAAATAATGACTTCCCTGTCTATAAGTGACCTTGTTCCTAATATCCAGTCGCTAAATAGCTTTGTGACCTTTTCCTCATTTATTCTTGCATATTTAGGAATTGAAGCATCCGCAGTGCAAATTCAAAACCTAAATAATGGGAAAAAGAATTATCCAAAAGTAATGGTTTATTTTTGTGTTTTTTCATTGATTGTTAATATTTTTGCAGGTTTAACAATTTCATTTGTTGTAAATTCATCAAGTATAAGTTTGAATACTGGAATGACCCAGGCACTTACAAATATCTTTACAAGGATTGCTCCTTCATTGATTATTCTAGTTAATATAGTAGCATTTATTTTAACATTTAGTACGATTGCAAAAATAAGTACATGGATTGTTGCTCCTAGTAAAGAATTGTATATATGTGTAGAAAAAAAATTACTTCCTAGTTTTTTTGACAAAAAAAATAAACATGATGTGCCAACACGTATTTTATTAATGCAAACAATAGTAACTACATTTTGGTGTATTATCATTACACTAGTATTTGATGGAAATAACTTAGCGTTTATGCTTTCTTTAGCGCTAACAGTTATTGTATATTTATTTGCATATTTGCTTATGTACCTTGCATATTTCAAAGTACAAAAACTTAATGTACAAAGAGCTTATCTATTAAATAAACATCGTTCTATTCGCATGCTTTATGCTAGTATTGGATTTATAACAACATCATTTACATTATTGATATCGTTTATTCCTCCATCTCAGTTTAGTTATGAAATGGAGATAGAATATTTAGTTTTATTAGTTGTTAGTAGCGTATTTATATTTATTTTACCCTTATTATTATTTAAAATGAAAAAGGAGTAGTATATGGAAACAAAAAAATATGTTCCTTTATTTGGAGAGGAATTAGAAGATGAAGGATTACCTAAAGAAAAAATACCGAGCGATTCAATATCACCGGATTTAGCTTATCGTATGGTAGAAGATTACTTATTAGATGAAGGCAATGCAAGGATGAACCTTGCAACATTTTGTCAAACCTATATGGAAAAAGAAGCTGTAGAAATAATGAAGTCTACTTTAGAAAAAAATGCAATCGATAAATCTGAGTATCCTAAAACTGCAAAAATAGAACAAATATGTATTTCAATGTTGGCGAATTTGTGGTCTACTTCAAAGGATGATGACTATATTGGGACATCAACTGTTGGCTCATCAGAAGCTTGTATGTTAGCTGGGGTTGCAATGAAATTTCGTTGGCGAGATAACGCAATTAAAAATGGTATTGATATGACTAAAAAGCCTAATATTATCATGAGTTCAGGATATCAGGTGTGTTGGGAAAAATTTTGTACGTACTTTGATGTAGAGTTACGTGAAATACCAATAGATGAAAAAAACATGTCTTTAAATATTGATGCTGCGCTTTCAAACATTGATGAATATACAATAGGTATCGTTGGTATACTTGGTATAACATACACTGGAAAATATGATGATATAGAAATGTTAGATAAAGCATTAGCTACATTTAACAAGTCACGACAATATCCTATATGTATACATGTGGATGGTGCATCTGGGGCAATGTTTGCACCATTTGTAGATGAAAAATTACGATGGGATTTTTCATTGAAGCATGTTATATCTATAAGTACATCGGGACATAAATATGGATTAGTATATCCAGGTATTGGTTGGGTTATATGGAAAGATAAACAATATTTACCTAAGGAACTTATTTTTGATGTGAGTTATTTAGGTGGTACTATGCCTACCATAGCAATTAATTTTTCTCGTAGTGCAAGTCAAATTATTGGACAATATTATATGTTTGTACGATATGGTTTTGATGGTTATAAGAGCATACATCAACATTCTAAAAATATCGCTATGTATTTATCTTCTAAAATTGAAAGTATCGGTCAGTTTGAAATTATAAATAATGGTGAAAATTTACCAATAGTCTGTTATAAGCTAAAGGATGGAATTACAAGAACATGGACACTATACGATTTATCTGATCGCTTACTAATGAAAGGATGGCAAGTACCAAGCTACCCTTTACCTATTGATTTGTCATCTGTAATTATACAACGATTTGTATGTAGAGCCGACTTGGGAAAAGATATGGCTAGTCAACTGATACAAGACATTGAAGACGCAATCACATATTTTGAAAGTAAAGATGAAGATAAACATCCTAAATCTTATGGATTTACACACTAAAATACATTTTATATCATGTTTTACAGTTCATTAGAATGTAACTATGATGTATAAATTACAGTGTTGTTGCAATTAATTTAATACATTAACCAAAACTCCAAGTATAAGGTACTACTTAGAAAATAAAGTAAAATAAAAAAATATTTGACAAAATATTTTTAATGTATTAGTATTATTGTAACGACATTGATAAGAAGAGTAACAATTTTGATTCTTACTAGAGAGTGCTTGGTTGGTGGAAAAGCATAAGATAGAAAATGTGAAGATGGTCTTGGAGTCTTGTAGGTGATAGGTAGTCTACAACGGGTGCAACCGTTATATTGCTAGAGTATGGTAGTACTCGATGAGGTTATTGTTGTAAAGCAATAATGAATTAAGGTGGTAACACGGGTTATATCTCGTCCTTTTATATAAGGGCGAGTTTTTTTATTTTTTCAAAAGGAGGATTATAATGATTACATTTACAAACGTATCAAAAGCCTTTAAAACTAGTAAAGGTTTAATACATGCAGTTGATGATGTTTCGCTAGAAATAAATGATGGTGAGATATTTGGAATAATTGGCTATAGTGGTGCAGGTAAAAGTACCCTACTTCGAGTTATTAATCAACTTGAAATTCAAGATAGTGGTTCTGTTGAAATCGATGGCGTAAGTATTGAAAAACTATCTAAAAAACAATTATTAAAACAACGTTGCCAAATTGGGATGATATTTCAACACTTTAACTTACTTTGGTCACGTACAGTGTTTGAGAACATCGCACTACCGTTAGAACTTGCAGGTGTAAATAAAAAAGATCAAATTACTAAAGTTAATGAATTAATTGATCTAGTTGGATTACAAGGAAAACAAGATAGTTACCCAAGTAATTTATCTGGTGGACAAAAACAACGTGTTGCAATTGCAAGAGCCCTTGCTAATGATCCAAAGATACTTCTTTGTGATGAAGCAACAAGTGCATTAGACCCCCAAACTACTGAAGCCATTTTAGATTTATTAAAGGAGATTAACTCACGTCTTAAAATCACAATTGTATTGATAACACACCAAATGGAAGTAGTATCTAAACTATGTCATAAAGTTGCAGTTATGGTTGATGGTAAAGTTGTAGAAGTGAATTCTGTGGATGATATATTCACAAACCCAACACACGATGCAACAAAAAGGTTTGTAAAAACTATGAATCACGTTGTTGAAGAAAAAGATTTAATAAAAACCTTAAAAACAGTGTATAAAGATGGAGGCTTACTGCGATTAACATTCAATGAAGAAATTGCAAAAGAGCCGATTATGGCATCAATATTCAAAACAACCGATATGGAAATTAGTATCGTTCATGCAAACCTGACAAATACACTAACTTCATCGTTTGGTGTCATGTATGTCTTTGTTGCAAACAATAACAATAATGACATTAATACATTAATTGATAAGTTAATCGATAAAAAAGTAATTGTGGAGGTGATATAGATGTTTGGAAATATTGATATTGAGAGTATGATTACTGCAATACAGGAAACTGTTTATATGACTTTTGCATCGCTTATCGTTGCAGTCATACTAGGTTTATTATTAGGTATGTTTGTATATATTACACAAAAAGGTGGATTGCTGGAATGTGCATGGCTAAACAAATTATTGGATTTACTAATTAATATACTTCGTTCTGTACCATATATTATATTATTAATTCTAATGATGGATGTTACAAAACTTCTTGTGGGTACAACACTTGGTGCATCAGCAGCACTGCCATCACTAATTGTATCAAGTGCCCCGTTCTACGCGCGAATGTGTGTTATTGCATTAAATGAAGTAGATAAAGGCGTTATCGAGGCAAGTAAAGCGATGGGTGCTAGTAATTTACAGATTATTAAAAAAGTATTAATACCAGAAGCTAAGCCAGCATTGATTTCAAGTATCACCGTAATGGCAGTATCACTTGTGGGTTATACAGCTATGGCGGGTGCAATTGGTTCTGGAGGCCTTGGGAATTTAGCGTATTTATATGGAGCTGTACGTGGAAATCAAGAAGTTACGTATTTAGCTACATTTTTAATACTAATTATTGTCTTTATCATTCAAGGTATCGGCGATTACATTGTTAAAAAAACAGATAAGAGATAAGAGGAGAAAGAAAATGAAAAAATTTATCAAATTAAGTGCAATAGCACTAGCAGCAGCAGTATTAACAGGGTGTGGAGCTTCATCTAGTGATGAAGACACAATTAAAGTATCAGCTACACTAGAACCACATGCAACAATTTTAGAGGCAGCTGCCCCTATTCTAGAAGAAAAATATGGATACAAGTTAGATGTGACTGTATTAGATGATTATTTAATCTTCAACCGTTCATTAAATGATGGTGAAGTGGATGCAAACTTCTTCCAACATTTACCTTATTTTGAAGGTGAAGTTGAGCAATACGGATATGATATTGTAAATGCAGGTGGGATACATATTGAACCATTTGGAATTTATTCAAAAGAATACACTGATGTAAGTCAAGTAAAAGATGGTGATACAGTTATCATTTCTAACTCAGTAGCTGATAACGGACGTATTTTATCTATACTTGCTTCAAAAGGATTAATTGTATTACCAGAAGGTAAAGATATATTAGACATTACAATCAGTGATATTGATAATGAAACAAACAATCCAAAAGGATTAAAATTTGTTGAAATTAAACCTGAATTACTTGTAAATGCTTATAATAATGATGAAGGTCAATTAGTTGCAATTAACGGTAACTATGCAATTCAAGGTGGCTTAAACCCTGTTAATGATTCTATCATTTTAGAAGAAGCTACTCAAGATAATCCATATGTAAACATTGTTGCAACAACTTCTGAATTACAAGATGATGAAAAGGTTAAAGCACTAGTTGAAGTATTACAATCTGAAGAAATTCAAGAATTCATTAGTGAAGAATATAGTAATGGATCAGTAATTCCTGCTGTAAAATAATTGTATTTGAAAAGAATGACATGTGTCATTCTTTTTTTTTAACAAATTGTGTATTATCCAAAAAAATAAATAGTTATCCCAAATATGAAACATAATATACCGATAAGTTGCACTTGTAATACATTAATTTTTTTTCTTTTTCGAATAAAAGCATACAAATCCTCATCACAGAAGTGAAATATATAATTTATCTTTTTTCCATCTAGATAGAACCCTTTCTGGGATGGAATATCCCAGTAGTAAATCTCTTTCTTTGTTCCAAGTTTCAATAGTGTTTGCTTTTCAGGTTTAAAGGTAGCCTTTGTAAAATAGTCATCTAAAGCAAGTTGAGTATTACCATATTCATCAACAAATTCAACCATTCTTCTATTAAATTCTACCCTACGTATTGTAGCCATTGTCACATTATATTTTGTATAGTCTTTATTATTATCATACTTAATTATTTTTGCATATTTAAAGCATAGTAATCCAAAAAATGTAAATAAAATTGTTCCTATTACATTCATATAGTTCCCCCTATCCACTTAGTTATATATTATATCATCAAACTTTTTATAATCAAGCAATCATAAAACTGAGTATGTAAAAAGATATGAATACAATACTCATTCATATCTTATTTATATTAATTTAGCTTACAGGTTGATTAATTTACTATTATTTTAAATCTTCTCCATTTGATGTACACACTTTATTAATCCAAGTATATGATTTCTTTGGAGTTCTTTTTAAATCTTTAATATCATCATTTGTGCGATTCACAAATACAAAACCATAACGTTTATCAATATCACATTGACTAGATGGAATATCGATTGGTCCCCATGTTACATATCCTAAACAAGGTACACCATCTTCAATCATTGCATTTTTCATTTCTTGAATATGATCTCTATGATAAGCAATACGATAGTCATCTTCTACAGTATTGTTTTCATCTAACTCTTCTCTATATCCAATACCATTTTCTAAAATAAATACTGGCATTTGGCTACGATTATGAAGATCATTCATAACCCAACGAATTCCAATTGGATCAATTTGCCAACCCCACTCAGTTGCTTCAATATGCGGATTTGGAATCATTTTTTCAGTTACTACTTGAGCATAAGTTTTTTCATTATCAAAAATTCCTGTCTTAACAGTATCACTACGATAGTAAGAGAATGCTTGATAATCCACTGTATATTTTAGTAGTTCTGCATCTTCTTCTTCAAATGTTGGCATCCATCCACGATTTGTAAGATAGCTAATCATATAATTTGGGTAAACTCCATGCGCAAATACATCTGTATGGAATCCATTCATATAATTGTTTGCCTGTTGTGCAAAAAGATTATTTTCAGGTGTAGATTCTGCAGGATATAGATGAGTCACTGCATTCATACCACACATGTATCCATCAGGTACAATTGAACGTAGTGCTCTTGTCGCTTTACAATGCGCAATAAATACATTGTGATTTACTTGGTATAGATGTTTTGGAAAACTTACACCCTCTGGTATTACTTCCGCATTTGAAAAGCGTAATTGCATTCCGTGTAAATTTTGTTCATTGAATGTCATCCAATGTTTAACACGATCTCCAAAATGTTCCATACATACTTTTGCATATCTTTCAAAAAGATCTACTACTACTCGTGATGCAAAACCATTGTATTCTTTTACTAAATGATATGGCATATCAAAATGTACTAATGTGATCATTGGAGTGATTCCATTAGCAATTAATTCATCGATTAATTTATTATAAAACTCAATACCCTCTAAATTAATATCATCATCACCATTTGGTATGATACGGCTCCAACAAATTGAGAAACGATAAAAATTAAATCCCATACCCTTTAACCATTGTACATCTTCTTTATATCGATGATATCCATCAATTGCTACTTTCCAATCAGCATATCCTTCTTTTGTTGGTCGAACATCATAAATAGATACTCCTTTTCCACCTTCATTATATGCTCCTTCAGTTTGAAATGATGATACTGAACCACCCCAATAAAAACCATCTTGTATTTTATTCAAAATCTATTCCTCCTTATATATACTATTATCCTACTTTTCTTCTAGTCTTTTGTAAATAGTACAACCCAATTAATGAAAGCCTTTTCATTAAAATGTGGATTTTCTTATGTTTTATGAAATATTGTTTCATAGACATATATTTTATTACTATTATATTTATGGTAAAATTAAATAGTGTGAAGGAGCAATATATGGAAAAGATACAAGTAGTAAATCTAACAAAGGATTATGGAAATAATAAAGGTGTTTTCGATATATCATTTACTGTAAGACAAGGTGAAGTGATGGGATTTCTTGGTCCCAATGGCGCAGGTAAAACTACTACAATACGACAACTAATGGGTTTTATAAAACCAGATTTAGGCAATGCACTAATTTTAGATAAAGACTGTTTTTTTGACGCTTGTAAAATTCACAAAAACATAGGATACGTACCTGGTGAAATTTCTTTTATGGATGAAATGAGTGGCATCGAATTTATTAACTTTATTGCCAAGTCCAAAGGAATAACTGATTTGACTTATGCTCATGAGTTGATTTTATATTTCGAATTAGATGCACAAGATAAAATAAAAAAGATGTCTAAAGGTACAAAACAAAAAATTGCACTTGTTTGTGCGTTTATGGATAATCCTGACATATATATACTTGATGAACCAACAAGCGGTTTGGATCCGTTAATGCAAAATAAGTTCATTGATTTAATACTAGAAAAAAAATCTCAAGGAAAAACTTTTTTGATATCTAGCCACATATTTGAAGAAATCGAACGTACTAGTGATCGTGTGGCGATTATTAAAGAGGGAAAAATAGTTGCTATTGATGATGTTGTCACGCTTACTAAAAGCAAAACAAAAACTTTTACTGTATTTTTTAAAGATAGAGCTGAGTTACAACAATGTCTAAAAAAATTTCCTACAAGTAAAACTAACGGTCTACAATTGGAAATAAGCAGTGATAATTTAAAAATGGTTTTCTTAGCACTTTCAAAATACGAAATAGTGGATATAGACATAAAAAAACAAACTCTTGAGGAATTGTTTTTACATTATTATGGAGGTATAAAACATGATTAATTTTCATTTATTAAAAAAGGAATTAAAGTCAAATAGTAAAATTTGGATCTTGTTTCTTCTAATAATTACTATGTATAGTATGATTATTGTTAGTATGTATGATCCTGAGTTTAGTCAGATTCTACAAACATTAGTCGACAGTACACCTGAACTTTTAGCCGCATTTGGATTCTCAAACACCCCCACTGATTTAGTATCATTTGTTGTGAATTATTTATATGGATTTATCGTAATTGTTATTCCATTAATATTTACTATCGTATTATCATATCGCTTAGTTGGTAAATACGTGGATAATGGATCTATGGCATATTTATTAACAACACCATATAGTAGAAAACAAGTTTTATCAACACAAATTACTACTTTATTTATCTATATATCGATGTTTATATTGTATATATTCCTTGTTGTTTCAATAGTAAGTTTTGTGTTATTTCCTGGTGATCTTGTTGTTTCTAAGTTCGCTATAATAAATATCGGATTATTCACCCTTCATATCTTTCTTGCTAGTGTAACATTATTATGTAGTACAATATTTGACGACTCTAAAAAAATATTGTCATCTATGTCTGCTTTTGCGATAGGGAGTATACTTTTGCAAATGTTAAGTCAAGTAGATGAAACAATTTCATTTCTAAAATATTTTACACCACTCACACTATTTTCTACTACTGATTTACTAGCTGAGAATTTTATTGGATATGTGTATTGCATAGTTTTGTTTATTTTATCAATTATTTTATTCAAAGTTTCAATTGTTATATTTTGTAAAAAGGATTTACCATTATGATATCAAACGATGAATTTGCAAAATTACTGCACGAAAATTGCATAGTTGAGTTCTACGAAACAATAGATTCAACAAGTGATGAATTAAAACGACGAGTTACAAGTACGCCTACAAAGAATACTTTACTTATAGCAAATCATCAAAGTGCTGGTCGTGGAAGATATAATCGTAGCTTTTTTTCTCCAAAAGATACAGGAATTTACTTTAGTATATTATATAATGATTTACCATATACTAATTTTGATATATTTACTTTGCTTGTTGGCCAAGCAATTTGTAATGTGTTCAAGAATACTTATAATATTCAAGTTGAATTAAAATGGGTAAATGATTTGTTTTATGAAAAAAAGAAAGTTGGAGGAATTCTAGTTGAAGCAAATATTGATTTCAAGCAAAAGAAAATTGAGCATGCTATATTAGGTATCGGTATAAACTTAAGTACCTTACCCCGTGATTTTCCAGACGAGTTGCAAGAAATCGCAATTAGTTTGAAGAATCATGCTATTGATAAAAATAATTTAGTAATAAATATTATTAATCAAATTAACAATGACCTTTCTATGGATAGGAATGTAATAATCGATAATTATAAACAATACTGTTTTATACTTGGAAGCAAAATATCATTTACTTATAAAAATAAAAATCGTATTGGCACTGCCATTGATATTAATCACAATGGTCATTTAGTAGTGTTATCAGACCAAGAAATATTAACATTGCAATCTGGTGAAATATCAATCAATATAAAAAATTAGAGCAATATATATCAATCCAAAAATTTAGGTAGAAAATCTAAAAATATGGATCGTGTATCAGTATGCTCTTTTTTATTAATATAAAAAAGGAACAATCATTATTGTTCCTTGATCTATTATTCAAATGTATTTGTTCTTGCTACTTCACGGATCCAAGAAGCTGATTTCTTTTCTTCACGCTCATATCCTCTATCTAAACAAACACGGATAAATCCATATCTATTTTTGTAAGCATTTGCCCATGACCAACAATCAATTGCACCCCAATAATGATATCCTAAGCAATTAGCACCTTCATCAATAGATTTAGCAATCCATTCTAAATGGTCTCGAACAAATTCAATACGGTAATCATCTTGTATTGTTCCATCATCATAGAATTTTTCTTCGCCTTCTACTCCCATTCCATTTTCAGAAATAAAGAAAGGTAAGTTTGGACATTCTTTTTTGATTTTCATACCAAAATCATAAATACCCTTAGGATAAATTTCCCATCCTCGATGAACATTCATTTTTCTTTCAGGCCAAATATACGGTTTTGCGATACATGGTAATCCTCTTTCATCAAATTTAGTATCTGGTGCTTGAACACGATTTGGCTGATAATAGTTAAAACCTAACCAATCAACAATCCCACCAGCTAGAATTGCTTCATCTCCTGGAAGCATATCAATTTCTACTTTCCAGTCATTTATTACAGTATCAAGTACATCTTCAGGTAATTTACCATGTGCTACTACATCTAACCACCAACGATTATGAAGACCATCCGTCATACGTACTGCTTCTAAATCATCTTCACTTGGATTTTCTTTAGTGTACGGTGGTGCAAAACAGTTAATCATACCTATTTTTGAACCTTCACATAATTTTCCTTTTGCTTGTAATTCACGGTAGTAAATAACTGCTAAACAGTGTGCTAATGTAATATTGTATTGTACGTTAATTGATTTTTTAAAATCATGTACATATGGATACCATGCACCATGTAAATACTGTTGTTCTGGCTCAACAATTGGCTCGTTAAATGTAAACCAATATTTTACCTTGCTTCCAAATTCTTCCATCGCAATTTTCACAAAGTTTGCATAAGCGTGTACTACTTCGCGATTTTCCCATCCACCACGTTCATATAGATATTCTGGCATATCAAAATGATACATATTCATGTAAATGTCAATTCCATTTTCATTTGCACAATCAATTAGTTTATGATACCATGCTGCTCCTTCTGGGTTAAGGTTTCCATCTTTATCTAATAATCTAGACCACTGCATTGATGTTCTAAATGATTTAAAGTTTAACCCTTTTAATAATTTAATATCCTCTTCATATTTATGGTACATATCGTTACCAACATATGATCCTACGCGGTTATGAAAAGCAGTAATTTCTTTATCAGACCACATATCCCAATACGAACGTAGTCTTCCTCCAATATTATACGAACCTTCTGTTTGTGGACCCGACATTGCAGCTCCAAAGAAAAAGTCTTTTGGTAAATGAATTGTCATTATAATTCCTCCTTAGTTATATACGTACATTTTATTTTATATCAACTATCTTGTAAATTCATTTAGCCACATATATAATTTATTTTCATAATTTTATATTAAAAATATATTTATATGAAACTTTGTTTCATGTATACTGTAGTTATAGGAGAAATAATATGAGTATAATGACACAATTAGAATTTGAATTAGACTTTTCTAATTCAGAAAAACAACTTGCAAAATATATATTGGACAATGGTGAGGAAATACTAACATTATCCATTAAGGAACTTGCAAAAAAGACCTATACATCCCCGGCTACAATAGTACGACTATGCCAGAAAATAGGTCTAGAAGGATTTTTAGATTTTAAAATTAAATATTCTGCAGAACTGCAATATGACAACACTTCTCAAAAAAGAATTGACGTAAATTATCCGTTTAAAAGTAATGATACACCAGTTCAAATTGCTCATAAAATTGCAAGTATGCATAAAGAAACTATTGACGATACTATAAAATTAATAGATTTTAAAACACTTGATAAATCGGTTTCAACAATTCTTAAAGCAAATCATATATACATATATGGTAATGGTAATTCTTTACTTGCTGGTATGAGTTTTCAACATAAAATGTTACGTATTCAAAAACCAGTCACGCTTTGTACATTGCCTGGTGAACATAATTTTTTATCATACATGGCAAACATTGATGATGTAGCAATAATTATTTCATACTCGGGGGAAACTAAAGAACTTGTTGATAATGCAAAGCTGCTATATGAAAAGAAAATTCCAATTATTGCGATTACTTCAATTGGCGATAATCAACTTTCTCGCTATGCAACCTATGTTTTAAATACTGGATCACGTGAAAAAATTTTTTCTAAAATAGCACCATTTGCCTCTAAAACATCTATTGAATATATTTTAGATTTATTATTTTCTTGTATATTTACCTTAGATTACAATAATCATTTATACCATAAGTTGAAATATGACAAAGCATACGACTTTCGTCATCCACAAAAAAGTCCAATAAACGAATAAAGAAGATCAGATTTCTACAATCTGACCTTCTTTTATTTGTAGTTGTACATCACATACTTTAGCAATTGACATGGAATGAGTAACTATAATTACACATTTTTCATCTTCATGAGCTAATTTTTGTAACGTTTTAATAATAGCAACCGCATTTTTATTATCGAGATTTCCTGTTGGTTCATCACCTAATATAATATCAACATCTTTGGCAATAGCTCTTGCAATCGCCACACGTTGTTGCTGTCCACCAGATAATTTTCTTACATCTCTAATACTTTGATCTTTGTTTAATCCTAAGCTATTTAGGATTGCCATTGCATATGCTTTATTGTCCTGTTTTTTAATTCTAGAAATTGTTAGTGCATTAGTTACATTCTCTAATGCATTCATATAGTAGATTAAGTTGTATGATTGAAAGATAATCGATACATTGCTTTTTCTATAGTTGTTATATCCAATTGACTTAATATCTGTTTCTTTATAGTATACAGTACCTCCTCTAGTAGAGTCTAATCCCCCCGCAAGAGCTAGTGTCGTAGTTTTTCCACTTCCACTTGGTCCGACCACTGCATATATTTTACCTTTTTCAAATGTATAGTTTGCTTTGCTTAGAATATCTACCTTTTGACTTCCATCAACATAGTGATAATCAACATTTTCAAATTTTAATAGTTCTGTCATCGTTATCCCTCCTTTTTACTTAATATTTCTCTTGGTGTTCTACGTAAAATATATGACGATGGAATTACAATAGAAACTATGCATATAGCACCAGATATTACCACTAACTGTATAACTGTTGTAGTCGTAAGTGAGACATCTAAATCTGTTGATTCTGATTGCATTTGTGTTTGTTCACCCATCATATTATTAGGACGGTCACCCATCATACTATTTGTTTGTGTTTCACCACTTATTAACATATCACTTACGATATTTGATACAACACTTCCTGTTCCAAGTGATATAACAATTGCTATTGATGCAATTATTGCTACTTCTAGTAATTGTTGTCCAATTATCTTAATTTTTGATTGTCCTAGTGATAAAAATACTCCTATTTCATAAAATCTACTTCTTATTGTTAAAATAAGTATTAAACATAGTATTGCACTTCCAGCAATAATTACTACAATCAAGAACATATTCGCAAATGATTCAGAGTTTTCTAAACTTTGTACATTCATTTCATATAATCGATCATTTGCACTTAAACTAAACGTTTCAAGATCAATTGTACCCAAAGCCGTAGCTTCTTCTATAAATGCATCCATATTTTCAGGACTATCTAAATAATATACTGCAGAATCCACATACCCTACACTATCACTTATTGTGCTCACATAACTGTAGTCTCCATATATCGTATTTAGAGAATTCCCGCTTGTAAACGATTGATAGTCACCACTTGATAATACTTCATAAATACCTACAACGTTTAGTTCATAATCACCTGTACTTGTTGTAACATTAATAGTATCACCTAAGGCAATGTCATTATTTATAGCTAGATTAGTTTCAATTACTACATTGTTTGTATCTATATCATCACTTGTTAATACTCGTCCTTCCAACAATGAGTATGTACCATCAAGAAAACTTTCCTCATTTTCCATTGTAGTATTTCCCAGCAGAGTTAAACCAGTTTGCATAATGGGTCCTCTACCACCACTTTGCTCAATCTCCACTGCTGTAATATCATCACTTTCAACTGATACTGATTTAGTGAAATTATAACTTTCCACATGATTTAATGTTGTAAGTGAAGTAGCAGCATCGATAGTAATTTCTGGCATTTCCAAAGGTTCACTTTGATCACCTTCAGATTGTCCACTTTCAGGATTTCGATTACCTTGCATCATATTTGTTACATTATATGATAATGTAACATCATTACCCAACGACTCCTTTATTTGCTCCATTGATTTTTCAGATCCACTTTGTATTGATAACCCGGCAATTATCAAATTCGCAATAACCGTCATTATTACAAGTAGCAATATTGTTTTACCAAGATTCTTCTTTAAACTTAAAATTGAATTTTTTATCATACCATTCCTCCTAGAAACTAGATTATCATATTTAAATGTAATAACTATATTAAAATTTCATATAAATATGTTGTATATATGAAAGTATTCACATCATTTCATATAATTAAAAATGGAAAGTCTATAAAGGACTTTCCATTTAGGATTTTAATTAGTATGATTTTTTATTCTTGTAATATAGAAGCACACAATTATTTCAGTTATTGTAATTATAATAAATAGTATAGTCCAATTATCAATTTGGACCATTTGACCATTTAGTCGTTGTGTCAATAAAGCTAATATTAGAGATGCAACAACAGGAATCATATTACTTGTATGATATAAACGTGATTTACGTTTTTCTACAGTTATCCTTTTATCATAATTTTTGCTTATATGTAGATACGTAAGAATTGTAATAACAACTGTAACAATAAATAGAATCATATTAATAAATGACCAAGAATTTTTATGTTTTCCATAACCCGGAAGATTATCTCCTCCATCCTCACCGCCATTATCATTACCACTACCATTATTTCCATTTTGGTTACCACTAGTATCACCCTGATCATTATCGATTGTAGTATCTATAATAAACTTATCTTCATCATCATTTATTGGCAGTTCTAGTAGTGTAAATGTACCTTGAACATTTCCAAATGCAGATACAAATTCAATAGTATGTCTTCCTACACCAAGGTTTTCTAAAAAATCTTGATTAAGTATTATATACACTGATTGCCCTGATTGTTGATAATTAATATTATCTACAACAACACCATTAATTATTATCCCTTCAAAATCAGTACTTTGAATATTCGTTGCTAGTAATACGGTTTCACCAATTACTGTTTGTTGATTATTTCCAAGTATTATTTTTGGAGTGTCTACTATCTCTACTTCGAATTCTTGGGTAAAGTCTACACTATCGCCTAAACCATCTACTATTGTTGCTCGTAATACAACAATACCTTCATGTGAAGAAGTTAAGATACCGTCTTTCAATTTGGCATTTGTACCACCATCATCAATTATTGTCCATTTAATATCTTGGAATGTTGCATCATTTGGTAGAACATTCCATAGTAATGTAAGCGACGTATTTTCTAATACCCTTCTGTCATTTAGCATTTCAATTTCTGTAACTGGAATAAATTGATTAACATAAACAATAATCTCTTTTGTAAAATCCAACCCATTTCCGAGCCCATCTTTAATAGTAACTTTTATTGTTACTTCACCAGATTTTGTAGAAAATAGTTCACCATTTTTAATCACTGCATCCGTACCACCTAAATCAGTAATCTCAAAAGCTACATCTTGCTTTGTAGCATCTAATGGATTAATCACACCTTCAAGTGGTAATTTGAACCCTTCATACACATTATTTTCTTTTAACTTATAATCTTCAACTTCAACAAATTCGTTAATTGTGATTTTGAATTCTTTAGTAAAATTATCACCAATAGATTCACCATTTTTTATAGTTGCGATTACTGTTACTTCCCCTGCTTTATGTGCACTTAATGTGTTTCCATTTATACTTGCGTTATCAGTATCCTTTAATGACCATTCGATGTCCCTAAAAGATGCATTTAATGGGATTGCATACCCTTCAAGCGAAAGATTATACCCTTCATACACTGATAAATTGTTTGTCATTATAATATCTGTTACCGGAATATGTTGTTTAACCACTACTTGATAACTTTGTGTATAATCGACCCCAATTAATGTTCCGTTTTCAATCGTTGCTTGCACGGTGATTACTCCTGCTCTATTTGCAGATAATACTCCATTTACGATACTAGCACTCGTACCACCATCATCATTTATTGACCATTTGATGTCTTTAAACGTTGCATCGTTTGGTTGAACATCTCCTTCTAACTCAACTGTTTCTCCATTAAAAATCGATTTGGTATTGACCATCTCAATATTTGTAACCGGTTCAAAGTGAAGTACGTTTACAGTAAATGTTTTTTCAAATGCAACTCCGTAATTTTCACCATTTGTTATTGTAGCCTTAACCTCAACCTCACCCGGAAGAGTTGAATACAATTTGTTTCCAATTATTGTTGCATCTGTTACTCCTGAATCTACAACTGACCATTGGATAGTTTTAAATGATGCATTCATTGGTGATACTTCTCCAATTAAATCTAATTCATTATTAATATATACTTCGTCTTCTTGCAGTGTTATATCAGTAACTGGAATGAAATCTTCGATTGTAATAGTAAATCTTTTTGTAAAAGGTGTTCCTATTGCAGTACCATTGTTAATTGTTGCAATAACCTCAACTTCACCAGCACTAATCGCTGTAAGCGTATTTCCGTTAAGTGATGCTATTGTAGACGAACCATCTGCAAGCGTCCATACTATTTCATTAAATGTTGGATTTATTGGTGCTAGCTGTGTGTCAAGCTCAATTTCAAACCCAGTATAAGTATGTGTATCATTTTGCATTAAAATATCAATTACTGGAATGTATTCTAGTACTGTTACGTCAAACTCTGCTGTAAATGGAATATTAATTCCCGAACCATGTTCAACAGTTGCAATAATTTTTACTTCACCTGTGCCAGTTGATAGAAAGTCCCCTTGCGGTGTAATAGTTGCACCAATTGAATTTGTTTCTATACTCCATACAATATCAGTGTATGTAGCATTTGTTGGTTCCAAAATTGATAACTCCATTACATCAACTTCATTATTTTTATACATTACTATTGAATCTAAAGTAATACTTGTTACTGGTATTAGTGTACTTAGCACTAAATCTTGATCATAAAGATCTTCGTATTGTTCTAATGAAATATTTTTATACGATAAATCGTATCCTAGTGCATATGCACTTAATTTGTAATCGGCAAAATTCGCACCTAATTCAAAAGAATAAAATCCATTTGCATCAGTAGTAGTAGTAAAACTTGTTCCAGCAACGCTTAATTCTACAGTTGCATTAGCAATAGCATCTCCATCATTATTTGTTACTTTTCCTGATACTGATGCTGATTTATAATCTAAAATAATCTCATTAGATTCTTCTTTAAATGTAGCCTCTAATTCATCAAGCAGTACAATAACATATCTTGCATCAGATTTCACTGCATCCGTTGCGATCACTGTACTTGCTTCATATCCAGTAGGAACTATTACATATACTGATGATTTATTTGTTAAATCATTATCTATCGAAAAAGTTCTTTTTGTAAGCGAGTCGAGAATTACACCTGTTGTTACAGATGTTGTAGTTCCAGAACCTATTACTGCATCATGACCAATAATTAATGATTTTTCACCATTTACATTTCCAGTTTCACCCGCACCATTTACATTACCAAGGATTATTCCTCCTTGAATATTGATAGTACTGCTACCAATTACATCTGCCTGTCTACCACCACCATATACATTTCCTTCTATTTTACCTTCAGTAATTGTTAGTGATGTGCTTCCTAATACAGTTGCAACTTTACCCGATACATTACTATTGGCCCCGGCATAAACATTTCCAGTAATCGTTCCACCTTCAATAATAATATTTGTATTAGTTATGTCTGCACCGCTTCCACCAGCACTGCTTCCTCCTCCATACACATTATTAATTGTTCCACCTGAGATGGTGATCTGTGAATCGCCATCAACTTTAGCTGATCCACCTCCACCATATATATTTTCGATGATATTTCCAGAATTGATTTGCACTTCTGTATTATTTGTAGTTGTTGCTTGAGCAAGATGACCACCAGCATAAATACTCTTTACCGTCGCATCACCATTCATTATTATTTTTGTATCACCAGTTTTTCCATAATGTCCACCTGCAAATATAATATCAGGCGTACTTCCACCATTTATTTCTAATGTACTATTTTCTACGTGTGTATTACTATCAAAACCGGCAGCATACATTGCATTATTTTCAGCAAAGTTTCCAGATAAGATTGTCAATTTTGAATTTACTGTATCTCCGCTATAGCTTGCTCCGTATACATTTCCTGCAATGATTCCACCTGATAATGATACCTCTGTGTTATCGATATTACCTTCTTTTCCGCCGCCATATACATTACCATAGATAGTTCCATTAGTAATACTCACAAAACTAGTTGTTTGATTACCATTTAATCCAGCACCATAAATATTCCCGTATACTATACCACCTTCTACTGTAACCGAAGATTTACTGGCATATGAATGTAAGTTACCACCTACTACACTTCCATTGATTTTTGCGTCTCCACTAATAACTACATGCGCTTCATCCATAGTTTCAGCATCTTCGAATGCACCACCACCATATACATCAGCATTTACAGTACCACCACTTATTTCAACATACGAAGATCCAAATTCTAACTTAGAACTACGACCGTGAATATTATCATTTGCGATTCCACCTGTCATATAAATAAATGAATTTTTAACCGATGCATCTTTACCTGCACCATGTGTAATCCCATTTATTGTTCCGCCATTGATATTAATTGTTGCATCTCCCAATACAGCAGCAGATGTTCCACCACCGTATAGTAATCTTATAACGCTACCAGCATTAACTGTAATTGTTGAATTTCCGTTGACTGTTGCTCCACTCAAATTCCCTCCGGCATACGCTGCCTGAGATATTGTCACATTCGAGAGTGTAACATTCGTGTTTCCACCCACAGTAGCATTATAACCACCACCATATACATACGCTCCCATTGTAGCGCCATCAATTTCAACATTAACATTTCCTTTTACTGGTGCATTAAAACCACCACCATAAAAATATCCAGTTATCTTTGCATTTTCAGTAATGGAAATATCTATATTACCGTTTACTACCGCAGCTGGCATGTTTCCTCCACCATAGAAAGTGTTAATGGTACCGCCAGTCATATTAATTTCAATGTCTGTTACTGTAGCATCACCACCTAATGGTTGAGCATCATAACTACTTCCTCCACCACGCAGTGTACCAATTGTTCCGCCTGTTATGTCAATATAAGTATTTCCAATAATTTGGGCTCTAGAGCTACCTCCATAAGCTACGCCAGGAATATTACCAGTTTCACTTACGTTTAAATATGTATTTTCGAGTATTTTAGCAGTCTGTTGGTAACCACCAGCATATACGTTTTGAACTTTACCAGTCCCAGTTATTGTAACTGATGAATTGTTTGATGTGGCGTTATTTCCTCCACCGTAAATATTCTGAGATACTACTCCGCCTGTCAAAGTGACACTTGCTGTTCCCTGTACTGAGGCAGTAGACAAGTTACCACCACCAAAGACAAGCCCTGTTAATGTACCTGATGAAATCTGCACATTTGTATTACCAGTTACTATACCACTATTACCACCACCAAATATATTTGATGAAAAAGTAGCCCCTGTATCAAATTGTATGTTTGTATGCATAGAAGTTGAAGATGCTTGATTTCCTCCTCCAAATATACTTCCATTTAAACTACCACCTAGCAATGATACATTTGTATCATTAACATTTCCTAATTCACTACCACCAAAAATTGTACCATTTATTCTACCACTAGTAATCGTAACATTAGACGTTGCAACACTAGAAGTAGTACCATATCCTCCACCATATACATTTCCATTGATAGTACCACCATTTACCACGATAGTAGCACTACCAGTAACATCACTATACGCACCACCGCCATAAATAGAATTAACTGTTCCGTTTTTAATAGTTAGGTTTGTCTCATTAATATTTGATCCTTCAAATTTACCTCCACTGTATATTGCATTTAAGTTACCACTTATAACAGTAATTTTTGAAGATGTATAACTTGTATACTGACCACCACCATAAATATAATAATTAGAAAAATCCATACCTTCACTTACAGGAGTATCAATACTCTCCTGATATGCACCATTTTTATCAGTATCATAGTAAATTTCTGTTTTCCCACCGTTACTAATTATTATAATTTCATTACCATTTGCATAAAAATCTTTATTAGTTACATCGAAGGATGCATTTGTTCGCGGCTCACTTCCACTTGTAGTTGTAGCAAAAAAATAACCACATATCACAATTAATGACACTATGAGCATTGATATATATTTTTTCATTTTTATATCCTCCAATTTATATACAATATTACATATATTATTACATTTTATTTCACGAAAAACAACTGAATTTAATGGGAATTAATGGGAATCATACCTATATTATATGAAAAAATAAAAAACTAGTCAAAGACTAGTCCTTTTCTCCAAAACACACTCCAATAGCCTTTGCTGCAGCTACTAGTTCACCGTTAGGTTCAACGTGTTTTTGTTTACCAATTTTCGCATCTCCAATCACTTCTTCTAGAGATGTGTATGACATAGAGTCACCTTTTAAAGTTACAACATTTCCAAATAATCCTTCCTCAATCATTTGGCAAGCTTTTACACCATAACGAATCGCTAAAATACGGTCATATGGATTTATATCTCCACCACGTATAATATGTCCAGGGTTTACTGAACGCACTTCATGATTTTTCACAACTTTTTCCAAATCGTCTGCAACTTTTGCAGCAATACCAGAGTATCGGATTGGATCTGGACTATCATCCACAATCTTTCCGATCACTTTTGTACCATCACTATATTTTGCACCTTCAGCAATTGCGATAACTGTATAAGGGTAGCCTTCTTTATCACGCTTTTCAATATGTTTTGCGATACTCTCAATCGAAAATGGAATTTCCGGAATTAATATACAAGATGCATTCCCTGCAAGCCCAGCATATAATGCAATCCATCCGGCATCTCTTCCCATAAGTTCACAACATAATACACGATGGTGTGACTTTGCAGTAGTTGATAAACGATCGATAAATTCAGTTCCTACAGACATTGCACTCATAAAACCATAAGTATAATCAGTAGCTGGAAGATCATTATCCATAGTTTTTGGAACACCTATAACGTTAACACCAATTCTTGAAAAATCACGTGCACTTGTTAGTGAACCATCACCACCTAAAACAATTAATACATCTACACCAGCTTTTTTAAGATTTTCTACACCAATGTATGAAACGTCTTTTTTTACTTTATTACCATTTTCATCTGCTACTAAATAATCAAATAAGTTATCTTTATTAGAACTATATAAAATAGAACCGCCTTCTTTATAGATAGAATCTACTTTTTCGACTGTTAAATCAACGTAATTATTTTCATATAAACCACGATACCCATAAACGTAACCAACTACTTCATATCCATACTTTTCAATTGCGGTAATTGTAATCGTACGAATTACAGCGTTTAGCCCGGGGCAGTCCCCACCAGCTGTTAGTAATGCAATTTTTTTAACATTTCCTCCACTCATAAAAAACCCTCCTTATATTAATTATATAACAACGTTCAAAAATTTCAATAAGAATGTAACCGTTTCCATTATAATAACTTGGATATTTTATATACTGGAAATCCAATTACTGTTTCAATATTCCCTTCTATTCTATCAATAAAGTCGCCGGCACTCCCTTGTATACCGTATGCACCAGCTTTATCTACCCACTCATTTGTATCTAAATAATCCTCAATCATCGTATCAGATATTTCTTTAAAATATACATCACATGATTCGACAAACACTGTCTCTTTGCAAGATTTTATTATTGCAACTGCAGTATAAACTGTTTGTTTGTTACCACTAAAGGATTGTAACATTTCTTTAGCATGTGCTCTACTAGTTGGTTTTCCAAGTAATATCTCGTTAAAACACACAACTGTATCACCAGCTAAAATCGTATCATGTGGATATTTATCGACCATCACTCTAGCTTTTTCTAGAACTACTTTCTCTAGCCTAGGTAAAAGTGCTAGATTATCATCTAGCACTTCAACAGTCTCTATAAAATCAACAACAAACGGGATTTGATACTTTTGGAGTAATTCACTTCTTCTTGGTGAACCACTTGCAAGTACAATCTTGTTCATTATTTTTCCTCTTTTTTCTCTTCTTTTTTGATTGGTTTTGGTAAAAGTGCTTTACGTGAAATATTTACTCTACCTTTTTCATCTACTTCTGTAACTTTTACTTTAACTATATCTCCGATTTTAAGTACATCTGCAGGGTTTTCAACACGTTCATGAGCAATTTGTGAAACATGTAATAAACCATCAGTTCCTTCAAATAACTGTACAAACGCTCCATATTTTTCCACACGGACAACTTTACCATCATATACTTCACCAACTTCGGCTTTTTTTACAATCGCCTCAATTAATGCAGCAGCCGTGTTAATTGCATCTTGATCAACATGGTAAATTACAACCGTACCATCTTGTTCAATATCAATTTTTACATCATTAGATTTTTCAATGATTTCATTGATCACTTTTCCTCCTTGACCAATTACATCTCTAATTTGATCAGGGTTTATTTTCATCATATGTACTTTTGGTGCATATTTTGATAATTGATTTCTTGGTTGTTCAATTGTTGCAATCATGTTATCCATAATCGCTTGTCTACCAACTTTAGCTTGTGCCAATGCTTCTTCAATAATTTCTTTTGTAATTCCAGAAATTTTAATATCCATTTGCAGTGCACAAATTCCTTTTGTTGTACCAGCAACTTTAAAGTCCATATCACCTAAATGATCTTCCATACCTTGTATATCAGATAAAATACTATAGTCATCACCTTTTGCAACTAACCCCATTGCAATCCCTGCCACTGGACTAGTTAGTGGTACACCTGCAGCCATTAGTGCCATAGATGACGCACAAATTGACGCTTGTGACGAAGAACCATTAGATTCTAATACTTCTGATACTACACGAATTGTATATGGGAATTTTTCTTCACTTGGAATCACTTGAGCAAGCGCTCTTTCTCCTAATGCTCCATGACCAATTTCACGACGACCTGGCGCACCCATTCTTCCAGTTTCACCTACTGAGTATGGTGGGAAGTTATAATGATGCATAAAACGTTTTTGTTCTTCTACACCTAAGCCATCAATTTTTTGATATTCACCTTGTGCTCCAAGTGTACAAGCAGATAATACTTGTGTTTCGCCTCTTGTAAATAAAGCAGAACCATGTACTCTTGGAAGTATATCGATTTGTGAATCTAGTGGACGAATTTCATCTAGTTTTCTTCCATCAGGACGCACTTTATCCTCTGTAATCAAACGACGTACTTCATCTTTTTCAATGTCATGTAAAATAATTTTTACTTTTTTGATTAATTGTGCTTTTGTACGTTCGTCTTCATATTGTTTTTCTTCATATAATGCAACAACTTCATCGAAAATCGCATCGATTGCAGCATATCTTTCTAATTTTCCTGGAATAGAAATTGCAGACACCATTTTTTCTTTTGCTAATGATTCAATATTAGATACTAAATCTTGCTCTAATTCAAATAATGGAATTTCAATTTTTTCTTTCCCACAAGCTTCAACCACTTTTTCTTGGAATGCAATTAACTCTTTAATTTTTTCATGTCCAAATAATAACGCTTGTAACATTGTTTCTTCATCTACTTCTTTTGCATCTGCTTCAACCATGTTAATTGCTTCTTTTGTTCCAGCAACTTCTAAGTTGATTAAACTTTTTTCTAATTGTTCTGGTGTCCCGTTTACAATAAATTCTCCATCAACATATCCTACATTTACTCCTGCAATTGGTCCGTTAAATGGTATATCTGAAACACATAATGCTAATGATGCACCAAGCATTGCAGCCATTTCTGGACTTGCGTTTTGATCTACTGAAAGTACTGTATTAACACTTTGTACTTCATTACGGAATCCATCTGCAAATAAAGGACGAATCGGTCTATCAATCATTCTTGATGTTAACGTACCATGCTCGCTAGGACGCCCTTCTCTCTTTAAAAATCCACCTGGGATTTTTCCTACTGAATATAATTTTTCTTCATAAGTAACTGTTAATGGAAAAAAATCAACATCTTTTGGTGTTTTACCAGCAACAACCGTTGATAAAATAACAGTATCATTATAACGAACTAAAACAGAGCCATTTGCCTGTTTTGCAAGTTCTCCTACTTCTACACTTAGATTTTTACCATAAAAATCCATACTAAACACTTGTTTATTCATTCTCTTCACCTCATTTATTATCTTTCACATTATATCATATTATAGAAGTTAAAAACATCATTATTTTTTTATAATTGTTCTTGGATACTTTATTATAATTCAATAGTGGATTTTGTTGAATTTCAATATATTTTTTTATGATGAAAAATCCAAATTATGTAGGTATATAAATATAAATTTGCTAATTAGATGCATGCATTTTTAAAACATGCTATACTTAGGTATGGAGGTGGAAATCATGACAGAAAGCCAAGAAAAAGCATTAACGTTGTTTAGAAATAAGTTTGAAGCTGGCCCCTCGTTGTTTGGAGATTCACAAGCTTATGAGTACATGAAGTTGTTGAAGGAGTTGCGTTTAATTGATGAGGCATCAACCGTTGCTAATAGCTTTTTAAAGGATGTACCAGAGCTAACACAGTACATCAATACATATGGATATTTATTATATAATGTGTATATCGATATTCCTGAAGAAAAAATTCGCAGTGATATAGATACATTTTATCAACAAGCACATAAGATAATCGAGATTACTAAACCAGAAAAGTATTCTCCATTCTTTGCTACTATAAATAAAACTATTCGTATTATAACTGGTAGCCCAACTATAAATTATGATCATTTATATGACATGCTAAACCATTTAAACCCTGATGATTTATCTACATTACCGTTTATTAACAATGCCGGTAAGGAATTTGAGTCAAAACAAGAAAGATATTATCGTTTAATGGTCAGAGCACTTTACGAAACAAAACAATTTGAAAAGTGTATTGAAACTGCTAGCAAAGCTTTGTCAACTGATTTAAAATGGCACTTTAATGCACAACAATGGATTGCGTATTACCGTGCACTTAGCTTAGTTGAAATGAAAAATTTTGAGGAAGCAAGAACAGGTTTAATCGCATTGAAAAATCGATTAAGAGGAGTTGATATCGACTTACTGATTTATAATATTTATAAAGAAAATAATGATATCAAAGAAGCAAATATTTATATTCTGTATAGTTTTTTTGAAAAAGGTTACGGTATAGAAAACATTGATGTATATAAGCAGTTACTAAATGCTGCTTGCGATACAAAAGATGATGAACTAATTACTTTAATTGATCAATTTATATTTAGTATCACAAAGGAGTTTGAAGTTGCATACACTCCATTAAAAGAACAAACAGCGACTGATTCTTACGCATTATATGATACACTGTACAACAAGTTAATGTCAAAATTAGATTTGTTTATCGAAAGAAAAAAAGGTACTATTATATATTATAATGAAGAAAAAACAATCGGTACAATTATTGATGATGAAACACAAGAAAGAATATATTTTAGACAATCAGACTTTGTATATGATGAAAATGTACAGCGACGTGACCAAGTTAGCTATACACCATTAGTTACTTACAATAATAAAAAAAGAGAATCTAGCAATAAAGCAATTCTCATTTTGATTACTGAGCAGTTTGTTCCTTATAATTTTTAATTTTCCCACAAAACCACACTATTCAAGTGTGGTTTTTACATTACAAACTATATTCATACAAATAAAAAACATTGATAGAAATCAATGTTAGTGTACAAATTCAATTTTTAAAATACGTACATCATATGCCTCAGCAACCCCTACTGTTACAACAGTATTAACACCGTGTCCTAATAGTGCCTTAGCAAGTGGTGATTCGTTTGAAATTTTCCCTTGTCCTGGATCTGCTTCAAATGAACCAACTATTTTGAAAATCTCTGGTTGTGCATCTTTTTCAGACAAGTCTAAAATTGTAACACTCATACCTGGTTTTACTACTTCAACATCGACAGACTCTTCTGAAATAATATCTGCATGTTGTAACATATAATCAATTTCTTTAACCCTAGCTTCTAAGTGAGCCTGTTTTTCACGTGCAGAATCGTAATCAGCATTCTCTGATAAATCCCCTTGTGAACGAGCTAATTGTAACTCTTCAATAACTTTAGGTCTTTCTACATTTACTAATTGTTCTCTCTCTGCTTGTAATTTTTCAACACCACTTTGGGTTAACAATACTTTTTCGTGTTCCATATATTCACCTCGTATTCACTAATATAACATACTTATACCAAAATTTCTAGTCTTTATCAATAATACTAGATATTTTTGTTGTTAATAAATCGATCGCAACAATATTACTTCCACCTTCTGGAATAATAATATGAGCATATTTTTTTGATGTTTCTATAAATTGTTCATGCATTGGTCTAACTGTTTCTAAATACTGTGTATAAACAGATTCAATAGTACGACCACGTTGTTCAACATCTCTTTTTAGACGTCTTATAAAGCGTATATCTGATGCTGTATCAACATATACTAAAATATCACACATATCCCTTATATCTTTTTCAGCAAGAATAAATAAGCCTTCCAAAATAAACACATCTCTATTAGCAATTTCTTCAACCTTATCGCTACGATTATGCATTACGAAATCATATGTCGGTTTTAACACAGTTTGTCCTTCTTTTAAACCTTTTAGATGCTCTACCATAAGGTCAGATTCAAATGCAAAAGGATGATCATAATTTGTTTTTACACGCTCTTCCATTTCCATATGACTTTGATCTTTATAATAATCATCATGACGTATGATTTTAATTGTGTGTGTTCCTTTGAAATATTCATATAGCTTATCAGCTATCGATGTTTTACCAGAGGCACTCCCACCGGCAATACCTATAAATATTGGTTTACTCATTATAGTAACCTCCCCATATCATTTTCATAAACCTCATGTTCAATATATACATATAATAGTTCCATTGGATGGTTTGCCACTTCTACAACTTCATTATCCTCATTGACTATTTTTGTGATTTCAATAACTATCGGTTCATGTGATGGACTAAAAATTTCCACTTTATCCCCAACTTTAAAATAATTCCTTTGTTCAACTAATGCCATTTTTGTATCTGCATTATAATGTAAAATACGTAATACAAACTCTTGTGTTGGATGCTCATTTCGTTGATTAAACAATTGCCCATTACGATCTGATACACCTGTAAAAAAACCAGTTGAAACAGCACGATTGGCCGCCTTTAATAATTGATTTTTATATTTATTATTATATACAAATTCATCAGGATTTGCACAATAATCATCAATTAGTTTTCGATATGCAGACACAACTGTTGCAACATAATGTAGTGATTTCATACGCCCTTCAATTTTAAAAGAATCAATTCCTAGTTCTATAAGTTTAGGTAAATGATCAATTAATGCCATATCTTTACTCGACATACTAAAGGGAGTAATTTCATCACTAAGTACTTCTCCATCTTTTTTCATTTGGTAATACCAACGGCATGATTGAGAACAGCCACCACGATTAGCATCTCTTCTTGAAAAATAATTTGATAACATGCAACGCCCAGAATAGTGAATACACATTGCACCATGTATAAAATATTCTAAGTCAATATCACAAGCCTTACGGATTGTTGACAAATCCGTGTAGTCAACTTCCCTAGCAAGTACAACACGTTCTACTCCTAGTTGTTTATAAAATTCTACTGCACTTGAATTCAACGTAGATAGCTGTGTAGAAATATGTACTTCTAATTCAAGATTTAATGATTTTGCGATATCAACAATATGTAAATCCGCAACAATAATTGCAGCAACACCTATTTTATCTAGTGCTAACAAATATTCTTTGATACCCTCAAGATTGTCATCATGTAGAATAATATTGCATGTAACATGTATACTAGCACCATGTTCATTTGCGAATTCTACAGCTTCCTTAATGTCATCTAGAGTAAAGTTAGAAGCATTAGAGCGCAGTGAAAATTCTTTTCCACCGACAAATACAGCATCTGCTCCATATAAAATGGCTACTTTTAATTTTTCGATACTGCCTGCTGGTGCAAGTAATTCAGGTTTTTTTATAATTACTCTTTTGCCATTTTGTATTTCACTAATTGCTCTCATTGGCTTCTCGCTTTCTTATATCTTCTAAAGTATAAACCGTTTGATCAAACAAAAAACTACGAGTATACTCTATGTCACTATTTAGTGCCTTCATTTCATTAACATTACCTTTTAAAACATACAACTTAACAATATCTACAAGCATTCTTTCTGACATATATAATGACTCTATATAACCATAATTAAAACTCTCTAATTCTTCTAATATATCTAATGTATATAAATGTTGAGTTGATGTGATATGAGTCCCATATTGGTCTTCATATATATGACAATCACTATCAACTCCGTTTGCACGTATTGAAATGTTATCATTAATTCCAGTTGTGATTTGCATGTCATTTTCAACAAAATAGTTTGTCAATAATTGTCTTTTTGAATATGCCATGTATTCTACACCATGTATTTGTATCATCGTCCCCATAGTGGGCAATTGTTTATTAATATGCATCTTTTCTGCCAACGGAATTTCTCGTGCTAAAAAGGCAGTAGAAACTCCTTTTCTTTGCAATACTTGCAATGTTGCATAATTTGTATTTAAAGTGTCGGGACTATATATCATATCAAATTTGTATTTTTGCGAGTTCACTTCTTGTAAAATGCCTAAATCTTGGAACAATAACCCGTCAATTCCAATAGAAGATAATTCATTAAGGTGCTTTTTAGCATTTTCTAAATTACATTCTTCAACTAGTGCATTACAGAGAACATAAAGTTTTTTATTAGATAATTTCTTTTTTAACAATTTTAGTTCTTGATAATCCAACGACAATGATTGTCGACAAGAAAATTGATTAGCTCCAACTACATAGTATTGGATATTTAATTCTAAAAACTCATCTATAGTATTTAATGAATTTAAATGTACTGTATATTCCATAAATTACCTTCTTTTAATAATACATATGCCATCTCCGATTGCATAATATGTTACTTCATATAAAGAATGATCAAAAATCCAATCTTTAAATCTTTTTATTTTTTTTACTAATTGCTTTGTATTACGATTTTTAATATTATCAATATCATGAATCATCCCATGAAAATCTAAGTTATCAACTATACAAATACCATCTTTATTTAAAAATGGTATAAACTTTTCAAAGAATTTTTGATATTGTGCTTTAGCAGCATCAATAAATAGACAATCATATTTTTTGATTTGTAAATCTTCTACATCGAACTCCAATGCATCAAAGTGATGTAATATAATTTGATTTTCTAATTTTTCGTTTTCAATATTCTGTTTTGCTTCGTTAAATCTATTGTTATCAATTTCAATTGTTTCAACCATACAATGATCAATATTTTTTGCTATCATCATTGCTGAATAACCAATCGCACTACCTATTTCTAAACACGCTTTACAATTATTTTCAATTAGCGTTTGGATTAAAAATTCTATCCCATCTTTTTGCATAACAGGAATACTTCTTTTTAATGCATGTTCTTCAATTTCATTAAAATACACTAATCCTCTAACCATAAACCAGCTTCCTTTGCAATCTCAATTTCATCTAAATGTTCTTGATATGTTTTTGTATATATAACTTCTCCACCTTGTATCGCAAAGAAAAATAAATTATCTGTTTCTTCATAGTTCAAAGTTGCTTCTATAATAGCTGGTGTTACTGATGAAATTGGTCCAATTGGCAACCCAGGATATTTATAAGTATTATATTTTGAATCCACCTCTAAATCAGAGTAGGTTACTGCAACCTTTGTAACTTGATTTGCATAATTTACAGTTACATCACTTTGAAGTAACTGATTTGTTCCATCAATGTCATTTTCTAAACGATGTACAAAAACACCTGCAATTTTACTATGATCTTCTTCAAATAAAGATTCTGATTGTACAATTGATGCAAATGTTAAAAACTCATGAGTAGATAATACTTCACCATCAATTGTAAATGTAGCCATTTCATCACGATACGGTTCTAGAACGATTTCCATTTGATCTAACATTAGAGTAGTAGCAGCTTCAACAGTTAAGTCACTTTCACTAAGTGAATATGTATTTGGTGCTAAATAACCCTCTAGAGGAAACATCAAACCGTCATCAATGATTTCTCTATCTAAAAACCAATATTGATCGACTAACTGTTCTAAGTATTCCTTGTTTGTCCATTTTGCTAATACTTCTTCTTGTGTTATACCAAGCGCATTTGAAAGACTTGTTGCGTATTCTGGAATTGACTGTCCTTCAATAACAGTAAAGCTTACACTAGATACGTATTTTTGGTCACCTTCTAGTATTTGACATATTGTATCAAAATCCATATTTTTATCTAATACGTATGTATTTGCTATAAATTCATAATCATTAAGCTTCAAGTGTAAAGAGGCCATGAATTCATTTTTGATAAGTCCTGCCTCATCAAGTTGTGCTAGCACTTGATTTTGACCACCAGCTATTTCAACTATAACTTCCTGACTTTCTTTACTTGCTGCTTTTAAACCATCATTATACATATAGAATGCTCCACTAATCCCTACTACTACTATGATTAACAAAGCAATAATTATTATTTTTATTTTTTTCATCCTACTACCTCCATCGCCTATTATAAGTTATTTTAACATTTCTTTCAACAAAGCTGGATAATATTTAAAACAATAAACAAGAGAGGTATTAAACAATACTCTCCCTTGCTTTATATTTTATCTTCTTGCTGTTATATCAAAGAATTTACGGATACATACCGGTTCATTAATAAGGTATGAATATCCTTTATCAAACAATAAACCATCTTTTTCTCTTGAAATTTCTGCTACTTCGATTATACCACCTTTTTGACATCCAATTACAATAAAACGATCTCTAAATAATTCTAAGCTACGTGGATTTGGGGAAGTATCAACAAAATCACGATATTCTAGATGACCATTTTCTTGATTAACACTAAATAATGTCATACTGTCATGTCCTCGATTTAAAACCACTGCAAACATTCCATCTTCTGTCAACGTGAATTCCGCAGCTAATGAATCTTCATCTGGATATGCTTCTTTATCATATGTATCAATCGTTTGAATTAATGTGAACTTTTGCTTTTCATAGCTATATACATCAATAGTATTAACTAATTCATTTACAACATATGCAACATCTCCATTATTATTAAACACCATTTGTCTAGGACCAGAACCTGCTTTAGACATAAATGACATACCTTCATCTAAAATAAGTGTACCATCTTCTTCAACATCAAAAAACATGATTTTGTCAGTTCCTAAGTCAACCACATACAACTTTCCATCAGGTGTAAAATCAACATGATGAGGATGTGGCATTGTTTGTCTAGTTGGATGTATACTGCTTCCAGTAAGTTTATGCACATATAGACGACGTGTTAGTTTACGTTTATGAATTTTTCCAACCATAATTTCACCGTTATAGTAGTCTGCACCAAATACTTTTGCAGCAACAGTATCATCACCGTCAGTACATGCGTGCATGTATGTCTTTCCACCATCTGTCATACGTGATGCAAGTGCTAGTGTTTGTGCAGTTGATGCATAACTACAAATACCACCATCTTGTGAAGTACCTGTTCTATTTTTATACGTTGTACAAACAAACCTTCCATAGTTAAAGCTATAGATTGGGTCTGTTGGTGTCTTAAACTGCTTATTGAAAAAAATCTCACCTGTGTGAACATCGATATTAAAAGTATAAACACCTCTTGTTTGTTCATTACCATACGAATTCACAAAAAACGAATCTAGTTCGCGACGTTTTGAAAACATTCCACCTTTAAAAATTGGCATTACTCTTTCTCCTTTATTTTAAAAAAAGCTAAGATTACTTAGCTTTTAATTGTAATAATATTCTTTAGTTACATCCACAACCTGAATCGTTGTTTCCACCACAGCAAGTTTCTTCTTTACCATGATCTCCACAACATTCATGATCTTCATCATGATTGTGTCCACCACAACATCCTGATGATTCACCTTCTTCATTTGCAACAAACGTTTGGAATACTTCTTCAATCATTTCCCACTCTTCAGGAGTTTCGATTTCAAATAATTTTCCTTCATCATCATAAATTGATGCAAACACATTTGTTTCTTCTTGAGTTGGATCATAATATAATACATATTTTTTTCCACTATCTTCATCATCAAATGTAAATAACACTTCAAATTCAATTTCATTTCCTTGGTCATCTACTACATTAATTTTATTTGCTTCCATAATTTTACCTTTCTTATTTACTGTCTAAGTAACCTTGTAAAATAGTTACTGCAGCCATCTTATCTACAACTTTTTTACGTTTTTTTCTTGAAACATCCGCAAATATTAGTGCATTTGTTGCAACTTTTGTTGTCAAACGTTCATCTACTAACATCACTTCAATTCCAGGTATTGCTTTTTCTAATTTTTCTTTAAAAGCAATTGATATTTCACCACGAATACCAACATCACCATTCATGTGTTTTGGTAGTCCTAAAACGATCTTTTTTACTGCGTTTTCTTTAACTAGCTCTTGTATACGTACAATAGCTAATTCATCTTCGTTTTCAGGAAAACGAAATGTTTCAACTCCATGGGCCATCATTCCTAATGCATCTGACATTGCGATACCACATGTTACTGAACCTAAATCTAATCCAATTATTTTTTCCATTTACTTCTCCACATATGATTTCACTAGTTCTTCAATGATCTCATCACGTTCAATTTGTTGAATAATGCTTCTAGCATTTTTATAACTTGAAATATATGCAGGATCATTTGATACTAAGTACCCTGAAATTTGATGTACTGCATTGTACCCTCTTTCTTCTAAGGCAATAATCACGGCTTGAAGATTATTACGAATAATTTCTCTTCGCATATCTTCAGAACTAAAAACTTTTGTTTTATCTAAGTCTTGCATACGTAATCCTCCTATATTTGCTATAAGTATATATTACACCATTTAAATATAAATTACAAAATATTTTTAAGTACTTCTTTAATCTTTGTGGCGTTTAGCTCACTTTGGCATCCACCTTGTGCGAAATCAGGTTTTCCACCACCACGACCATCAACTACCTCATTTATTGCTTTTACAATGTCTCCAGCTTTTTTACCAGCATCAACAACATCTTTTGTCAATGCTACAAAATAAGAAGCTTTTCCTTCATTGTTTGATATAACTACCACAATTCCACTTTCCATCTTATCTCTAAAGTCAAATGTTAATTGTTTTGCTTTTGGAGCTTCTAATGTTTCTTCAACACATAGCACTGAAATATCATTAATATTTTCAATGTCATTTGCTTTGCTTGATGCAACTAAGCTATTTAATTTTGACGTTACAGCATCTAGCTCTCTTTTTAAACTTACATTATCCTGTTCTAGTGAGATGACTTTATTTACTACTTCTTTACGATTTTTAATTTTTATTGCTTCTACGATTGTATCAACCGTTTGTTTTTCTTCAAGTAATGCACTATAAGCTCTTTTACCTGTAATTGCTTCAATACGGCGCACACCACTTCCTACACTTTCCTCTGATTCGATTTTGAATAAACCAATTGAACTAGTAGTAGTTACATGACAACCACCACATAATTCAGTAGAGAAATCACCAACACTTACAACGCGTACAGTGTCACCATATTTTTCACCAAACAGTGCCATAGCACCTAGTGTTTTTGCTTCATCAATTGACATTTCTTTAATATTAACAAGTTGTCCTTTAAAAATTTCATCATTTACAAGGGTTTCTATTTGTGTGATTTGTTCTTTTGTAACTTTTTCGAAATGTGTAAAGTCAAAACGTAATCTTTCTTGGTCCACAAATGATCCCGATTGGTGAACATGACCACCAATTACTTTTTGAAGCGCACTATGTAATAAATGTGTTGCTGTATGGTTTGCAGTAACTTTATTTCGTTTTACTACATCAACGTGTAATGTTACAACATCTCCTAGTGATAGCTTACCTTCATTAATAGTTACAAAATGTAAATGCTGTTTGTTTGGTGCTAAGTTTACAGCAGTAACATCCACAGTGCAATCATCTTTAGTTATTGTACCACTATCACTACATTGACCACCCATTTCAGCATAGAATGTAGTTGTGTCTAAAATAATTTCACCATGTTCTTCAATAGAATTACAAGCGACACCATCTTTAAAAACTCCTATGATTTTTGCTTCGATTTCTCTTGGAACATAATTAAATGTTGATTCTTTTGTGAAGTTCATTAAATCAGGTTTTTGACTCGCCATAGACTCATTACTCGTTCTTGAAGCACGAGAACGTTCTTGTTGTATTTTAAGTTGTGCCTTAAACTCTTCTTGATCAACTGTAAAGTCAGATTCTTCAGCAATCTCTAATGTTAATTCAAACGGGAATCCATAAGTATCATATAACTTAAAGGCATCTTCTCCACTAACAATATTTGATGTGCTTTTTGTGATGATTTCAGTCAACATCTTTTCACCGTGACTTAATGTTTTATGGAAACTCTCTTCTTCTTTTTTTACTAATTGACTTACTAAATCAACCTTTTGGGGTAATTCCGTGTAATAATCTTTCATGATATCACTCACTACATTTACTAGATTAAACATAAATGCATCATCAATCCCAATTTTTTTACCAAAACGAACTGCACGTCGCAGTATACGTCTAAGCACGTAACCACGTCCTACATTATCAAATAACGCACCATCTGCTAATGCAAATGTGACTGTACGAATATGATCAGCAATTACACGATATGCCATTTTATTTTCACTATATTTTACGTTCGCAAGTTTTTGTGTTGCTTCAATAATTGGCATGAAAAAATCTGTATCAAAGTTTGTTTCACCATTTTGGATGATACTAACTAACCTTTCTAGTCCCATACCTGTATCAATATTTTTTTGTGGTAATTCTTTATAATCACTTCGTTCAACACCTTCTTTAGAATTGTATTGTGAAAATACTAGATTCCAAATTTCAACATAACGATCATTTTCTAATTCTTCATAAAATAATTTTAAACCTAATCCTTCTGGATCATATGCTTCACCACGATCATAGAAAATTTCAGAATCTGGTCCACATGGTCCCTCACCAATTTCCCAGAAGTTTCCAGGGGTCTTTAACATATGTTTAGGGTCAATTCCTTTTATGTTTACCCAATAGTCATACGCTTCGCTATCTTCGTCATGTACTGTTATATATAATTTATCTTTTTCAAAACCTATCCATTTTGGATCAGTTAAAAATTCCCATGCAAAATCAATTGCTTCTGTTTTAAAATAATCACCAATCGAAAAATTACCTAACATTTCAAAAAACGTATGATGTCTTGCTGTTTTTCCAACATTTTCAATATCATTTGTACGTAATGATTTTTGTGCATTTGTAATACGTGGATTATCTGGTGTAACTGAACCATCAAAATATTTTTTTATTGCTGCCACACCTGCATTTATCCATAAAAGTGTTGGATCATCACTTGGGATAAGTGAGTGACTTGGCTCTACTGTATGTCCTTTACTTTCAAAATAATCTAAAAATAATTGTCTTACTTGATTTCCTGTTAATTGTTTCATAAATTCCTCCTAAAATATAAAAAGTCGTCCTATTTCTAGGAACGACTAAATCGCGGTACCATCCTAGTTCATGTAAATACATGCCCTTAATTCACTGTAACGTAGTGTTTACGACAAGTTTTCCTTGTACTCCAAAGTAGCTTTCCCTATAAGTATTTAAACATTTTCACCAACCATGTTCTCTCTAGAAGAATAATTATAAGTACTTTTCTTTTTCACAGATTTATTGCATTATAACATATACAATTGTAGACTTCAATACCATGATTTATGCAATTTCATATTCCTTTTGCTCATCATCCTTTGTAATTGTACGGACAACTTTACACGGATTGCCAACTGCAACTGAATTACTCTCAATATCCTTTGTTACGATACTACCACTACCAATTACAACATTACTTCCTATTGTTACTCCTGGCATCACTTGTACCCCAGCACCTATCCAAACATCACTGCCCACATTGATAGGATAGCAATATTCAAGCCCACGATTGCGACGCGTTGCATCAATTGGATGTCCAGCTGTATGAAATCCACAATTTGGTCCAATAAAAACGTTATCTCCAAACTCGACTTTTGCACCATCTAATATCACTAACCCATGATTTGCATAGAAGTTTTTCCCTACACTAATATTATATCCATAGTCACAAAAAAATGGCGCTTGCAATTCCATAATACTTCCAACGCTACCTAGAATATCACTTAGCAACAATACTTTTTTATCGAAGTCTGATGGTTTTATTTGATTATAATAAAAACACTTATCTTTACAAGCTGCAAGTTCCTCTAAAAGTTGTTTGTCATAATTAGCATTATATAGCAACCCTAAATCTCTTTTTTCCTTTTCAGTCATCTTTATCTCCTTTATAGTCACCATTTATATTATAGGTATTCCTTCAATTTTTCAATGTTTTTCAAACAAAAAGACATGAAATATATTCATGTCCATACTATTATCTTTTCTTATAAAAACACAACCCAACAGCTTGAACAACTACAAATAAAATTAAATAGTAGTATACTTTCTCACCATGAGCAACAAATGCTGCAACAATCATAAATAATGCCCCACAAATTCCTAATATAGGAACTATTTTACCTTTGATAACACCTAAATCTTTTTCTTTTTTCATCATCATAATAAAGATAGGAATATATAATGCATACAATGTGATAATTGGTAATTCGGATGAATCAAATGAAAACGGACCAAACCACGGAATTGCAACTAGTTGTGAACCATAGAAGAACAATAACCATATAGCAGCTACTAACAAGCCAAGAATTGCAGAGTTTGTTGGCATATTTGTAATTGGATCAACTTGCTTTGTCATCTCTGGATATGGTCCTTGATTACGCTTTGCAAGTGAATAGAATCCACGTGTACATCCTAACATAAGGCCATTTAATGTCCCAAGACAAGAAATAACTACAAATACAAATAGTCCTGTACCAGCAACTTTAGAAAAGATTGCTTCAAATGCAAGTCTAGCCCCTTGTTCCCCTGACGCCATGATTATACTATTTTCAACTGCACCTGCCAAGCCAATATAGTATAGAATATACGTTATCATTATCAATAAAGTTCCAAATAACAATGCACGTGGTAAATTTTTCTTTGCATCTTTTAATTCCGAATTAATACTTGTCGCAATAATCCATCCTTCATATGCAAATGCAGTCGCTACTACAGCTCCAAATAATGGATTACCCCCAACAGATGTTGTTACTGCTGTAAAATTTTCATATAATATACCATTTTGCATTCCCATAATGGTACCAAATATTGCCATTAAAAATAACGGGACTAGCTTAATTACTGTCGTTGTTACTTGAAACTTACCTGCCAAAACAGGTGAAAGTGCATTTAATGCATAGCTTCCAACTAAGTAAATCATTGAAATCGCAATCGCTTCAGGTCCAACAATACTCCAATCCTCATTACCGATTAATACAATTGTATAGCGTGCCGAAACCCATGCAAGAACACTTGTTAGTGCTGGCGTATAAACAACTGCCATGAACCATCCTATAAAGTATCCATATTTTGATCCTACTGTTGCTTCAGCATAATCGACTACACCATTTACCTTTTGGTATTTAGTTGCCATAATTGCGAAATTATATGCACAAATCACCATAATAAGTCCACCTAAAAACCAAGCAAAAATCCCTGTTGCTAAATCTCCGCCTGTCTCTATAAGTATTTTTTCAGCTTTAAAAAATACTCCACTACCAATTACAATTCCTACTACCATTGCAATTGCAGTAAATAGTCCATACTTCTTTTTTAATTCTTCCATTTTATATCTCCTTTGTAACTACAATAATTATCATATAATATTTATATGATATTGTCTTTAAAAATATACATTTTTTTTATTGAAAAAGAAAAACATATTAAAAATATAATATGTTTTAATTGTCTTCAATTGTTTTAATCATTGGATTGAAATTTGCCATCGGCTCTAATTTATGCAAATTGATCTTACGCATATGATCGATTTTAGCTTGTACATCTTTACTTGCACATATTCCTTTGCGAATATATAAATCCAGTTCCTCATATGTAAACCCAAGATTCTCCTCATCTGTTTTTCCACACAAACCATCAATTGGTGTTTTATCGACAAGGTCAACAGGAACTCCTAAATATTTACCTATTGCTTTTACTTCAGTTACCGTAAGGTTCATAAGTAATGAAAAATCACCAGCTCCATCACCAAACTTAGTAGCATATCCTACCCAATCCTCTGAAAGATTACATGTATTTACAACACGAGCCCCTATTGTTCCCGCTACACCATAAAGCACACTCATTCGAATTCTTGCAGGTGTATTAAAGATAGTCACTGTTGACATCTCTTGATGACCTAGCGTAGTTGTTGCACTATTCAAAGAATTCATTAATGCATCTACTGTATCTTTAATATTAACAATAACCGTTTCAATATTTAAATGATTTGCAATCTTTTTACTACAATCAATATCAAATTGTTCTCCTTGAGGCATTAAGACCCCAACGACACGTTTATTTCCCAAAGCTTTTACAAGCAAAGTTGCAGCAATTGAACTATCTTTTCCGCCAGACAACCCAACAACAACTTTTGTAAAATCTCCTGCTTTTGAAAAATAATCTTGTATCCAAGAAATCAGGTCATTTGTTACTTGTTCTACATTAAACACTTCTTTCATCAATTCTCCACCTTCCCACTTAAAATTTACATATATGATACCATAATTTATACAGTCTATAAATCATTAATTATTAATTCTATTTTTTTTAAGTAAATAGAGTGATACAACTGTTGCGATACATTCTGCAAAAGGTACTGTCAGCCATATTCCATTAATACCTAAAATCAACGGTAAAACATAGATTGCAAATGCAATACAAATAATACCACGACACGATGCGATAATCATTGATTCAACACCTTTACCAATAAACGTAAAATAACCAGAATTCAAAATGTTAAATCCACTTAGTAAGAATGCAAATGCATACAATTTACCACCATTTGTTGCAAGAGCAACAAGTTCGGGTTCTTGAACAAATAACGTAACTAAGTTTGTACCAAAGAAAAATAATGCTATAAATACCACAATACCACTTAGTAGATTTACTGTATATGCAATTCTCATGATTTTTTTTACACGACTAGCACTACCATGTCCAAAGTTATAACTGACTATTGGACCAACCCCATCACTAATCCCAAATAATACCATTGCTCCAAAAACAGCAATATAATTTATCGTACTAAAAGCACTAACACCAGCAACCCCTGCTATATTCATCATCGATATATTAAATAAGAATGCACTTAGTGCTGTAGATATAGAATTTATTCCCTCAGAAGCACCGTTATATAATACTGGTACAATACAATTTTTAGAAAAACTACCGTCTCGAAAGTTTATAATATTTTTTTTATTCAACATATTAGGGATATTAATCAACAATGCACTAGAATAGGCAATACCTGTCGCAAGTGCTGCTCCAAAAATCCCCATATCTAACACTGCAAGGAATAAATAATTTAATATTATGTTAACTACTAATGTTGTTATCGACCCATATAAATATAGTTGAGGTTTCCCTACAATTCTATTTAGAAAACCAGAATAAATCATAAAGCAGACTGGTATTGTAAATAACGATATAACTCTAATATAAACTCCTGTAGATTCAATAAGTTCATGATTTGCACCTAAGAGCGATGCAATTGAATCATTAAATAAAAATCCAAAAACACTAATCAACAATGCAACAATAAATAGAATACGCAAAAAAGTTTGCAGTGTATTTTTAGCTTCTATGACTTTATCCATACCTAATTTTATTCCAATATGACTTTGACTCCCAATACTAATTACAATTGCACTTCCTATACTAACTTGCATAAAAGGACTTGCAATGTTGATTGATGCCATCGCTTCTGGACCAATAAAATTCCCTACAAATATTCCATCTACTATCCCTTGTATCCCTGTTAAAATCATTGCTAACAATGCTGGCAGCGCATATTTCATAAACAATGAAAACACTGGTTTTTCTAATAAAACATTATCTTTACTATTCATCTTTTTACTCTACTTTCTATAATCCAACTACTAAATTACATATTTCTTTTTTCCCGTTGTCAACCAAACAACAAGATATTAATTCATAAAATTTTATTCAAAATAATAATATCTCATTGTGTTGAAAATGAATATGCACCAAATAAAAATATTATATGTTTTTAATTAAATTATCAAGATTTTCCTTAAACATTCCAATATGTAGTCCATCTACCGTACGATGATTTACATCGATTGAAAGATGTAAATATAATTCCTTGTTTTCATCATAATATTTAGAAAAAGTAATTCTAGGAACGCAGTCATCTTTGTCAAAATTACGCTCATTTGTTAGTGAACAAAAATCAAACCATGGAAGACATGAAAAATAAATTACTGGTTTACTTGTCTTTTCACTAAATAATGTAGATTGAGTCTCCTCTTTTATACTAGCACACTTACTAAAATTAATAATTTCTTGAACCCAATCCAGAGTAATAATTTTAAAAACTTCTTCACCTTTTTTCATTGATGTATAACTCGGATGTGTTATATCATATTGCATTAATTTACCATTTTCTATACGCATTGTAAGTGCTGGTACACAGTTTATCGCTTTTGTAGTTAACCATATCATTAAATGATAAAAAGGTATATTCATTGTTTTTGATATTTGTTTTACCTTAGTTACTTTTATAGGCATAGTTATGGAATAAAATGGATAATCTACTGTTGAAAAATATTCATATATTTCTTTTCGATTCCATTTACTAATATTTACTTCTTTCATTATTTCCCTCATCTCTATATACATCCAATCACTAACAAAGTATAACATAATAAAAAAATGAATAAAACAATCCATTAGTAGTTTTATTTTAGTTATTTGTAGTACAATGACCTTGGAGGATAATTATGAAAAGTAAAGATATTTTAAATGAACATATTAATAGACGTAGTACAAGAGAATTTAGTAGTGAACATGTTGACATAGAAATAATTAGGGATTGTATAAAAACTGCAAACCTTGCGCCAAATGGTGCAAATATGCAACCATGGCACTTTGTGATTGTTAAAGATAATGCTATAAAAAAAGAACTTCGCGAAAAATGTCAAGAAATAGAAAAGACTTTCTATGAAGAAAAGATTTCAAAGCAATGGGCTAATGATTTAGCACCATTAAACGTGGATTATCAAAAGCCTTTTTTAGAGCAAGCTCCTTACCTAATAGTAATTTTCAAACAAATGTATACAACTGATAATCAAGGAATAAGACACAGTAACTACTATGTAACAGAATCTTGTTCTATCGCAATTGGTTTTTTGATTTCTTCGTTACACCGTCTTGGTATTTCAAGTCTAACTTACACACCTGCTCCAATAGAGTTTTTAAAATCCTATTTTAAGCGTCCCGATGGAGAAGTTCCTGTGATGATTCTAGCAGTAGGAAAAAGTAGCAAAAACTACCAAGCCCCGGACATTAACAAGAAAAGTTTTGATGAGATAGCTACAATAATATAAAAACTAGTTATAATTGTAATCTTACAGTTATAACTAGTTTCTTTTTAATCAAAATCATATAAAGATAACGATTTATCTTCTGTGAAGTGTTCAATTAGAGTTGTCTTTCGATTATTATCATGAACATTTGCAATGCCTTGGATAATTGCTCGTTCTTGCCCCAATATAAACAAATAATCCTTAGCTCTTGAAAAAGCAGTATATATTAGGTTTCTTCTAAGCATGATATAATGTTCTGGTAAAATACTTACAATAACTACCTTAAACTCACTTCCTTGAGATTTGTGTATAGAAATACAATATCCATGTGTGATTGTTATGAAGTCTTTTGAAGTATATTCTACTATTTGCCCATCGAAATCTACAATTAATGTATCTTGATTATAATGAATACCGTCTTTTTTCTCGATTGCAATTAGTCTACCTATATCACCATTAAATACATCGTCTTCTGGACGGTTTTTTAATTGCAGTATTTTATCTCCTATACGATATCTCTTTTTACCAACCAAAAAATCTCCCTGTCCCTTATCTGGATTAAATACATCTTGTAATGCTTCATTTAATCGATCTATTCCAGCTACTCCTTGATACATCGGAGCTAGTACTTGTATATCTTGTTCATCATACCCTTGTAATAATGCCTTTTCTACGATTTTAACAGTATTTGTTAGTACTTTTTCCCCCATGCATGGATAAAAAAAAGTATCATCATATTGTGCTAAGTCATCCAATGAGTCTATTTCTTCTTGTATCATACGATGGGTTAGATCAATAATTCCAGCTTTTGAGGATTGTCTATATATTTGATTTAAAGTTATTGTTTCAATATTACAGTGCATTAAATCATGTAACACATTACCTGGAGCAACTGAGGGAAGTTGATGATGGTCTCCAATAAATAATATTTTGTATACATCACGACTCGCTTTAAATAAATTAGACAAAAGTAAGCTATCTATCATTGAAGATTCATCAATAATTAACACGTCTGCTTCAATAGGGTTTTTTTGATCCATTGCAAAGGTATTTGTATGTAAGTCCCATTTTAATAACCTATGTATTGTTGTAGCATGTATACCAGTTAATTGCGTAAGACGCTTCGCCGCTCTACCTGTTGGCGCTACAAGTGCAATACTGTGATGAGGATATGCTTTTTGGTATAAATCAAGCATTGCTTTTACAATCGTTGTTTTACCAGTACCTGGTCCTCCAGTTAATATCATACAAGAGGATTGCATAAATGTTTCTATTGCATGAATTTGTTTTTCACCATATATAATATTACGCTGTTTTTCTAACGTTTTTATTTCTGAAGTAACATCTATATCAGTTTCTAAGTAATCAGGTGTTGATTGTAATTTTTTTATAAAAGATGCAATCTCTATCTCTGATTGATAAATTGTATATTCATAGTAACGATTATCTTCTACAATGATTTTCTTATGGAAAACCAATTCTTCAATATATTGTTCTATTTCACTAGACGTTATCGTATAAATCATTTTTTGTACATATTGATAGATTGTATCTAGCTCGACATATGTACTACCTGTCTGAAAACAACCTTGTTTTATGGCATACACAATAGAAGCTTGTATTCGATTTGGATCATCATGTTGTACACCTAGCTTTAATGCTAAATTATCGGCAATTTTAAATCCGATTCCATCAATATCTTCAATTAATTGATAGGGATTATTTTGTAATACTTGAATAGTTTTTTCTTTGTAATATGCAACAATTGAAATTGTATTTTTGATACTTACACCATGCCCCATAAAGAATCTCGTGATTTCATGATCTTCTTTGTTTTCTAATAAAAAATCATGAATTGTATCGCGCTTTTTAACTGTCATCCCAACAATACCATCAAGTACTGTTTTATCATCGATTATCATTTGTAGACAGTCTTCACCAAGTACCTCAACTATTTTTGTTGCTTGTACTGTCCCTACTCCCGGAAACAAAGGACTAGATAAATATTTTATTATTTGTACCGTATCTGTAGCAAGCAGGGTTTCATAAGACTTAATTACAAATTGTTTACCATAACGCGGATGCATTGTATACTCCCCTGTAAACTCATATTTGTCATAATCATTTGGATTTTGGATATACCCACTAATTGTTTCTATTTGTCCTATATCTAGTTCGTCTTCTATTTCTACAGTAGCAACTATAAAACCTGTCTCTTCACTATGATAGCGAATTCTACGAATGTATCCTTTAATCACTTCCATTAAAGGTACGTTAACTCCTTACCATCTTTAAATACTTTCTCGATAGTCCCACCCCCAAGGCAAATATCACCATCATAAAACACTGCAGCTTGTCCTGGAGTTACTGCTTTTACTGGATTTACAAATTTCACTTCAATAGTCGTCTCATTAATAAAATTTATAATAACAGGATTATCACTTTGACGATATCTGAATTTTGCATTACATTCATAATCTTTTATTGGTTTATTTTCTGATACCCAATTCACATCACTAATAATTGCACCAGTAGTCAATAGCCAATCATTTTGATCACCTTGACATATGTATAAAACATTTTTTTCGTAGTCTTTACCTACTACAAACCAAGCATCACCTGGACCACCTATTGATAAACCTTTTCTTTGTCCTATTGTATAGTACATAATTCCACTATGACGAGCAATTACTTTTCCAGTCTCAATATCAACCATGTCTCCTTCTTTTGCAGGAATATAATTTTGTAAGAATTCTTTAAAGTCTCTTTCTCCTATAAAACAAATACCTGTACTATCTTTTTTACTTGCAACTACTAAATCTAAATCTTTAGCAATTTGGCGTACTTTTGATTTTTCTATTTCACCAAGTGGAAATAACGTTGCTTGTAATTGCTTTTGGTTCAATTGGCATAAGAAATATGTCTGATCTTTATTGTTATCAATTCCTTTTAACATAACTGATTCTTGCCCAAAATTATGCTCAACTCTTGCATAATGACCTGTTGCTATAAAATCAGCATCAAAACGTTTTGCATATTCTAAAAAAGCTTTAAACTTAATATGTTTATTGCATAAAATATCTGGATTTGGAGTTCTTCCTTTTCGATATTCATCTAAAAAATAACTAAACACGTGGTCCCAATATTCTTTAATAAAATCGACTCGGTGTATTTCAATCCCTAGTTGCTCTGCAACAGCTTTTGCATCATTATAATCTTGTTCTTGAGGACAAATAGGTTGATCGTTTGTTGGATTCCCAAGTATATCATTATTTAATTGACTATCCCAGTTACGCATAAATACCGCAATAACCTCGTAACCTTGTTCTTTAAGTAAGTGAGCAGCTACTGCAGAATCAACTCCACCACTTAACCCTAATACAACTCTTTTTTTCATTTATTATCCTCCTAAGATACATTTTCTTCTATTATCAATTTTAATACAATTTATTACCATATATTACATCAAGTTAACTCACTTCAATACACGTATAATTCAAAGAGTATTATAGCATGCATTACTAATAAAATAAAGGATATTAAACCATCTAACTAGTGTCCGATTTCATTAAATACGATACGATAAAATCCAAGTTCTAGCAATAGACTTTCATATAAAGTCATTCATGGAGTAAGATCATATCATCCAATGCTGGCTATTAAAACTGTTTTAAGCAAAAGATAACTACGTGTTCAAGATGCTTGATGTAGTTTCTATTCCTGTACCTTTTAACACTCCTAATTCTGAAAAAAACAAACACTGAAATCCTACTATAAGAACAAAACGGAGAAGCAATTCCTAATCTTGCAGCTATTTATCTAGTTGTAGAGCACACTATATCACTAGGAATATAGTTATGCCATTCAAATATATTACGGAATAAAAAAACTGCCTATTGGCAGTTCATTATTATTATAACTTAGACATTGGTAACATAGCAGCACCGATGGCACCACAATCTTCAATTTTTGTTTCTAAAATTGGGATATGTCCTTGCATTCCAACATGTATCTTAGAATTAAATTCTTTTACTAAACGATCGTAAAAATGCTCTTTAGCCTTCATAACTCCACCACCAACTACAAAACAATGTGGATCTACTGTATGTGCTATATTTGCAAATAAAGTTGATAACTCATCAATACATTCATCTACAATCGCAATAGCTTTTTCATTTCCTTTGCTCGCAAGTTCAAATACATCACCAGCATGAGACACCATATCTTCTCCTAATATTTCTTTACCCTTACGAGTAATTGCAGTACCACTAGTTTCTACTTCTGCAGCACCTGCGTTTAAATCATTAATTTTAGCACCATTATTTTTTACGATAATATTACCAATTTCTCCAGCATGTCCACGTCCACCAGAAATTAATTTTCCACCTGCGATAAACGCTCCACCGATCCCAGTAGAAATTGTTATATAATACGTAGAGTCATAAGGTTTACCAGCACCTAATAATGCTTCAGCTAAGCCGGCAACATTTGCATCATTGTCAATAAATGTAGGCAAATTGAATTTATCAGATAATTTTTTACAAATTGGATAGTTTTCAAAGCCTGGCAAGTTTGTTGCCATAATCATTACCCCGTTTGCTGTATCAACAGGCCCAGGAACACCAATTCCGATTCCCTCTACATTTTCAATACCATTACATGCACTATAGTCTATTGCTTCAATTTGATCAATAATTTTTTGACAAACTGCATCAGGACCTAATTCTCTTTGAGTTGCATCTTTTACTTCACTATAAGATTTACCGTTTTCATCTACCAATAATGTACGGACATTTGTTCCACCTAAATCAATTCCAATATAATATTTCATATTTCATCCTCCTTTTCTTATTATACAATATTCACTAATTCATGAAAAGGCTATCATAAAATTTCTTTAATCTTTTTGTACTCTTTTGGAACACTGCATTCAATCACCTTACCTTGTAAGTATTGTAAGTTCCCAAGTGGCTTTATGAATTTTATATGGTACGCATGCAATAATTGATGTCGAAGTCCTGTCTTTTTTTGAATCAATGTATTCATTTTGAAATCACCATACTTTGCATCACCAATAATTGGATGGTCGATACTAGACATGTGAATACGAATTTGATGCATTCTTCCTGTTATAAGTTGCACTTCAACTTCACTGTAACCATTAAACATAGAAATTGGTTTAACTATTGTTTTCATCATAAGTGATCCTGGATGATTTTTACTAACGAGTTTTACTCGAGCTTCATTTTCTAATTTTACAATATGATTTTCTAGAAGTAATTCCTTATCAATTCTACCAAGTACAATTGTACGATATTTTTTTTCTATACAATGACGTTGCTTTATCATTTCATTTAACACTTGCAATGCACCTAGCGTTTTACCAAATATCACTATACCACTTGTATTTCGATCCAAACGATGCACTGGGCCAGGCATGAATGAATTTTCACGACTTAAATCTAATTCTCCATTATTATATAAGTAACAAATCACTTGATTTGCGAGCGTATTTATTGATTCATTACTATCCTCATGAACTAGCAGTCCTACTGGTTTATTTACCACAAGTATATTATCGTCTTCATATAATACATCAAATTCTATATTTAACTCGTAAATTGTTTTTTCTTTTGTATACTCAAGAAATTTATCATCGTGTAAAAACAATGAAACTACATCATTAATTTGGACAATGTATTTTCCATCAACTTTTTTTCCATTTACTTTTACATCTTTTTTTCTTAACATTTTATATATCATACTAGCTGGAGCATGTACTAAAATCTTCTTTAAATATTTATCAATTCTTTGATTTGTATCATTTTTATTAACTATAAGTTCTTTCATCTTTATCACCGTTTTCTATTATAACATCATTTTACAATTCATGTAATTCATTATTTCTTTTTGCGCAAAGAAACCCCTTTCAGTAACGTGTGTAAAAAACTGTATTTTTTTCTTAAAAACACTTTACAAATGATAACCATATGTTATAATAGCGTACGTTAGGAATATAATAATCACCTAACAATACCCCTATTATCACCCTTATGTGAAATAGAAAAAAGAGAATGCTCCCCCGCATTCTCTTTTTATTTTATTGTATAGCTTGTTTATTGTGTTTCTTTTATATAAAATATATACAAGACATACGAGGAGGTAAATATGTATACAATTAATAATTTTAGAGATAATGATGATGTGAATATTATTGGACAACTTGGAGCATTTGAAATTGTTGAGTATGTACGTGATTTAAGCGTGACACCGGCAAACGCAATGACTGCTTACTATAGCTCAAAAATGAATGTTTGTCGACGCCAAGTAATTTGTGATGTTAGTAAAGCTAATATCGTACTACAGGCTGGTGCAATGCAATGGACAGTTGGAGATGTTAATGCTACAACTGGTCTAAAAGGTGTAGGTGATTTTCTCGGAAAAGCAATTCGTAGTAAAGTCACTAATGAAAGTGCTATTAAACCTGAATATACTGGTTCTGGAACATTAGTATTAGAGCCAACATATAAACATATTTTATTATTAGATGTTTCACAGTGGAACAACTCAATTGTATTAGACGATGGTTTATTTCTTGCATGTGAAGGAACTTTAGAACATAAAGCAGTAATGCGTTCAAACTTATCATCTGCAGTAGCTGGTGGTGAAGGGTTGTTTAATTTAGGAATTCGTGGAAATGGTATTTTATGCTTAGAGTCCCCTTGTCCAAAAGAAGAATTAATTGAAATCGAACTTCAAAATGATGTTTTAAAAGTAGATGGTAATATGGCTATTGCTTGGTCTGGAAGTCTTGAGTTCAAAGTAGAGCGTTCTGGAAAAACATTAATTGGTTCTGCTGCTTCTGGTGAAGGACTAGTAAATGTGTATCGTGGGACTGGAAAAGTGTTAATTGCTCCAGTAAGATAAATAAAAAAAACGGATATTCCGTTTTTTTATTTACACATTATAGTATTCTTTCATTATTTGATCATTCCAATCATCTCCAGCATCAACATTAGCGCTTAAAAAAACTGGTGGGATTAATTCACGTTTATGCATTTCACTTGCAATCATCATTGACAAGCTCTGTGCCATAAACATTCCTACAATTGATGATGTAGACCCCATTTTACCACGCACTCCCTCAAGTTCCATCATCGCATCGCCAATTACTCCACAGTTATCGATTACATAATCCGATACTTGATATAAGTTTTCCCCACATTCATGACGACTTGTAACACTTTTACTGTGTGTCAAGTTAGTAAACGCAATAGTTAGTGTTCCTTGTTCTTTGCATATTTTTGCCATTTCAACAATCATAGCATTTCTACCCGAATTTGATGAAATAAGAATCACGTCATCTTTTGTTATTTTATATTGTGCTTTTATAACACTAGCATATTCTTTGATTCTTTCAATACTGGTTGATTTTAATGGGTGTTCACCAAGTGTCAATTCCATTGGAGCAATTAGATATACACAAGCAAGTCCCCCTGCACGTGCATAAAATTCTTCTCCTACCATATGTGAATGCCCTGTACCAAAGACATAAAACTTACCACCATTTTCTATTTTATCAACAATTTTAGATGTTATTTTTTCTAAAATAGGCATTTGAGTCTCATTAAATTTATTTAATATATCTACAACATTATTATAATATTTATTCATTTTCTACTCCTCTTTCAATACAAACATTACTTTACTATATTTTAACATTTTAACTAAGCGCTTCGCTGATGGATGAACTTGACCAATCACATTTGCATAACGAACTGCAGGTAAATCAACTAATGGAATTTGTAATTCACCATTATAACGATTTGCCTTTTCATTATCTAATACAAGTGAATATGCATTTCTCAGTATTGGGTTTTGTACACCACATGCACAAATGTCCCTTGACTGTGTTGCACGTACAAGATCACTTGGTTGGTCAGATCTAGAAATAAATACTATATTTGTTAGTTTTTCTTTTAACTTTTCGTCCACATTTTTATTAAACCATACTGGAAGTTCCACGCAGTACATACCATCTAAATCATATTCTTTAACAAAAGATAAATCGTATTTAGTGTTGACATAATCTAAGTCATTATTTTTTGCAACTTCGCTAACTCTTTTTAATTCTTCGTAGCTAGGGTTACTATCACCAAATACAACATAGTCGTATTCTGGTTGAACAAATAGCTCCATTGCTTGAATATGGCTTGGTAAGTATCTTTGATCTTCGATTGTAATAATACCATGCCCGACTGCGTTTAAATGTGGTTCACTATATAATGAGCCAATAAAAATCCCTACTCTTGCACCATAACTTTTAAATAATTTTGCAGATTCTAGTGCATCTTGATAATCCAATCCAGTATTGTCTAATGGGAAAAAATTATGACAAGCATAGTACTGCTTGATATTTCCATACTCTGATATCGTTTCGATACGTCGTGTCGTATTTTGTAGCATCGAAGCATTCTCTTCGATAATTATTCCATACGGATTTGTTGTAAGTTTTGCAGCATCGATATCGCTAAAGCCTCCATCTAAACGCAATACCTTTATTTTCAAGTCTGCCAACGGTTTTAAATCTTCTAAAGTTGCACCTAGTTTATAAAACATTGTGTCGTTAATGTCTACATGTGGTTCTAACCCTAGTTTTTCACAATATTCAAAGAAAAAAGAAAACTCATCTTTCACCTCAACTTGTGTATTTTCAAATCCCAAATCTCCTAGTTGTAATGATGTAAATACTACTGTATAACCTAAGTTTGCAGCAGTGTCTAATTGTTGTTTAATAGTGTCTTGATCAAAAAAGTCAGGATACACCGATATACCTATTTCTTTCATGCTTGTCCCTTTCCTCTACTACCAATTATATTTATTGTCACCCCATGGTTTTTTTATTAATTCTTGTTTTGGATAAATTAATGTATTATCCTCTAAATCTTCATTCAAAATTACTCCACTTGAAACTACGCATTTATTTCCAATTTTACATCCCGGTTGCAAAATAACACCTACGCCAGTTCTAGAATAATCGCCTATATAGCATGCATTTCCATGTTTTTTTGGGTTGATTCTTTTTCCTTTTACATAGTGACTTGTATTGCCATCATCAAAACGCAATGTTCCACATGTTGTACCGGCACCTAAGTCACTATTTTTACCTATTACACCATAGTATTCCCCATAGTGATATAGATACACTTTATCAAATAATACTCCACCTAGAAATTCTGCAGTGTGATCTATTATGCAGTTGTTTCCAATACTTGAATGACTCGCAATTTTACAATTATTTTTTATTGAACAGTTATTTCCAATAACACAATTTGATCCAATAATTGCACCATTATCAATAATTGTATTATCTCCTATAATACAATTACCTTCAATTATTACCCCACTCCCAATATGACTATTTTTACCTAATACTACTTCACCGCGAATTATTGCTTCATCACTAATAGTAGAACCAGGTGTTATTGTAGTCATGATATTTGTAGTTATGGTATGGTTATATATTTGATTTGCTTCCATCAAGTCCCATGGTTTATCTAAGTCAACAACTTGATTCACGCAATAATACACATTAAACTCGATATTATTCTCTATCATCTCATGAATTGATGATTCTAAATATTTCTCTTTAGGAGCTCCTAACCCGACTTTAGTATTGTCAAAAAAACCACAATTATATGGTAAGTATTCAAATACCTCAGTATCGAATTTAAATCCACATGCAAAGTAGTCAAAGCTACCTCTTGGATGTCCAACAAAATTAGTAACAAGATTATTTTCAATCATTGTACATATCATTTCTGTACTATCGTTATGTAACCTTGAAACACAAGCACTGTATGTCGTTTGTTTACAAAAAGCAATTATATCTTCTCTATCTATATAACAATCTCCATATAAACATACAAATTCTTGATTAATTAATTCTTTTGCTTTTAATAATGTGTCACTAGTTCCAAGCTGTTGACTAACCTCTACAATCTTAATTCGAGTATCTCTTCCAAAATGATGCTTGATTTCACTATCATCAGTGCTTATTGTTAAAACGATAGTATCTACATTAGCTTCAAAAAGAGAATCTATTGTATGCTTTAATAGTGGTCTAGTTGCCAGTGGCAACATTACCTTATTATGATGAATGTTATACGGCCACATTCGTGTTCCACTGCCATTACATAAGATTACTGCTTGCATAATTCACACCTCCTTTGATGATTTGTTGTCAATCTGTATTTTTTTTATTAATCATGTAATACTACAAAGGACTATCCTACGATAGTCCTTTATTTTATTGTAAGTCTTCTCCATTAGTTTCAATAACTTTTTTATACCAGAAAAATGATTTCTTTTTGCTTCTTTCAAATGTACCATTTCCATGATCATCACGATCTACATAGATAAAACCGTAACGTTTAGACATTTCACCAGTTCCAGCGCTTACTAGATCTATTGGACCCCAAGTTGTGTAACCAAGTAAATCAACACCATCAATTTCTACTGCGTCTTTCATTGCAGCAATGTGATCTCTTAAGTAATCGATACGATAATCATCATTAACTGATCCATCATCTTCAACTGTATCATATGCACCTAATCCGTTCTCAACAACAAATAGTGGCTTTTGATAACGATCATAGATACTATTTAATGTAATACGGAATCCAAGTGGATCAATTTGCCATCCCCAATCAGATGCTTCTAGGTATGGATTTTTTAATGTTCCCATTAAATTACCACCAGTTGTAGTATCCACTGATGGATCAGCACTAGTTAGTTTACTAGAATAGTAACTAAACGATATGAAATCAACAGGATATGCTTTTAAAATTTCTAAATCTTCTTTCGTCATTTCTGGTGTTGTTCCATCTCGTTCCATTTGTAATAAAGCATAGCTTGGATAATAACCTCTAGCCTGTACATCAATAAAGAAGTATCCTTCTCTGTCCTTTTCTATTGCTTTAAATACATCTTTTGGGTTACATGTATTTGGATATGTAAGCCCTGATGCAAGCATACATCCAACCATATTGTTTGGATCAATTTCATGAGCAATCTTTGTAGCAATACTACTTGCAACTAATTCATGATGAATTGCTTGATATTTATCTTTCATTTCTGTTTCAGGATTAATGATTAAACCTGCACCCATAAATGGAGCATGTAAGATAACATTAATTTCATTAAAAGTTAACCAATATTTCACCAACCCTTTATATCTAGTAAAAATAACTCGAGCTAATCTTTCATAAAATTCTATTAACTTACGGTTTTTCCAACCACCATATTCTTTAATCAAATGTACTGGTATGTCAAAATGAGTAATTGTTACAAGTGGTTCAATTCCATATTTTTGTAATTCTTTAAATACATTTTCATAAAATAGTAAACCTTCTTCATTTGGTTCTAATTCATCCCCTTTAGGGAAGATTCTAGACCATGCTAATGACATTCTAAATGTTTTAAATCCCATTTCTGCAAATAATGCAATATCTTCTTTATAACGATGATAAAAATCAATTCCACTTAATCCAGGATAATGTTCACCCTCTACAAAATCTAAAGGTGTATCTAATCCTAATATAACATTGTAACGGTTTTTACCATGTGGTGATAAGTCAACGTTTGCAAGTCCTCTTCCACCTAAATCATGTGCACCTTCACATTGGTTTGCAGCAGTTGCTCCACCCCATAAAAAATTTTTTCTAAATCCCATCTAAAATCTCCTTTCAAACTATAATCATATAATAACAAACATTAAAATAATTCTGTCATTTGTTTCATAAAAAGAAAAAAACAGTATATAAACTGTTAGAAAAAAGAAAGTATTGTTGCTATTACCAATACTATTGAGACTGCAATAATAACTAATTTAATAATATAATTTGATTTATCATTTTTAGAAAATACTTTTGTAAGTAATAATCCCGCTACTGAAATTGCAATAACGCCTAGTGCTATACTTTCTGGAATTGCACTTAGAGTATCAAGTAAGAGCGCAATTATTATTAATCCTATAAAAATGTAGTTTGTTTTTTTCATCTTAATAAGCTCCTTTTATGAATTTTACCAAAATTTGAAGCTATGTGCTACCAACTTATATTAATTTATCTGCTTTTTTTTGAATTATATACGCTATCGGAATACTACACAGCGAAATTACCATAAAAATCAGACTAGATTTTATACCCTCAAATAAAAAACCATATAACAATTGAAAAATCGGTTCAAAAAAGCCTAAACAAATAGTAAATAAAGACATTACTTTTCCAAGCATAAATTGTGGCGTGACTTTTTGTATACTTATATTTTTTATAATATAAACTATTCCCATAAATACATTTATTAAAAAGAAGCATATAGTTAGTAATACAAACAGTATATGAATCTGCCCTATTGTCAAAACAACACTTGAAATCATTAGTAATATGATAATACCTAAATATAGAACACCTATTTTTCTAATTGTAAAATAGCGATGAAACATGTAGATAATTATTCCCGCTATAAAACTCCCCAATCCTATACTAGCACTCATTATTCCATAGTAAACTGAGGGAAGCTCCAGAGTAATATTAATAATATAAGGAATTCCTACTGCATTTATTGCAGTAATCGCACTCACTATTATTGATGATATAAAAATTACTTGTGTTAATTTTTCATTCTTTAAAAATATAATTGTGTCCCTTAATGTCGTTGTTTCTTGTGTTTTTGATTCAGCCTTTTTAATATTCATCATATACTCTAATAATGATGATATAACAAATAATACCCCACAATATGTTAGTATATAATGGATTTCAAACATTGAATAAATAATTCCCGAAATCATAGGTGAAATAATACGCGAAACTGAATTTACCTGACTAACTAAAGAAGTTGCGCGCGGAATTGCTTTTCTATCAACAATTAAGGGTATTGCAGACACCACACTTGGATAATATAAGGCTTGCACGGATGAAAAAATCACCTTTAATACAATCACTACCATGACATCTATTTTTATAGTCATACATAAGATCAATAATATACCCGTTATAAAATCCAATAGTACCATTATATTTTTTTGATTATACTTATCTGCAATAATGCCACCAAGTGGTCCAAATATTGCCCAAGGTATGATACTAATAGCAGTTACTATCCCAAACAAAGTAGCAGACTTGGACATGTCTAAGATATACAAACCTAAAACAAATGATAAACTTGCACTAGTTATCACAGATATAATTTGTCCAATTATTAAAATATTAAAATCCTTCTTAAACATTTATAACTCCCTTACTTGTATATTTTACTATAATTATTGTATAATTTACTTACATACAAAACAATGGTCAATTAATAGATATGTGTTCATTAATTGACAAGAAGAGGAAGATTATGCAAGATAGAAGAACAAGAAAGACTCAAGCTGCAATAAAAAAAGCATTCTTTAGATTAATGAAGGAAAAACCAATTGAGAAAATTACAGTTCTACAAATTTGTAATGAAGCTGATATTGGCAGAGGCACTTTTTATTTACATTATCATGATATTTATGACTTATATCAACAATTAGAAAATGAAGTAATAGCTGTTATTCACAACACTATAGAAAACTTGGATTTATTATTATTAAATAAAATAGAAATTATTATTGATTTTTTCTATGATAATAGTGATTTACTAAATGCGATTATCTCTACAAATCGATGGATCACTTTTTTTAGACATCATCTGCAACAAGAAATTTTGTCTACATACTATGATGAAATTGATCCTTATAATGTTACTGAATCATATTTTATTGCATCTGGTTTAAGTGGCGTAATTGAAGGTACAATAAATAATAACATTAATTTTTCTAAAGACGAGTTAATCATTTCTGTTAATGCAATCCTAAATAAATTCATTGCTGGTTATCGTTTACAGCCTAATGCAAAAATATAAAAAGTAAAAGAAAAGTATTCCATATTTGGAATACTTGTTTTTTATTCAACAACTTTAATTGATTTAATTACTGGTTGTTCTGCTGATTCAACTGTACCATTTCCATCCACTACTGGCGTGTTTGTTGCAATTTCATCAACAACTTCAATTCCTTCAATTACTCTACCAAAAGCAGCGTATTCACCATCCAAATGTGGAGAATCTTCATGCATAATAAAGAATTGACTGCTTGCACTATCTGGATCAGATGATCTAGCCATAGAAATTACACCTCTAGTATGTGTTAAACCATTAGTGACACCATTACTTGAGAATTCTCCTTTAATTGTTTCATCACTTCCTCCAGTTCCATCACCGCTTGGGTCTCCCCCTTGAATCATGAAACCATCAATTACACGATGAAATGTAAGTCCATCGTAAAATCCATCATTTGCAAGATTTACAAAGTTTTCAACTGTTATTGGTGCAACATTCCCATCAAGTTCTAACACAATTTTTCCATAATTTTGAACTTCAATTTCTACAGTATGTGTTTTTTCAAATACATACTCTTCTGTAGTTTCTTGTGTATCTTCTTTTTCTAAATCAACTACTTCACCTTCATTACTACATCCTGCTAGTGTTATTGCTAACATGCCAGCTACAAATAATTTTAATAATTTCATATTGTCTCCTTTAAATATAACTATGTTCAATTTGGATAATAAGATTATACTGACCATCTAAGGTAGATATTTTATCTTCTAGACGTTCTCTTATTATTTTATGTGATGTATCATCATCTAATGGGATAACTACATCAAATATTAAGTTTGTATGAGATTCAAAAAATATTGCTCTAAAATCATGAATTGAGTATTCATGGTTGACTGTCAAAACAAGCTCTTCCACATCCTTTTTTAGTAATAACAGACGTGTATCTGACATATCAATTGGATCAATATGAATCGTTGTAAAAATATTATACTTCTCCAATATTTCTCTTTCAACTAAATCAATTTGATCATGTGTTTCAAGCAAATCTCCATGTACATCAACCTCTGCATGTAGTGTTAAAAATTGTCGTCCAGGGCCATAATCATGTAACATTAAATCATGAACACCTAAAACTCCTGGCCTATCAAGAACAAATTGTTTTAATTTTTCTATTAAAGCTGTGTCCGGGGCCATTCCAAGTAATGGATCGATTGTGTCTTTACAAACCTCATATCCTGATTTTATCACAACTAACGATACAAGACCACCTAAAATACCATCTATAGGGATATTTGTAAACTGACTTGTAACCAATGCTATTAGGGCTACGCTAGTTGATAAAACATCATTCATACTATCCTTAGATAGTGCAATTAGAGTAGTTGATTGAATATTTTTTCCAGTTCGATAACTAAATGACATCATCCAAAGTTTAATAATAATTGAAACAATCAAAGCGACTAATGCAGCATTGCTATAGATTATCTCTGTTGGGTTAAGTATTTTTGATATTGATTCTTGTAAAGAAAATATACCAATCATTACAATAAAAAACGCAATAAATAGGCCTACAATATACTCACTACGACCATGTCCGTAAGGGTGGTCTTTATCAGGTCTTTTATTGGCCATCTTAAACCCAAACCAAGATGCAACATTACTTCCAATATCAGTCACGTTGTTAATCCCATCACTCAATATCGCAATACTATTTGTTATTATTCCAAAAAATATTTTGAAAATAGCAAGCACTATATTACTAATAATGCTTAAAACGCTACAAAGTACACCATATTGATGGCGTACTTCGGGGTCATTGTACTGATCATGATTATTTATAAATTTTTTTGCGATAAATAAAAACATCTAATCCACCTTTTTAACAAAAATATTTTGCTTTACAACATCTATGAAATCAAGACTATCCAATTCTTTAAAATAGCCTTGCATTTTTTCTGTTGCAACTTCCTTGTTTGCTAATTTTTTTAATATATTAATTATCTCAGGATTGTCTGCTTTTAAATATGCATCACCACTTTTTGTATATAGTGGTGCTTTTAGTAAAACATTTAGCATTGCTCCATAAGCAAGCTTTACTTCGATCGAAATACAGTGATAATGATGTGGTGCAAACACAGCATCAGGTAAGTAATACTCACCACTGAATTCTTCATTTATTGCTTGAATCTGTTGCTTTGTATATCTATCCATAACAATTCCTCCATATAATAATATTATACCAAAAAAATAAAAAAAAAAACAGTAAAGAGATTAATAATCCCCTCTAGTGTTTTCTTTTTTCTTGTTACCAGACTTTAAATGTCTTTTTTCTAACAACGCTTCTACTTCACAAAGTGATATGTTACATTGATTCATTAATACTAAAACATGATAAAATAAATCCCCTATTTCACCAATCAACTCTTCTTTATCATTATTTTTAGCAGCAATAATTGTTTCTGTGGCTTCTTCACCTACTTTTTTACATGTCTTATCGATTCCACAATCTAATAAATAATTTGTGTATGATTTATCCACAGGATTTTGTTTTCTTTCTTGTATCGTATTTTCCATTTCTTTAAAAATAGTTTCTTTCGAAAAAGGCAATACTTCATTAAAAAAACATGACATAGCACCTGTATGGCAAGCCACCCCAACTTGTTTAACAATTATAAGCAATGTGTCAAGGTCACAATCTAAATACATACCTTTTATATGTTGGATATGCCCTGATGTCTCTCCTTTATGCCATAATGAGTTTCTTGAGCGAGAATAAAAGTACGTTTTATTTGTCTCTAGCATTTTATCATATGCTTCTTGATTTACATAAGCCATCATAAGTATTTGCTTAGTCTTATAGTCTTGAACAATTGCTGGCACAAGCGGCATTTTATCAAAATTTGGTTTCATATTATAACCCTCTTACTTTCAACCCATTTTTTTTCATTTCTAATTTCACATCACCTACTGTAGCTTCATTAAAGTGAAATAATGAAGCCACTAGTGCAGCATCACAGTTTGTCTTTTCAAATACATCAACTATATCCTGAATACATCCACAACCACCACTTGCAATAACTGGAATATCCACTTCATTACAAACAGCGTTGATCATATCAATATCATAACCTTTACGCGTTCCATCACCATCCATTGAAGTAAGTAAAATTTCACCAGCACCGAGTTCTTGACAACGTTTTGCCCATTCTACTAAGTCAATATTTGTATTTTTACGTCCTCCTGCGATATATACATCATATCTTCCAAAGCTATTCTTTTTTGCATCAATTGCAACTACTACACATTGTACTCCAAATTCTTTTGAGGCTTCAAAAATTAAATTCGGGTTTTTTATTGCAGCAGAATTAATCGATACTTTGTCAGCACCACAGGCAAGAATTGTACGAAAATCCTCTATGGTAGATATCCCACCACCTACTGCTAAAGGTGTCGATAATTCTCTTGCACCTTTTTTAATGATTTCTTGCATAATTCCTCTTTTTTCATGAGTAGCAGTTATATCTAAGAATACAACTTCATCAGCACATTGAATTTCATATTTTTTTGCAAGTTCTACCGGATCCCCAACTTCTTTTAAACCAACAAAGTTAACACCTTTTACTACCATTCCATCACGAATATCTAAACAGGGTATGATTCTTTTTGTAAGCATTCAATTACCTCCTGTAAGTCTAGTTTCTTTTCATAGTACGCTTTTCCAACAATGCATCCATAATAATTGGATTTTGCAACTTGATAGATATCATCGCTATCTTTGATCCCACCTGAAACTACTACATTAATTGATGAAGTTATTGATATTTTTTGATACATATCAAAGTTTGGACCTTGCAAGGTTCCATCTTTAGATATATCTGTAGCAACAATATATTGTACTCCCATTTTTTCTAGTTCAGTGATGAAATCTAAATATTGTACATTACTTGTTTCTAACCATCCTTCAACTGCGACAAAACCATCTTTGACATCTACTCCAACAACAAGTCTTTTGCTGCCATACTTATCAAGAATCGATTGTAAGAAATCTTTATTAGATATAGCAGCTGTTCCAATAATCACTCGATCGATTTGTAATTCTTGTAAATAATAATCGACTGTATCCATTGAACGAATACCACCACCCACTTCTACTTTAAGTGATGTTTCTTTTCTAATTTGACGAATTACATTTCCGTTAATACAACTACCTTGTTTTGCTCCATCTAAATCAACAACATGCAACCATGTTGCATTACATCTTTCGAACTCCTTTGCAAGTTCCACAGGATTGTCACTATACACTGTTTTTTTATTATAATCGCCTTTGTATAAACGCACTGCTTGTCCATCTTTCAAATCTATTGCTGGTAATAGTATCATCGTATCATCTCCTTAAAACCTTTTATTATATTCATCCCTATGGATTGACTTTTTTCTGGATGGAATTGGCATCCCATAACATTTTTATTTGCTACTATCGCAACAATTTCACTACTTCCATAATCACTTGTTGCAACAATATATTCATCTTTACATTTTGCCATATATGAATGTACAAAATATACATCATCACCATTATTGACATACTTGACTAGTGGATGTTCTACTTTACATTCCAATTGATTCCAACCCATATGGGGAACTTTTTGGTCTATATCCATATAAACAACTTCTCCTTCAATGAATCCTAAACCTCCGTGTATCCCATCTTCATATCCTGTTTCAAATAATATTTGCATACCTAAACAGATCCCTAATATCGGTATTTGTTTTTCTTTACATTGATTTAGCACTTCAATTAAGCCGTATTTTTTCAAATTATTCATTGCCACTGAAAACGCCCCAACACCTGGTAATACAATTGCACTCGCATTTAAAATAACATCTTTATCTCTAGAAGTAACATACTCCAAATTAGCTCTTTGCATCGCCCCTTCAACACTTGATAAATTACCCACATTATAATCAATTATTACAATCATATATTCACCTACAGCATGCCTTTACTTGATGTTATTAAATTTGGATTGTCACCATCAATTGCTACTGCCATTTTCATTGCTCTTGCAAATCCTTTAAAAACAGCTTCAATAATATGATGTGTATTTTTACCATACGCTAGATTAATGTGTAAAGTGATTCCGGCTTGCTGACATACTGCTCTAAAAAATTCCTCAGTCATTTCAGTTTCATAATTTCCTAGACATAGTGTACTTACTTCAACATTGTACACTAAATACATACGATTACTTATATCTAAGTTTACATGCACTAGTGCTTCATCCATAACCATAGAAAAATTACCATAGCGAGTGATTCCTACTTTATCTCCCAATGCTTCTTTTATTGCAGTTCCTAAACATATTGCAACGTCTTCAACCGTATGATGACTATCTACGTCTAAATCACCAATACACTTGATATTTAAATCAAAGCCACTATGAAATGATAATAGTGTTAACATATGATCAAAAAAACCTACACCTGTTGAAATATCACTTTTTCCACTACCATCTAAATTTAGTTGTAATTCTATTTTAGTTTCTTTTGTTTCTCTTTGTATATTTCCTACTCGCATGAATTGTCCCCCTTTTCGAATCGCACTTCAATGCTTCTTGCATGAGCTTGAAGTCCTTCACTCTTCGCAAACTTAATAACATCATCTTTTAAATCTTCTAAAGCTAATTTTGGATAATAACTATAACTTGAATATTTTACAAAGTCATATACACCTAATGCTGAATAAAATTTTGCAGTTGATCCAGTTGGTAATACATGGTTAGTTCCTGACATATAATCACCTAATGGTTCTGGTGTATATTCACCCAAAAAGATACTTCCAGCATTCTTGATAAATGGTAATGAGTTCATCGGATCTGGTAATAATATTTCTAAATGTTCTGGTGCTAACTGGTTTGAGACATCAAACGCTTCTTGAATAGTATTCACAAGAATAGCACATCCATAATTAACGATCGATTCTCTAGCAATATCTTGACGTTCTAAAAAACCTAATTGCTTTTCTAATTCAATATTTACTTCTTCTATTAAAGCTAAACTATCACTAACAAGTATACTACTTGCAAGGGCATCATGTTCTGCTTGACTTAATAAATCCGCAGCAACGTATCTAGGATTTGCGTTTTTATCAGCAATAATTAATACTTCGCTGGGACCAGCAATCATATCAATATCCACTAACCCATAACATAGTTTTTTTGCAGTTGCGACATAAGCATTTCCTGGACCAACTATTTTGTCTACTTTTTTTATATCGTTAGTTCCATACGCTAGTGCACCAATTCCTTGAACACCACCAACTTTATATATTGTTTTAATGTTACAAATACTTGCTGCTGCAAGGATTACTGGATTCACTTTACCGTCTTCTTTAACTGGTGTAATGATTACTAACTCCTCTACACCAGCAATCATTGCTGGTATCGCATTCATTAAAACAGTTGATGGGTATGTTGCAGTCCCTCCTGGAACATACAATCCTACTCTTTGTAAAGGTGTAACCATTTGGCCCATTATTACACCATTTGATTTTGTCATTGTCCATGATTTGTCTAATTGCTTTTCATGAAAGTCGATAATTTGTTGCTTCGCTCTTTTAAGAATCCTAAAATAGTCTTCATCAATTTCTTTAAGCCCTGTTTCCATTTCTTCTTTAGAAACTACTAAATCCTTATTATTATTAATTTGGTAGCCATCGAATTGTTTAGCATATTTATATACTGCTTTTTCTTTGTCTGATGCAATTTCTTGTAAAATATCAGTTACAGTATCTTGTATTTCTTTTGACACTTCTCCTTTACGATTCGAAAAGACATTCATTATTTCATCGATATTTCCATCATACACCGCTAGCCTTAACATATTGCATCCTCCTTGCTATTTTCTAATTTTTGAATCATCTCAATAATTGGTTCCTTATTAAACTTAAGGCTTGCCTTATTTACGATTAGTTTTGTAGAAATATCACTTATTTTTTCTATAACTTCTAATCCATTAGCTTTTAATGTTGAACCAGTTTCAACAATATCAACAATCGCATCTGATAATCCTACTATTGGCCCTAATTCGACAGAGCCTTCTAATTTTATTACATCAACATCTTCTTTCTTTTTTGAAAAGTACTCTTTTGCGACATTTGTATATTTTGTCGCAATACGTTTACGATTTATGAAGTTTGTAGTTTTATAATCCGGGTATCCACATACCGCAAAATAACACTTCCCAATTTCTAAGTCTAGCATTTCATAGTAATCATCATATTCACTTTCATCAAGGGTATCTTTCCCTACAAAGCCAACGTCTACAATTCCGTGTTCAACAAAAGTTAGCACATCATTTGATTTTCCAAATATAACTTCAAACTCTTCACATTTAATTAATAGCTCGCGATTTTTATTAATAATAGGTTGTATATTATATCCCGCTTTTTCTAGCATTTTACAAACTTGTTTTTCTATCCTACCTTTTGTAAGTGCGATTCTAATCATTGAAAGCACCTCCTTTTTCAATAGATTCAACTAACTTATCTAAATTGTAGCAAAATCCTACAGCAGAGGAATTCATAGAAAATTTCGATAATAATTTATCATATCTACCACCACTTATAATTATATCACTACAATTTTTTTTGTATCCTTTTATCATAATTCCAGTGTAATAGTTCATTTCTGGTACCATCGATAGATCAAAACATAATTCATACTTACTACATTTATTTTCTATTACTTTTAAATATTCTATACATTCATTTAAAATTTTATCATTTACTTTTTTTGTATACATTTCAATTTCTGAAAGTTTTCCAAATGAGATTGGCAAAAATAATAATAATTGCTTTAAATCATCATCACTAATGTAGTTTTCAACAAATTTCTTTATTCCACTAATATCTCTATACTTGCATAGGCTTGTAAGCACCTCGTGATTTCCAGCCAATTCTAAAAGACGATTAAAAAAAGGAGCATAACCTACTTCAATAAGTAAATCATCTATTTCTATCTTCTTTTTTGTAGTTTCAATTAAATCAATTACTTCGACATCTCCTTTTAGTACATCTTGATTAAATAATTCTATACCTGCTTGATATATTTCTGTCTTTCTACCTTTGTATCTTTTTTGTTTACGATAGACTTTTCCAAAATAGCAATACTTTACTTGTTGAAAATCACCTTGATACTTAGATGCAAATAGACGTGCCAAAGGGATAGTAAAGTCAAACCTCATTGAAATACTCTTTCCTTCATGATTAATGAATTGAAACATCTTTTCTTGTTGCAGTGTTGTATCAATATTAGTATATAAGCTAGTATATTCTAAACTTGGCAATATTACTTCTTGGTAATTTTCCGCATCAAAAATCGTTCTAATTTTTGTTTCAATTTTACGTAACAATGCAACTTGCTGCAAGTTACATTCAACGCTTTCCTCTGGTAATAAAAATGTAAATTCTTTCATAACATATTCCCCCTATTAAAAAAACGGATCACTTATTAATGACCCGTTCGATGTGTAATTGTACTTGTCATTAGATATACCTATATTTTTTATGCAAAAAACGGGATTAATCTAACGCAGATAACCCTAGCTATTCCAATGATGATGTAATTGTGAGTTTGTAATCATATTTTTCTTCATAACTAGTACCTCTTTTTTTGTATGATAACAACATTTTGTAGAAAAATCAATAAAAACAGAAATAAATTTGTGTTTTTCTATAATTTTTAATTAAAATCGATATTTTTTACATATAAATCAGATTTTTGTATTTGAATTTATTTTATAGCCGTGATAAAATAATTTCAGGAGGATAATTTTATGACTTATATTAAAAGAGTATTAACAGAAGTAAGAAAAAATCATGGGGATCAACCAGAGTTTATTCAAGCGGTTGAAGAAGTATTAGAATCATTAGAACCAGTGATTATAGCACACCCTGAATATGAAAAACATGCAATTCTAGAGCGATTAATCGAACCTGAAAGAGCACTTCTTTTTAAAGTCCCTTGGATGGATGACAATGGACAAGTTCAAGTTAATCGTGGATATCGCGTTCAATTCTCAAGTGCAATTGGACCATATAAAGGTGGATTACGCTTACATCCATCAGTAAACTTAAGTATTATTAAATTCTTAGGTTTCGAACAAATTTTTAAGAATTCTCTTACAACTTTACCTATTGGTGGTGGTAAAGGTGGTTCAGACTTTGATCCACAAGGAAAATCAGATAATGAAATCATGCGCTTTTGTCAAAGTTTCATGACTGAACTGTATCGTCATATAGGTCCAGATGTAGATGTACCTGCTGGGGATATCGGAACTGGTGCACGCGAAATCGGATATATGTATGGACAATACCGTAGAATCCGTGGTGCTTTTGAAAATGGTGTATTAACTGGGAAACCATTACCATATGGTGGAAGCTTAATTCGTCCTGAAGCAACTGGATTTGGCGCTGTGTATTACGGTAAAGAGGTACTAAATCACTTCAATGATACATATGAGGGTAAAACAATTGCTTGTTCAGGATATGGTAATGTAACTTGGGGGGTATGTTTGAAAGCTCGTGAATATGGTGCAAAGGTTGTCTCGATTTCAGGAAGAGATGGTTATGTATATGATCCTGAAGGAATTACAACAGATGAAAAAATTGACTTCTTATGTAAGATCCGTGAGTCAAATACTGTTAAATTAAAAGACTATGCAACTACATTTGGATGTGAGTTCTTCGAAGGACAAAAACCATGGAATCTAAAAGTAGATATGGCTTTTCCATGTGCTACACAAAATGAAATTGATGCTGATGCTGCAAAACAATTATTAGATAATGGTGTCAAATACATTATTGAAGGAGCTAACATGCCAACAACTCCTGGAGCCGTTGAAGTATTCCTTAAAGGAAATGGAATAATCGGTCCTGCTAAAGCTGCAAATGCTGGTGGAGTTGCTGTATCTGCATTAGAGATGGCTCAAAATTCTATGCGTTATAGCTGGAGTGCGAAAGAAGTAGATGATAAACTAAAAGAGATCATGACAAGTATTCATACTGCTAGTAAAGATGCTAGTGCTCGTTACGGATTAGGTTATGATTTAATTAAAGGTGCGAACATTGCAGGATTTGAAAAAGTTGTAGCGGCAATGATGTCACAAGGAATTTACTAATTATAATATTTAAATTCTTTATATAAGTAATTAAACTGGAAATGATTAAATAAATCATTCCAGTTTTTATTTTATAAAAATATAAAAAAGACATGACCTATCAATATAGAAGTCATGTCAATTAATTATTTTGAATTTTCTTTATTATATATATCTAATTTTTCCTTTAATTCTTTACAAAAAGCTGGTGCATTTACGATATAAACTTTTGATTTTGTAGAATGCTCTATTATAAATGTATGCTTAGTAATTTTGCCTATAGATTTAATATCACCAAAATCTACGTATATTGGCAATATTGCAACAAACTTGTAAGAATAAATAACACAACCATCATCAAATATTTTAAGTGTATTTTTAAGAGCAAGTAACTGTAAAATGATAAGTGTAATTAATGATGCAATTAATGCTCTAACAATATCTTGTTGCATGAAAAAGTATAATACACTAGCACTTGCAACAAAAAATATAATGGTATGAATAACCAACATTCTTATTTCTTTATATTTCATATTTTACCTCTACTTTTGAGAAATATTTTTTAATTTTTGTAGTCCAAATAATATAATAAGTCCTAAAAAGAAAAATGCATAATTAAAAGTTTCAAGTGATAATGCCTTCATTGGTTCTTCTAATGTAGTTGGACCCATAATAATTGCATACAGTGATCCAATCATTAGTCCAATAATTAAATATAACATTTGACTGCGCCATTTTTGTAAAGCTGTTTTGATGATCTTTACAGTTGACAGAGCACCAACAACTACACCTGCACCAGTAATTAATATAATTGGTAAATACTCAAAATTAAATGTAATTAGCTCTTTAATTCCATTAATAATTGGTACATATATTCCAAATATCAACAAAATTGTCGAACCTGATATACCTGGTAAAACCATCGCAGAAATCGCCACCATCGCTACCACAAAAACATATAATGCTAACGTGAAATCCAGATTTTCCACACCTACATCAATCCCTCCACCACTTGTTGGATTAAAATAAGTAATCGCAAAAACTAGCACCGCTCCTATAAATGTAAATATAAGATGAAGCCATTTACCTCTCATTGTTTCTTTTTCTTCACTAATTACTAGCGGTATCGCAAAGATGATAAAACCAATAAATAATGAGCTTATTAAATAAATGTGTTCACTAAATAGAGTTGATAATACAACTACACAAGCAAGGAAACCAATAATCCATCCTACTCCTATTTTTAATAAAAAGATAATCGCCTCTTTACGCTGTTGTTTTGTTCCACTGACTAAATGATCTAGTGAAGTAATAAATGTATCATAGAATCCTAGTAAAAACGCGATGGTTCCACCAGACACTCCTGGTACACTATCTGCCATTGCCATACAAAATCCTCTTATAAAATTTATAATCATAATGACCTCCATATATTTTTTTACTATATCATATTTTTACTAAAAATTCTACAAAGTTATTTTTACATTTTTTGTTCCAACTTGGAATTTATCTTACTTACGTTTTTTTTGTCTATTTGAAATAATATATATGCAATAACAAAATACGAAACAGTAAAGCTAAGTACTACAATCGTTACATATTCTTGGTAATATAATACCGACATTATCGCCGTAATAGTCAAACATGCAAAATAATGTAATATACATGCATGTTTAACACTTCTATTTTCATATATCATCGATGTAACTCCATACCCTATTGATGCTAGTAGCCATGCAAATAAGTTACTTATTGTGATACTAGTTGCTCCAAATACAAATAAAAAAAACACTGTCATTACAAATCCAATCGCAATACCTGTTTTTATATACGCCATTACTTTCATAGTTACCCCTCCATTATTGCCTTTCTAAATTCTTTCATATAAAACCTTGATACAATTATTTTTTCATCATTGCTTAAATACGTTGTATAATTACCACTAAATTCAGCTTCTAATGATAAAACATGACTCGTATTAACAAGAATACTCTTTCCAACTTGTTGAATCCCTTGTCTTTTAAACATTGCCAGTATTTCTTGTAAATTATACTTACAAATATAACGTTTTGTATGGGTTCTTGCGTACGTTTTTCGATCAATAACTTCAAAATAAATAATTTCTTTTATATCATATAATACTTCTTTTGTGTCATCATACAATATAATCTTTGAAGTTAACGATGTACTCTTTAATAGAGCCAAAATATGTTGAACTGTTTTACTTGAAATATCGCCACGAATCAATATCTCTACTTCATCACTTATGTGATCCTCTAAAATTATTTTCACCTTATTTCTCCTTTACACTGCTACAATAGCATAATGACTTAATTATGTGTTTGATGCCCACCTATCTAGTAATATATATTGTTTAACACGTATAATTTGTACTATAAAACGAAACATATAATTTATATGCTTCGTTATTTATTTTACACATTATTTAATTTTGAAAAGTGTTTTCTACCAAGGAACAAGAATATTGCCCCCATAGCAAATAAAATAATTATAGCTAGAATTGCAAATGAGCTTCTTCCTGTAGTTCCTTTTACAGTTGCATAAATCATTGGACCTAGTATTGCTGCAAATTTACCAAAGATATCATAAATACCAAAGTATTCATTTGCCTTTTTCTTAGGGATCATCTTACCATAAAATGATCTAGAAAGTGCTTGAATCCCGCCTTGTACTGTACCTACCATAAATGATAACATCCAAAAAATTGTTGTTGCTTGTGCAATAGTTAAGAACCCTTCCTCGATTCCATATCCCATATAAAATCCTGTAATACAGATTCCAAAATATATTATTACAGCTGTAGTAATTAAACGTAATGACCCAAATTTCTTTGCAAGTATACCAAAGATAATCGCAAACGGAAAAGCAACAAGTTGTGTAACTAATAAAGCTAGAATTAGTCCAGTACTATCCAACCCAAGGGTTACACCGTATGCTGTAGCCATATTAATAACAGTATTTACACCATCAATATAGAAAAAATATGCGAGTAAGAAAAATAAAATACCTTTGTTTTTATATATTTCAGTTAACGTGTTTTTTAATGATGTCATAGTTGATCCAATTAACTTTGAAGGAGGGACATCAACACCATGCATTTGCTTGACATTTTTAAGTAATGGAATAGAAAATATAAACCACCAAGCTACTGTAATTAATATTGATATTTTAACAGCAAGAGTACCGTCAATGCCAATTGATTCTCCAAATGAGACAAGTGCAATCGAAATTAGAAAAGGTATTGTACTTCCACCAATATATCCCATTCCAAATCCCCAAGTTGAAACTTTATCCATATTTTCATTTGTAGTTACATCCGTTAAAAAACCATCATAAAATAGATTAGCACCACTATACCCAATATGAGAAATAATATATCCAAGTAACATCATTTGCCAACTACTCACGAAGGCACAAAATAATGTGAATATTAATCCTAATCCAAGACAAGCACTAAAAAACTTCTTTTTATACCCATGATAATCTGCGAGAGCCCCGAGTATTGGTGAAAACAAAGCAATCATACCTGTAGCTATTGATGTACCAATTCCCCACCAAAAATCACCGCTTTGTCCTGCTGTTGCAGCAGCTGACGTAAAATAAATTGGAAAAATAGCTGATACCATAATTATTGAATATACAGAATTTGCCCAATCATATGCTATCCAACTCTTTTCAACTTTAGTAAATTTCATGTACTATCCCCTCAAAATTCAGTTGCATATCATCAACTGAAGCTTCCTTATAAATTTGATTAATATATTTTACTGCATTTCCAACTGATTTTTCAAACAATTCGAAAAAGACATCTACATCATTATTATCTGGATTGCTTTTATCTAATGTTAATGATGAAAATAATCCATTCATTTTTATGATATTATCAACTACTACCACAAGTTTTCTATAATTCAAAAAGAAATTCAAATTTCTCATTGTATAAACAGCATTCTTGCACTGTTCAACATTAATACTTGGATACATTAGCGAAATAGCATCATAGTTAACATTCTTTGGTCTAATACATCGGTGTCGCTTATGCGATAATTTATATCGCTTAATTATCGCATAGTCTATAGAAGATTCATATCTTTGGTGTTCAAAACTATTTTTACTTCTACTATTAATATACGGGTGTGTATCGCTATCTAGCGCATAATGACAACATAACCCAAAAACATACGCCATAATCTCTTCATCGCTAATATGAGCTAAAGCAGGCTTAAAAAAAGTATATCCAGGTAGTGTATGACAATAATGACCAAACTTACTTATTTCACTTTTTTTGTGTACTTGATGGTAAAACAAAATATCTGGTCCTTGAAGTCCTACATCAAATGAATCTTTATTACAGTCAATTATTTTTTTAATCTCTAAACTTACTTCATTGTACACAATTTGCCCAAATTGATAATGAGTTGCTATTGCAGGCATTGTCTCACCTCCCTATAAATATTATTATATCACAAATTACAATTTAAAATAAAAAATGACTGTAAAGTTTTCGTAAAATAAAACATTAGATATTTCCACGAGGTAATAAATCAAAGTGTAATGGTTCTATACTTTTACTAGGTTCCGGTTTTTGTTTACAATAAAAAAGAGACAAACAACTAATAAATAGTTATTTGTCCCCCACTCTTGACACAGAGCCATATTTTTTTAATATGATATATATAATGTATTATAAATAAAAAAGTACCCTATTGGGTACAACCTTGATAACAAGGATTACATACAAATGGTGGCTCCGGCCGGAATCGAACCAGCGACACGAGGATTTTCAGTCCTCTGCTCTACCGACTGAG
>CAYJPL010000002.1:0-113675 GCA_964372125.1 uncultured Erysipelotrichales bacterium
TATTGTAAAGAAAAACTGGAAGACTTATTTGTCCCCCAGTAAAAGTATAGAGCCCCTTTTTTATTATATTGACATAATAGTATATGAATTTACTTATATATGCATTATAATAGAGTCATGGAGGTGTATTATGCTACATATTTATTATGGAACCGGTAAAGGGAAAACAACTGCAGCCATGGGTCTGGCCATGCGTATGTTTGGAGCAGGTAAAAAAGTACTTGTGATTCAATTTTTAAAAGATGGAGACAGTAGTGAAATAAAAGTGCTTGAAACCCTAGGGGTAAATGTATATTATTGTAAACTACCAAGAATGTTTGTTGATATGCACGATCCTGAAATGGTAAAAGAAGTAAAAAGTATGCAAGAATCTCTAATTGATAAAGTGAGTGATAAGTTTGATGCAATAATTCTTGATGAGATATTAGACGCGGTAACGCTATCACTACTAAATGAGGGTGTTGTAGTTGAAATAATTACACAACTCAAAAATAGATGTGAAGTTGTAGTAACTGGAAGAAAACCACCAATCACGATTTCAAGGATGGCAGATTATGTTACAGAAATGAAAAAACATAAACATCCTTATGATCAAGGACAAGTAGCAAGAAAAGGAATAGAATTTTAAATTGGAAGGGGGAAGTGGTAAGTATATACCACAAAGTAATATGGACTATAACAAAGAATATCAAAGATGGGTAAACCATAAATGTATTGATCAAGCAACTAGAGTCGAGCTTGAAAATATGAATGAACAAGCAATTCAAGATGCATTTTATACAAATGTAGAATTTGGGACTGCAGGAATGCGTGGCATATTAGGTGCGGGAATTAACCGTATGAATATTTATACGATTCGTAAAGCAAACGTTGGATTTGCAAAGTATATATTAACTTTAGAAAAAGGTAAAGAACGTGGAGTAGCGATTGGTTATGATAACCGTCACATGTCATATCGTTTTGCAATCGAGAGTGCAAATGTACTTGCAACGTATGGTATAAAGTCATACATTTTTGAAAGCTTAAGACCAACACCAGAATTATCATTTGCTGTACGTCATTTAGGATGTGCAGGTGGAATTATGATTACTGCAAGTCACAATCCAAAAGAATATAATGGATATAAGATATATGATGATACGGGGTGTCAGTTAATACCAGAATGGGCTGATCAAGTTGTAGAGTATGTTAATGAAGTTGAAGATGAATTGGATATCGAAGTATATAGCGATGAACAAGCGTACGATTACATTACATGGATTTCAACAGAAGTGGATGAAGCATATTACAAAGAAGTAATGGCAATTGAATTAAATAAAGGACTTGAAAAAAATGATTTTTCAATTGTTTTTTCACCACAGCACGGAGCATCAAATGTCCCAGTACGTGAAGTACTAACAAGACTGGGGTATAATGTCATACCTGTTTTAAGTCAGTGTGCTCCTGACCCTGATTATTCAAATACAGCATCTCCAAATCCAGAGGTTGCTGTTTCTTATGATTTAGCAATTAAAAAGGCAAAAGAAGTAGACGGAGATGTTGTCGTAATTTGTGATCCAGATGGTGATAGATTAGGTGTTGTGTGTAAACATAATGGCAAATATGAATTATTATCAGGAAATCAAAGCGCAGCAGTATACTTAGAATACTTACTATCAATGCATAAACAACAAGGAACACTGCCAGCTAATGGGGTAATGTATAATACAATTGTAACAAGTGATCTTGGAGCCTTGGTTGCTCAAAGCTATGGTATTGAAGTTGAAAAAACATTAACAGGATTTAAGTTTATTGGTGATAAAATCCGTAAATATGAACAAACTAAAGAAAAAGAATTCATCTTTGGGTATGAAGAATCTTATGGATGTGTTATTAAAGAGTTCGTACGTGATAAAGATGCGATACAGGCTGTATTATTAGCTGCTGAAGCAGGAAATTATTACAAAAAGCAAGGAAAAACACTTGTTGATGTCTTACACGAATTATATGCGAAGTTTGGAAGCTTTAAAGAAGAACAAGTTGCACTATCTAAAGAAGGTGCAAGTGGAGCAATGCGCATCAAAGAAATCATGGATAACTTACGTACTAATGGAATTGAAACTGTTGCGGGTGTAAAAGTTATTGCTAGTGAAGATTATGCTACAAGTATTCGTAGTGAGTTAGGAAATGAAACTTTAATTGAACTTCCTAAATCAAACGTACTAAAATACTTCTTAGAAGATGGTTCATGGATTGCTGCTAGACCTAGTGGGACAGAGCCTAAGTGTAAATTTTACTTCTCAATTGTTGGTAAAACAATGGATGATGCAAGCAGTAAATTAGAAGAATACAAAAAAGATATCTTAAATATAATTGGAGAATAACCTATCGTATGATGGGTTTTCTTTTTTATTAGTTGAAAAATAATTATAAATGTGTATGATTATAGAGTAATGAGGTGAATTTATGAAACTAATAGTAGGTCTAGGGAATCCTGGAAAAGAATATACAAATACACGCCATAATTGTGGATTTCTTGCAATTGATGAAATCGCAAAAGAATTAGGTGTTGAAATAAACCAACAAAAATTCCATGGAGAATATGGAAAAACGAAATATAAAGGAGAGGATATAATCCTTTTAAAACCATTAACATATATGAATAATTCAGGACAATCGATACAATCATGTATGCAATTTTTCAAAATAAATATTGAAGATATTATTATTATATATGATGATTTAGATATGCCAGTAGGAAAGTTACGTTTACGTACAAGTGGTGGTGCTGGTGGACATAATGGTATAAAAAGTATTATTCAACATGTCGGAACACAAAACTTTAATCGCATTCGTATAGGTATTGACCGTCATAAATATATTAAAGTCGTAGATTATGTACTTGGTAATTTTACAGATGAAGAAAGAAAGTGGATTGATAGTGGCTTAACTGAAGCATCAAAAGCTGTATTATTAAGTGTAGAAAAAGATTTTACTGCTGCAATGAATGCTTTTAATTAGGAGGTACTATGAAGAAAATAATACCAATATTAGAACAAAACGAAGCTTTTAAAAGCTTCATAGAAGGCAAAAAGGATATCGTAGTAAATGAATTATATCATGAGGCACTTTTACTTGCAGGTGCCTTTTTAAAGCATCCTAAAAATACTGTTATTGTTGTTGCAAATCAGTATCAAGCAAACGAATTATACCAATACCTAGTACCACTTGTAAAAAGTGATGTAGCCTATTTTCCAGTAGATGAATCATTTAGAGTAGAGACGCTAGCAAGCTCACCTGAAACTCTGATAGAACGAGTTTCAACAATGCATTCTCTTTGTGATACAAAACCTAAAATATTAATATGTCACATCCATAGTGCACTTCGATATGTACCAAGTAAAGAGCGTTTTATAGATACTACGCTTACTATCACAAAAGGAATGCAACTAGATATATTTGATTTACAAAAACAATTAGTTAATCTAGGATATCATCATACAAGCAAAGTGGATCAACCATTCTATTTTGCAAAGCGTGGAGGTGTTATCGATGTATACTCAGTACAATATGATATGCCAATACGTATTGAATTTTTTGATGATGAAGTCGATGATATTCGATTTTTTGATAAAGATAATCAAAGAACAGTAGAACATTGTAATGAAATAGCAATTATTCCTGCGGGAGATGTTATTTATGACGAGTCTCAAGTCGATGAAGTATGTGATAAAATAGATAAATTATACTCAACAAACAAAGTAAATGACGACGCTTTAGAAGAAATTGAAATGCAAGTAAGTCTTGATAAAGAAGCGTTGCAAACAGGAAGTAATGACTTCTCAATTTATGGATATTTAGGATTGTTTAATGATAGTACATCTATTATTTCATACTTAGACAATCCAAAAATAATTTTTTCATCAATAAATGAAGTACATCATAACTACAAACAATACATAGAAGAAAATTTCTATTACCATCAAGAATTGTCAACAATTGGTAGAATTATATTAGGACTACCATGGGTACAGGATATTTACAGTGTATTTCCTGATAAGTATCAAGAAATCAAGAAAATACCTACTAAAAAAACTGATCAGTATTTTTTAACACAATCTGTAATCATTAATAAACATACGGAGGTAGATGTTTTCAATTCTATTAAAGAGTATGTTATGGAATCAGATGTTTTAATTGTATTAGAAGACCAACACTATGTAAGACAAATTATTGATTTACTCGAAAGAAATCAACAAAGTTTTACAATGATTGGAGATCAAGATAACATTTATCCAGGAATTAATATCTATGTAGGACAAATACCACTTGGGTTTAGTCTAATCGAACAAAAAATAACAGTACTTACAACAAGTGATTTATTCATTCAAGAAGAAATGAAAAAGCCAAGATATGTAAAGTACAAAGAAGCAAAAATAATCAAAAATTATCAAGAACTTCAGTTAGGTGATTATGTTGTGCATGATAGCCATGGTATTGGTCAATATTTAGGAATTAAAACATTGGAATCAAATGGTGTTAATAAAGATTATCTATATGTTAGCTATGCCGGTGATGATACACTTTACATACCAGTAGAACAATTCAAGCTAATTCGTAAATTTGCATCAAGCAGTGGAAAAGTTCCCAAAGTACATAAATTAGGTGGAACACAGTGGCAAAAAACAAAACAAAAGATACGTGATAAAGTAGACGATATTGCAGACAAGTTAATAGAAATTTATTCAAAGAGAATATCACAAGTAGGTTTTGCATTTAACAAGGATTGTCAAATGCAACATACTTTTGAAAAGGCATTTGGATACACTCTTACAGTAGATCAATTACGTTCTATTGATGAAATAAAAGCTGATATGGAAAAAGCACAACCGATGGATAGGCTTTTATGTGGAGATGTTGGGTTTGGTAAAACAGAAGTTGCATTACGCGGAGCATGTAAGGCTGTACTATCCAATAAACAAGTAGCATTTTTATGCCCTACAACAATTCTATCAATGCAGCATTATAAAACAACCGTTGCTCGCTTTGAGGGAATGGCTGTCAATATTGCATTGTTAAATCGATTTACATCATCAAAAGAAAAGAAACAAATCCTACAAGATGTAAAAGAAGGTAAAATAGATATTTTAATTGGAACACATCGCATTCTATCAAAAGATGTGGCCTTTAAAGATTTAGGTTTTTTAATTGTCGATGAAGAACAGCGCTTCGGTGTTGGTCAAAAAGAAAAAATAAAAGAATACCGTGAAACAATAGACGTATTGGTACTATCGGCTACACCGATACCTAGAACGTTACAAATGTCATTAATGAATATTCGTGGGCTTTCACAAATTGATACACCACCACTTAATCGTATGCCAGTACAAACATATGTTGTTGAAAAAAATAATATGTTAATTAAACAAGTAATCGAAAGAGAACTTTCTAGAAATGGACAAGTATTTTACTTATATAATCGAACAAGTGAAATAGAAAATGTTGCTGCAAGAATAGCGATGGAAATACCAGGTGCAAAGGTAGTAGTTGGACATGGTAAGATGTCTAAAGAACAATTAGAAGATGTAATGGTTCGCTTTATAAATAAAGAATACAATGTTCTAGTGTGTACAACGATTATTGAAACGGGTATTGATATTCCTAACGCTAATACTATTCTTATTGATCAAGCAGATCATTTTGGACTAAGCCAACTTTATCAAATTAAAGGACGAGTTGGTAGAAGTGGCAGAAGAGCATATGCATACTTGTTATATTCTAAGCAAAAACAAATGACTGAAATTGCTACAAAAAGATTACAAGCAATTAAAGAATTTACTGAATTAGGTAGTGGTTATAAAATAGCAATGAGAGATTTGGCATTGCGCGGGGCAGGAGATATCCTAGGTGGTCAGCAAACTGGTTTTATTGATACTGTAGGTTTTGAAATGTATATGAAGATTTTACAAGATGCTATTGCATCAAAAACAGATAAAATCACAACTATCAAAAAAGATGTACCAACGCTAAATATACCTGTAAATGGATACATTCCAAAAGATTATGTCGATAGCGATATGGAAAAATTACAAGTATATCAACGTATTGAAAAATGTGATACGATGCAATCGATTGTAATGTTACAAAATGAGTTTTTAGATTATTATGGTAAACTTCCAACAGAAATAATTAATCTTATTGATAAAAGAAGATTAGATATACTTGCAAGTAGTTCAAGTATTGAAAGTATCACGCAAGTTAATAATACAATAGAAGTTATTTTTAGCGAAGTTTTTGCTAGTAAGGTAGATGGTATTTCATTATTTGAAGAAGTTATCAAAACATTTGCAAAAGCACAGTTTAAAACACGTCAAAATAAAATAACAATAATTATCCCAAGGGTAGAAAATTGGTTGATAAAATTAAACACGTTACTACAAACTGTAGAAGCACAATAGAAAAATACCATATCTTATATAGATATGGTATTTTATGATTTATGATAGGCATCAATGATGTCATCGATAGATAGCCCTAGAGTTATGCCGAATACTAAATAATCATCAACAACATTTTGATAGTCGATAAAATGAAATGTTTTTGCAAGCTGTAACGCATTGTTATTTACGATAAGAAATTGACTAATTGGATCATTCTTTTTTGGTATTTCGCTATATTGTTTAATATTTTCTACATATAGCTGTTTACCAATAGAAAGTAAAATAGTAAAGCCATCAATATAAAAATTCAATAGCCTTTGATGATTGACTTCCTGAGGTGCGTGATAATAGCATTTCGATTGATTTGCAACTAGGCCAAGATTGTATATAAATGCAACAATACTTTTTTGGACAGCGTCACGTGAAAGTACATTAGTACCCTTTTCGTCAAGTAGATCAACTGGATGATTTACGTGTAACAAAAATAACTCGTTTATTCTATTCATGAAGATTCCTCCTAATTTTGAATTTCAACAAATGTTGTAGTAATAAATTTCTTACCATATTGATTTGCAGTTAGCTCTTGAACTAAACTAAAGAACTGGTGATCTTTTACATAACAAGTATAACATACATCATCAAGATACATTGTGTTAGTGATTGTAACATTTGACATTTTTGCAAGGTGTTCAAACTTCTTTGTAAAGTTATAACCAACTGTAATATCGAAAACATCAATTGGTTCTTTTTCAATAATATTTGCATGTTTCAGTGCTTCTGCAATACTTTGAGTATAAGCGCGTGTTAGACCACCAGCACCGAGTTTGATCCCACCAAAATATCGAGTAACAATAGCGATAATATTTGTTAGCCCTTGTTTTTGTAGAACATTTAGCATGGGCATCCCAGCAGTTTTACTAGGCTCACCATCATCATCAGCCTTTTCTAGGTTACCAACAATATATGCTAAACAATTGTGATTTGCATCATTATATTTTAGACGATAGTCTGTTATGATTTCTTGTATTTTTGATTCATCATCACAAGGAATTAGTGTTGTAATGAATGTTGATTTCTTTATTATTAACTCATAAACTGTTTTTTCTTTAATAGATTTCATTTATTTAACTCCTTTACAGTCATTTTAACATAGATTATGTAATATTGTAGAGAAGTGTATAGAAAAAATACTTTTATTTTGATAATATAGAGTGTAGGAGGAATTGCGATGGAAAAATATGCAATATTAGTTGATAGCGGGAGCCAGATTGAATTAGGCGAACTTGAAGACAAGGGAATATTTGTAGTACCGCTACAAGTTATTCTTCAAGATAAAGCTTTTCATGAGTTAGAAGAAATAACAAGTGAAGAAGTTTTCAAAAGAATGCAAGATTCAAAATGCCTAGCATCAACATCACAACCCTCACCGGGAAAATTGATAGAAGTAATTAATAGGATTAAAGAAGACGGGTATACACATATTTTAGGACTTCCAATTGCAAGTGGGCTAAGTGCAACGGGACTAAACATGATAGCAACATGTAAGAGTGAAGATATTAAAATAACTGTAGTTGACACAAAATCAACAGCAAGTAATCAAAGATATCTAGCAAATCTTGCAAGTGATTTATTTAAACAGGGAAAATCAATTACTGAAGTTGTTACTATTTTAAAAGACTGCGTCGAAAATTCAGGGACAATAATAATGGCTCCAAATCTTGAGCATTTAAAACGAAGTGGTCGATTAACGCCAGCAGTTGCCTTACTTGCGGGTATGTTAAAAATTGTACCAGTTATGAAACTTGCCCCAGAATTAGGTGGGAAAATTGATGTGCTATCAAAAGTTAGAACAGAAAAAAAGGCTAATTTAGTAATAATTAATCATATGATCGAAGACTGTGGTGTTAATAATGAGGAGTATGTAATCGCTATTGAACATGTTTTTGCTGAGGATATGGCAAATGCAATGAAAGATACTTTAACTGAAAAAATTGGAGAATGCGAAGTAGATGTTCGACTTTTACCAGCCGTGGTTGGTGCACATATGGGAATTGGTGGGATTGGTTATCAATTCATAAAAAAATACAAACCAGAATAGTTGGAAGTGGGGTAGTCATGGCAAGGTTTTTGAAGTGTAGTTATTGTGATTGTATTGTCGAAGTGTTAAATGATACTGGGACACCAGTTGTTTGTTGTAATAAACAAATGCGTATATTACCAATTGTGCACAATGAATGTGAACAGATAGTAAAAACAATGAAAGTTTCTAGTCGAAAAAACAATGTCAAAATCGTGTGTCAAGATGGCATCGATGAGATAGTTTGGGTTCATATCAATACAACATCATCAAGTCAAAGAAAATACGTAGATACAAAAAAGAATAATGAAATTAGCTTTTCTTTGACACAAGATGAAAAAATAAGTGAAATAATAATCTTTTCTAAAGAAAATGGACTAATACGTTTACTAAAACAATATTAGAACAAATATGGGACGCAGTTAGCGTCCTTTTATTTTACAATAATAATGGGTGATAAAGATGATATGTCCGCGATGTAATAATCAAGATTATAAGTGCTTTTATAAAACAAAAAAAGGTATCTATTGTCGTAAGTGTATAATGTTTCAAAGAACATTTGTTGATCAATTAATTGATATTAAAGAATGTCAAAAAACGACAACTGCAAAATATTCTTTAGATTATTCGCTGACACCGAAACAAAAAAAGGTATCAAGACAATTGGTTGCTAACTACAAAAATTGTAAAGATTCAAATGTAAAAGCAGTTTGTGGAGCAGGTAAAACAGAAATTGTATACGAAGTGATACAATATGCTCTAAATAATAAGCAGCGTGTTTGTTTTTCTACTCCACGAAAGGAGCTAACAATAGAATTATACAATAGAATCAGCACACAATTTACAGGGGTATCAACTTCGCTAGTATATGGTGGTCATACAAATGATATATCAGGCCAGTTAGTAATTTGTACAACCCACCAATTACACCGTTTTTATAAGGTATTTGATCTCTTGATTATTGATGAAACAGATGCATATCCATACCACGGAAATGAGGTATTGTGCGAGGTGGCTAATAGAGCAATGATAAGATCATGTATTTATATGTCAGCAACGATGGATAGTGAAAATCCGATTTTATTAACAAAGCGATACCATGGTCATGCCCTCCCCTTACCGGTTATAAAAGTAATTCCAGATACAGTTGCAATAGTCGTTAGTATTTATCAAGTCAAACAATTCATTCGCAAACAAAAACCAGTTTGTGTGTATGTGGCTTCTAAGAAATACGCTAAAAAATTAAGTCGATATTATTCCATGGCAAATGTGCGACATCGTATAGTTTATGCAGGCTTAGGTAATATACAAGAATCATTTGAGTTGTTGAAAGAGAAGAAAATTGATGTCTTGATATGTACTACAATATTAGAACGTGGTATTACTATTGAAAATGTGCAAGTGTTAATAATGCAAGGGCAAAGTAAAATATATGATGCCTCTACACTCGTTCAAATTTCTGGTCGAGTTGGTCGAAAAGTAAATTATCCATCTGGATATATTTGTATCTACACAGTGTATGTTACTAAGGAAATAAAAGAATGCATCGCGAGTATTCAAAAAGACAATGCCTGATCTGTTTTAGTAATATCAATGTCAATACAAATCTATATTATCTTTATCATAACCCACCAATTTGTAAGCAATGTTTTAGTCAATTTGAAGTAATAAACAAAAAAATATCTGTAGGGATTTATAATGGAGTAGTATTATTTAAATATAATGACCACTTTAAAAAAATCTTGTTTCAATATAAAGGGTTATACGATGAAGCGCTGGCTCCAATCTTCTTATTTCGTCATCTTACATATTTAGAAAAAAAATATGGGGATGCTATGTTTGTGCTTATTCCTAGTAGTAAAAAAGATAATAAAAAAAGAGGATTTGTTCCAAATGAAGAAATGTTTAAACAAACGAATTTGAATATCTTTATGTGTATATACAAAAGAAACAACTATAAACAAACAAAACAAAAAGACCGTAGTCAAATTAAAAACATATTAGGTATTTACGGTGGTCAAAAACTGTATAAAAAAGACATAATTATGTTTGATGATGTTATTACATCGGGACATACAATGCAATGTGCAATTGCATTGGTTGAAAAGTATAAACCTAATTCAATATCCTTTATTATATTGAGTAAAAAGGAAAAATAGTTATGGTAACTAAGTGTCAATAGTTTTACATAAAGACAGTTTATATAACTGTTTTTTTCATTTGTTGACAGATTATTTTTTCTTTAATTTTAGATTTAAAAGTGTTATAATAAAGTGAAAAAATGCATGAAAGGAGTCATTGCATGGCAAGTAGAGAAGAAATTCGCAAAGAATTAAAAAAACAAAAAGAAAAACAGGAACAAGAGGCACTAGAAAATAGTCACATAGTCGACCTTCAAGATCAAGTAGGTGAAGATGTAAAAGTTGAAGACTTTGGTGGCGAATATAGTAAATCGATTATCCCTTTTAATACGGAAGCAAAAGTAGAAAAAATAGGTTTTATGAAAAAAATAAAACGTAGCTTTTCACAAGAAACAAAGCAGCTAAAGAAGGTATCACAAATTGCTGATTCAATCGTTGCACTGGATAGTACATACCAAAATATGACAGATGAACAATTAGTTGAAAAGAGTAATGAATTACAACAAAAAGTTGCCGATGGGATATCTCTTGATGAGGTGTTAGTAGACGCTTTTGCATTAGTAAGAGAAGCAGCATGGAGAAAACTAGGATTAAAAGCATATAAAGTTCAGTTAATGGGTGGTATAACACTACATGAAGGTGATATTGCAGAAATGAAAACTGGAGAAGGTAAAACTTTAACTTCAATTTTCCCAGTATATCTAAATGCATTATCTAAAAAAGGTGTACATGTTGTTACAGTAAATGATTACTTAGCTCGTCGTGATATGGAATCAAACCAAGAAGTTCTTACATTCTTAGGATTAACTGTAGGATTAAACTATCGTGAGCTTTCACCAGCACAAAAACTAGAAGCACATATGTGTGATGTAACCTATACTACAAATTCAGAGTTAGGATTTGATTATTTACGTGATAACATGGTTACACGTAAAGAAAATAAAGTACTACAACGTGGATTACATTATGCATTAGTGGATGAGGTCGATTCTATCTTAATTGATGAATCAAGAACACCTTTAATTATTTCAGGTGGACGTAAAAATACAGCATCATTATATTTACATGCTGATAAATTTGTAAGATCATTAAAAAATGAAAAAGAATATGAAGTTGATATTGAAAGTAAAACTGTTACATTAACACCAAAAGGTATCGGTAAAGCAGAAAAAGATTTTAAAATAGAAAACTTATACGATGTACAACACACTGCACTAGTTCACCATATTAATCAAGCATTAAAAGCAAATTATGCAATGGTTAGAGATGTTGAATATATGGTTGCAACTGAAGATGGTACACGTGATATCCGTAATGCTAAAATTATGATTATTGATCAATTCACTGGACGTGTTATGCCAGGTAGAGCATATTCAGATGGGTTACATCAAGCTATAGAGGCAAAAGAAGGTGTACCAATTAAAGAGGAAACAGAAACACGTGCAACGATTACTTATCAAAATTTCTTTAGATTATTTGATAAGTTAGCAGGGATGACAGGGACTGCAATTACTGAAGCAGAAGAATTTAGAACAATTTACAATATGCGTGTAATTGAAATACCTACAAATCGTCCTGTTATTCGTGATGATCGTACTGATAAAATCTATTCAACGCAAGCAGCTAAATACAAAGCAATATGCGAAGAAATTCAAAAAAGAAATAGCTATGGGCAACCAGTGCTTGTAGGGACTACTTCAGTAGAAACATCAGAATTGTTATCAAAAATGCTTTTGAAACAAAATATTAAACATAATGTATTAAATGCTAAAAATCATGCTAAAGAGGCAGAAATTATTGCTCGTGCTGGAGCACTTGGAGCAGTAACAATAGCAACAAATATGGCAGGTCGTGGAACAGATATTAAACTTGGACAAGGTGTAGTAGAAATCGGGGGATTAGCTGTTATCGGTTCTGAAAGACATGAGTCAAGACGTATTGATAATCAGTTACGTGGACGTTCAGGGCGTCAAGGTGATGCTGGTTATTCTGTATTCTATGTATCATTCGATGATGAACTTATGCAACGATTTGCTGGGGATAGATTAGAACGATTTAAAGGTTTCTTAAGCGATAATGATGCCATAGAAGTTAAAATGGTTTCTAAAGCTATTGAAAATGCTCAAAAACGTGTAGAAGGTCAAAACTTTGATGCACGTAAAAATGTTCTACAATATGATGACGTAATGCGTCAACAACGTGAAATCATGTATAAAGAACGTGATAGTATTATGGAATTAGAAGATTTAGATGAAATCGTTAAAGGATTCTTTATGCAATCTATTGAATTTGCAGTGCGACAATTCACACATGAAGATCAAAAAGGAAATCCAACGGTTGATATTGATGCCTTGTTAGTGCATATAAGTAAAACATATACACTACGTACTACAATTACATCAAGTAATAATGAAATGTTACAAAATGATGTTCAAAGGTTAATCACAACTTTAACTGAATTAGTCTTTACTCAATATAACTCACGCTTTAATCCCGAATTAGAAAAGGAACAACGTGTTTCTTATGAGAGACGTTGTCTACTTGGAGTGATTGATTATACATGGATCAACCATATTGATGCAATGACAAAATTGCGTAATGGAATTTATTTACGAGCATATGCTCAAAAAGATCCATTACAAGAATACACTGAAGAAGCATTCTATATGTTTGAGCAGATGACAGGAAGTATTGCGCAAGAAATTTCTAGAAATATTATTCACATGGGAATTCGTCCTGGAAGCGAAGCTGAAGAAAAAATCCCATTTATTAACTTAGAAATCGCATTTAAATAATGGAATTAAGTGAAATAAAAAATGGGCTTGAAAAAGCCCATTTATTACTTGTAAGCTTTCATGATTCATTAGATATACCAGGATATCTAAGAGAAATTGAAGGATTAAACATTCAAACCTTGCAAGAGAATTTTTGGGATGATGTAAATCATGCTAAAGCTATCTATGATAAGATGAATGAAATGAAGAAAATTGCTGATCGCTATCTTCATCTTGAAAAGAGCCATAATGACTTACAAGAAACATACCTTATGGTAAAAGAAACTGAGGATGTGGAATTTAAGGAGATACTGATTAGTGACTATAAAGATTTTTTAATGGATATTGATGAATTTGAAAAATCAATACTACTTTCAAAAGAGTATGATCATTTATCTGCTATCGTTGAAATTCACCCCGGAGCTGGTGGAGTGGAAAGTCAAGATTTTGCAGAAATGTTATATCGTATGTACCAAAGATATAGTGATAAAAAAGGATACTCAGTAGAGATTATAGATTATCTTAGCGGGGACACTGCCGGTATTAAGTCGGTTACATTACAAATTAAGGGATACAATGCTTATGGACATTTAAAAACAGAAAAAGGTGTCCATCGTTTAGTTAGACTATCACCATTTGATAGTGCAAAACGCAGACATACATCTTTTGCATCAGTAGATGTAATGCCAGAGTTAGATGGAACAATTGAACTTGATATACGTATGGAAGATATTGATATTGATACATATCGTTCAAGTGGGGCTGGAGGACAACATGTAAATACAACTGACTCTGCAGTTCGTATGACACATCGTCCAACTGGGGTAGTAGTGACTTGTCAAAGTCAAAGAAGTCAAATAAAGAATCGTGAACAAGCATTGGTTATGTTGAAAAGCCGTTTGTATCAAATAATGTTAGAACAACAGGCTTCAAAGATACAGGAAATTAAAGGGGAACAATTAGATATTGCGTGGGGATCACAAATACGAAATTATGTAATGCATCCTTATTCATTAGTTAAGGATACGCGTACTGGATTTGAATCAAACAACCCTAAAGATATCCTAGATGGAAATATTGATGACTTTGTGTATGCATACTTAAAATTTGCACATAAGGAGAAATAAAATTGGAAAATATTAAGAAAACAATAATAATTATCGTTGGTAACTTTTTATTAGCATTAGGAATTGTTGGATTTGTTTTACCTGTAGGTTTAATTACTGGAGGTGGAGCAGGAATCGGTTTAATTGTGGAACACTTTATTCCTATTCCTATATCAACAACGGTATTTTGTATTAATGTAATAATGTTTATTGTCGGGTATTTTGTATTCGGAAAGAAATTTGCACTAGGCACTGCTCTTAGTACAGTAATATTCCCAACCTTTCTAGCCATTCTAGAAAGTGTTGATATATTTCAAAATATTACAGATGATCTATTATTATCAGGTATTTATGGTGGGATGCTTATTGGGATTGGAATGGGTCTAGTATTACGTGTAGGTGCAAGTACCGGAGGTATGGATATACCACCACTTGTTGTAAATAAAAAAACTGGAATATCTGTTGCATTATGTATTAATGTTTTAGATGTTTCAATTCTACTTGGTCAAGCAATGTTTTCGACAATTGAGCAAGTATTATACGGAATATTAGTAGTAATTATCACAACCTTAGTGATTGATAGAATATTAATGGTAGGGAAAACAGAAGTACAAGTGACGATTATTTCACCAAAATATGAAGAGATACGCCAAGTGGTGTTTGAAAAATTAAACCGAGGGTGTACATATTTGTCAATCACAACTGGCTATCATTTAAATGAGCAACAAGCGGTGATGGTCGTAGTATCGAAACGTGAATTACATTATTTACAAGAATATGCACTTTCTGTTGATTCACATGCCTTTATCATATCGAACTCTACACATAGTGTAAAAGGTAGGGGATTTACATTGCCGTCAATTGATGAATAAGGGAAAATATGTTATGTTCATATTTTCTTTTTTTCTTAAGTGATAACATTACAAGATAAAAAAATTGTGCTATAATGTCAAAAGGAGTGATAAAATGATAAAATTAGAAAATGTTACAAAAGTATATAAAACAGGAGTAAGAGCTCTTAATAATATGAATATCACAATTGAACAAGGTGAATTCGTATATGTAATTGGTACAACTGGTGCAGGGAAATCAACATTTATTAAATTACTATATCGTGAAGAAAAAGCAACTTCAGGATATGTTGAGGTTGCAAGTAAGGATGTATCAAAAATAAAACATCGAAAAGTACCATATTTCCGTAGAAATATTGGGATTGTTTTTCAAAACTTTAGACTTCTGCCTAAAAAGACAGTATTTGAAAATGTTGCATTTACACTTGAAGTAACAGACACACCAAAACATGAAATACGTAATAAAGTTCGTAAAACATTAGAATTGGTTGGCCTTGAATCAAAAGTAAATAGTTTTCCTCATGAGCTAAGTGGTGGACAACAACAACGTGTGGCAATCGCAAGAGCAATTGTAAATAATCCTAAAGTATTAATCGCAGATGAACCTACGGGGAATTTAGATCCAGATACATCATTAGAGATTATAGAACTATTAGAAAGAATTAACCTTGAAGAAAAAACAACAGTATTAGTTGTAACGCATGACCGTGAAGTTGTACAAAAAAATCGGAAACGTACAATTGTAATTGAAGAAGGTTGTGTAAAAGCAGATACAAGTGCAGGAGGGTATGTTACGAATGAAAGAATTATATAGCAGTATAAAAAACCTACCTCGCCACTTGAAAACAGCTTTTCAAAACTTATGGCGTAATGGTGTAATGTCTTTTTCATCTATTGTTGCAGTTACAATTACACTACTACTTGTAGGAACAGTAGGATTGATTGCGGTCAATGTACAAGGAATAACAACGAGTATAGAAGATGGTGTACGAATTTATGTAAAATTAGATCAAGAAATTGATGATGAACAAGGTGCATTATTACAAGAGCAAATCGATGCAATTCATGGTGTAAAAAGTTCTGCTTTTTCTACCAAAGATCAAGAGCTAGATAAACTAATCGAAGGTTATGGTGATGATGGAACAATATTTGACTCATACCGCGGAGAAGAAAATCCATTAGGAGCTGCCTACGAAGTAGAAGTTAATGATCCAAGTGAAATTGCAACCGTTGCAACAAACATTGAAAATATCATTGGTGTAAATGATGCAACATATGGAGGAGATTCTACAAGCAACATGGTAGAAACCCTAAATTTAATTCAAAACACTGGAACAATGTTTATTGTAGCATTGTTAGTGGTAGCTATATTTATGATAATGAACACTATAAAAATCACTATTACTACACGTCAAGTTGAGATATCAATTATGCGTATGGTAGGAGCTAGTAACTGGTATATCCGTATTCCATTTATGCTAGAAGGTTTATTAATAGGTGTTATTGGTTCAATTGTACCTATAGTCGGTTTATTATATGGATACAATGTACTTTATAATATGGCTGGAGGTACAATCATTTCTGCCTCATTGCCGCTACTTGCGCCATTCCCAGTGATTGCACAGTATTCACTAATTCTTGCAGGATTAGGAGCTGTTGTAGGACTGATTGGAAGTTTTATTTCAATACGTAGATTCTTAAAATTCTAAGTAAGCATTTTGCTTACTTTTTTTAAAAAGGGGGAGATTTTTTGTCAAAGAAAAGGAAACATCACTTATGGAATATTCCTAATACATTATGTTTTATTCGTATTTTACTCATACCACTTTTTTTAAAGGAATATTTTATGGCAAGTGCTCCTAGTGAGTATTATGTTGCTGGAATTATTTTGGTAGTCTCTGGATTTACAGATTTTCTTGACGGGTACATAGCTAGAAAATATGATATGATTACTCAATTTGGGAAACTTATCGATCCAATTGCAGATAAATTAACACAAATTGCAGTAGCTATTGCACTAATAACAACATATCCAATGATGGGATTACTTGTCATTATAATTGTTGTAAAAGATGCGATGCTTGGTATTATGGGAATATATTTATTTCAATTTGGTGTTAATCTTGATGGTGCAAGTAAATGGGGGAAAGTCGCCACAGCATACTTTTATATGAGTGTCGTGATACTGGTGTTTTTATATATTCCAAATACTACTTATGCTACGTTTTTAATACTATCTAGTTTTACTTTGATGTGTATAGCGTTTATAGATTATGCGATGAGTCTATATAAATTGGATGTTTCAATAAGAGAGAGTAAACATGAAAAATTATAGTAAACGTAAGGTTAGATACATAGCATTGTTAAGCGAGTACATAGTTAGTGTTGATAGTGTCCGTAATTTCATGGATAAAATAATCACAAATAAACATGGTATAAGCATGGAAATTATTGAAGATGATTTATGTAATGGTTTGTATGATTTGGAACTAGCACTTGCAAGTTTATGCATTATGCTTAGAAAAATGGATGAAAATAGTTTTATTGAACTACCGCAAAATATTAGAACAGATTGTAATAGTATAATTCATAGTACGCGTTTTGAAATAGATGATGACTATAGTATAGTTGCTTTTTCTAGAAAAGGTAGAGAAGTTATCGATATAAATGGAATATTAGAATTTGCAAGAAAGATTGTCGATTAGTGACAATCTTTTATATTTATAAGGCATTATTCATGAAAAAAAGAACCTATAAATACGTATTGAACTCTGTAGTAAAAAAAGGTATAATAACCTAGAAAAATAGGAGGACGTAGTACATGAAAAAAAGACCAATCGTTTTATGTATCTTAGATGGATACGGATTACGTGATACAGTTGCAGGAAATGCAGTAAAACTAGCTAATACACCAAACTTAGATGACCTTATGGGAGTTTATCCAACAACAACAATTAAAGCTTGTGGAATGCCAGTAGGATTACCTGAAGGACAAATGGGAAATAGTGAAGTAGGACATTTAAACATAGGAGCTGGTAGAACAGTATACCAATCATTAACATTAATTAACAAAGCTGTTGAAGATGGTACATTCTATACAAATGAAAAATTCGCGAAAGCTGTTGAACATGCAAAAACTAATAATTCTAAATTACACATTTGGGGATTATTATCAAACGGGGGAGTTCATTCATCAAATGAACATATATACGCATTATTAAAACTTGCAAAAGACGCTGGATTACAAAATGTATGTGTACATGCATTCTTAGACGGACGTGATGTAGCACCTGATAGTGGAGCAATGTTTGTACAAGAGTTACAAGATAAAATTGATGAAATCGGTGTTGGAACAATCGCTACAGTTTCTGGAAGATATTATTCAATGGACCGTGATAAAAGATTTGATCGTGTAGAACTTGCATACGATGCAATGGTAAATAGTAAAGGTGAAACATTCACTGATGCAGTTGAATATGTAAAATCGTCTTACCAAAAAGAAACATACGATGAGTTCGTATTACCAGCATATAATAGTGAAGTTGCTGGACAAATTGAAAGCAATGATGCAATTATCTTTGCGAACTTTAGACCTGATAGAGCAATGCAAATGGCAAATGTATTCACTGCTGATGTATATGATTTCAAACCAACAAACAAACCAGAAAATATTTGTTTTGTATGTATGATGAAATATGCAGATACAGTAAATGGTGAAATCGCATTTGCACTTCCAAAACTAACAAACACATTAGGTGATTACTTATCAGAAAAAGGATTAAAGCAATTACGTATTGCAGAAACTGAAAAATATGCACATGTAACATTCTTCTTTGATGGTGGAGTTGATAAAGAAATCGATGGTGCAACACGTGTACTAGTTGATTCTCCAAAAGTTGCAACTTATGACTTACAACCAGAAATGTCTGCTTACGAAGTAAAAGACAAATTAATTGCAGAATTAGATAAAGATATTCATGATGTAATCATTGTTAACTTTGCAAACTGTGACATGGTAGGACATACAGGAATCATTCCTGCTGCAATCCAAGCAGTAAGTGTAGTTGATGATGTTGTTGGTGAAGTATATGACAAAGTATTTGAATTAGGTGGAACAATGCTAATTACTGCTGATCATGGAAACAGTGAAATGTTATTAGATGATGAAGGGAATATTTTTACTGCTCATACAACAAATGATGTACCTTTAATTCTTACAAATACACATTTAGAATTAAAAGAGGGTGGTAAACTTGGAGATTTAGCTCCGACTATCTTAGAACTATTAGGACTTGAAATTCCTGTGGAAATGGATGGAGTATCATTATTAAAATAAAAAATATTGTTATACTATTAACAATCATTTTAACTATTAGTGGCTGTCAAAAGACAACCACTAATATTTTATCTAAGGATCAAAATAAGTCTGGAATCTATGAAGTCGAATATACTGAGTTAGAAAAAATGCTTTCAAATAAAGAGAGTTTCATAATTTATATTGGAAGAAGTGATTGTAAAGACTGTATTGAATTTACTCCTATTTTACAAGATTATTTAGATAATAATCCAGGAACATATGTGTATTATGTAGATGTAAAACAATACCGTGATAGCGCACTTGAAAAAGATGCATCTAATCAAGAAGTTGAATTTTATAATTCAATCCAAGAGACCCTTCAATATGAATGGACGCCAACCTTACATTTTATTATGGATGGTGGTATAATAGATACATATGAGTATTTAAGTGTTGATTACTATTTAATAGAAGATCGTGATACTCAAGTACTTGAAAAAGAAAAATATATTTCATCCTTTCAAGAATGGATGAGTAAAAAGTTTAGGTAGGTAATTGTATGAAGAAATGTCCAAATTGTAAAAAAGTTGTTCCTGATACTGCAAAACAATGTCCATATTGTGCGCATGTATTTGGATATCAAAAAATAGTTCCTAAAAAATCAAATAGTCAAGGTGTATTTTACTCAGTACTAGCGATTTGCTTACTCTTGTCGCCATTAACATTTCAGTTTTTTATAGGTGGTGGACAATCAGCTGTCGCAAATGTTGGGGAAGACATTGTTGAAGTAGAGCGTGACCAAGAAGAAGTTGTTACATCTTATGCTAGTGCACAGCAATTCATTGATGATAATCCAGAGTATGAATATTATCTAGATCCAGTGTATAAAGTACAAAATGAATTAACAGAGCTAGCTAAAGAAAATAATGGCACAGTAACATTAACAAGTTGTAAAGTATACATTGCTAAATCAAATAATGTATTTTTTTATCCAACGTATGAAGTTAAATTTGAAAATAATAATGTGATGAATTATTATTTAGAATTTGATGCATCTCGTAGAACGGCGAATTTGATGGTTGAATTAAAAGAATCCAATATAAAAGATTTTCAAAGTAGTACCTTGGAGACCGATGATAAAGCTTTAATCCAACAGTTTATTGCAGTAACAAGTGATGAGGATATTGAAATATTACTAGATAAGTTAGATGTTGAATACAATAATCAAGAGGAATCATTTATTGCTCGTCAAGGAACAATTGGTAACTACGGAATCAACGCTAGAGTCACAGAAAATGATATTTTAGCTAAAGTAGAGTTATCTGAAAGTAATGAATCATATTACCGTATAATCCAAGTACAAGTAACAGCAAAGAAAATATTTAATAAGTAATTTCAAAGGATATGCAATGCATATCCTTTGTGTATTTATAATAAATTAAATACAATAAGTGTGGAGGTATCTTATGGATAAAATACAAAAACAAATTGATTATTTCTATAGCGCTGGAATGTACCAAGAAGCGTATCAATATATGATAAATACTATGCAAGAAGCAATAAATATGAACGATGATGATATTGTATTAGGTCTAATAAATGAATTAATGGGGTATTATCGTGTGCATGGCGATTTTGAAATGGGACAGACAATGGTCAATAACGCACTTGCGATATTGGAGAAGACAAACAAACAAGCAAGTATTATGGCAGCCACGACATATTTGAATATTGCTACTTTATATAAGGTAATGTCAAACTATAACCTTGCAAAGGAATATTTTGAAAGGTGTAAATTAATTTATCAAAATGAACTTTCAAAAAATGATGAAAGATATATATCACTATTAAATAATATAAGTATTTTCTACTTTGAAATTGGATTGCATGAAACTGCGATAAAATATGCTAGCGATGCACTAAGTAGAATTCAAGAATGCCAAGGCAGTGAAATAGAAACAGCTATTTCATATACTAATATTGCACAGATGTATAATGCTATTAATGATATAAAAAAAGGCGAATCATGCTTGAAAAAAGCAATTGAATTATTTGAAATGTATGGAAAAAATGACCCTCATTATTTTAGTGCAATTGCAAGTCTTGGACAGCTTGCATATCTAAAAGGTGAATATCAAAGTGCATTATCATTTTATCAAGAAGCACTTGATAAAATAGAGCATACTTTTGGGAAGAATACAGATTATCAAATTGTATTAAATAATTATGAATTTGTTAAATCAAAAGTACCAACACAAATTAAAGGATTAGTATTATCTAAAGAATATTATAATAAAGTTGCTCGTGATCTATTTTACACAAAATATAGAGATGCGATGAAATATGCAACAATTGGACTCATTGGTCCTGGTTCGGAATGTTACGGATATGATGATGAAATATCAACTGATCACGACTTTGGCCCCGGGTTTTGTGTTTGGTTACCTGATAACATTTATGAACAATATGGTAAACAAATGCAAAATGAGTACGATAATCTACCAAAATCATACTTAGGGTTTACTAGAGAAGATAGTATTCGTTCTAATAAACGAGTAGGAATATTTTCAATAACAGAATTTTATAATATGTATACTCCTTGTATACCAAAGACAAATCGAGAATGGTTTTATCAAAACGAGCAAATGTTATCTATGCTAACAAGTGGTGAAATATTTGAGAGTAATGATGATGAATTTTTATTGATACGTAAAAAATTACAAAAATATCCTCGTGATGTAAAGATTAAAAAAATGATTAAATCAATAGCAATTATGGCACAGGCTGGACAATATAATTATCCTCGTATTAACAAGAGAAATGATATCGTAGCAAAAACACTCGCATTAAATGAATTTATTACACATACGATGAATTTTGTATTTTTAGCTAATGAAAAATATAAACCTTTTTATAAGTGGTCATATCGTGCAATGCAAGACATGCAAGTGTTAAAGACAGTGCAAGATGATATTCTTGAATTGTGTGTCAATCAGGATTCTTTATTGCACATTGAAATAATTGAGAGAATTTGTATGAAAGTAAAAATGTATTTAAAAGAAGTTGATCTATCAGATGTTGAAGATAACTTTTTAGATGCACATATTGAAGCACTGTATTCTTGTATAGTAGATAAGGATATCGCAAATATGCAAATAATGGAGGGGTAATGATGATAAAAGAAATAATTGAATTAGAATTTGATTTTATGGGGAAGGTGCAACATAGTGAGGGAAGAGCTAGTTGCCAAGATAATTATGAGATGTTTTCAAAATACCGTAATGCACAATTTTCTGTATATAATAACGAAGTACTAGAATCATATTTAAATGATTTATTACAATATAAAGAAATAGGTTATAATCCAATAATGTTAAAGTACGCAAGAATGATGGAATCTAGTGATTATGATGAATATAAGCAAATAGAAGAGTTTTTACCTGTTATAGATGAACAAAGCTTAGAACTTATTAATCAAGTTGTAGCTATAGAAGTAGTAATGAAAGAAGAGTTTGCAAAAATGTATCCGACAATTAATAGTCAAACTAGAATTAGTTATACTGATGATGATCAAGTTGGTGATGTATCATTTGAAACATATCTTCGTGCGGAATTATCAACCTATTCTCCAAAGACTTTATATCTATATGCTAAAATGTTGCATGAGATGATGATAAAAAAAGAAAATATGGTTATTAATATTCAAGAAAAAACAGTTTTACTATTTGGATTTAATAGTCTTTTAGATGCTGAAGAAAAATTAAAAAACAAAGAGTAGTTAACCATTTAACAATGTATAGTATAGTAAGGGTGCTCTTTACAAACAAGAATCAATAAACTACAATTATATAAAAGGAGTAACTATGGAAAAATATTATGCAGTAAAAAGAGGAAAAAACCCTGGGGTTTATAAAACATGGGCGGAATGTCAAACAGAAGTTAATGGATTTTCAGGTGCGGTATATAAGTCATTTACAACATATGAAGATGCAGTGGATTTTATAAAAGAAAAAAAAGGTGTACAAACGGACTGTGAATTATTAGCATATGTTGACGGAAGCTTTAACAGTACTAAAAATGAATATGGTTATGGTTGTGTTATATTAGAAAATAATATGATAAAAGAAAAATTGCTTGGAAAAGGAAATAAGCCTGAGTATGTATCGATGCGAAATGTATCCGGTGAACTAATGGGTAGTTTAGTTGCAATGAAATATGCAATTGAAAATGGATACAAATCGATTGCAATATACTATGATTATGAGGGCGTAGAAAAGTGGGCGACAAAAGAATGGAAGACTAATAAAGAAGGTACTAAGAAATATGTTGAGTTTGTAGAGAAGTATCAAAAGCATCTAACAATCCACTTTGTTAAAGTATTGGCACATAGTGGTGATATTTACAACGATATGGCAGATGCTCTAGCAAAGCAGTCAATAGGTATTACATAATAACATGAGCATAGAAATGTTCATGTTTTTTATTAAATATTGATTTTTTTATAATTTTTAAAATATGATTTTCATAAATAAAATCGAATTTAAGCCATCTTATTACACGAAATAATTAGTAATTTAGTAAAATTGCAATTGTGCTAAAAAAAAGTATAGAATTCATAAAATACATATGATATAATGTGAAACATAAGTTATTGTATACAATTCGATACAAAAATAACTTAACACAGGAGGGAATTATGAAAGGTAAAAGATTATTTAAAAGTGCTTTATGTTCAGCATTAGCACTAACACTTCTTGTTGGATGTTCATCAACTGATTCAGGATCAACTGATGGTGCGGCAGAAGTAGTAGTAAACTTAGGTAGTGAACCTTCTAGCATGAACACTGTTCTTGCTACAGGATCAATTGACGGGAACGTAATGCGTCATATTATGGTTGGTTTAGTTTCACTAGATGAAAACGATGAACCAATTCCAGGTGTTGCAAAAGATTGGGATATCTCAGAAGATAAATTAACTTACACATTTAACTTAAGAGATGACATGACTTGGACAAACGGAGAGCCAGTAACTGCTAATGACTTTGTTTATGCAATGGATACTTTATTTACACCAGCTTACGGTGCTAAATATGCAGGTACTTGGGCACCATTAATTCAAGGTGCTGAAGATGTATTAAATTCAACAACTGATGAAGAATTAGCAACAGCTTTAGAAAACGTTGGTTATAAAGCAATTGATGATTACACATTAGAAATTAAAATCACAGGACCTCATGATTATTTCTTAGGGGTATTAGCGTTCATGAACTTCTATCCATTAAACGAAAAAGCAGTAGCTGATGCTGGTGCAAGTGATCCTTTAGATTTCGCTAAATATGCTACAGAAGCAGATAATATCGTTACTAATGGACCATTCATTATGGAATCATGGTCTCATGAATCAGAAATCGTTTTAGTAAAAGATGAAAATTACTATGCAGCTGATGATATCAAATTAGATAAAATCACAATGAAAATGATTACTGATACAAATACTGCATTAAATGAATATAATGCAGGATCTATGGATTTAATTGGTCTAACAGCTGATCAAAAACAACAATTAGAAGCTGATGGTGTTGAAACTTTAGCTTATGATGATGGATCAACTTGGTACTTAGAATACAATGTAAATAATCCAGGATTAAATAATAAAAAAGTACGTCAAGCATTAACAATTGGTGCTGATGCAGCTACATTAGTAGAACAAATCATTAAAAATGATTCATCAATCGCAACTTCTTATACACCTGCAGCTATTCAAAATGGTGAATTCCAAGCAGCAGTTGGTGAATTATTAGATACTTCAAGAGATTTCGAAGCAGCAAAAGCTTTATTAGAAGAAGGTTTAGCTGAAGAAGGAATCGCAGTAGAAGATTTCGAACTTACAATCTTAGGAGATGAAGGGGATTCTGCAAAACGTTACTATGAATTCATTCAAGCATCTTTACAAGATAATTTAGGAATTACTGTATCAATTGAGCAAGTAACTTACCAAACTAGATTAGACCGTATGTCTAAACAAGACTTCGATTTAGTTTATGCAGGTTGGGGACCAGATTACAATGATGCAATGACTTTCATGGATTTATGGGTTACTACAAGTGGTAACAACCATGCTGGATGGTCTAATGCAGAATATGATCAATTAATCGCAGATGCTCGTGCTGAATCTAATGCAGATGCTCGTACTGCTTTATTAATCGAAGCAGAAGAATTATTAGCTGAAGAATCTCCAATCGGAACTCTTTATTGGCGTCAAAGAGACTATGTTACATCTGATCGTTTAGAAGGTGTTGTAAGAACAGCATTCCAAGATTTAGATTTAACTGGTGCTTACATAAAATAATTTAAGTTTTAACACAAAGAGCTATGTGTTACATAGCTCTTTAACTTTTTGATAGTATAGAAATATGTCAAGTAATGCATAATTACTTAATATATTTCTAGGCTATCTACAAAATAAGGATATGAGTATAAAGAGTAGGTAGTTACCTAAGGGAGTATAGGATGTTATATAAACACTAGGACTAGACCGCTTAATGTGGTTTTTTATACTGTAATAAACTAAAAAAGGAGAAAAAAATGAAAAAATACATAGCAACAAGAATAATGTATGCAGTAATCACAATTTTTGTATTAATGTTAATTACATTCTTAATGATGCAATTCTTGCCAGGTGATCCATTTATTGGAGATAAACCGATTAGTGAGGCGACATTAGAAGCACTAAGAGAAAAATACGGATTAAACAAATCGGTATGGGAACAATTTTTACTTTATGTTTCAAATGTGTTTAAAGGTGATTTAGGGGTTTCGATTCGTTCAAATCGTCCAGTAACAACAATCATCATGGAATCTTTCCCATATTCTTTTGAATTAGGAATCCGTGCACTTGTTTTTGCAACAGTTGGTGGTATTGGGCTAGGTTCATATGCAGCAATCCATCGTGGGAAAAAAGGTGATACATTTTCAATGCTAATCGCGGTTATTGGGGTATCAGTACCAAGCTTTATCGTAGCTGCATTACTTCAATATTTTATTTCATTACAATTAAATGATTTAGGAATTCGTCTTATTCCAGTTACAGGTTGGACTACAGAACCATCGAAATGGCTACCGTCATTGGCACTAGGTTTAGGGTCACTAGCAACGGTATCAAGGCTTATGAGAACAAGTATGTTAGATGTACTAGCATCTGATTATATTAAGACAGCAAAAGCAAAAGGGTTATCAACACGTGTTATTGTATGGCGTCATGCTATTCGTAATGCAGTTATGCCTGTAATTACTGTTTTAGGACCAATTGCAGCTGCTGTACTTACAGGGGCGTTCGTAGTTGAAAAAGTATTTAATATTCCAGGAATGGGTAAATTCTTTATCAATGCTATTACACAAAATGATTATACTATGATTGCAGGAAGTACTCTTTTCTATGGGACATTCTTAGTAATTGCAACATTAATTGTAGATATTTTATATTCTGTAATTGATCCAAGAATATCAGTGAAAGGAGGCAAAAGTAAATAATGGAAAATATAAAACAAAGCTTAATTGCAACGTCAACTATTGATACAAATATGTTTGAAGTAGTTGGCCAAGACTTAGCTAGTTTAAATGAAATGAGCAGACCATCTACAAACTTCTGGAAAGATGCATTTGGTCGTCTAATTAAAGATAAAGCGGCAATTGTATTTTTACTTCTTTTAGGATTAATTATTGCTTTTGCAGTATTTGTTCCAATGTTTTCACCTTATTCATATGATCAAATCCATCCACTATATTCGAATAGTCCGATGTTTACAAGTATAGATGGACATTTCTTCTTACTAGGGACTGACAGTTTAGGTCGTGATGTATTAGTGCGTGCTGCCGAAGGTGTTCGTATTTCATTATTCATTGCAATCGCCGCAGTTGCTATCAACTGTGTGGTTGGAGTTATTTATGGTGGTATAGCAGGATACTTTGGTGGTCGTTTAGACAACATCATGATGCGTATTGTTGAAATCATCAACGGTATTCCATATTTATTAATTGTTATCTTATTGATGTCATTAAGTGATAGTCGTGGTACTTCTACAATTATCATAGCTTACTCAATCGTTGGTTGGGTGAGTATGGCAAGACTTGTACGTGGGGAAATTATTCGTCTTAAAGGACAAGAATTTGTTATTTCTGCACAAACAATGGGTGCAAGTGCAAGTAGAATCATTATAAAACATTTAATACCAAATATTTTATCAATTATTGTAGTAAGTTTAACAATGGCAATTCCATCAGTTATATTTACTGAAGCGTTTTTATCATTCATTGGATTAGGTATTGAACCACCAGGAGCATCTCTTGGGGTATTAGCAAATGAAGGTGTAGCAGTGTTCCAACAATATCCATGGCAATTATGGGTACCTGCAACATTAATCTCTTCAATCATGCTAAGCTTCAATATGTTAGGTGATAAATTACGTGATGCATTCGATCCAAAATTAAGGAGATAAGATATGAGTAAAGTTCTAGATATAAAAGATTTATACGTATCATTTGACACATATGCTGGTGAAGTACAAGCTGTACGTGGTGTATCATACCATGTAGAAGAAGGTGAAGTACTTGCGGTAGTAGGTGAGTCAGGTTGTGGTAAATCTGTAACAGCACAAACGATAATGAAATTAAATCCAATGCCACCTGCAAGAATCAAGTCAGGTGAGCTTACATTAAATGGTATTGACATTGTTAATACACCAGAATCAAAAATGCAAGAAATTCGTGGTAAGGAAGTAAGTATGATTTTCCAAGATCCGATGACTTGTTTAAATCCAACAATGCAAGTTGGAAAGCAAATTGTTGAGGCTATTAAGCATCATCAAAATTTATCAAAAGCAGAAGCAAACGCTAAAGCGATTGAAATGCTTGAAAAAGTACAAATACCAAACGCTAAAGAAAGAGCAAAACAATACCCACATCAATACTCTGGTGGGATGAGACAAAGAGCGATGATCGCAATGGCACTTTCTTGTAATCCAAAACTTTTAATTGCAGATGAACCAACAACTGCATTAGATGTTACAATTCAAGCCCAAATCATTGATTTATTATCAGAAATCCGTAACGATTTAGGTACTGCAATTGTATTAATTACACATGACTTAGGAGTAGTTGCAAACTTAGCTGATAGAGTAGCAGTTATGTATGCCGGACAAGTAGTTGAAACAGGAGTTTCAAGAGATATTTTCCATAATCCAAGTCATCCTTATACAAGAGCGTTATTAAGTTCATTACCAAAGCATGATACATCGAAAGATGAAAGATTAACTTCAATTCCTGGAACACCACCAGATTTAGTTAAACCGCCTTTAGGATGTGGATTCGCTGCACGTTGTGAACAATGCATGAAAATATGTAAAGAAAACCAACCACCTAAATTTACTTTAGGGAACGGTCATGAAGTTTCTTGTTGGTTATTACATAAAGATTGCCCAACAACTACTAAGGAGGGTAACTAATATGTCAAATACTCCATTATTATCAATTAAAGATTTATCAAAGTCTTTTAGAGTAGAAGGTGGAAGACTTAAAGCAGTATCAAATGTATCATTCGATATCTTTAAGGGAGAAACTGTTGGATTAGTAGGTGAATCAGGATGTGGTAAATCTACACTTGGTAGAACTGTAATGGGAATCTATAATCCTACAAGTGGAACTATCGAATATAACGGTGAAATAGTTAATATTCATTCTAATAAAGATCGTTTTAAATATGCTAAAAAAGCACAAATGATTTTCCAAGATCCTTATGCGTCACTAAATCCACGTATGACAGTTGGAAATATTATTGCAGAAGGTATGGAAATTCATGGAATGTACGATGCAGCAGGTCGTTCAAAACGTGTTGAAGAATTACTAGAATTAGTAGGACTTAACAAAGAACACCGTAATCGTTTCCCACATGAGTTCTCAGGTGGACAAAGACAACGTATTGGTATCGCAAGAGCATTAGCGGTTGAACCTGAATTCTTAGTTTGTGATGAACCAATTTCTGCACTAGATGTTTCTATTCAATCACAAATTATTAATCTTTTAATTGACTTACAAAAGAAATTAGGATTAACGTATTTATTTATTGCGCATGATTTAGATATCGTAAAATATATCTCAAATCGTATAGTAGTAATGTATTTAGGTCACATGGTTGAAGTAGGACCTGCAAATGATGTATATAATGAAGCACTTCATCCATATTCTCAGGCATTACTATCAGCAGTACCTATTCCTGATCCGGATTTAGAAGGACAAAAAGAAAGAATCATCTTACAAGGAGATGTACCAAGTCCAATTAACTTACCGGCTGGTTGTCCTTTTGTTGCAAGATGTATGCATGCGTGTGATAAGTGTCATACAGATAAACCAGTTTTACGTGAAGTAAAGCCAAATCATTTTGTAGCTTGTCATATTGTAAAATAATATCAAAGGAGAGTAATCTCCTTTTTTATTTTCTAAAAAACATTATAAATAATAATTAAGTTATGATATACTAGAAACCACATGAGGAGAGTATTATGGCAACAATTGAATTATTTAAAGTTATATTTTTAGGTGTCGTAGAAGGAATTAGTGAATGGCTACCAATTAGTAGTACAGGACATATGATACTTGTAGATGAATTTATCAAATTAAATGTTTCAGCAGAGTTTATGGAATTATTTTTAGTAGTAATACAACTAGGTGCAATATTAGCTGTTGTAGTTATATACTTTAAAGATTTATTACCAGTTTCATTTGAAAAAAAAATACATATAAAAATGGATATAATGTCATTATGGTATAAGATAATCTTTGCCTGCCTTCCGGCAGCTATAATAGGGTTGATGTTTGATGATATTATTGATGAACTATTTTATAATCCATTTACGGTAGCAGTAATGTTAATTGTGTATGGGGTGTTATTTATTGTTGTTGAAAAACGTAATAAAACAAATATATCTAAAATAACAGATATTAGAGAGCTTACGTATAAAACAGCATTATATATTGGAATATTCCAATTACTAGCACTAATACCAGGGACATCTAGGTCTGGTGCAACAATACTTGGTGGTATCTTATTAGGGACTTCACGTACAGTAGCAGCGCAGTTCACATTTTACCTAGCAATTCCTGTAATGGTAGGTGCAAGTTTACTTAAAATAGTGAAATTTGGTTTTGTATTTACCACTGCGGAAATACTTACTTTATTAGTTGGTATGTTTGTGGCATTTATAGTATCAGTTATTTCTATTAAGTTTTTAATGCAGTACATAAAAAAGCACGATTTTACAGTGTTTGGGTGGTATCGTATTGTTTTAGGTATTATTGTTTTGATTTACTTTATAATTTAGACTTGCAAGCAAGTCTTTTTTTTGTATAATAGGGCATATAGTACTTAGGAGATAGAATAATGAAGATATACGCACATCGTGGCGCAAGTGGTTATGCACCAGAAAATACAATGGAAGCATTTAAAAAAGCATTAGAATTTGATATTGATGGAATTGAAACAGACATCCACCTTACTAAAGATAATGTGTTAGTGTTAATACATGATGAGACAGTAAATAGAACAACGAATGGTGTTGGTAGAGTGAAAGACATGACATATAATCAATTGTTAGAGCTAGATGCAAGCAATGGCATGGAAGGCTATGCTAATTGTAAGATACCGACACTACGAGAATTATTTGATTTAGTAAAAGATAGTGATGTGTGTTTGCAATTAGAAATTAAAACAGATGTTCACTTCTATGATGGAATAGAAAAAGCAGTATTAGATCTTGTAAAAGAGTATGGCTATCAAAAACGTGTATGTTATTCATCATTTAATCACTTAACTTTACAAAAGCTCACAAGCTTAAATGTAAAAAATCGTTTAGGATTCTTATATGAAGGGGTTATGATTGAGCCATGGAATTATGTGATAAAGCATAAAGGTATTGCCGTTCATCCTCCAAAAACTTGTCTTAAAATAAAAGATTTTGTTAAGAATTGTCATATGCAAAATCTAAAAGTAAATATTTGGACAATAAATAAACCAGAGATGATGCAACAATGCCTTGATTTAAAGGTAGATGGCATATTCACAAATTATCCAGATGTTGCTATTAATATAAAACAAAGATAGTTTATATCTTTGTTTTTCATTTACAAATTGAAAGCCTATTGTTTTTTTGATACACTGTAATAAAGAAGGTGGTAAAATGGCAAATAAGACGTATGTACTTTCCGATTTACACGGTAATTATAAAATATTACTAGAAATGTTGAAGAAGGTACAATTTGATGAAAAAGATACACTATATATTCTAGGTGATTGTTGTGATCGCGGTGAATATAGTCTTGAGATATATTTTTACATTCAAAAACATAAAAACATACATCTTATCAAAGGGAATCATGAAATAATGATGCGAGAAGCATTTATAAAAAATGAACGAGGTTCTAGTGAACTACGTATGTGGTATCAAAATGGTGGACAAAAGACCTGTCATAATTACCATAAGTATTTAAAAAAGGAGTGCTTTAGAGATGATGATTATCAAGTAGTTAAAGCAGCATTTTATCGTATGGTGATAAAATTTGTTGATTCATCTCCAAACTTTGTAGAATTAACTGTGAATAATCAACAATATGTATTAATACATGCAGGGATAAATCCTGAAAAAGGACTTTACCAACAAAGTGAAGAAGAATGTGCATGGATGAGGGAATGGTTTTATTTATCTAAAGGTTTGGATAATAAAATGATTATCTTTGGTCATACTCCAACAAATCATTTACATTCAACTCGAGAATGTTTTGATGTATGGTATGACCCTGTTCATAAAGATAAAATAGGTATTGATGGTGGACTTGGTAGTTTTATGAATGGACAATTAAATTGTCTATGTCTAGAAACAAAAGAAGTGTTTGTGATTAAAAAAATAGATGCGCTAGACTAGGGGGAAATAATATAATGATGAATTTATTAATTAGTAGAGTATTAGCTTATGCATATGGAACGTTGATATATGATGAAAAATATCTTTTTTGTAAATATGTGATTTGTAATTATACAAGATTTGAGGATGTTACAATGGATGAATTAGAAGAAAACGGCTTTAAAAAAGAAGCAATAAATGAATTTTGCGACTTGCTTGGGTTTTATAGTTTCGAGGAATTCAAACATCGATTACTAGATGATAATACAGTGAGACTTGGACAAATACGTGCAAGACTATTTGGAGTTGATGAAGAAATATTATTGAATCGTTTGGATTCTAAAATGGATAAAGATTATTTCTATGAAAAAACCGGTGAACTTTGCGATTTGATGTTCAAAGCTAAAAGAGTAATTATAATAGGCGCTATTTATCCGTCATCTCTTGCAATAGAATTTCAAACTGATCTTATAAGCTTCGGGAAGCCAGTTATCCAGTTCCATCATTTTGATGAAAGTTTAGTTGCAACAAAAGATGATGTTGTATTATTTATTAGTGCTACAGGGAGAACCCTTTTAGACACAACACATTGCGTAAAAGAAATGAATGTTGATAATGCTACATGTATTCTACTTACACAAAATCCAACATATGATGTTGAAGAACATCGAGTATGTGAACATACACTTGTCATTCCTGGACGTTTTGATGGAATAGATTTTAATTATCAATTATTAACTTTCTTTGACTTGTTACGTATGCAATACTTCCAAAGATATTACTTATAAAGAAAACCTTGTTTCAAATAAAAGTATCTAGTAGTTACTTTTAAATGAGACAAGGTTTTTTAATCAAATAATATAGTTGCTTCAACAGCCTTTTTCCATTTTTTAATTTTATTACTTTTGATTGTTTCGGGCATACTTGGATAAAAAATCAATTTTTGTTTTTGTAACTTTCTTATTTCATCTTGGTCCTTAAAAAAACCAATTGCAAGGCCAGCAAGATAAAATGCACCAAGTGCAGTTGCTTCATTGTTAGAGGCCTTTGTAACAGAAACGTTTAAGATGTCACTTTGAAATTGTAGTAAGTAATTATTCTTAGCAACACCACCATCAACCTGTAAAGAACTAATAGTAATATTAGAATCTTGTTGCATTGCTTCAACAACATCATATGTTTGGTAAGCAAGGGATTCTAAAGTGGCTTTTGCGATGTGACGTCTTGTTGTATTGCGCGTTAAGCCATACATTGCCCCCTTAGCGTTTGGACGCCAATATGGAGCACCTAGACCGGTAAAAGCAGGAACAACATAGATGTCTTGATCATCATTACACTCTCTAGCCATTAATTCAGTTTGTTTTGGTTCTTCAATAATTTTAATCCCATCACGTAACCAGTTAATAGAGGCACCTGCATTAAAGACACTACCTTCTAATACATAATTTGTTTGACCGCCAATACGCCATCCAATGCTTGTTACTAAACCGTTTTTTGAGTGGATTACATTTGTACCAGTGTTCATAAGTAAAAAACAACCAGTTCCATATGTGTTTTTAACTTCCCCTTCTTTAAAACAAGTTTGTCCAAAAAGGGCGGCTTGCTGATCTCCAATAATACTAGCAATAGGAATAGAAGTTTCAAATATGTTTTGTGTATGCGCAATGATACCACTACTATCAACGATTGTCGGTAACATCTTGCGTGGAATATTCCAAATCTTTAATAACTCTTCATCATAATCTAATGTTTCTAAATTTACTAACATCGTTCTAGATGCATTTGAAAGATCGGTAACATGAGTTTTACCATTTGTTAGCTTGTAGACTAACCAACTATCTATTGTTCCAAATAATATATCACCATTATTTGCTGCCTCTTGAGTATTTGTCTTATCTAAAATAAAACGTATTTTACTCGCACTAAAATATGGGTCTACTAATAAACCAGTACGTTTCTTAATGAATTCCTCTTTATCCTTATGTAACTTGCAATAGTCATCACTTTGTCTTGATTGCCACACGATGGCATTATAGATTGGTGTACCAGTTTTGGCATCAAAACAAACTGTTGTTTCCCTTTGGTTAGTAATCGCAATTGCTGCGATTTGGCTAGCGCTAATTCCAGATTTTGCAAATGCTTCAAACATTACACCAACAACACTTGCCCATATTTCTTGGGCATCTTGTTCCACCCATCCTGCATGAGGGTATTGATTAACAATTTGTTTTTGCCCAGTTGCAATGACTTGGCCTTTTTTATTATAAATGATAGCACGAGAACTAGTTGTTCCTTGGTCAATTGTTAAGATATATTCTTCCATAAATAATCCTCCTACTTTAACAATACGTTAATTTAACGAAGTTGTAAAATGAATTCAAAAGATTATATAAAAATATTATAATTATACTATAATTATTTGCATTTGAAGAAAAAGCGATAATATGGTATAGTAGGTTAGTATTTTATAGAAAAGAGGCTGATATATATGGGATTTTTATCATTAATTGGAGCATTTATGCTTGGAATGGGTATAGTAATAGTTGCAATGCCAAAAGTAATACCATTTCTACATAAAATGAAGTATGGACAAGTACAAAGAGTTGAAGGTCCAGAATCACACATGAAAAAGAGTGGAACACCAACCATGGGGGGGATTGTTTTTATTCTAGCTACTGTAATTGCAGCAGCAATAATAAATTATAAAAACTTACTTAATCCAGTATTTCTTTTAATCACATTTGCGTTTGTAGGGTTTGGAATTATCGGATTAGTAGACGATGCTTTGATTATTATTAAAAAAGATAATGAAGGGTTAAAAGCATTATACAAATATGCTGCACAATCTGCTGTTGCGATATTATTTTACATTCTAGCAATCAACTTCATTCCTAATTTTGATACATCAATCATGATACCATTAGTTAATATATCTGTTGATATAGGGTTTTTATATCCCGTATTAGTGTACTTTATGTTCACAGCAACAAGTAATGGTGTAAATTTATCAGATGGTTTAGATGGACTAGCAACTGGACTAACAATGATTGCATTGGCACCATTTATAATTTTTTCAATAGTTGTAAAAGATTACATAGTCGCAAGTTACACAATTGCACTTATCGGAGCATTACTTGGCTTTATGGTATTTAACTATCACCCAGCTAGAATATTTATGGGGGATGTTGGTTCACTAGCCCTTGGTGGAATGTTAGCAGCACTTGCGATACTAACAGGACAAGAAATATTATTAGTCTTAATTGGTGGTGTATATGTAATGGAGACAATGTCAGTAATTATTCAAGTTCTATCATTTAAATTCCGTGGCAAACGTGTATTTAAAATGGCACCAATACATCATCATTTTGAAATGCTTGGTTGGAATGAGCAACAAGTTGTTATTTCATTTTGGTTTATGGCATTTATTTGTGCCTTAGCAGGAATTGTTATAGGAGTTTTATAATATGTTATCGGGAAAAAAAGTACTCGTTTTAGGTCTTGCAAAAAGTGGTAAAGCGGCAATTTCATTGTTACAAAAAGCAAAAGCAAACATTACTGTAAATGCAAGTGATAGACGAGAGGATATAGCTGAATATGATGAGTATATTAAACAAGGGGTGCGCATGGTTTGTGGTGGTCATCCTTTAGAGTTGTTTGAAGAAGATTTTGATATGGTTATCAAAAACCCAGGAATCAATTATCAAAAAGATTTTGTTCTACGTCTAAAACAAAGAAATATCCCTGTATATACAGAGATAGAATTAGCATACCAAATCGCAAAGAAACAAAACTATATTGCGCTTACTGGTACTAATGGAAAAACAACAACAGTAACACTTATATATGACATTTTAAAGTCTAAATACAAAAATGTACATTTAGCAGGTAATATTGGTACACCATTATGTGAGATTGTTGACAAGTTTGATTTAGATATTCATGAAAATCACTATATCGTGTTAGAAATGAGTAATTTTCAACTCTTAGATATTGATAAATTCACACCAACAGTGTCTACAATTTTAAACCTTACACCAGATCATCTGGATTATATGGCAACATTGGAAGAGTACTATATATCAAAGACAAGAATATATGAAAATCAATTAGATGGGTACTATGTTGTTAATCAAGATGACACTACTCTTCAAGAATATCTTTCAAAGGTGCCACCAAAATGTCCTACGCTTAGCTTTTCGCTTACTAGTCAAGGAGATTGTATGTACTATGATAATGCAATTTATTATAAGGGTGAATGTATTATTAATAAAACAGATATTAAAGTAGTTGGAAATCATAATATTCAAAATATAATGGCATCGATATGCATCGCTAAAGCGATGAATGTTGATACGAAAACTATAAATGAAGTTGTAAGTCAATTTCGCGGTGTAGAACATCGTATCGAACATGTTAGAAATATCAATGGTGTTGATGTATATAACGATTCTAAGGCAACAAATACAGATGCAACAATAATCGCATTAAAAGCTTTTGAAAAGCCAGTTATTTTACTTGTTGGTGGGTTTGACAAAGGTTTAGATATGACAGTTTTACAACCATACAGAGATAATATTAAGCAAGTAATTACTTTTGGAGCTGCTAGAGAGCGTTTTAAAGATGAATTACAAGTGGAAAATACTGTTGTAATAGAAACTTTAGAACAAGCAACAAAGTATGCATTAGAAAATGCTATGCTGGATGATATTATACTGCTTTCGCCTGCGACTAGTTCATTTGATGAATTTAGTGGTTATCAACAGCGTGGCGATTATTTCAAAAAAATTGTTACAGAATTCTAAAAGGAGCATAGGCTCCTTTTTCATTTATGTCAAAAAGAAGTCTATTACAATTCCCGTGATAGGGTACCAAAAATCAATTAATTATGATATAATAGAGCGGATTAAAGGAGATATTTTATGAAAATAATTATTGGAGCAGGTGGTACTGGGGGGCATTTATATCCAGCACTAGCATTTGTTGAATATATAAAAAGTAAAAGAGATGATGTGGAATTTTTATTTGTAGGGACAACCGATCGTTTAGAAGCGACTGTTGTACCAAATCAAGGATATGAGTATCGTGGGTTACATGTAAAAGGATTGAGTGGTAATCCTTTTAAAAAGGCAGTAGCTGTAATGATTTTTATTAAGTCAATCATTAAAGCGCGAAAGATAGTTAAGGAATTCAATCCGGATATAATTATTGGTTTTGGAGGTTATCCTAGCGCAAGTGTTGTTAAAGCAGGACAACAATTAGGGTATAAAACAATGATACACGAACAAAACTCAATAATCGGACTTACAAATAAAATATTAGTAGATAAAGTTGACGGGATTGTATGTTGTTATCAAAAAGCAATGGCAGAATTCCCTAAAAATAAAACATACTTATTTGGGAACCCAAGGTCAAGTGCTATTTTAAGCATGGAATCAAATGATGAAATCTATGAAAAATATGAATTATCAAAAGAACGCGATTTTGTAGTTATTGTTATGGGAAGTTTAGGGTCAAAAACAATTAATAAAGTAGTTTCTGAAGCAATGCAATCACTAGGAAATCAACCTTATGATGTATTGTTTGTTACGGGTAAAAATGATTATCAAAACATTATTGAAAATACAGTGGCTCCTCAAAATGTAAAAGTGGTTGAGTATTTGGATGATATGCTAAGTGTACTAGCTAAAGCAACATTAGTAGTGACTCGCGCTGGGGCATCGACGCTAAGTGAAGTAGTAGCACTGAATGTACCAACCTTAATTATTCCAAGTCCATATGTTACCGCGAATCATCAAGAGTATAATGCTCGTGAGTTAGTTGAAAAACAAGCAGCAATGATGATATTAGAAAAGGAACTGACAAAAGATAACTTAGTAGAAAAAATAACTTCTTTTATTGAAGATAAAAATAAGGTAGAAAGCATGAAAGAAAACATGAAATTACTCGCTACACCAAACGCAAGTGACGATATGTATCAATTTATGTTACAAATTATAGGAGAAAAATAATGGTTTTTAAAGAAATCTATGATGAATTAAATGCGTTGGAAGTAGGAGAAATTTTACAAGAAGAACCAATGTATAAATATACTACATTTCGAGTTGGGGGACCGGCTAGAGTATTAGTGAAAGTAAAAGACGTTGAATCACTTTGTAGAGTAATACAATGTTGTATAAAAAAAGAAGTTCCATATTTTATTATTGGAAATGGTTCAAATATTTTATTTGGTGATAAAGAATATGATGGTGTAATCATTACTATGCAACCACACTTTTCAACATACAAGATAAACGGAAATAAAATTATTGCGGGTGCAGGAATGATGATGACTACACTTTCATATAAAGCTGCAAATAGTGGATTAAGCGGATTTGAATTTATGTCGGGGATACCTGGAACCATTGGTGGTGGAATTTATATGAATGCTGGGGCATATAAGTATGATATGGCTAGTATTGTAGATACTGTTACTTATGTTGATTCAAATGGAAAGAGTAATACACTTTCAAAAGAAGAATTAGGTTTTACATATCGAAAATCAGTATTTCAAAAGAATTTGAACTGGACAATTGTAGAAGCATCTTTTGTGATGGAAACAAGCGATCCTCAAGAAATTAAAGCAGTCTTAGATAAACGTAAAGAAAGAAGAATGTCAACTCAACCATGGAATTTCCCAAGTGCAGGAAGTGTCTTTAGAAACCCTGATGAGCATGGTGCATGGTACTATATTGATAGTGTTGGGCTACGTGGCTACCAAATTGGTGGAGCAAAAGTATCTGAAAAACATTCTAATTTTATAGTGAACGATGGATATGCAAGTGCAAAAGATATAAAGGATTTAATCGAGTTTATTAAAAAGTCGGTTTACGAGAAATTCTCTATTACTCTTAAAGAAGAGGTTTGTTACGTAAACTGGGAATAGCGAGGTAAAGTATGAACCGTGAACATGATCGCAATCAAGTAAAAGAAATTTATAAGAAAAGAAAAAAAGCGAAGCGTATAAAAAAAACCAGAGTGTTCTTGGTTCTTTTAATAATTGGATTAATAATTGGATTCTTTGTGAGTGGATATAGTAGGATACAAAGTATTGTAGTAAAAGGAAATATCTACATTAGCACTGAGGAAATAATTGAACAATGTGGTGTGGAAAAACAAAAAAATATCGCCTTATTCACAAAAACTGAAGATATAAAAAATAGTGTGGAAAATATTCCTGGAATCAAGGAGGCAAATGTTACCAAATCACTATTGGGTGATGTAAGCATTACAGTAATCGAAAACGAAGTGTTAGCTTATCAAGTAACAAAAGATTTATATACTTTAGTAAATGATTCAGGAGAAATGATTAATGTTGATAAAGAAACAGGGTTAAAGGAAGTTTCTGCTGCAACACTTCTGCATGATTTTGATGAAGAATTACTTAAAACATTTTCTATTGAATATGCAAAACTACCATCACAGGTAACCGGTATTGTATCAGATGCATTTTATAAGCCTGAACCTGGTGATCAAACAAGAGTTGAACTCCATTTAGATAATGGAGTAATATTTATAGTACGAATTGAAGATATGGCAAGTCAATTACAAGGGGATACAATGTCTAAGTTGCAAAGTGATTATCCGGATGGAAAAATGTTCGATTTAAATGGTAAATATTCATATGTTACAGAATAAAAAAGTGTTGGTTTAATACGATAATATATTTAAAATATGACAAAAATATGATACTATGTATATAGTATTGATTAAAGGAGAGTTACAATGAGAGATATCTATGCAGCTTTAGACATTGGGAGTGCAACATTAAAGCTTGTAGTGGCAGAAATTGTCGGTACATCATTGCATGTATTATATGCAAAAAAAATACCTTCACATGGAATAAAAGTAGGCGTTGTTGAAGATGAATCAACATTAAGTAGAGACGTTCGTACATTAATTCTTGATGCCCAAAATGAACTAGATACTAAAATCACAAGTGTGGCAGTAAATATACCGTCATTACGTGCTAATTTGTATCAAAGCAATGGTAGTACAACCCTAGCTAAAGAAGGGGCTAAAATAACTCATGAAGATGTAATTCGCTGTTTACGTTTATCTTCGAATTTTAAAAGAAGTAAACGTGAAGAGGTGATATCAGTAATTCCAGTTCAATACCAAAGTGATAAAGGTGTAACAAGCAAGGCACCAATCAATGAGATTACAAGAAATCTTATTGTTGATACTCAAGTAATTACAACAGATAAAAAATTGTTATATCCGTATTTAAGTGCAATAGAAAAAGCGGATGTTGAAATTCTAGAGATTGGAGTAAATGCTTATTCAAGTGCGAAAGAAGCATTTGATGAGGTATATTTACAAGAAGGTGCAATTTTAATTGATATAGGATATAAATTAACTACTATATCTTACTTCAAAGATGGTTACTTACAATATTTAACAACATGTCATGTTGGTGGATATGATTTTACAAAACGTATTGCACAAGAGTTCCAAATTACTATGAATCAAGCAGAAGCATATAAAATAAAATATGGTTCGCTAGATACTACAGTTGGTCAAGATGATATAATTCATACGACATATCTTTTAGATAATCGTAAAGATTATATGCAAAAAGATCTAGCGAATATCTTAAGTGATATTGCTAAAGAAGTAATGGAAGTAATTAAAGAAAGAATTAGTGTAATTGAAAAAGTTGAAGAAAAAGAAATATTATTAGTTGGTGGTGGGAGTGAATTAGCGCTGTTAGACGTTGTTGCAAGTGAAGTATTGCAATCTCCAGTTAGGATGTATCGTCCAGAAACAATTGGCGTTCGTGATATGTCATATGTATCATCACTAGGTTTATTATATTATTTATTAGAAAGATCAAAAATAGGTGGAAAGTATCCTGCATCACTGATGTTAGAAGATGTATCGTCAACAATGACACTTCGATTTAAGGGATTAACAAAAGCACCAAAAGTAACAAGTGAAAAAGTAGAAAAAAAATCAAATAAATTTGGAAAGATATTAGACGCTTTTTTAAGCGAAGAGTAAAAGTGGGGTAGATGAGATGAATGAAACATTAGAGTTCGAACAAGTTGCAAAAATTAAAGTTATCGGTGTCGGTGGCGGTGGAAACAACGCAGTAAACCGCATGGTTGAAGATGGAGTACAAGGTGTTGATTTTTATGTCGCAAATACTGATGTTCAAGTATTAAGACGTTCAGCGGTAGATAATAAAATCACTTTAGGAGCAGGATTAACAAAAGGTCTTGGTGCAGGTGGAAATCCAGAAGTGGGGCGTAAAGCTGCATTAGAATCAGAAGCAGACATTAGAGAAGCACTTGAAGGAGCTGACATGGTATTTGTTGCTGCTGGTATGGGTGGTGGAACTGGTACAGGTGCTGCGCCAGTTATCGCTAAAATTGCTAGAGAATTAGGTGCTTTAACAATTGGTGTTGTTACAAGACCATTCACATTCGAAGGTGGAAAAAGAAAGAAACAATCAGGTGAAGGATTAGCTGAATTACGTGCAAACGTAGATTCAATTATCGTAGTATCTAATGATCGTTTACTACAATTAATTGGTGGAAGACCAATGCAAGAAGCATTTAAAGAAGCTGATAATGTATTACGTCAAGGGGTACAAACTATCACTGACTTAATCGCAATTCCAGCATTAATTAACTTAGATTTCGCTGATGTATCGTCAGTAATGCGTGACCGCGGAAATGCATTAATTGGTATTGGTATGGCTTCAGGTGATGAAAAGGCAAAAGAAGCTGCAAAACTTGCAATTGCATCACCGTTATTAGAAGTAGCTGTAACAGGTGCAAAAGATGCCATCATTAACGTAACAGGTGGATCAAACATTTCGCTACATGATGCAAATGTGGCCCTGCAAACAATTGCTGAAGAAGTTGGTTCTGAAGTAAATACATATTTAGGTATCGCAATTAACGACAACCTAGATGATCAAATTATTGTAACAGTAATTGCAACTGGATTCGAAGATGAAGCAGAAGCAATAGCTCCAGCTCAAACTGAAGTTAAATCTGTGCAAGAAATTGTTGAAGAAGAGGAAGATGATGAAGATTTCATCGAAACTTCATTTATACGTAATCGTAGATTTTAAAGCTAACTTTGTTAGCTTTTTTTAAAATAAAGGGGGAAATAAAATGTTTCATTTAGGGTTTATTGGTATGGGGAATATGGCTAGTGCCATTGTAAAAGGTATCAAGCAAGACTGTGTTATTAATGCATTTGATATTGATAAAACAAAATGTAATGTTGTAGAAGGTGTATGTGGACTTGATTCAATAGAAGATGTTATCGAAAGTAGTGATATTATTTTCCTTGCAGTTAAGCCAAATATTGTTGAAGGGATAATTAAAAAGAATAGAGAACTTTTAAAAAATAAAGCTGTTGTTTCAATTGTTGCAGGATACTTATATCAACAACTAGAACCGCTATTTTTAAAAACTACCAGACATCTATCAATTATGCCTAATACTCCATTACAAGTAAGACAGGGTATGACGTTGTTTGAAAAAGTACATAGTTTAAATAATAAAGAGTTTGATTTTGTGACTAGATTATTCAATGATATGGGAAAAACGCAAGTATTAGAAACATATCAAATGGCAGCTGGAACTGCTATTAGTGGTTGTGGACCCGCATTTGTTTATAAATTTATTGAGGCTATGGCTGATGGTGGTGTAATGCTTGGATTGCCAAGAGATGTGGCATATTCACTTGCAAGTCAAACAATCGTTGGAAGTGGAACAATGCAATTAGAAACAAAGTTACATCCTGCGATACTTAAAGACAATGTATGTTCACCAGGGGGTCTTACGATAAAAGGGGTTGCAATGTTGGAAGAACATGCATTCTCTAGTGCAGTAATTGAAGCAATTAAATCAACAACATAATAGTATAGAATATAACGTTTTATCAAGGTATATCAAAATAAATATTCTATACAAAAAAAAATAGTTATGTTATAATTATATAGATTAGTAAGGAGGTCTGAATATGGGTTACGGACAAAAGGTAAAAAATTGGTTTTTTGATGAAAGCGAAGAAGACAACAACGATGTAGAAGAATTTGAAACAGTTGAGATAAATACAGAAGCAAAAACAAGTATGTTTGAATCTGCAAAACATGCGAAAACAAGTGATGCGGTACGTGCATTAGATGCAAATAAAGATAGTCATTTAATGTTATTTGAACCACGTTCTTTTGCTGATAGCCAAGAGATTGGGTCTCATCTATTGATGAAAAAAGCAGCGGTTGTAAACTTACATAGATTACAAAAAGAACAAGCAAAAAGAGTTATTGACTTTTTAAGCGGTTTAATCTTTGCGATTAATGGTGATATTCAAAGAATTGGTCCTAAAATATTTTTATGCACGCCGCAAAATATTGGTGTGGGTGGAAACATTGAATTAGATGCAGATGAATTATCTGAGTAAAAGAGTGAGTATTAGCCTAGGCTAATACTTTATTTTATGTACGAACATTTTAAAGGTGAAGAGCAGTTTGTAAAGACGGCGTTAGCATACGTTGATCAAGTTCTCTATAAACAAACGCTCATTTGTACAAAGTTTCTAAATCCACACCATCAAAAAATAATAACGAGTATTGTTGGTAAAAATACAGATGTACAACTTATATTTGAAGGTGGAATTGAAGATGCAGAAAATAAAAAATGCATTTTAGCACCAAGCTATTTTGAAATAGAAAACCAGGACTTTGAAGTATCAGTAATAAAAATAAATTATCCTAAGCAATTTGAAAAAATAACACATAAAGATATTTTAGGGGCAATGATGTCACTAGGGGTTAAGCGTGAATTGTTTGGTGATATTGTACAAGTAGAAGATGATTTTTATATAGCCCTAGATTCCGGGATGTATCAATATGTATCTGAAAATTGTAAAAAAATAAAACGTGCAACAGTACGCTTTCAAGAAGTAACAGAAGTTGTAAAACGTAATCAACAATATTCAATAAAAACAATTATTGTATCAAGTATGCGTCTTGATAAAATAGTTGCATCATTATATAAGCTTTCAAGAGCTAAAGCAGCTACCTTTATCCAAGCAGGACATGTGAAAGTTAATCATAAAATTGTTGTAGAAACTAGTTATTTATGTAATAATAGTGATGTGATATCGTTAAAACGATATGGAAGGGTTTTGTTGCATAATACCGAGCGAAAAACAAAAGCAGACAATTATGTAATAGAAGGACATTACTACAGATAGGCAGGTGAAACCGTGAATTCATTTAACAAGCAATTTAGAGGATATGATAAAACACAAGTAGATTTTGAAATGCAACGTTTACAAGAAAAAAACAAGACATTACAAGATACAATTACGGAGCTTAAAGATAAGTTAGCTCACGAAGCAGATCAAAATGCATTGTTAAATCATCGTGTTTCAATTATCGAAAAAACAAATGAAGAAATCGCAAGGTTAGCACTAAAAGAGGCTAGTGATTTAATCGATAAAGCAAAAAGAAATGCTGATATGATACTAAAAGAATCATTAGAGTATGTTCGAAGCCTATCAGGAGAAATGGATGAATTTAAAGATCAAGCTATTAAATTTAGAGCATCTGTACAAAAGATGTCAAAGGATATAATTGATTCGATCGACAGTTCAGAAGTTTTTCATTTAATTAATGAAGAAAAAGAAATGTAAATACAATGATAGAGACAGTTTATAATGAAAGTATATAGAGAATTGATGGTTGGTGGAAATCAATAATGGACATTATGAAAATCACTCTGGAGTAGCGCTTTGAATTTAAGTAGAAGTAGCCGTTAATCGCGTTAAGATGATAAGAGCATGTAGTAAAATACATGAATTAAGGTGGTACCGCGTTAATGACGTCCTTTATTTAAGGGCGTTTTTTATTTGGAAGGAGAAAAATATGGAATACAAAGATACATTATTAATGCCAAAAACTGATTTTGAAATGAAGGGTAAATTACCTGCAAAAGAACCTAAATACGTGGAAAGATGGAATGAAAATAATTTATATCAAAAGGTCTTAGAAAAGACAAAAGATATGCCTACATTTACTTTTCATGATGGTCCGCCATATGCAAACGGAAGTATGCATATTGGACATATGTTAAATAAAGTAATTAAAGATGTAATGGTACGTTATAAAACAATGACAGGACATCATGTACCGTTCATACCAGGATGGGATACACACGGATTACCAATTGAGAATGCAATTCAAAAACTAGGAGTAAACCGTAAAGAATTATCAACAGCTGATTTTAGAAAAAAATGTCATGAATATGCACTACAGCAAGTAGCTATTCAAAAACAACAGCTAATTCGTATGGGAACATTTGCAGACTATGATAATCCATATTTAACATTATTACCAGAATTCGAAGCAAACCAAATTGATGTGTTTGCGAAAATGGCAATGGATGGATTAATCTATAAAGGGAAAAAACCAGTATACTGGTCTTATTCTTCTGAATCTGCATTAGCAGAAGCAGAAATTGAATATCACGATGTAAAGTCACCAACTATTTACGTAACTTTTGATGTTAAAGATGCAAAAGGAGTTTTACAAGGTGATGAAAAATTCGTAATCTGGACAACTACTCCATGGACTATTCCAGCAAATGTTGGAATCTGTTTAAACCCAAGTTTAGAGTATTGTGTTGTAGAAACAGAAAAAGGGAAATTAATTTTCTTAGAAACTTTAAAAGATACATTACTAGAAAAATTTAAATTATCTGGTGAAATTATCGCACGCTATAAAGGTAGCGAATTAGAAGGAATCACATGTGTACATCCGTTTGTAGATAAAGATGAATATTATCAAAGAGATACTTTAATCATCTTAGGTGATCATGTAACTGACGAAGCAGGGACTGGGTGTGTACATACTGCTCCAGGGCACGGAGCTGATGACTTTATTGTAGGACAAAAATATGGCTTACCGACATTATGTCCAGTAGATGAACATGGAAAAATGATGGCAGAAGCAGGAGAGTTCTTAGTTGGTCAACATGTAGATGCTGCAAATAAAACAGTAGGACTCGCATTAGAAGAATTAGGTGCTTTATTATCATTAGAGTGGATTAAACATAGTTACCCTCATGATTGGAGAACTAAAAAACCTGTAATCTTTAGAGCAACAGCACAATGGTTTTGTTCAGTAGATAAGATTCGTGAAAAAATCTTAAGTGAAATTGACAAAGTTAAATGGGTTAATCAATGGGGACATGTACGTATTTATAATATGATACGTGACCGTGGAGATTGGTGTATTTCACGTCAAAGAACATGGGGAGTTCCGATTCCAATTATCTATTTAGAAGATGGAAGTCCAATTATTGATGAAGCAGTATTTGCTCATATTTCTAAATTATTTAGAGAACAAGGTTCAAATGTTTGGTTTGAAAAAGATGTAGAAGATTTATTACCAGAGGGATATACTAATGAATTATCACCAAATGGTATTTATAAAAAAGAAACAGATATTATGGATGTGTGGTTTGACTCTGGTTCAAGTCATACAGGATGTATGCAAGAACGTGGATATAACTATCCAGTTGATTTATACTTTGAAGGTAGTGATCAATATCGTGGATGGTTTAACTCATCATTAATTATTGGTGTTGCATGTTTTGATAAAGCACCATATAAAACAGTATTGTCACATGGATTTGTACTTGATGGTAAAGGGAATAAGATGTCTAAATCATTAGGTAATACAGTAGATCCAATTAAACTAGTAAATCAATACGGTGCTGATATTGTTCGTCTATGGGCAACTTCATGTGCATACCAATCTGATGTACGTATTTCTGATGATATTATGAAACAGGTAGCAGAAAGTTACCGTAAAATTCGTAATACAATGAGATTCATCTTGGGGAATATTAGTGATTTCAAACAAGGTGATATTATTGAAACAAGTAAACTTAATGATGTAGATAAATACATGCTACAAAAATTAAACCATTTAGTTGATGAATATCATCAATCATATAATGATTTTGATTTTGCAGAAGCAAATCAAAAAATCATAAACTATTTCACAAATGTTTTAAGTGCATTCTATATGGACTTTACAAAAGATATATTATATATTGAACAAGCTGCTAGTACGAGAAGACGTCAAGTTCAAACAGTATTATACTATCATGCAAAAACATTAATGAAATTATTATCTCCAGTGCTTGTCTTTACAAGTGAAGAATTACATGATCATTTCCACTGTGACGAAACAAAGGCAGAATCAATTTTCTTAGAAGATATTGTAGAAAAACAAACAATTGAAAATGGTGATGAAATTGAAGCATTCTTTGATAGCTTCTTACAAGTGAGAAAAGATGTCCTAAAAGCAATTGAAGAATTACGTAACCAAAAAGTTATCGGGTCATCACTTGAAGCGAAAGTAACATTATCACTTAAAGATCAATACAAAGCAGTTGAAAGCATAAGTGAGGACTTGAAACAATACTTCATAGTGTCAAAAGTTGAATTAGTTAACGATACAACACTACCTGAGTTTGATAGTAGCTATATCAAAGTAGAAAAATTTGATGGTGAAAAATGTCCTCGTTGTTGGAATTATTTTGATAAAGCAGAGATGGAAGGGGAAGTTTGTGTACGTTGCTATAATGCAGTACATGGAAAATAAATGGTACATTGTACCATTTATTTTTACTAAAATATTATGAGACAAAAATATATGGGACCGATATTATTGTTTGTTGCAGCAATTATTTGGGGTAGTTCATTTATCTTTATGAAAAGTGCTGTTGATTTTTTACCCCCATCAACACTCCTTTTTGTAAGATTCACACTTGCAACACTTATTATGTTAGGAGTCTGTTTCTACTTTGTAAAAAAAGGACAACTGACATCATATACTAAAAAACAGTTCATGGGTGGTTTGATTACAGGTGGTTGTCTATCACTAGCATACTATGTACAAACGGTAGGGCTAGTATATACTACCCCTAGTAAAAATGCTTTTTTAACAGCTGTGTACTGTGCAGTTATTCCATTTTTAACATGGATATTCTATAAAAAAAGACCTGATTCATATAGCATCTATGCAGCAATTATTTGTTTTGTAGGAATCGGTTTTGTATCTCTTACAGGTAGCTTAAAAATACAAATAGGAGATTTATTGTCAGTAATGAGTGGTTTTTTCTTCTCATTTCATATGCTTGCAATTGCCAAGTATTCAAAAGAACAACACATAGCACCTCTAATAACTGTACAATTTAGTGTAGTAGCATTATTTTCATTAATAGTCAGTCTATTTACTGAAAATACTATGCAAAGTATACTATCAACACCACTTAGTGTTTACTTAGAGGTATTATATTTAGTTGTCTTTGCAACAGTTGTTGCATTGTCATTACAAAACATCGGACAAAAAATAACTGACCCATGTAAAGCCTCATTAATACTAAGCTTAGAGTCAGTGTTTGGAGTAGTATTTTCTGTATTAATATATGGTGAACAATTGACTATGCAGTCTATTCTTGGTTTTGTGTTTATATTCGTAGCAATTATTATTTCAGAAACAAAATTATCTTTTTTAAAGAGGAAATCATAGTGAAAAAATTACAAATTATTTTATTAATATTTATTATGTTTATAAGTATTACACCAGTTAATGCCCAAGAAGATAATTCAGAGGAAATCACATCGAATTACTTATATGCATATGATCTTGAATCGAATGAAGTAGTATATGATAAAAATGCAGATGAAAAAATGTATCCGGCAAGTATGACTAAAATTGTAACTGTAATGGTTGCAATTAATAAAATTGAAGCATCCCCCGATATTGACTTCGATGATACTGTGGTTATTGAAGAACGTGATTTAGATACAATTTTTGAAACAGGGGCATCAGCAGCTTTTTTCCAAATTGGAGAGACTGTAACGTATAATGACTTATTATATGGAGCAATGCTACCTTCTGGAGCTGATGCATGTCGTGCATTAGGCTTTAACCTATTTGGTGATCAAGAAGCATTTGTGCAAGCAATGAATGATTACGTTCAAAATGATCTTGGACTTAAAGATACAAATTTTATGAATGCAACTGGAATACATGATGACAACCATTATACAACTGCACGACAAATGGGTGAAATCACAAGAATTGCAATAGAGAATGAAAAATTTTATGAAATTTTTACAACATATAGCTATACAAGTTCAAACGATCTACATGATTGGGCAAATTTAGCATTGTTATATGGAACATGGCAAGATTTAGACATTAGTAATATTATTGGGTGTAAATCTGGATTTACAGATGAGGCACAAAGCTGTTTAGCTTCATTAGTGGAGATAGATGGACGTTTAACTATTACAGTTACTGCAAAGACTGATTCAGAATTACAAAGTCCTGCGTTGCGTGATACTTTAGCTTTAATGGAATTGGTAGATGAAAAGTATGATTACATTAAAGTTATTGAAGAAGGCACACAACTTGTTGAAATACCAGTACTTTATGCAAAAAATATTAAACGTTATAAACTAGAAGCACCAGAAGATGTAGTATTATATCTTCCAGTAGGAACAACAATTGATGACTTAGATGTGGAGTTTAATATTGAAGATATTATACCAGATATTAAAATTGGTGATAAATTAGGCAACTATACTTTATCATTTAATGATAAAGTAATGTATGAAAAAGAAATTATAAGTGATATGGATATTGAAAAAGAAACATTACCTTATATCCAATATTTAATATTTGATAAATATCTACCATATACAATTGCAGTATGTTTAACAGTTGTTTATATTGCTTTATATTTCTATAAGCCTAAAAAGAAAAATAACCCTTAGCATTTTGCTGAGGGTTTTTCAATTACATTTAATTTTTTTAGTATTGGTCTTTGAATTTTTGTAAATAAACCTAGAAGAGGGCCAAAAATAAGCATCCCGATTATTGTTCCTTCACGAATATATATTTCAAGGTTTAATAGTAAAGCGACAACGATAACTAATAGAATACAAATAATATCAACTATCTGGCGGATTTTATAAAATGGAATATGAAGTACTTTTTGAGCTGCTACACATAATCCTTCAAGTGCAAAGGTAACAAGATTTACCGACATTACAATAGCTACACCAAATGCGGCAACTATATAACCAATGACTAGTACAATGTAGCGGTGCCAATATATATCTAGAGGGACTGTTTCGATTATTGTAACTAGAGCAATGTTAATTGCGATACCTAATATAATACTAAATGGAATTTGTAACACATGACGAATTGAGAATTCTTTTCTTAAGATGATAAATTGCCCAAAGACACAAAAACAATTTAAAATGATACCAATTGTACCAATTTGAGTATTTGTGATGACACTAGCCGTTTGGGCCATTGCGTCCCATGAACCAACTCCAACAGAAGCTACTATTGTAAGTGCAACCCCAATACCGACAAAGATAATACTTATAAATATTATGAATAATTTTTTTAACATATAACAAACTGCCTCCTAGCGCATTTTCCATTATACAGTTTGATGTATAATTATACAATTATTTTCTTATATAGAAAAAAGGTAGCTATACATAAGTACAACTACCTTTTATATTTAGAATCAACAATACGATCAAAATAAAATCCTAAGACTCTAAATAGTGCCCCGAGTCCCAGTATAATAAAAAGAGCTAAATATGTGTATTGATTGTAGAATAATAATATGACAACAGTAATAATAACCCCAATAAGCATTCCTAGAGTCGTACCATATGTCATAAATACAGAACTTTTTTCTTTCATAATCCACCTCTTTATCTATTATAACATGCAATGATATTCTTGCAAACTATCGTTTATGTTTATATAATTAAAAAGAAAGAGGTGATTTTGATGATTGCAGTTAGTAGCTGTCTTGCCGGTATAGCATGTCGCTATGATGGAAAAGACAACCTAAATAGCCAGATAAAAGAGTTAGTAGATAATAAGCAAGCAATTTGTATTTGTCCCGAAGTGCTAGGTGGGATGCCAGTACCTAGAAACCCAGTGGAGATTGTCGGGGATAAAGTACTTACTAAGGATGGCATTGATTGTACTTTAGAGTTTATTGCTGGAGCTAAAAAAAGTTATCAAATCATTAAAGAAAATAATATATCATGTGCTATTTTAAAATCAAAAAGTCCTAGTTGTGGATGTGGTAAAATATATGATGGAACCTTTACAAGAAAACTAGTAGAAGGTGACGGAATTACTAGTGCGTATTTAAAAAAACATGGTATAATGGTTATTGATGAAAATCAAATTGACAAGATAAAGGAGCAAGTATATGGAAAATGTATTATGGTTAAACCCGGTATTTAAAGAAATGATTTGGGGTGGAAAAAAATTAAGAGATGTATATGGTTATGATATCCCTAGTGATAAAACAGGTGAATGTTGGGCAATATCAGCCCATAAAAACGGTGACTGTCTAATTAGTGAGGGACAGTATGCTGGAAAAACGTTATCATGGTTATGGAATAATCACCGTGAATTATTTGGAAATATAGAAGGTGATGAGTTCCCGTTATTAGTAAAAATCATAGATGCAAATAATGACTTATCAGTACAAGTTCACCCAGATGATACTTATGCAAAAGCTAATGAAAATTCATTAGGTAAAGAAGAATGTTGGTATGTTTTACAAGCTGATGAAGGAACAAAAATGGTTATGGGTCACCATGCTAAAACTAGAGAAGAATTAGTAAATGCTATAGAGAATGATGACTACGATAATTTATTAAATTCATTTGAAGTAAATGAAGGAGATTTCTTTAATATTCCAACAGGTACTATTCATGCAATTTGTAGTGGCTCAATGATTTATGAAGCACAACAATCATCAGATATTACATATCGTGTGTATGATTATAATCGTAAAGATGACATGGGAAACACTAGAGAACTACATGTACAACAGTCAATTGATGTAACTACTGTTCCATTTGTAAGTAGTACACTTGATAATCATGAAGCAATGCCAATTGAAAATGGTACAAAGAAATTAATGGTGGCTGGAAAATACTTTACAGTTCATAAATATGACTTGACAGGAAAAAATACCATCACAAATGAAAAACCATTTATGATGGTAAGTGTACTAAATGGTAGTGGTACATTAGCAGGTAAATCAGTAAAAGCAGGAGCACATTGTTTAATCTTAGCAGATCAAAAAGAATTTGATTGTAGTGGAGATATGACAGTGATGGTGTGTACATTATAATGAATTGCCAAGAATGTGATTACGAATTTAATATCTTTAAGTTCGCTTATCGTTCAATCCGTAAGTGTCCAAAATGCGGAAAAATGTATGATATGATTTTTCCTACTGGACTTACGATGGTATCAATTGTACTGTCGTTAATAATTTGTATGCTTATTACTTTATCTGCAAGCTATAATTTAGCTGTGAACATTTCAATATTTATTTTGGTATACTACTTAGTAGATGTATTATTTAAAATTATATGTATCTATACAAATAATTATAAAATTATTGAATTTAATTCATTGAAATAACATTTATTAAAAGAAGGATAACATAGCTTACTACTCACAAAGAAACATTGAACATTAGTGGATTTGTAGGTAGGTATACTTGCTAAAATTAGTTTGAAACATTGTTTTTGCTGTGATGTTCTTTTTTGAAGATTATTCATCTTTGAAAGGAGTAGCAATTTATGATTGGAAAAGAAGTAACGGTTACTATTGATAGACCAATAAATTCAGTTCACCCTAAATACAAAGATATGATTTATCCAATAAATTATGGTTATATAGAAAATGTTTTTGCACCTGATGGAGATGAACAAGATGCCTATATATTAGGTGTTGATGTTCCAATAACTACTTTCACAGGAGTGATCATAGCAATTATTCATAGAAATGATGATGTTGAAGAAAAATGGGTAGTAGCACCTAAAGATAAATCATTTACTTTGGAAGAAGTGAAAAATGCAACATATTTTACAGAACAATATTTTGATAGTATAATACTCATGAAATGAGTACAATTTAAAGAAATTAAAACTACCAATATCAACTTTGATATTGGTAGTTTTTCTCTTTACAGGTGTCCGGTATAGTTTTTTCTTCTTATATTTGATATGGTAATCTATAGTATTATAGATTACCATATTTTTATTTTATTGATAAAATAGTTATGCTATAATGTACAAAAAGTATGTTAAAGGAGAGCGAGTAATGGATATATATCAACAATCATTAAAAATGCATGAAGAAGTAAAAGGGAAAATTGAGATTAAGTTACGTGTACCACTAGAAACAAAAGAAGATATGTCATTATCTTATACACCAGGGGTTGCTCAACCATGCCGTGAAATTGCAAAGAACAAAGATGATGTTTATAAGTATACATGGAAACAAAATAGTGTTGCTGTAGTAAGTGATGGTAGCGCTGTACTTGGACTAGGAAATATTGGACCAGAAGCAGCACTTCCAGTAATGGAAGGAAAAGCTATTTTATTTAAACAATTTGCTGGTATTGATGCAGTGCCTATCTGTCTTGATGCAACTGATCCAAAAGAAATTATTTCTATTGTAAAAGCAATGGCACCTACATTTGGAGGAATTAATCTTGAGGATATATCGGCACCAAGATGTGTAGAAATAGAAAGAACACTTATCGAAGAATTAGATATACCAGTATTCCATGACGATCAACATGGTACAGCAATCGTTGCTACCGCCGGTATTATTAATGCTCTTAAAGTGGTTAAGAAAGATATAAAAGATTGTACTGTTGTAGTGTCAGGGGCTGGAGCTGCTGGTAGTTCAATTATCAAGATGCTTTCAAAATTAGGAGCAAAGCAAATTTACGCATATACAATTGATGGAATTATCACTAAAGAAGATATCGATTCTTATGATTTCTTAACAAAAGAACTAGCAGAAATCACAAACAGTGAAGCAAAGCGTTTAACAATGGCACAAGCATGCATAGAAGCGGATATTTTCTTAGGAGTATCAGCACCTAAAGTATTATCAAAAGAAATGGCATCTTCGATAAAGGAAGGGGCTATTGTATTTGCAATGGCAAATCCAGAGCCAGAAATTATGTATGATGAAGCCAAAGAGGCAGGTGTTGCTGTTATGGGAACAGGCCGATCAGACTATCCAAATCAAATAAATAATGTACTTGCTTTTCCTGGTTTATTTAAGGGGGCATTAAAAGTACAAGCAAGAAAGATTACTGAAGAAATGAAACTTGCGGCTGCAATTGCAATCGCAAACTTAGTTACAAAAGATGAATTGTGTGCAGAATATGTAGTACCTAGTGCCTTGCACCCTCACGTGGCTGACGCGGTAGCTGATGCTGTTGCAAAAATCGCTATTGAACAAGGACTAGCACGAATCGTTGAATAATATAAAGACACATCAAATTGATGTGTCTTTTCCTATAAATTCATCTCCAAGAATTCGTCTCGTTTATTAACTTTTATGATGTTTGGCTGCTGTAAATAGCTTTCAAGTAATGCATTTGTTTTATTATATTGTCCAAAATAGTGCATGCAGATAATGTTTTTACAGCGAACACGTTCTAGAATATAATCTATGCCTAGGTTTATGTATTGTTCTTGGCGTACATCAAATACAACCATCATGATATCAAATTGGATATCTTTTATTTTTTGTATTTCACGACTAAATATTTCTTTTTGTGTTTGATTTTCCTCAATAGTATTTTCTTCAAAGTGCCACCAATGTAAATCACCAGCATGAAAAATGTTTAATCCTTCTACTTGCACAATAAATGCAACACCTATATCACTAGAATCTAAAGTAGTGACTTTTAATGTATCAATTTCATAGGTATTATTTGGTGAAACTTTAATCCCATCCCCGTCAATATCATCAGATAAAATATAAGTACAATGAGGATGATCTATTTTATAAATATCACTACTAAAATGGTCACGGTGACTGTGGCTAGAAAAAACATACAATGACTTTTCTTTACTTATTGTTGAAATATCACCTTTATAATAATCAAATAGTAATGTTACAGTTTCTAATTCTATATAAAATCCTGAATGAAATAAATGTTTTACTTTCATAACTTTCCTCCAACTATGATAAAAGGGAGATTACTCTCCCTCATAATTTTTAACATTGTGAATGATTGTATCAACGTCATCACATTCATTTAATAAATGATTTAAACGTTCAAATAACATCATATCATCACCCTCAAGTTCAACATATTCTTGCGGGAATGTAGAAATTTCTTCAACATCAAATTCAGCAGTTGGACAAGCTGTCTCAATTGCTTCTTTCATACGATATAAATCTTGTGGTTCACCTGTAAGTTCAATACTACCATCATCATGTACTTCGATTTCTTTTGCATCAACATCAGCCATAATTAATGCTTCTAATGTAGCTTCTTCATCTAATCCTTTAAATGATAGAATAGATACTGTTTCATATGCGTATGATACTGAACCTTCACTACCTAATTTGGATTTTGATTTTGTAAATGCAGGACGAACATGCGAAATAGTACGATTAATATTATCTGTTAGACATTTTACAATAATTGTTGAACCATTTGGTCCATATCCTTCAAATTGTAATTCATCGTAGTTTTCAGTTGCACCACTATTTACTTTATCAATTGCACGTTTGATTACATCACCTGGCACTTGATCTTTCTTTGCTTTTTCAATTAAACGTCGTAATGTTAAGTTAGAATCAGGATCAGTACCTGACTGTTTTGCACTTAAATAAATTTCTTTTCCATAACGAGAGTATACTTTTGTTTTTGCAGCAGCAGTTTTTGCCATTGCAACTTTACGTACCTCATGAGCTCTACCCATTGTATTTCCTCCTTGATTAAATCACGCGTTATTATTATACCTATATTGTACTGAAATTTCAAGGGGACATGGCAATTTCTAATGTAATGTTGAGGGTAACTGTGCTATAATTACACAAACGAGGTGACAAAATGAATACGATAATAGTTGTTGGTGGAGGTGCATCAGGTCTAGCCTGTGCAAGTGTACTCGCGGGTAGTGATAACAATGTAATAATATTAGAGCAAGCAGAGCGCTGTGGTAAAAAAATACTTGCTACAGGTAATGGTAGATGTAATATCTCAAATGAGAATATGGATATATCTTTTTTTAATGAAGGTAACTCAATAATAGAAAAAATCATTAAAGAATTTGATATAGTCAAATTCTTTAGTGAAAAAGGAATGCTTGTAAAAAAAGAGGGAAGCTTGTACTATCCCTTTAGTAACCAAGCGATAACTGTAAAAGAAGTTCTTGAAAGACAGTGTCAGAACTGTAGTATCATTACAAATACGACAGTTTTGTCTATTGAAGAAATTGATAACGGCTACTATGTAGAAACAAATGCAGGAACCTATCAAGCAGATTATGTAGTTGTTGCAACTGGGAGTCCAGCATCTAAGTTATCTGGAAATAATAACTTACTACCATTATCTAAGTGGAATATTGATATCAAGGAGTGGAAACCAAGTCTTGTATCTTTATATACTAAACCATGCTATAAGAAATTAAAAGGTGTGCGTACAAAAGCACGAGTATCTCTTCTAGTGGATGGCAAATGTGTTGAATATAGAGATGGTGAAGTACAATTCACAGATTATGGCATCTCTGGAATATGCATCATGCAATTATCAAGATTTTATCATCGAAATTGTAATAAAAAGGTTGAAATATCCATTGATTTATGTAAAGATTATTCAGCGTTAGAAATCAAGCGATTATTGAAGCAACGTTTAGAACAATTTGGTGGATATTATTATCAAGGTATGTTCAATGATAAACTGGCAAATATAATTGAAGAAAATAATTTATATGTCAAAGATATTCGCTTTACAGTACTACAAACAAGAGCAACGGAATTTGCTCAAGTTATGCAAGGTGGAGTCGTATTAAGTCAAATAAATGATGATTTAGAATTAAAAGAATATAAAAATGTATTTATTGGTGGTGAAGTATTAGATGTTGATGGAGATTGTGGAGGGTATAACTTACATTTTGCATTTGCTTCTGGATACTATATTGCAAGTAAAATACTAGATAGGATAAAATATGTTACAAATAAATAATGTAAAAGTAAATATTGATACAAAGGATTATCGTACAAAAATATCTCAATTAATCCATGTTCATAAAAATAAAATATATGACGTAGAACTAGTAAAAAAAGCACTAGATGCTAGAAGAAAGAATAATATACATTATCTTTGTGCATTTACATTTCGAGTGGATAACGAAGAAGAGCTTTTAAAGAAGTGTAAAAAGGTTCAATTAAAGAAAGTAGAACCATATATTTACCCAATAATAGACTCTCCAGAGAAAAAAGAGATTGTTGTAGTTGGAAGTGGTCCAGCAGGTATCTTTTGTGCTTACTTACTGGCTAGTGCAAATCAAAAAGTCACTGTTATTGAAAGAGGTAGTAAAGTAGATCAACGTAAGATGCAAGTAGAAGATTTCTTTGAAAGTGGTATATTAAATACTGAGAGTAATATTCAATTTGGAGAAGGGGGAGCAGGAACTTTCTCTGATGGGAAATTAACAACTGGTGTAAAAGACTATCGAAAACAATTTATTTTAGAAACATTTGTGAAACATGGAGCTAACAAAGATATATTGTATCGTAGTAAGCCACATGTTGGAACGGATGTATTAGTTGGTGTAGTTAAATCAATGCGTAAATATATTGAAGAAAAAGGTGGGCATTTTGAATTTGATACATTATTAGAAGATGTTGAAATTGTTGATGGAAAAATAAAAACAATTTATACGGTATGTAATGATAAGAAAAAGTCAAGAGCAGTACAACAACTTGTACTAGCAATTGGGCATAGCGCTAGAGATACATATCGTATGTTACATAAAAAAGGAATTATGATGGAAGCAAAACCATTTGCAGTTGGTTTTCGTATTGAACATAATCAATCATTTATCAACGAATCACAATATGGAAGCATGGCAAATAACCCTCACTTACCAGTGGCTGATTATAAATTAGCAGTTAAATCAAGTGTTGGAAAAGGAGTATATACATTTTGTATGTGCCCTGGTGGGACTGTTGTTAATGCAAGTAGTCAAAAGGACGCATTAGTTGTAAATGGTATGTCTAACTATAAACGTGATGGAAAAAACGCTAATAGTGCAATTATCGCAACAGTTAATGGAGAAGATTTTTCAAGTGATGATGTTTTTGCAGGATTAGACTATCAGATAGATTTAGAAAAAAAGGCTTATACATTAGGTGGCGGTAATTACAGGGTTCCAGTTATGGCTGTAGAAGACTATTTAGGTATAGAAAAAGACGATGTAAATATCAAAACCTCTGTGCAATCTAAAACAATTGAAGCTAATATTGAAGAATTATTTAGTGCTAAAGTAAATTCTGCTTTAAAAGAAGGTCTTCTATTAATGGATAAAAAAATACCTGGATTCACAAAGAATGCCTTGTTAGTTGGTGTAGAAACTAGAACGTCTGCTCCTGTAAGAATAGAGAGAAATGAAAAAATGGAAACAAATATAAATAATATTTATCCAATTGGAGAAGGTGCAGGGTATGCAGGAGGAATAATGTCTAGTGCAATAGATGGTCTGAAGTGTGCTGAAATAATACTAAAGGGAGAGTAATATGATATTGTTTGAATTAGTTTTAATGTCTGTAGGACTTGCTATGGATGCTTTTGCAATGGCTGTTTGTAAAGGGATGGCTATAAAGAAAATTAATTTTAAAAAGGCATTTTTAATAGGTGCTTTCTTTGGTTTGTTCCAAATGATGATGCCAATTATTGGTTATATGCTAGGAAGTTCATTTAGTCATTTTGTTGGTGCAGTAGACCATTGGATTGCATTTGTACTATTAGGGATAATCGGTGTTAATATGATCAAGGAATCGTTTAGTGAAGACGATGAATGTCGTGATGATAGATTATCCATAAAAGAGCTAATAATGTTATCAATTGCAACAAGTATAGATGCCCTTGCAGTAGGGGTGAGTTTTGCGTTTTTAAATGTAAATATAATAACTTCATCAATAATGATTGGAATTATTACATGCGTAATTAGTGTGATTGGTGTGTATTTAGGTAAAATTGCTGGAAGCAAACTAAAGAACCATGCTGAACTTTTAGGTGGATTCGTATTAATCGGATTAGCTTTAAAAATGATTATTGAAGAATTACTATAAGAGTAGTATTATTATAGGATAGAGAGTATAGTTTGAGGGAAAAATAATGTTAAAAAATAAAAATGAAAAAAAGCATATGCGTGCAACTAGGAAAATTGCTTTAAGCTTTTTAGGTGTAATTTTCATTGGCTCTATTTTGCTTAGCCTACCATTTTCTAACAATGGGACAGCGATGCCATATTTAGATAATCTCTTTGTTGCTGCATCTGCAACATGCGTAACTGGACTTGTGCCGACTGTTACAGTTGATCAATATAGCTTTATAGGTCAAGTTATTATCCTAATATTGATTCAGGTTGGTGGTTTAGGATTTTTAACACTACTAAGTATACTAGTGTTAACATTCCGCAAGAAACTTTCACTTCATAGTCGTATTGTCATTCAAGAAGCCTTAAATCAGCCTACATTAAATGAAATAGGTGGTTTTATAAAAAAAATCTTATCATTTACTGTAATTGTTGAAGCAATTGGTGCATTGTTATTATGCTTTGTATTTGTACCAGATAGAGGTGTTTTAGAAGGTGTGTATTATAGTGTATTTCATTCAATATCAGCTTTTTGTAATGCTGGTTTTGATATAATAGGTGCTACATCACTACTTCCATATCAAACTAATTTACTTGTGAATATAGTAATTTCAGGGCTAATTATTTCTGGTGGACTTGGATTTATTGTTTGGTTTGATTTACAAGGAAAGGTAAAAAAAGAATTCTTAAGACCAACAAAATTTAGTTTTAAACATTTATGGAACACATTACAGTTGCATTCTAAAATCGCTATTGTGATGTCTGTTTCATTAATTATTATTGGAATGGTAATATTTTATTTATGTGAGTTTAATAATCCAGATACAATAAAAGGATTATCGTTATTTGATCAGTTACAAGTATCGTTTTTTCAGTCAGTAACATTACGTACTGCGGGGTTTGCAACTGTTGATATCTTAAGCTTAGAAACACATACAAAACTATTTATGTGTCTGTTCATGTTTATTGGTGGTTCACCAGCAGGTACGGCTGGTGGTATTAAAACAGTTACATTCGCGATTGTAATATTGATGATTTATAATATATATCATGGTAGAAAAGAAGTGTCTATTTTTCAAAGAAGAATTAAGAAACGTTTGATTATACGTTCATTTGCAATATTTGCGATTGGTTTAACAATTGCAATTACAGGTTTATTTGTATTAACAATTACTGAAAACATTCCATTTATAGATTTAATGTTTGAATCATTTTCAGCATTTGGTACAGTTGGCCTTTCTGCAAGTGTAACACCTATCTTGTCAGAAGTAGGAAAAATTGTTATTATATTGTTAATGTTTATAGGTAGAATAGGTCCTATTACTATGATTTTATCATTTGCAAGAAAATCGCAGATGCAAGGTAAAAAAACAGAAGTAGGGTACTTAGATGAAGATGTGCTATTAGGTTAGGAGAAAGAGTATGGTAGAAAAACAATATGTTGTGTTAGGATTAGGAGTATTTGGTTCAACGATTGCAACAACACTTGCAGAACACGGATGTGAAGTTCTTGCAATTGACCGTGATGTGCGTTGCGTGGAGCGTGTTGCTGATGAAGTTACAAAAGCTGTTGTAGCCAATGTAACAAGTAGAGAAGAACTTATGGAACTTGGTGTCGGTGATTTCGATGTGGCAATTGTTGCTATTGGTACACATTTAGAAGATGCGGTATTATCTACAATGCTTTTAAAAGAACTAGGGGTTCCTTACGTAATTGCAAAAGCAAGAAATAAAGAGTTCTTACAAATACTTCAAAAAGTAGGAGCAGACCGAGTTATCCGTGCTGAAAAAGATATGGGTGTACGTGTCGCAAAAGGGTTACTAAGAAAAAATATTGTTGATGTAGTTGAACTTGATGAAGATAATGCTATTGTTGAAATAAAAGCACCAATGAGTTGGCATGGTAAAAAGGTACAGGATTTAAATATTCGAAGTGATTATCAAATGAATATCTTAGGTGTACGTGATAAAGAAACTAGTAAACTATTACTTGGGGTAGATCCAGAGTATAAAATTAAAACTGGAGATCGATTCTTAGTATTAGCGCGTAATGATAAATTATCTAAGTTTGAACGAGTATAAAAAAGTGGCGAAGTGCTACTTTTTTTATAACTGCAACTAATTATTTATATATTTACAATTTTATGATAAAATATAAGTATATAAAGGTAGCAGGGAGGAATATACTATGAAATTAGTTGTTGCGATTGTAAATAATGATGATAGCCATGCAGTGCAGGGCGCATTAACAAAAGGAGGCTACTTTGTTACTAAGCTTTCTACAACGGGTGGATTCTTAAAAAAAGGAAATACAACATTCTTAATTGGTGTAAATAAAGATAAGGTTGAAGATGTATTAGAAATTATCAAGGCTAATGCAAAAAAACGTGTTGAAAAAGAACCAACGATACCACCTACAGAGATGGGAGAATTTTTCACTCCAATCATGATTGATGTATTAGTTGGCGGTGCGACAGTATTTGTATTACCAATTGAACAATTTGAAAAATTTTAAAAGGGATAGATCATATTCCCTTTTTTATATAATTAGGAGGAAGTTATGTTTGTTAAGTATGATGAGTTTGTTCGTTTCATGGAAAATCAAAAAGATCGTGTGTATAGTTTAGATAACTTTAAAAAATATATGCAAGATCAAAATAATCCACAGTTTAAATTGTCTTGTATCCACGTAGGAGGAACTAATGGAAAAGGGTCAACAACAAATTATATAAAAGATGTACTTGTAAGTAGTGGGTATCGTATTGGAACATTTATTTCACCACACTTGATAAATCGACTAGATATTATTCAGATAAACAATGTCTCAATTAACGAGAGTAGAATATTAGAAATCGCAAATCGTAATGTTGAGAAATGGTTAGAATATAAACTATCAATATTCGAGATTGAAATGTGTATATCTGTTCTTTATTTTTTAGAAGAAGAGGTTGATTTTGTACTTTATGAAGTAGGGTTAGGTGGAACGTTGGATGCAACAAACATTATTAAACCACTGCTTAGTGTCAATACAAATGTGATGATGGATCATATTGAATTTCTAGGAGATACATATTGCAGTATAGCAAGCAATAAGGCGGGAATTGTAAAAGAGACAGTGCCTTATATTACAGGTGAAAAAAAACAAGAGTGCATAGATATATTTAATGATATTTGTAAGAAGAAAAATAGCGAGCTCATTTTAACTAAAGAGATTACTAATATTAAATACAGTCCTACATCTTATAACTATCGAGGGTATCAAGTAAAATTATCTGCAATTGCAAAGTATCAAGTATATAATAGTGCGCTTGCAATCGAAGTATTGATTCAAGGAAGAAATCGTAATTTCTTTCACTTTGAAGATGAAACGATGCTAAAGAGTATTGAATTATCATCTTGGAAAGGTAGATTTGAAATAATTAATAAAAATCCATTAATTATAATTGATGGGGCACATAATAAAGAAGGTATTGAAGCATTTGTTGAAAGTGCCAAGGACTATGAGGATATAAAGATAATATTTGGAGCATTTAAAGACAAAGACCACCAATCTATGCTACAATGTCTTCAAGCGATTTGTGAGGATATAACAGTATGTTCATTTGAACATGAAAGAAGCGCAAGTGTAAAGCAATTACAAAGAGTAAAGGGAGTAAAAGTAAGTAAAAGTTATAAAGCTTCAATAGACGAAGCTATGATGCAAGATAAAATATTATTTATTACTGGTTCTTTGTATTTTATATCCTTAGTACGCGCTTATATTATAAAAAAAGGAGGAGTCTACTAAAATAGTAGCAACATGTGTACGGTTGAAAAATCGGAATTAACGCCTGTGGACTAGAAAAGAGGATGAAACAGGAAAAGTTGTACTTTGTAGCAAATAGGGTATGGTACAAATTATTGTAGGAGCTATCATAATAGCAATAGGTTTTTTTGTATTTTTGTATTTTCCAATAAAAAAAGATGTTAAGTCTTTATTGTTGGCATCACTTATTATTTTGATAACTGTTATTTTAAAACGATTATCGATTATGGTTCCATTATTTGGAGCTGAGAGTTTAAAGATTGGAATTGAGTTAATACCAATGATGATTGCAGGTATGATGCTAAGCCCAAGTTATTGTTTTTTAATAGGAATAGGTGTTGATACAATGGGGTTAATTATTAGCCCAACAGGTTTTCCATTTTTAGGGTTTACACTTAATAGTATTTTACAAGCTCTTTTACCATCACTGTGCATGGTGAAATTGAAAAAATGGAAAGAAACAAATTTACATTATTTAGTAACGTTTGCAGTGTTTTTAATTTGTAGTTTTGGTCTTGTATTTGTATGGAGTGCAAATCAAATATACATTGGCGATACATTATTCGTTATGACAACTCTTTATAAAATAATGTGTAGTATAATAATATTATTATTATTTATTACGTTACAAGTAACAATACATATAATGAAAAATAAATTAACAAAGGACAATATTCAATTATTTTATATTTGGATTATTGCAGTTCTTTGTGTAGAGATAATTATTACTTTTTTACTTACTCCGTACTGGTTAGAAACAATGTATGGTATACCATATTTTCTATCTCTGGCATTACGTGTGTTTAAGGCATTTATAATGATACCACTAGATATTATTTTAGGGTTTATGATTTTAAAAACATTGAAGAAAAGAATTACATAAGTAGTTCTTTTTTTGTGATTTTAACACTAAGAAATTTGTTATGATATCTATAATTTTATGATATAATGTTTTTTGAGGTGATTTCATGGAATATAAAGTAGAATTAGAAGAGTTTCAAGGGCCATTAGACCTATTGCTACATTTAATTAAAGAAAAAGAATTAGACTTAAAGACCCTAGACTTATCACTACTTACAAAACAATACCTATCATTTGTGATGCATCAAGATACTGCACATTTAGAAGTAGCATCTGAATATCTTGTAATGGCAGCAAATTTAGTAGAAATGAAAAGTCGTATGTTACTCCCTAAAGAAGTAGTAGTTGTTGATGAAGAATATCAAGAAGATCCTAGAGAAGCTCTTATAAAACGCTTGATTGAATATAAAAAATATAAAGATATTGTTGAAGACTTACGTGAATTTAAAGAGCGACGTGATACTCTATTTATAAAAGCAGCACATCCAATGGATGAATATGTTGTGGATACATCCACAATGATACCAGAGAATCTAGAAATTTATGATTTAATGAAAGCAATGCAACGCATGTATCAACGTAAAAAATTATCAACACCACTAGATACACATATTGCAAGAAAAGATATTTCTGTTGATGAACGAACAGTACAAATAAGAAAATACTTTAGTGGAATAAAAAATAAACGTGTAAAATTAGAAGAATTATTTGATCGTGAAGACCGATTTTACTTTGTTGTTACCTTTATTTCTTTACTAGTATTAGCTAAAGATAAAGAGTTAGAGATAATCCAAGATGATTTATTTGGAGAAATCTATGTTGAGGGGAAAATATAATGGAACAAAATGAGTACTTAGAAATAATAGAAGGAATGTTATATTTGGCTGGTGATGATGGGTTAGATCATCGTCAAGTTGCACTGATATTAGAAGTTGATAAAAAAAAGGCTACCCAATTATTGGATATGCTTAGTGAGATATATGAAAATAGAGAAGTTAAAGGTTTACAAATTGTAAACTATGGTGGCAAATATAAAATTGCAACACAAATGAATCACTATGTTTATTTTGAAAAGATGGTGGAACAAACATCAGCAAGTTTATCTAATGCAGCTTTAGAAACATTAGCGATTATCGCATACAACCAGCCTATAACACGTACTCGAATAGAGGATATACGTGGAGTAGGGTGTGATAGTATGATTCGTAAATTGCTTGCTAAAGCGTTAATTAAAGATGTTGGTAGAGAAGATACTTTAGGTATGCCTATTTTATATGGTGTTACAGATGAATTCATGGATGCCTTTTCACTTGCTACATTAGAAGAGTTACCTGATTTGGGAGATGTTGTAGAAGTAGAAGAAGATGAAGACTTGTTCCATACAAAATATCGAGAAATCAAAGAGGAAATAGAGTGAGTCTAAGGAAACACTTAAAAGTAATCAATAAGCATAAATATCATGTAACACGTCTATGTTTTAAAATGGGACTCTATAAACAAGGTATCATGCACGACTTATCGAAGTATAGTTTTGTAGAGTTAAAAACTGGTGCAAAGTATTTTGATGGAACAAAGTCTCCAAATGGAATAGAAAGACAGCAGCTTGGATATAGCCTTGCTTGGTTACATCATAAGGGAAGAAATAAACATCACTGGGAATACTGGGTTGATTTTTACTCGGAAGGTACCAAAGCACCAAGAATGCCAAATCGGTATCTAGCAGAAATGTTTTGTGATCGTGTTGCGGCAACAAAAGTATATCTTGGGGACAATTACTATGATGGTGCACCGCTTGATTACTTTAATAGAACAAAGTATTACTATATAATGGAACAAGAGAGTTTAGAAACAATGGAAGATATGTTGATATATTTAAAGGACAATGGTCTATCTAAATCAATAATATACATTAAAAATAAATATTTAAAAAAGCAGGGTTAGTATTTAACCCTGCTTTCAATGTATTGACTTATTTTTGATACTAGAATGATAATAATAATCATCCACCCGACCCATGCAAATATACTTATCATATCAATATTTATTCTTGCAAGATAGATTGCGCTACCAATGCCAGATGTTGATGCTATAAATATTTCTGCCATAATTCCTACTTTAAAACTTAAAGGTAAGCAAGTATTTATAGAGGAAAGTATTGGTCGAATAACTAGTGGTAAGTAAATTTTTCTAACAGTGTATAAAAACGGTTGATTGTATAGCCAAATGACATCTTTTAAATCTCTATTGATTGATTTTATGCCTTGACTTATATTGTTGTAGAATACAGGAAATACCATCATACCTATTATGATTATAATTGCGAGAAAACCCTCGAACCAAACTAGTAATATTAGAATATATGCAATTTGCGGAATTGCTTGGATTATTGTGAGTGGTACATATAGTAAATCTTCAAAGCTCTTGTATAGACCAGAAAACATACCTAATATGATACCTATAATAGCAGCGATACCAAAACCGATTAGTACACGCAATAACGTATGGTAAATTGATGAGTAAAATGTATTTGTTGTTGCAAGTTCAATCATCTTAATGAATACATCTTGAGGCATTGGTAAGATTACTGTTCGATTAATTGATAATGCTATAAGCCACCAAAGTACAATAATTGTACTAAGGCTAACAACCTTTTTAAACATTACTTCACAATCATATTATCAGTAAACTCAATGTCGAACAGTTCTAAAAACTCGCTAATCTGACTTGTAACTTCACTCGCCTCTACAACACGCACATTTTGACGTGATAAAGATTGCATAGTAATTTCAACACTAGGTAATTTTAGTGTTTCTACAGTGATGTCTTCAAGATAAGATTGCATGTCTGGGTAATCATTGCTTGTAAATTCGATTGCATTATCAATCAGACCTTGATAATTGCTATCTTCTTTTACAAAAACTGCAGCTTGAGGATAACCAGAGTCTCCATACTCACTTTGTAAGTCAGTAATTATTTCTAATTCTAAGTCATTATTTTTAGCTTGTGCAACAGTTGCACTAGCAAGCGGTTCTGCAAGCATTCCAACTGATGATTTACCAGCTAATAATTGCTGTTGAACAAGTGTTGCTGATTGGTAATATACTGGTTCTAGGCTAGTATCAATACCAGCTTCATCATATATTTTTTGAGGCACTGAAGCGTTTCCAAATAGGGATATCTCACCCACGCCATTAAGTGCGTCACTGTTAGTTCCAACTAAATATAGATTCCCCCAAGTTACAACTGCTGCAAGTTTATAATCTGTTTGATCATCCGCCATTAATTTAGTTCCTAAATTGATAGGAGCAATGATAACATCATATTTGCTATCAGTTTTTGTTAGTTCAGCAACCAATTGGTCGCTACCATCAACTAAATCAAACGTGCCATCTTCTACAATGTTTTCATATTGATTAACGAATGCCAGTGCTGGAGCACCGGTTGGTGATAGCACTGATATTTCGTTAGAATTTGATGTAGTTGAACATCCGGTTAATACAACAACACTTAAAAGAAGCACGATGATTTTTTTCATATTTATTCTACCTTTCCAAAACGTCCTTTAGCACTATAGTGTGTATGTAAGTAGTGATGAGCTACTTTACCATTTGGCTCCTTAAGGAACTCTTCATATAATGCAATAATATCTGGATTTTCATGAGATTTACGAATTGAAGCGTTTTTGTCAGCGTTATATAATACTGAAGCACGTTTTTCAAATACATTAACATGTTCTCTAGTAACTGAATCATATAATGGTTGTCCACCACCCAGGATACATCCACCAGGACATCCCATTACTTCTATGAAGTGATATTTTGATGCACCACCATTTGCATGGATTTCATTTAATATATCTTTAGCATTACCCACACCACTTACAACAAGTCCATGAAGTGTGATATCGCCAGCTGTAATTTCTACTTCTTTTGTACCTTTATCACCACGAGCTTGTGTGATTTCAAGGTTTTCTAATGGTCTTCCGATTAGCTTTTCTGCTACAGTACGTAGTGCAGCTTCCATAACTCCACCAGTTACCCCAAAGATTACTGCTGAACCAGTATCGGCGTGAGGGAATGGGCTATCGAATTGTTCATCCTCTAAGTTTACAAAGTTAATACTTGCTCCTTTAATCATTGCAGCATACTCTCTAGATGTAATAACGTAATCTACATCACGGATACCATCTACTTCGAATTCGTCTCTTGATGCTTCGTATTTTTTAGCAACACAAGGCATTACTGAAACAACTACAATATCTTTTGGATCAATATTTTCTTTTTTAGCGTAGTAAGATTTTAACACTGCACCAAACATCATATGTGGTGACTTACATGTTGATAGGTTTTCAATGAATTCTGGATGGAAATGTTCACAGTATTTGATCCATCCTGGACTACAAGATGTAATCATAGGTAATTTACCACCATTTTGTACACGGTGTAATAATTCATTACCTTCTTCAATAATTGTTAAATCGGCACCAGTATTTACATCGAATACTCTATCAAATCCAAGAATTTTTCCTGCTGTAACCATTTTTCCAGTTACGTTTGTACCCATTGGAAGGTTGAATTCTTCACCAAGTGCAGCACGTACAGCTGGAGCAATTTGTACAACAACATGTTTATTTGGATTATCGATTGCTTCTAATACTTCGTCGGTATTTGTTTTTTCACGAAGAGCTCCCGTAGGACATACTGTGATACATTGTCCACATAAGATACATTCTGTATCAACAACTGGTCTACCAAATGCACCTTGAATTTCTGTTTTGAATCCACGGTTTGTTGTTTCAATTGCATCAACTTTTTGTACTTTTTTACATACGGCAACACAACGTTTACATAATATACACTTTGCATTGTCACGAACTAGTGAAGCACTTGTAGTATCTAATTGTGCAACTGGTGGTTCAACTTCAAAGCGGATATCATCTACCCCTAATTGACCAGCTAATCCACGTAATTCACAGTGGTTGTTTTTTGCACATTTGTAACAACTACGATCATGGTTTGAAAGAATTAGTTCCATATTCATTCTTCTAGAATCACGAACTTTTTTCGAGTTTGTAGTGATTTTCATACCATCACTTACTGGGAATACACATGAAGCTTGAAGCGTGCGCATACCCTCAATTTCAACTACACACATACGGCATGCACCAATTGCATTTACCTTCTTTAGATAACAAAGTGTTGGGATATCAATATTTGCTTGTTTAGCAGCTTCTAAAACAGTGATTCCACTTTCAACTTCATATTCTCTGTTATTAATAATAACTTTTACTGTTTCCATACTAAACACCCTCCTGTTGACTGCTACCAACTACGATAGCTTTAAATTTACATTTGCTTAGACACAGTCCACATTTAACACATGCATCTTGGTCAATAGTATGAGGTTGTTTAACACTTCCTTCAATTGCACCAACTGGACATTGTCTTGAACATAATGTACATCCAATACATTTTTCAGGAATGATACTGTATGCTAGTAAATCTTTACAAACACCTGCTGGACAAGTACCATCAACGATATGGCTGATATATTCATCTTTAAAGTAATGTAAAGTACTTAAGATTGGATTTGGAGCAGTTTGTCCAAGTCCACACACTGACATTGATTTAATTGAATGACTTAACTCTTCAAGTAGATCTAAATCTTCTATAGATGCTTTACCTTGAGTAATACGCTCTAAAATTTGGTATAGCCTCATTGTACCTATACGGCATGGATTACACTTACCGCATGATTCATCAACTGTGAAGTCTAAATAAAACTTAGCGATATCAATCATACAGTTATCTTCATCCATAACGATAAGTCCACCAGAACCCATCATCGAACCGATTTTTACTAATTCATCATATTCTACAGAAATATCTAGTAATTCTTCAGGGATACATCCACCTGATGGACCACCAGTTTGAGCTGCTTTGAATTTTTTTCCATCTGGAATACCACCACCTACATCATAAATGATTTCACGAAGTGAGATTCCCATAGGAACTTCTACTAATCCAACGTTGTTAATTTTCCCACCTAAAGCAAATACTTTTGTACCTTTAGAAGTTTCAGTACCCATTGAATTATACCAAGAAGCACCATGTAAAATTATTTGTGCAATGTTTGCATAAGTTTCAACGTTGTTTAATAAAGTTGGTTTTCCAAATAATCCTTTTTGAGCTGGGTATGGAGGTCTTGGTCTTGGTTCTCCACGTTTCCCCTCAACTGAGTTTAATAGTGCAGTTTCTTCACCACATACAAATGCTCCAGCTCCATAACGGATTTCTAAATCAAAGCTAAAATCACTTCCCATGATGTTATCACCTAATAAACCAGCAGCTTTTGCTTGTTCTATTGCGATTGATAAACGGCTAATAGCCATTGGGTATTCAGCACGTACATATACATAACCGTAGCTAGCACCAATTGCATAACCAGCAATTGCCATTGCCTCAATTAACGCATGTGGATCTCCTTCAAGTACTGAACGGTCCATGAATGCACCAGGATCTCCCTCATCAGCATTACATGCAACATATTTAATTTGTCCTGGAACGTTCGCACAAATTTCCCATTTTCTACCAGTAGAAAAACCTGCACCACCACGACCACGTAAACCCGAATCTTTAATTTCGTTAACCACATCTTCAGGTGTCATTTCAAATAAACTTTTTTCTAAAGCTTGGTACCCTTGTAATGCAATGTAATCTTCAATTCTTTCAGGATCAATTACACCACAATTTTTAAGTACAATACGTTTTTGTTTTTTGTAGAATGTTAAGTCATTTAATTTTTCAACTTTACGACCGTCTGGTTCTACAACTAATAAACGATCAACAACTTGATCTTGCTTTAAATGAGAAGTAACAATCTCTTCAACATCACTAGTTTTAACATTACTATAGAATGTATCATCAGGTTGCATTAAAACAATCGGTCCCTTTGTACATAAACCAAAACACCCAGTCTGTACAACTTCAACACGATCATCTAACTTCTCATCTTTAATTAAGCGACGTAATTCATCAATGATTTCACCTGACTTTGCAGAGTGACACCCAGAACCACCACAAACCATGATATGTTTACAATCACATGTTCCATGGTCTAAACGCATTTTTATTTCTTCATATCTTTTTTGATGAAGCTCATGTAAGGTAACTCGTTCCATATTACATTGCCTCCTCTTGATAACCTGCGATAACTTTCGCAATATCATCTGTTTTTAATGAACCATATACATCTTCGCCAACAGTTACTACCGGTGCAAGACCGCAAGCCCCAATGCAACGAGTTGCTTCTAATGTAAATTGATTGTCTTCTGTTGTTTCACCGATTTTGATATTTAAAGCTCTTTCGAAGCCATCAACTAAATTTTGTGCTCCTTTAACGTAGCAGGCAGTCCCCATACATACGCTAACTTTATGTTTTCCAGTCGGTGTAACACTAAATCTTGAGTAAAATGTTACAACTCCATAAATTTCTGATAAAGAAATTCCAGTTTGTTGTGCGATAATCTCTTGTACTTGGATTGGTAAATATCCAAAGTAATTTTGTACATCATTTAAAATACTAATTAGTGAGCCTGGATTATCACGATATTTATCACATATAGCAATAATTTGCTCCTTTTGTTCAGTTACTAACTGACACAAACACTCCTTTTCCATAACCTATTCTCCTTATTTTGTTATACATACATTTTACTATTTTTTGTAACCGATTACAACGTAATTTTTTCACAAATTATTATTTTAAAAGCCGATAAAGCGGATTTGAAACAAGAGATAGAAAAGAAAACAAATATATGATGGGGTATACTTAAATTAGAGGTGATAATAATGAAATATGCAATAATTAATGGATCATTAACACATATAAGTAAGGTAGAAAAAGGAACTATAGCAAAAGCCTTTGGAACATATCAAGGGTATGTTAAGGCATGTAAAGGACATCAAAAACAATATTGGAAACCAATTCATACTTTTATACATCATTAACTCTTATAAATTTTATTTGTATATGTTATGATTTCAATATTAAAGGAGATGTAATAATGGCAAATAAAATAATTTTCATTGATTTAGATGGCACATTACTTTTACCAAACAAGCCACTAAGTTCAAAAAATGTAGAAGCGCTAAAAGTTGCAAAAGAAAATGGACATAAACTATTTATCTGTACAGGTAGAAATTATGTTGGTATTGAAAAAGAAGTGTTAGATATTGGGTTCAATGGTATTATAAGTAGTGCTGGAGGATATATCACTATTGACAATAAAGTAATTTCAACAAATTATATTGACCCTAAATTACTTAAAGATATATGTGAAGTTTTGATAGATAATGATGTAGAATATAGTTTGGAAGGAACAAATGAAACATTTGTTACTAGTAGATTAGTAGAACTAGTTGCTACTAATGATGATCCTTCTTTAAGTGATGAAGATTTAAAAAAAGTCAAAAAAATATTTGTAGAACAATTTAATATGAAACCAATCGAAGAATTTAATGATGAGTTAATTCATAAAGTATCATTCATGGCTGATACAAAAAAAGCCTTACAAAACATTAAAGATAATTTTAGTGAACAATTTTTAATTGTGATTCATGAGTTGTTTTCTAAAGATTCTTATAATGGAGAATTGGTTTTTCATGATGTAAATAAGGGTACTGGAATATCAGAAGTACTTAGTTATTTAAAATTGGAAAATGTTGATACAATTGGTATTGGTGATAGCATGAACGATTCACATATGTTTGAAACATGTACATACAATATAGCAATAAAACACGCTCCAGAAGAACTAAAAAACCTCGCTAATCATGTAACAGTAGATTGTCATCAAGATGCAATCTACCATGCATTTAAGCACTTAGAAATCATATAAAAGGGGAAAAATAATGAATAAAGAAATAGTAGAAGCAGCACTGCAAGAAGAAGCAAAATATGTATTTGATAAATTCACAGCTAAGATGGCACTAGATATGGGTAATTTTATTGCTAATAAAGCAATCAATGAAGATTTACAACTATGTTGTGAAATATTTGTAAATGGTAGACTAATGTTTCATTTTCTAGCAGACAAATGTAGTCCAGATAATGATAGCTGGTTAATGAAAAAAAGAAACACGGTATTACAATTCCATCATTCATCAAAATTCACAAGAGGAAAATTTGATGCTGATACGATTGCCTTTACACAAAAGTATGCACTAGACCCATCAAAATACACAGCTTATGAAGGTGGTTTTCCAATCACTGTTAAAGGTGCTGGAGTAATCGGAGCAATTTGTGTAAGTGGATTAACTCAAGAACAAGATCATCAACTGGCACTAGATGCAATATCGTTAGTTACAGGAATAAAATAACGCTAGATAACCTAGCGTTTTTGTTTGCTTATTATATTGTAAATGAATGACTAAATAGATGTATATTGTAGATTAGAAATATTTGTTTGTTGTTTTTGCATCTTTTTCCAATTGATGAAACCATATAAATCTTGCATGAAAAATGCGATAAAGCAACAAACCATTGGAAGATATGAAATCTCTTTTAACGTTGCAAGTGACCATAAGATAATTAAGACAATATCATTAGCCATATATCCAATAGCGTAGTACGGGCTTCGTAAATAAGAAAGAGATGCTGAAAAGAAACTAGTGGAGATAGAAATCGTACTAAAAAACAAATTTGGTGTGGAGAAATATTTCAAAACATAATAAAACATAATGGTTACAATAAATGTAAGAATAGATATGATAAGAATATTTTTTTTAGTAACACGACAGATAGTTACCTCGTTAGTATCCATGAAAGGATGCTTATACCATGATATTATATTCAAGATGGTAAGTGGCATGGACATGAAAATAAATGTGCAAAGTTCTCCGTAATATCTAAAGTGATAGGAAACAAAGGCATAAAAAATACCAAATAATAAAGTAAGTATTTGTCCTAATATGTGTCCTTTAGCAAGATATATCAATGCAGTAGCACCAACTATAGATGATATTAGTGTTAGATAATCCTTGTCTTTAAAAAATAAAAAAGGAATAAGAATCAGTAACACCGAAAAAATCCATAAGCACTTTTCAAATGTGCTAAATATTAAAATATGTTTTTTCATTGTTTTACTCCTTTAAACTACTTTAACAATAAGTGTTTTTACTGTAAAGAAATATAGTAAATTCTTAGAAAAATAATATAGAAATAGCCATATTAATGTTATAAAAAGTTTATTGATTTTAATATGTGTTTTTTTGTATATAAATGGGTGTATGTTTTTGTTGGCTTTTTTAATAATAAACAGTATAATGTTATCAAAAGTAGGTGAAATAATGGAAAGATTACAAAAAGTAATTGCTGCAAGTGGATATACATCTAGAAGAAAAGCAGAACAATTAATTGTTGAGGGAAAAGTTGAAGTTAATGGTAGTGTAGTTAAGGAACTTGGAACGAAGGTAAAGAGTGGAGACTTTATTACTGTTGAGGGTAAGCCGATTATTGGTGAAAATAAAGTGTATTATGTTTTTTATAAACCAAAATCAACAGTATGTACGTTAAATGATGAATTTGATCGTCAAAAGGTAACTGATTTCTTTGGTGATATAGAAGAAAGAATCTACCCTATAGGAAGATTGGATTATGATACAACAGGAATTTTATTAATGACAAATGATGGGGAGTTTGCTAATACAGTAATGCACCCAAGAAACCATTTAGAAAAAATTTATGAAGTTTCGATTAAAGGATTAATAACTGGTGAATCTCTAAATAAGCTTGAAAAAGGAGTTTACTTAGAAGGCGTAAAGACGTTGCCATGTAAAATTAAAGTTGTAGATAAAGATATGAAGCATGGTACCACAATGTTGCAAATTAAATTATATGAAGGTAAAAACCGTCAAGTTAAGAAGATGTTTGAAAGTGTTGGACATCCTGTAAAAAGACTGCATCGTATAAGTGTGGCAGGTATAAATTTAAAAGGGTTAACACCTGGAACATACCGTATATTAAAGCCTCAAGAGGTAAAAGATATTCGTAAACTAGCAAGCAAGTAATAGCTTGCTTTTTTATTACAATTATATATAAAAAACTTGTATTTTTATTGTGAACCTGACAAAAATGTAAACCTAGCATGTTTGTATGTAAATTAAATACATGCTATAATTATAAATGTGTACCTAATTTAATAGTTGTGTGTGTAAAAAATAGAGAAATCGAGGACAAAGCAAATGAGAAAGAAAATGATTGTGTTCGTATTGGCTCTGTTTATGACAATTCAAGTAGCATCACCTCTAATAGACATTAGAGCAATGAATACAAATGCAACAAAGTTGGGTGAGTCAATAACAGAACTATACGTAGAAGAGGAAGTATTAGTTCAAAGTACTACTGTAGGAAGTGACTATGAGGTTAATTTACCATCGTCAATCCAAGTAGTATACAATGACACTACAAAACAAGATGTTGAAGTAGTGTGGAATGAGGTTGATGATAAAGTCTTTTCAACCAAAAGTAGTGGCAATTACACTTATGAATTATCATTTAAAGATAAAGATGTAGCGATAGATTCATCATTGGTATTGCCAATAATAAGTGTGACTGTTGCGGGAGAACAAATACAAAGTAAAGCAGTGAAAACAGATATGAGTGTAAATTACTATATCTCTTATCCAGTAGCTGGTGAAACTACACGTGAGTTACGCGTGGTAGTTGATGCTCCTAGTGATATGGAAATTAAAAGTGTAGAAGTTGATCCTGTTGGTGCAGGTAACTTTGATCCTGTAAGTAAGGTTGGAGCAGATACGGTACACGATGTAACGCTAAACCAAGAATACAAGATAACAATTGCATATGAGCTTGACGGGACTAGTGGAACTAGTATCTTTTATCATGTGCCTAGTGATGCAACAAACTTCACATATGAAGTAGTTGATGGTAGTGTGAAACTAAAAAGTTATAAACAATTAGCACCTAAGGAGATGTATGTACCAAGTACAGTTACTGTTGATGGAGTAACTTATCCTGTAAGTGAACTTGGAGAGGGTCTTGCAACAAATTATAGTCTAACAAAATTAACTTTTGAATCTGGAAGTCAAATTACAACCATCGGAAAAAATGCTTTTTCAGGAAATGATTTTACTGAAGTTGTATTACCAGATAGTGTTATTTCGTTAGCAGATTACGCATTTTCGAATAATATCAAATTAACAAATATTAATATACCTAAAAACTTAGAAGAAATGTCAAATGGTATATTTGATAATTGTACGAGTCTTGCAATAAATCTTGAAGTACCTAGCACAGTAACATCGATTGGTACAAAATCATTTAATAACGTGCCACTTACTGGGTTAACAATGCATCATGGTATCACGAGTATTGGAGACTATGCATTTTATGGCAATAATATACAAAGCTTTATGTACAAAGATGGAGATAGTGGTCAACTTAATATATTACCAAATAAGCTAGAATATTTAGGTTCATATAGTTTTTATGGTTCGGATATTGAATCAATCCAAATCGGATCAAATATTACAACAATATCAAGTAGTGCCTTTAGAGAATCGCAAAATCTTACAACAGTTGTAGTTGATGAAGGTGTAGTGGGAATTGATGGAAGTGCATTTCAAAATATTGGTCTTAGCAGTTTAGACTCTGTTCAAGTTTATCTTCCAGAAACTCTAACTAAAATAGGGGACAATGCATTTAGTACAAATATCAGTACGGTTGCTTTGCGTGATGAATATGGAAACTCAGTGATACCTGGAACAGCACAACTATCTGATAATGTAGAAACAATTGGATGGGCAGCATTTCAAGGTAATACATTTAGTAGTATAGAGATTGGAACAACGATAAATGGTTCATTGATAAGTCAGATTAAACAAAAAGCATTTACACCAAAAGACGGTATAAATCAGGAAAGTTTTAAAATACACTGCGCAAGTACTGTCGCACTCTTAGATAATCCATGGGGATCAAATGTAGAATATATTGAATATGATGATACAAAAATCACAGCTGAATATGTGTATTATGCTGATAGTGGAACAATTGTGTCGTATAAAGGTGATAGCGCCGTAGTTAATATACCAGATGAAATTGAAGGGCATATAATAAAAATAATTGGTACTAGTGCTTTTGTGGGTACTGATGTACAAAAAGTTACATTCCCGCCTACAATTGAAGAAATAGGACCTAGTGCATTTGCAAATGTTTCCACACTAAATGAAATAAATTTTAGTACAAATTCAGCAGGTGAAACGGCGATAAAAACTATTGATGATGCTGCGTTTATTAGAACTGGTTTAGAAAATTTAACATTACCAAAATCAGTTGAATATATTGGTATATCAGCATTTTATGCTGCAAACAATTTAGAAAATATAATTTTGAATTCAAATGGGAAGCTAACATTAGATACAACTTCATTTGGTGGGTTAAATACTGGAAAACTAGATACATTTATTATCAATCATGATGGAAATATTGAAGATCTGACTATCAATTCAGCATTTAATGGATCGGTGATAGGGTATATATCGATACCAAACTATGAAAAACCAAATAACTCACTTGGTCAAGGCGAACCATGGGGTGCTACGTCAGCCATTGTTTTATGGGCTGATAGTAAGTTAATTGATGTTGATGGAGATTCAAAGACGGATTACATATTTTCAATAGAAACAAATACAATCCAAAAATATTTAGGTGAAGAAACTGATGTTGTAATACCAGACTATTTTGAGATTGTTGAAAACGGGCAATCTATAACGTACCCAGTAACAACAATTGGAAAAGCTGCATTTAAAGCAAATGAAAAACTTACAACAGTTGTTTTACCAAGTGAGTTGACTTCTATTAGTGATGAAGCATTTATGAACTGTACAAATCTTACAACAGTTATATTTAATGAAACATTAACTACAATCGGAAGTTCTTCATTCGAAAATTGTGATAAACTACAGTATAGTTCATTAGGAGCTGATGGTGAATTACCAAAAAATATATTTATAATTCCGGATAGTATAACAACATATGGTAAGAGTGCATTTGCAAATACTGGTATTGTTCATCTTGAATTCCCGCTAGGGGATGGAGGAAATCAAAATCTATTTAGAAATTCTAGTGAATTACTTTCTGCAAAAATGACTGATGGGAACGATACTGGGTATGCAACATTTTATGGATGTGATAAGTTAACAACTGTTACTTTTCCTGAAGGTTTAGAGATAATAAATTCGGCGACATTTGAAGGAACTGCAATTACAACGATGGTTATACCTGAAGGAGTTAACTCGATTGGGGCAAATGCCTTTAAAGATACAAAAAATTTAACAACAATTATATTTCCAGAGTCATATACCAATATGTATTATTCAATTTTTGGTACGTCAAACCCTAATGATGATGCAGTTATCGAACAAATCATCATACCAAGCACTGTTACAAATGTTTCTAGTAGCGCATTTGAAGGGAAAAGAATTAATAACATTTTTGTAATGCAGTCTAAATCAACCGAGGATTGGCGCGCTAATCTTGGTTGGGGTGCAGATATGAATGATCCAGCAACAGATGTGAAATTTGCAGGAGAAATAATTGTTTTTGAAAGCGAAGTAATTGACCCTTACGATTCAAATACATATTCAAGAACACTGAAAATCAATGCTTCAACAGATGATAGTAGTGGTCTAAAAATTTCAAAAATCACAGTACCAGAAATTGATGTACAACCATCAATTAGAGGGCAAATAATTAATGTGAATAATCAATTTTGGAATAGTAGTGAAGAAGACAAGAAATTCACATATGAATTTACTGAACCTGGAACTTACTTCTTTTATGGAGAAGATACAAATGGACAAACGATAGGATATCCAGTAGTTATTGAAGAAATTGGTAAACCATCCTTTACAAAAGATGATGAGGGGAATCATTTAACAAATACAAATATCGTTATCCCTACTACAATATCGAATGATATTACAGTAGAAGAGTTACTGTTTATGATTAATCCACAAGCATCAACTATTGAGTTTCCAACTACATCTAAATACAATGAATCAAGCTTATATTTTGATAATGGAAATGAAGTTGATAGATATACAATAAGTGATGGTGACCTAAGTAAAATACATGCAATTGGAGATGAAGAAATTATTGAAGTTGAATTAACTACTACTTCAGGTACAGGATTAACAGATAAAATCACTATTTTATTTGAAGGTAAATCATATGATCCACCAATTGTAAGTGTAGAAATAACACAGCCAGAAACAAGTGAAAATAGTGTAGTTGTAAAACTTAATGAAACAGTAAAACTAAATGCAACAGCTATACTAGATGAAGGAAATGCTGAAGATTTAACTTACCAATGGTATTCTTCTACAAGCGCAAATCAAACGGGAGAGATTATTGATGGTGCAATTAACAGTGAGTACAATGTTGATAGTACTAAAGTAGGAACGTTATATTACTATGTTGTTGTAACGGATACTAGAACAAACCTAAATACTACTAGTACAACTTTAATGGTTGAAGTAGAACCATTTAAAATCACACTAGATGCAACTGATGGATTATTTGTTGATGGTATAGGATTAAAACAAATTGTTGAGTATACAAATAATGAAGGAAAAATCAAAGCATTAGAAGTACTTCCAACAAGTGATACATTGGTATTAATTGGATGGATATATGAAGATGAACTTCTTACAACTGCACAGTTACAAGATATTGTGTTTACAAGTGATGCAATAATTAGCGCAGTGTGGCTAGATGATGTACTAGTTGACACAGATAAAGATCTTAACGGTAATGAACCTGGTGATGGTATACCAGATATTTATCAAACTATAGTTAAATTCCAGGTTGTAAATGGAGTGTTTGAGGGCGGTATAACAGAACTTGAAGAAGTAGTTACTTTTGAATTAGGCGATAACTATTCACAAGATAAAACAGCAACTTGTGATGTTGCAATGCCTCTGGCTATGATACCAAATGAGGGGTATCACGGCGGAAATTGGAATGTAAATGAAACAAAAGTATATTATACTGACCAAGTTATTACATTCGTATATACTTATGAGATTAACGAGTACACGATAGTATTTAACAGTAATGGTGCAAATGGTACTATGGAAAATCAAACAATCCAATACGGGCAAGATGTTAATATTACACCTAATGAATTCACAATGGAAAACGCTGAATTTTTAGGTTGGTCTACAGCTCCAGACGGATTAGTAGAATATGCGGATGGTCAATCCATTGTCGATTTAACTATTGAAAATGATGTGATAGTAGACTTATATGCAGTTTGGCAAGTTCGTGATGTGCCAGTAATTGTTGATCCAGAAACGCCAGATATCCAAGAACCAGAAATACCAGCTACTCAAGAACCAGAAACATCTCCGACACCTATCCCAGAACCACAAGTTGAATCAGAAGTTGATACTTTTGTAGAAGAAGAGATTACTGATGAGCTACTTGATAGTAATGATACAAATAATTTTGAATCAACCGCTCAAGATGCTGAGTTTGGTATTGGCGATAATAATCAATGGGCACTAATTAATTTGATTTCAATGCTACTAACGGTTATATATACAATATATTTATTTATGACTAGAAAAAAAGTGGATACTGTTGGATATAGTGAACATATTAGATTACGTAAAAAAACATTATTAACAATGAATGTTGTATTCACTGTGGTATCTATTACTTTATTTGTAATTACTCAAGATTTAACCCAACCAATGAAAATGGTTGATAATTGGACATTGTTGTTTGTAGGAGTTATTGTAGCACAAACTTTATTGACACTAATTTATCGCCGTAGCGATAATGAAAATACACAACCACCAATGTCTAATACTACAGTATAGAAAAAGAGCTCATATTTGAGCTTTTTTTTGTATCATGGTAAAATTATTTAAGGAGGTATTACTATGAAACCAAAATGTGATCAATGTAAGAAATCTACTACAGGCTTTAATAAAATAGGATACGAAATAGGTGGTATTACTTTGTGCGGGAGCTGTAAGGATAAGTTAAAAGCATTTAAGAGTACAAAAACATATAAGACTGTAGAAGAAGCACAAAGTGACTTTGATGCAGTAATGAATGATGCGAGTGATTTTGATGAAGAAATAAAAGTAGCAATAACGGCTCATTATCAGACTATAATTGATAAATTAAATATAATGGGAATAAAATTCCCAGTTACTACAGGTTATAATTTTGAAGGTTATAATATTACAGAATATCTTGATATTGTTGTTGGTGAAGTGGTAATTGGAACGGGGATGTTTTCAACGTTTATTGCTGGATTTGAAGATACATTTGGTGGTGAAGTTAGAGCGTATACATCAAAGTTACAAGAATTTAGAGATATAGCCAAATATCGAGCAATCGAGTGTGCAGTTGAATTAAATGCAAATGCACTAATTGGATGTAAATACGACTTTGTAAACTTTACAAATGATAAAATAGGTGTTGTTTTTAGTGGAACGGCAGTTATTTATGAAAAGAAAAATGTCTGATGTATTGACAATAATAAAAATAATAGTATGATAGGTATATATATAAATACAGTGATATAGGATATGTTTATATACATCTTTGATTTAGAGAAAAAGCGGTTGGTGAAAGCTTTGATAAGTGTACATAAATACTCCCTATGAGTAGCACTCGAAAGAGATTGCCGGTAGCGCGTTATAGCTTTGAGGTTATTTTAGATAACGAATTAAGGTGGTACCACGAGCTCTCGTCCTTTGGATGATGGCTCTTTTTATTTATGATAAAGGAGATATAAAGATGATAGATTTTAAAAATGATGAAAAATTAAGCGTATTGAATCACTCTTGTGCACATGTTCTTGCTCAAGCAGTAAAACATTTATACCCACATGCAAAATTCTGGGTAGGTCCAGTAGTAAGTGAAGGGTTTTATTATGATATTGATTTAGGTGATGACGTTATTAAAGATGAAGACATTCCAAGAATCGAAAAAGAAATGAAGAAAATTTGTAAAGATGGTAAACGTATTGTTAGAAAAGAGCTAACAAAAGAAGAAGCATTGGAACTGTTTAAAGGTGATGAATACAAATTAGATTTAATTGAAGGATTAGAAGATGGAACAATTACTACTTATGGTCAAGGAGACTTTGTTGACTTATGTAGAGGACCACATGTTGAAAGTGTGAAGGCATGTAAAAACTTCAAGTTAATAAAACATTCAGGTGCATACTTTAAAGGTGATAAAAACAATAAAGTATTACAACGTATTTATGGTGTTTGTTTTGAAACACCTGAAGCATTAGAGGAGCACTTACATTTATTAGAAGAAGCAAAAAAACGTGACCATAAAAAACTAGGAAAAGAATTAGAGCTATTTATGATGAATGAATATGCACCAGGAATGCCTTTCTTTTTACCAAAAGGTATGATTCTACGTAATATTCTTGAAAATTATTGGTATCAAGAACATACAAAAGAAGGGTACCAATTTATTAAGACACCAATTATGATGTCAAAAGAACTTTGGGAAGTTAGTGGACATTGGCAAAACTACCAAGAAAATATGTACACAAGTATTGTTGATGATCGTGAATTTGCGATTAAACCAATGAACTGTCCAGGAAGTTTATTAGTTTATAAAAATGGATTATATTCATACAAAGATTTACCACTTCGTATGGGAGAACTTGGTCAAGTTCACCGTCACGAAGCAAGTGGTGCACTAAATGGTTTATTTAGAGTTCGTACTTTCACACAAGATGATGCGCATATTTTTATGACACCAGATCAAATTGAAAGTGAGGTAGTGCGATTAATTGGATTTATTGATAGAGTATATACTGCATTAAAATTAGATTATAAGATCGAATTAAGTACAAGACCAGAAGATAAATATATTGGTGATTTAGATATTTGGGAAAAAAGTGAGGCTGCTCTTGCAAATGCGTGTGTTGTAGCTGGTAAAGAATATAAGATTAATCCAGGAGATGGCGCATTCTATGGTCCAAAACTTGATTTCCATGTAAAAGATTCTTTAGGAAGAGTATGGCAGTGTGGAACAATCCAATTAGATATGAATTTACCAGAAAGGTTTGACATTCACTATGTAGATGATACAGGAAGTAAAGTACGACCAGTAATGCTACACCGCGTAATTTATGGATCAATTGAAAGATTTATCGGAATTCTAATTGAGCACTTTGCAGGTAAATTCCCAATGTGGTTATCACCAGTACAAGTAAAAGTATTACCGGTTAAAAATGAATATCACCTAGAATATGCTAAGAAAGTTGTTGCTGATTTAGAAGCACTTGGATATCGCGTAGAAATGGATGCTCGTGAAGAAAAATTAGGATATCGTATACGTGAAGGACAAATGCAAAAAGTGCCTTACTTATTAGTATTAGGAGATAATGAACGTGATGAGGGAAGTGTGACTTTTAGAAGACACGGAGAACAAAAACAAACAAATGTATCATTTGAAGAGTTTAATATAATGTTACAACAAGAAGTAGATTCAAAACAATAATCATAAGCTTGTATTGAAAGTGATGAAAATCACTTTCAACGAGCTTTTTATTTTAAATGGTTTATTGTATGTTTTGTATACAGATAATAGAGTTTTTTATTAGTAATATATGCATATCAATAATAAAAAAGTAATTGTAAAATATTCTTAGATACTATTATTTTTTAATCATATAGATTATAATATATAAGATGGGAGGAATGTTTAATGAAAAAAAATGTACCGTGTATAAGCACAAAATTACGTAGCCATACAGTTATGGTTCCTAAAACTATACATAAAGCTAGTGGAATAATTATTAATGGAAAACGTGTTAAATCATTATTGTTTTCTACAGATGTTGCAATCATTGCAAATTGTAATGCAGATGCAGTTATTGCAGTATATCCTTTTACACCAACTATGCAAATCACAAATGCTATTATTGATGTCTCACAAAGACCAGTTGTTGCAGGTGTGGGTGGTGGTACAACTGCCGGTAAAAGAGTTTTAGATATTGCATTAGATGCAGAATTGCATGGAGCAGTAGCAGTTGTATTAAATGCGCCTACAAAAACGCAGTTTGTTCAAGAACTAGCTAAAATTGTTGATATTCCAATTGTACTATCAATTGTTTCTCTAGACGAAGATTTAGAAGAAAGAATGTTACATAGCGGGGCACATATTGTTAATGTTTCTGGTGGAAAAAACACTATAAAAATAGTTGAAAAATTGCGTGAGATTGATGCTGACTTCCCAATTATCGCAACCGGTGGGCCAACTGATATAACTATCGAAGCGGTTATTAAAGCAGGTGCAAATGCGATTACATATACTCCGCCAACAAATGGAGAAATATTCAAATCAATGATGGAAATATATCGTAAGCAATGCAAGAAGGAAGATGTAAATCAATAAAACAAGACAACGGTATACGTTGTCTTTAATCATAAAATGTAGTACAATCAGTAACAAATATACAGGAGAAACAAATATGAAACAATATATAGATTTATGTAAATACGTTATGGAAAACGGTGAAGATCGAGGTGACCGTACTGGTACAGGAACTCGTGGAGTGTTTGGATATCAAACAAGATACTCACTAATTGATGGTTTTCCACTACTGACTACCAAAAAAATGTTTTTGAGGCCAATTGCAGAGGAATTACTATGGTTTTTAAATGGAGATACAAATATTAAATATTTAGTAGATAGAAATGTTCGTATATGGAATGAGTGGCCATATGAAACATATAGACAAAGCATTGATTTTCAAGGAGAAACATTAGAAGAATTTGTTGAAAAAATTAAAATTGATGATGCTTTTGCGCTTAAGTATGGAGAGTTAGGACCAGTATATGGTAGCCAGTGGCGTAACTTTAATAATGAAGGTGTTGATCAAATCCAAAAACTAGTAGATGGGCTTAAGAATAATCCTTTTTCAAGAAGACACATTGTAAGTGCGTGGAATCCTGCACAAGTTGATAATATGGCACTGCCACCATGTCATGCATTCTTACAGTTTTATGTAAGTGCAGATGGAAAGTATTTATCATGTCAATTATATCAACGTAGTGCAGATATCTTCTTAGGAGTACCATTTAATATTGCTTCATATGCACTACTTACAGAGATGTTAGCTCAAGTATGTGGGATGAGAGCAAAAGAGTTTATTCATACAATTGGTGATGCGCATATCTATAAAGATCACTTTGATGTCATTAATGAGCAGATTACAAGAGAGTTACTACCAAAATGTAAGCTTGTATTAAATAAAGATGTAAAATCTATTTTCGAATTTACAATTGACGATATCAAATTAGAAGATTATGTGTCACATAGTAAACTTGTTGGAAAGGTAAGTGTGTAATGATATCAATAATAGTTGCAACTGATCATGATCTTTTAATTGGACAAGCTGGTTCAAGTAATGGGATGCCGTGGCATAACAGTGAAGATTTAAAACATTTTAAAGAGACAACCACTAATAAGACAATCGTTATGGGTAAAACAACATACATGGCAATTGGTAGGCCGCTTCCTAATCGAAAAACAATTGTTGTCACCAAAAAAGGACTTAACGATAATCGAGTAGCAGTATGCGATGACTTAATTGGTTTACTACAAACATACAAAAATAGTAGTGAAACATTGTATATATGTGGCGGGGCTAATGTTTATAAACAAGCATTAGACTATGCAGATGAAATATTACTATCACGAATTGAGGGTAAACATACTGGAGAAACATACTTTCCAGTATTTAAAGACAAGGGATTTGTTTTAAAAGATATAGTCGCTTTTGAAACATTTACGTTAGAAAGGTATTACAAATAAGAATGAAGAGAATAATAATAATAGTATTACGAGTTATTTTACTTGTACCATATTGGGTATTTGATGCAAAACGTCATCGTGATTTTGAAAAATACACATTACAACAAAGATATACGTCAGTGCGTAAAAAGGTTATTTCGATTAATAAAAATGCTCGTGTTAAAGTAAAAGCATTTGGCGTAGATAACCTACCAAAGAAGAATGGTTATTTATTGACCCCAAATCATCAAGGGCTAGAAGATCCCCTGGCATTATGTATTAGTCACCCGCGTCCAATAGCTGCAATTGTTAAAGTTGAATTAATGAAAGTTTTCTTTATTAAAGATATTTTAACTGTTCTGGGGTGTATACCATTAGACCGTAAAGATGTACGTGCAGCAATTAAGGTAATCAAATTGGCAGCATCTAGAGTAAAAGCTGGCGAAAACTTTATTGTCTTTCCAGAAGGTACTAGAAGTAAAAATAAAAACGAATTAGCAGAATTTAAAGGTGGAAGCTTTAAGATTGCCACAAGCGCAAAGGTACCGATTGTACCAGTTGCTTTAATTGATTGCTTTAAAGTGTTTGATATTAACTCTATACAAAAACAAACTGTCGAAGTGCATTACTTAACACCGTTATATTATGATGAATATTGTGATATGCAGACTAATGAAATTGCAGTTGAAGTGCAAAGAAGAATTGAAAATCACATAAAAAAAGTACTTGATCAAAGAGGCGATATGTAGGAATACATATCGTTTTTGTATTTTGTACAAATTTCAAAACATTATTTATTGTAAAAATAAAAATTTAACCAAAAATGTTTGACAAACAATACAAACTATGCAAAAATAAACACATGTATAATTGTATACAATAAATTCTATAGGGGGAATGAAAAATGAAAAAATTATGTAAAGTAGTTATGTCATTTGCTTTAGTACTTTCGTTAACTGCTTGTGGCGGTAATGAAGATACAAGTGATTCAGGAAAATCATCAATCACTTTTGCAAAAGAAAATGATGTTATCACAATGAATTCCATGACTGCAACAGATGGGATGTCTTTTGAAATCATCCATGCTACTGTTGATGGGTTAATGGACAGAAATCAAGATGGAGAACTAATTCCTGCAATTGCAAGCGAATATACTGTTAGTGATGATGGATTAGTATATACATTTACATTACGTGATGATGCAAAATGGTCAAATGGTGATGCTGTAACTGCTGGCGGATTCGAATTTGCTTGGAAAAGCTCAATCGTAAATCCTGATGCAGAATATGCATATTTATATGGTAGCGACGGTGCAGCAATCGCAGGTGCGGATGAAATCTTAGCTGGTGAAGCAGATGCTTCTACACTTGGTGTAACAGCTATTGATGATACAACTTTAGAAGTAAAATTATCTGTTGATACACCTTATTTCTTAAGTTTAATGACTTTCCCAGTGTTCTACCCAGTAAACCAAGCGTTTGTTGAAGAACAAGGAGATCAATATGCTTTAACTCCTGAAAACCTACTTGCAAATGGTGCATATAAAATGGTTACATGGGAAAAAGGAACAAAAATCGTTTTAGAAAAAAATGAAGATTACTATGATGCAGATGTTGTTCAAACAGATGAATTAGTATTCCAAATTACAGCTGATGTTTCTTCAAGTGCTACTGCATATGAAGCTGGTCAAGTTGACTATACTAAATTAAGTAGTTCATTAATCAGTAAATATTCAGACACTGATGAATATACTTCTGTATTAGAAGGATACTTATGGTATTTACAATTCAACTATGCTGATGAAGATTTATCAAACAAAAACTTACGTTTAGCTATTGCTTATGCATTAGATAAAGAAGATTTAACTCAAAACGTATTACAAGATGGTTCGATTCCTGGTAACGGATTTGCACCAACTGATTTAGCTGTAGGACCTGATGGAGCTGACTTTAGAGAGACTGCTGGTGAGTATTTAGTACCAAATACTGATACTGCACAAGAATACTTCGATAAAGCATTAGCAGAATTAGGAACAGATGAAATCACAATTACATTATTATATGAAAATGCTGATCCTGCAAAATCTGCTGCTGAATACTTACAGTCAAACTTAGAACAAAATCTTCCAGGTTTAACTGTTGAATTAAATCAACAAACAAAAGAAAGTCGTTTAGATCTTCAAAAAGAAAGAGATTACGAAGTAGTATTAACTCGTTGGGGACCAGATTATGCTGATCCTACAACATACTTAAATTTAATGATTACTGGAAACAGTTATAACTATGGTGACTATTCTAATCCTGCATACGATGCATTATTAGATGAAGCAGCATCAGCTGCTACACCTGAAGAACGTTGGACAAAGCTAATTGAAGCTGAAAAATTATTAATGGAAGATGTACCAGTTGTATCGGTATTCCAAGTTGGTACTGGAGCGGTATTACGTGAAGGTATTGAAGGATTAATCGTTACACCAGTTGGTGTTCCATACGTTTATAAATATGTAGTTGAAAAATAAAAAAGCTAATAAACACATTGTTGCAAGTAGCGCAATGTGTTTATTATTTATCTCGAGGAGGAAAAACAATGAGTAAGTCAACATTAAAATATATTGGAAAGCGACTATTGATTGCCTCAGTTACGTTATTAATCATCACAGCAATTTTATTTATTATGTTAAAGTTATTGCCTGGTACACCGTTTAACGATGAGAAATTATCTGAAACGCAAAAAGCAGCAATATATGCAAAATACGGATTGGATCAACCGCTGGTTGTACAATTTGTAAACTATATAAAAAATATGCTAACTGGTGATTTTGGTGTATCTTTTGGTATTTCTAAAAATTTGCCAGTATCTCAATTAGTCGGACCACGTATTATGGTTTCTTTTGGGATTGGTGTTAGTGCCGTAATTTTAGGTACAATTATTGGATTTGGACTAGGGGTCTTTGCAGCATTAAAGAAAAATACTATCTGGGACAATCTAGCAACAATGTTTTCAGTACTAGGGGTTAGTATACCATCCTTCGTACTTGCGTTAGTATTACTAATTTTATTTGGGGTTGAAATCCCTATTTTCCCTGTTTTATATAATACACAAACACCTTTGCAATCATCAATATTGCCAGTAATTGCACTATCATTTGGTGTTATTGCAAATGTTTCAAGGTTTACGCGTTCGGAAATGATATCTGTATTATCAAGTGATTATATTGCTCTTGCAGAAGCAAAAGGACTAGACCGAAAAACAGTTATATTTAAACATGCAGTTCGTAATACATTGATTCCAGTAGTAACAATTTTGGGACCTATTTTAGTTAACTTAATGACTGGATCAATGGTATTAGAAAAAATATTTGCGATTCCTGGATTAGGGACATTACTAGTAAAAGGTATTGATATGAATGATCATAACGTTGTACTAGCAGTTGCATTCCTATACAGCGTTTTATATGTAGTAATCATGCTTGTAATTGATATTTCATATGGAATCATTGATCCAAGAATACGATTAGGGAAGGGAGAATAGACATGAAAGAGTTAAATGTATTAGATCAAATCACTTTTTTAGAAAATGATTTTGAATTTGTTGGTGATAGTCAAGACATCTACCACGAAAAAGCAATGCCTATTGCTCCGTTCTGGAAAGATTTTTTAAAGCGATTAAAGAAAAATAAGGGTGCAATGATAGCGGGTATTTTAGTAATATTAATTATTGCTGTTTCAATTATTGTTCCACTAGTATCTCCTTTTGAATTTGACCTTGTAGATACATCACTTCGTTCAATCGCACCAAATGGAACATATTTCTTTGGTACAGATGAATTAGGAAGAGATTTGTTTATTCGTGTATGGAAGGGAACACAAATTTCTCTATTCATTGCTGCTGTTGCAGTATTAATCGATATATTTGTAGGAATGGTATATGGGTTAATTAGTGGTTATTTTGGCGGAAAAGTAGATACTATAATGCAACGTATTCAAGAAATTATAAATTCTATTCCATCATTAGTAATTTTAACACTATTGTTAGTAATCATGGATTCATCAATCTATACAATTATTCTTGCATTGATGTTTACAGGATGGATTGGAATGGCGCGTATTACAAGAGCACAAGTACTAAAAATTAAAGAAGAAGAGTTTGTACTAGCATCAAAAACATTAGGTGCAGGGAGCTTCTTTATTATCTTTAAAAATATTTTACCAAATATTTTTGGACAATTAATTATCATGTCAATGTTCTCAATTCCAAATGCTATATTTTATGAAGCATTCTTAGCATTTGTTGGTCTAGGATTACCAAAACCTCAAGCGTCACTAGGGACGTTAATCAATGATGGATTTGAAACATTCCTAATCACGCCATATATGGTTATTATTCCTGTTGTTGTGCTTGCAGTATTAATGCTAAGTTTCAACTTACTTGCTGATGGATTACGCGATGCGTTTGATCCAACGATGAAGGAGATGTAGACTATGGAAAAAAGAAAAAAAATATTAGAGATTCGTGATTTACATATTTCGTTCAAAACAGACAGCGGATCAGTAAATGCAATTCGAGGAGTAAATTTAGATTTATATAAAGGTGAAACTATTGCTATCGTAGGAGAATCTGGTTCTGGTAAATCAGTAACTACAAAAGCAATCATGGGAATATTGGCTGGTAATGGAACTATTGATAAAGGTCAGATTAATTATACATGGGAAGACGATCAAAGTGAGGATGCGGGGATTGTCCCAGGTGATACAGTAGATATCGTTACGCTTCCAAAAAAACGTTTACAAAGTGAGATTCGTGGTAGAAAAATTGCAATGGTATTCCAAGATCCAATGACATCGTTAAACCCAACGATGACAATTGGACAACAAGTAATGGAACCAATGATTTACCACTATAACAAATCAAAAGAAGAGGCATATAGTAAAGCACTAGAATTATTAGAATTAGTTGGTATTACAGATGCAAAAAAACGTATGAAAAATTACCCACATCAATTATCTGGTGGGATGCGTCAAAGAATTGTAATTGCAATTGCACTTTCATGTGACCCGTATGTTCTTATCTGTGATGAACCAACAACTGCATTAGATGTAACTATTCAAGCAAAAATACTTGAGCTAATTCAAGAGATACAAAGAAAAAAAGGTATTTCAGTTATCTATATTACTCATGACTTAGGGGTAGTTGCAAAGGTTGCTGATTACGTAAATGTAATGTATGCAGGAAAAATTGTTGAAACTGGTACAATCGATGAAGTTTTCTATGACCCACGTCATCCATATACATGGGGACTTTTATCAGCGATGCCTGATTTACAAACAGATGATCCAGAATTATATACAATTCCAGGAACACCTCCAAACCTTGCTAATGCAGTAGCAGGTGATGCATTTGCACCAAGGAATCAATTTGCATTAAATATAGACTTGCGAATTGAACCACCTTTATTTAGCGTAGAAGGTTCGAAATCACATAAGGTTGCAAGTTGGTTAATGCATCCAAATGCACCAAAGGTAGAAATGCCAATTGAATTACAACATCGTTTAGAAAAAATGAAAAAGGAGGGGTTATAATATGGAACAAAAACCAATCCTAGAAGTAAAAAATCTAAAACAACATTTTAAAGTAAACCGTAAATTCACTGTAAAAGCAGTTGATGGAATTTCTTTTGAAATTATGCCAGGTCAAACCTATGGTTTAGTAGGAGAATCTGGCTCTGGTAAAAGTACAACTGGACGTAGTATTATACGATTATATAAACCTACTGATGGAGAAGTTATCTTTAATGGTAAAAACATATCAGATAAATTAGGTGCAAAAGAATTAAAACTACTACGTACAAAAATGCAAATGATTTTCCAAGATCCAATGGCTTGTTTAAATCCAAGAAAAAAAGTATTAGATATTATTGCTGAGGGACTATATATTCATAATGTATGTAAAAATCAAGATGAAGTAAATCAAAAAGTATATGATATTCTAGAATTAGTAGGATTATCTAAAGAACATGCAACTCGTTATCCTCATCAGTTTTCTGGTGGACAAAGACAACGTATTGGAATTGCTAGAGCATTAATAATGAATCCGGATTTAATTATTGCAGATGAGGCAATTTCAGCCTTAGATGTATCGATACAAGCACAAGTAGTAAACTTAATGAAAAAGATTCAAAAGGATACGAATACTGCATTCTTATTTATAGCTCATGACTTATCAATGGTGAAATATATTTCTGATCATATCGGTGTGCTTCATTTAGGACACCTAGTAGAAACAGGAACAACAGAGGAAATATTCAACAATCCAACACATCCATATACTAAGTCACTGCTAAGTGCAATACCAACACCAAATCCACGTGTTGAAAAAACACGAAAGTCACTGTCATATGATTATAAGACAAGTGGTATTGATTATTTAAAAGGAAAACAACAACATTTAGGTGGAAGTCATTATGTACTTGCAACTGATGAGGAATTAGCTAGTTGGAAATAATCTAGCTTCTAAAAAGGTAACAGTAATGTTACCTTTTAATTAGCCTAAAATAGGCGTCTTCAAAAAAAAATTGATGTCAATTGTATTTGTGTTATACTATCGATAGTACTTGTTTTATAGGAGGAATAAAGAATGGCAATAATGTACCCAATTATAAAAAAATATATTATTGAAAAAATCGATACTGGAGATTTTAAAGAGGAGTCAATGCTTCCAGTAGAAAGAGAGTTTACCGAAAAGTTTGATGTATCAAGAATGACTGTTCGCCGAGCATTTGATGAACTTATACAAGATGGGGTTTTAATACGAAAAAACGGCTTTGGTGTAATAGTTGCTCCACAAAAACAAGCAAAATCTAGTAATAAAGTATCCTTTAAAAATGATGAACAGTTAATAAAAAAATATGGAAAGATAACTACTAAGGTAGTTGAATTAAAACTTGTCATTAACCATCAGTTAGTAAATAAGTATTTAAATATTGATAAAGATGATGAAGTATATCAATTAAAAAGAATACAATATGGAGGAAACATCCCGTTAGTATACGAAAATATATTTTTACCAAAGAAATATTTTATGAATTTATTTGATATTGATTGCACGCAATCTATGAAAGATGTAGTAGAATCAACACAAAGAGTGGTAGGTGTACATCGCAATAGTGTAGAGGTAGAAGCAGTATTAGCCTCATCAATAATTTCAAAAGCATTGCAATTACCCAAAGGTGCAATTATCATGAAAATGACAAACATTGTTTATAATGGCGATGAAGCAATTTATTTTGGAGTAGATAGCATTGATGGGAATCGGTTTAAATATGTAGCAAATGATTAGTAATATCACTGTGGTATTGCTTTTTTTTCTTGTTATATTGTCTAGACAATGATATCATAAAAATATATGGAGGAAGTTTTATGAATAGAAAAGAAACGTTATTGAGATTATTAAATAAAGAACAAGTAAACTCTATACCGTGGGTGCCGTTTGTGGGGGTGCACGGTGGATTATTAATTGATGAAGATGCTACAACCGTTTTGCAAAATGAAGAAGCATTATATCAATCAATTATTAAAGCAAACCAGTTATATTGCCCTTTTGGTCAGCCGATTATATTTGATTTACAAGTTGAAGCGGAAATTTTAGGTTGCGATTTGCGTTGGGCAAAAGATTCTCCACCTTCAGTCGTGAGTCACCCTTTAAGTGGAACTGAAGAAATTGTAGTTCCATGCGCCTGTACACTACCTAAAAAAACAGACGGACGTTTACCAATGATTTTACGTGTCATGGAAAGAGTGAAAAAAGACATTGGTGATACAACTGCATTATACGGATTGATTTGTGGACCATTTACTTTAGCAGCGCATCTTCGCGGAAATGATATCTTTATGGATATGTATGATGACGAAGACCAAGTAATCAAACTTTTAGATTATTGTATGGAAGTATCAAAAGTAATGTCTACATACTATATTGAGGCAGGTATGGATGTAATTGCGGTGGTTGACCCATTAATTTCTCAAATATCAACAAACCATTTTGAAGATTTCATGCAAAAGCCATTTACTGGATTATTTAAGTATATCCGTGAATTAGGAGTAAAGTCATCATTTTTTGTATGTGGTGATGCAACACGTAATATTGCTGGAATGTGTAATACAAATCCAGATTCAATATCTGTTGATGAAAATGTAGATCTAGTCAAGGCAAAACAAATTACTGATCAATATGACATTGTAATAGCAGGAAATATTCCGCTCACAACAACAATGCTACATGGAACACAGCTGGATAATATGAAATATGTAATTGAATTACTTGATACTATGGATAATCAAGATTTGTTTATTTTATCACCCGGATGTGATATGCCTTATGCAACGCCAATAAATAATGTAATTGGAGCATGCCAGGCTATTATTGAGATGGATAAAGTTAGGGTTATGCTAGAAGATTATATATATGAGATAGATGATGTTGAGATAGTACTACCTAAATATGAGACATTAAATAAACCACTCATTGAGGTATTTACATTAGATTCAGCGACATGTGCGGCTTGCACGTATATGATGGCTACAGCTATAAGTGCAAAAGAAAGATTTGGGGAGAAGATAGATATTATTGAATACAAGTACACGTCAAAAGAAAATATTGCAAGGGTCAAGAAAATGGGAGTTACAAATCTGCCATCTATCTATATAAATGGAGAACTTGCATTCAAATCAATCGTACCATCAAGTGAGAAATTAGATAATAAAATAAAAGAATATTTATAAGGAGGAAAATATGAATAAATTAGAAGAAATAAGTGATTTGTTGCAACGAGGACGTGCAAAACAAATCAATGGTGTGATACAAGAGGCGTTAGATGAAGGGATAGAAGCTAGTGTAATATTAAAAAATGCATTACTTGCTGGAATGTCCATTATTGGTGAAAAATTCCGCAATGATGAAGTCTTTGTTCCAGAAGTACTAGTAGCAGCAAGAGCGATGAACCGTGGTGTAGAATATTTAAAAGAATATCTATCGGCAGATGATAACCAGAGTGTGGGGAAAGTTGTAATTGGAACAGTAAAAGGAGATTTACATGATATTGGAAAAAATTTAGTTAAAATTATGTTAGAAGGGAAAGGGATAGAAGTTATCGATTTGGGAACAGATGTTGCACCAGAAACATTTGTTGAAAAAGCGATTGAAAACAATGTTGACATTATTTGCTGCAGTGCCTTGCTTACGACAACAATGCCAGAAATGAAAAAAGTAGTCGAATTAGTAAAAGAAAAGAAATTGAATGTAAAAGTAATGATTGGTGGTGCACCAGTAAATCAAGAGTTCTGTGATGAGATTCAAGCAGATTATTATACAGATGATGCTGCTAGTGCAGCAAATGTCGCTAGTGAAATTTTAGGGGGATAGAAGATGCTAACAGACGAAAAAAAACAACAATTAATCAATGATAGTGAGGAATGGTGGAATCACAAACTGGAAAGACCGCTTATTCAAGTCACCCTAAGCAAAGATGTATATGGAGAAACTGCGAACGGGGTTTCCCGTGGTAAAATGTTGGAAATGTTATACAATCCAACTGTTACGTCTGAAGCGGTGGCAAAAGCGTATCGTATTGATTATGAAAATAAAGAGTATTATGGAGATGCATTTCCTACGTTTTATATGCGATCAACTGGAATACTTGGAGCAATGCTTGGTCAAGGATTTAATATTGATACTGAGCGAGGTACTGTATGGTTTGAAGAACTAAAAGGTCAGGAATTAGAGGATATTAAACCAGTATTAGATACAAATAATTGGTTATACGTTCGTGGAATGGAGCTTATAGAAGCTTTTGAAAAAGAATTTAAAGATGAAATTGGTATTGGAATTCCAAATTTGGGTGGAATGATGGATATTGTAGAATCTATGCGTGGGGCAAATAACTCTTTAATGGATCTATATGATGACCCAGAAGAGGTGATGCGTTTAAATGATGATATATACGCTGCATATAAAATGTCTTACGATGAATATATAAAAAAGATAAATAATAATAATATTTTAGGATACAGTGGCTGGATAACGTTACTTTCACAAAAACCATACTTTATTTCACAATGTGATTTTTGTTGTATGATTGGTCCAGCTCAGTTCGATGAATTTGTTTATGAGACTTTGAAAAAAGAAGCAAGTTTAATCGAAAGATCATTTTATCATTTAGATGGCCCAGGAGCAGTAAAACATTTAGATCGAATTCTTGAAGCTGGTTTTGATGGTATACAGTGGATAAATGGTGCAGGATCAAAACCATTAGATGATCCAATGTGGGATGATATCTATAAAAAGGTTCATGCAGCAGGAAAGTTGCTACAAGTATACATATATAGTCATGATGAATTAAGATTTATTGACCATATTGTTAAACTAGTTGGTACAACAAAAGGACTAGCATTTATATGTGTTGGTAAAATAGAGGAAAAAGCAGCATACTTAGAATACTTGGAAAAATACAATATACCACTATGATAGAAATCTACGTAGTTACTGGTTTTTTAGGAGCAGGAAAGACTACCATTATTAAAACGTTTTTAAAACAGATTAAAGATCGAAAAGTGAATCTTATTGTTAACGAATTTGGTAAAGAAAGTGTTGATGATATTTTACTAGAAAGACAAGCTGAATATTTAGAAAGTATTCATAATGGCTCAATATTTTGTGCATGTAAATTAGAAGACATGCGTCATGCTATGGTTACATGTATAAAAAGAAACCCGGATGTGGTTATAATTGAGACGTCTGGATTAACAAATCCTGAGAGTGTGTATAATATCATAAATCAAAAAAGCTATCCTCAAATAAGTAAATGTTATGTGATTACTGTAGTTGATAATATTAACTTCAACAAGGTATTTAAAAATGTCGTGGCTGTTGAAAAACAGCTAGAAGTTGCAGATATGATTATTATAAATAAATGGGATAACCAATATTCCATTATAGAAAGAGTTAAAGAGATAAACTCAAATGCAAAAATAAGCTATACACCAGATGGAGTTGTAGGGGTAAGTTTACCGACTACGAAAATTATAAATAATACACGGAGAATAGCAGGTATAAAAGATCTTACAAACACCAAATATCTCTTACAAGTAGGTGAGCATAATACCATGAGTGATATACTTGCTTTTGTCGAATTATTGACAAAGATATGTAACAGAATAAAAGGAATTGTTACAATTGATAGAAAGAATTATTTAATAGAGTCTGTGATGGATAGGTATACTATCAAAGAAATTCATGCAAAACAAACGGGTTTAGTTGTGTTAGGAAATACACCACAACTAACTAAAAAGAAAATACAACAAATTATATTGAATCAACAAATTCATGTGATCATTGTATAGGAAGGAATATATGAAAACATACTTAGACATTATTCAAGAGCAAAGTGGTTTTTTACAAGCAAGCTGTAATGGTAATAAAACGTGTGGACAATGTAAAATTAAATTAGAAAAAAAAACATTACTAAATGAACGAGAAAAATTATTTTTGAATGATGAAGAAATCAAAAATAATATACGTTTAGCATGTTTTCATGTATATAACAGTAATAATAATTATCAATTACTAAATACAAAGTTAGATATACTTGATGTGATAAAAGAAGTACCTACTTACAATTGTAAAGAACATACAAATATATTAGTCATTGACATTGGAACAACCACAGTAGTGATGAAGTGGATAGCGATACATACGGGAAAAATTATCCAAACGAAATCATTTAAAAATCCTCAAATCACATATGGAAGTGATGTAATATCTAGAATTCGATACAGTATGAGCACCCCTTTAATCTTACACAATATTATAATTGAAAGTATACTAAATAATATTAAAAATGATATTTACTTTTCAAAAATGATCGTATGTGGGAATACAGTGATGACTAACTTGTTTTTGAATCAAGATATCTCCTCATTAGGTGTCGTACCGTTTAGGATACCAATTAAAGATATGCAAACAATTATATCGTCAAAGCTATTTAAAATAACAGATCATAAATTCACGATTGTTACCTTTCCTCATATAAGTAGTTATGTAGGTGGTGATATTGTGGCGGGGATTTACGCAACATCTATTGATAAAGAATGCAATAATCAAATGTTAATTGATTTAGGCACAAATGGTGAAATAGTAGTAGGTAATAATAAAAGAATCTATACTACTTCTACTGCTGCGGGACCAGCCTTTGAGGGGGTTGGAATAAAATATGGTTGTCCAAGCATACAAGGTGCAATAAATGAAGTGCAGTATGTAAATGGAAAGGTTCTTTATACGACGATTGGCGGGATTCCACCAATTGGGATTTGCGGTAGTGGTTTAATTAGTATTATCGCTATGGCTAAAAATAATGGAATCATTGATGAACTTGGTCGATTTATTGATAATAAAAAAGAGCTGTATATAACAAATACAATTTATATAAATCAAAATGATATTCAAACATTTATTATCGCTAAAGCTGCAATTCAAGCAGGTATTGCAGTGCTTTTGGAAAAGGTGGGTAACGTTGAGACAATATATATATCTGGAGGGCTGGGTGCAAATATAAAAATTCAAGACTTAATTGATTTAAAAATCATTCCCGATAGGTATGTACATAATATTGAATGTATTGGTAATAGTGCACTTCAAGGTGGCTACTTATACGCATTGGAGCAAGATAAGGATAGGGTTGAAAATATAGTAAGTATATCTGAGAACATTAACTTAGCTAACATAGATGATTTTGATGATTATTTAATCGAGGGGTTATATATAGATGATTAAGATTATTTCTTGTGCAATATTTAAACCGTATATAGAACAACTAGCTTTAGACAAGAAGTTTTATCAAATAGTCTATTTAGATATCCAACAACATAACCAACAAAAACAATTATCAAAATCAATACAATATGAAATAGAAATCACAAAAAATGTATCTAATATTATTATTTTGTATGGACTTTGTGGGGGTGCACTGCTATCGATTTATACAAAAAAAACACCTCTAACAATAGTTCGAGTTCATGATTGCTTAGCAATCTTACTTGGAAGTAAAAAAAGGTATAGGGAAATAACACATTCAAATCCATCATTGCAATGGAGTTGCTATAGCCTTCAAAAGAGTAATTACTTAAATGATTGTATATCACAATGGAGTGAACAATACGATGAGGAGACAGTACAGTATTTAAGGGAAACACTATGCATGAACAAGCCATTATATGTTAGTCATAGCTTAGATGCAGAAAAAAGATATGTTGATGAGGCAAGCGAAGTGATTGAGGGTGATTTATCATTTTTAGAATCAATAGTAAAAATGAATGCACTGGATGTAATAACATTGCTTCCAAATAAAAAACTAAAACAAACATTAGATGATGATGTTCTGACAGTGGAAAACATATAGGTATGCAACCTATTTTTTAGCACTCAACACTTGACACTGCTAAACTATGTGTTATAATAGTTTTAGCAATCATGTATGAAGAGTGCTAAAAGGAGGTAGTTTATGGATAAATTCACAAATAGACTTGAAGATGCATTAATGACAAGTCAGCAATTCGTATTAGAAGAAAATCAACAAGTGCTTGATGTTGAGCATTTTATGTATACTTTACTTCAGGACACACAGTCATTATTTTATAGAGTGTTTGAAAGCGGAAACAAACCAATTGAGAATATAAAAACTGAATTATTACAAGCTATCAAACAAAGACCAATTATACAAAATAGTAATGAAAATATAAGTATTAGTAAAAATATGGAGTTACTCATTCATAATGCAAAAAGTATAGCACGTAAAAATAATCAAGAAGTAATTACAAGTGAAGACATGTTATATGCATTATGTAAGACACAAAATAGAGTGGTAAAGACATTGTTGGAAAAATACAAAATTACAAAACAATACATTCGTGACATACTGACACAAATTAAAGCAAATAGCCAGTATCATAATGAGGAAAGCCAAAGTAATAGTGTATTAGAAAAATATGGTCGTGATTTAATTGAAGAAGTAAAAAATGGGACATTGTCGCCAATTATAGGACGTGATATCGAAATACGACGTATTATACAAATATTACTTAGAAAAACAAAAAATAATCCTATTCTAATTGGTGATCCAGGTGTTGGAAAAACAGCAATAGTAGAGGGGCTTGCATGGCGTATTTATAAAAATGATGTGCCACTAGGTCTTCAAAATAAACGTGTTTTTGAATTGGATTTAGGCTCATTAGTAGCAGGTGCAAAATACCGTGGCGAATTTGAAGAACGTATAAAAGAGGTTTTAAAAGAAGTCCAGGAGGCAGATGGGAATATTATCTTATTTATTGATGAAATTCATCAGCTTGTAGGAGCAGGTAAAACAGATGGTGCTATGGATGCATCAAACATGTTAAAACCAATGCTTGCAAGAGGCCAACTACATTGTATTGGAGCAACAACTGTCGATGAATATCGCCAGTATATTGAAAAAGATGCAGCACTAGAAAGACGTTTTCAAAAAGTGCTTGTAGATGAGCCTACAAATGAAGATGCAATCGCAATATTACGTGGATTGAAAGATAGTTTTGAAAGCCATCATGGTGTACAAATTATGGATAATGCCCTAATTGGAGCAGTAAAATTGTCATCAAGATACATAACTGACCGATTCTTACCAGATACAGCAATCGATTTAATTGATGAAGCTTGTTCATCAATACGTATGGAAATAGATTCGTTACCACAGGAATTAGATTCAATTATACGAGAAAAGAAGCGAAGTGAAATGGAACGCATTTCTATTGAAAATGAAGATGATACTAAAGAAAATAAAGAGCGACTTAAAAACTTAGCAGTGAAAATCGCAACACTTGATGAACAAATACTTGCAAAAACTGATAAATGGAAAAAAGAAAAAGCTAATATAGATATGGTTAAATCACTTAAAGAAAAAACAATTAAGTTAGAATTAGAAAAAGAATATTTACAGAGTATTGGTGATTTAGAAAAAGCTTCAAAATTACAATATGAAACATTGCCAGAACTATATTCAAAAATGGATGAAGTAAAAAATATTAAATCAGTTGATTCTATGATAGAAGAAAAAGTAACCATAGAAAGTGTCAGTGAAGTAGTAAGTAAATGGACAAAAATACCTGTCAGTAAATTAGTAGAAAGTCAAAGAGAAAAACTCTTACAATTAGAGTCGCGAATAAAAAAACAAGTTATTGGCCAAGATAATCCAGTTAGAAAAGTTGCAGATGCAATAATTCGTAGTCGTGCAGGAATTCAAGATGAAAATAGACCAATAGGATCATTTTTATTCCTAGGGCCAACAGGGGTTGGTAAAACTGAACTTGCAAAAGCACTAGCTAAAGAATTATTTGATGATAAACGAAATATAGTGCGTATAGACATGTCAGAGTACATGGAAAAACATAGCGTTTCTAGATTGATAGGAGCACCACCTGGATATATTGGATATGAACAAGGTGGACAATTAACAGAAGCGATAAAAAATCATCCATATAGTATTGTATTACTAGATGAAATTGAAAAAGCACATCAAGATGTGTTTAATATTTTACTACAAGTCTTAGATGATGGGCACATTAGTGACTCTAAAGGTAAAGTAATCAATTTTAAAAATACGATAATTATTATGACTTCAAATATTGGTTCTAAGTTTCTTTTAAATAATGACGAAAATAGTACAGAAGAAGTAAATACATTATTAAAGAATTACTTTAAACCAGAATTCTTGAATCGTATTGATGAAATATTGTATTTTGATGGATTAAGTAATAAGACTATTATAAAAATTGTTGATAAATTCTTTGAGGAATTAAAACAAAGATTACAACAAAAAGATATTGTTATTGAACTTACTAACAATGCAAAAGAACATATCATCGATAACAGTTTTGATTATCAATATGGTGCAAGAGTAATTAAACGATATATGCAAAGTAATATTGAAACCATGCTTGCAAAAAGTATAATTTCAAATGATATAAAACCATACAATCACTATATAATTGATATACATAATGATGAATACCAAATCATAGAAAAATAGGAATTAGTCATAAAATAAGTTATACTTATTTTATGGCTTTTTTATATTTTATTTGTATAATAGTATAAAGGTGTTAAAATGGTTTAGGAGGAAGTATATGCAACGATATTTTATTAAAGAACAGTTAGAAAATATAATAATATTACAAGAGGATGATATTTTTCATGCAAAAAAAGTAATGCGTGGAAAAAACGGGGATAATCTTATTGCTCTTGCAAATAACGATAAAGTATATAGATGTGAATTTGTTGATATTGATAATGGTAAAGCAACGATTCTTGAAGAATTAGATCAAAATTGTGAACTTGATGTAAGCGTGACATTAATCTATGCAATGCCAAAAGGTGATAAGTTTGAAATGGTGCTACAAAAAGCAACAGAATTAGGTGTTTCACGTATCGTACCTTTGCAGACTAGACGTTGTGTTGTAAAACTTGATGCACAAAAATTCTCTAAGAAAATGCAGCGATATCAAAAGATTGTAAAAGAAGCAAGTGAACAGTCATACCGTAATCATGTACCAATTATTGAAGACATTCAAACACTGTCTACTGTTGAAGGATTTTTATCAACGTACAATCTTGTTGCTTACGAAGAAAGTGCTAAAACAAATAGAAAAAGTACTTTTCATCAAGTAATGAGCGATATAGCTCCTAATGAGTCGATAACGATAATTGTCGGTAGTGAAGGCGGTTTTGATGTTGATGAAATTGAAACACTTGAAAAAATGGGTGTTAAACGATGTAGTTTGGGTAAGCGAATATTACGAAGTGAGACGGCACCTTTATATATGTTAAGTGTAATTGGTTTTTTTAGGGAGGAAATGTAATGGATATTTTTGCAAGTATTATTAAACATACAAAAACAGTAAAGCTACAAAAAATGCCATTATACAAAAGTTTAGAAGCATATAAAGATGAAATAATAAAAAATGGGTTTGAAATGCCAAATACAATTTTAGAATTATATTTCATGGAAGTCGCGAAAAATGGACTTGTTGCATATCAAAACATAATAAATGCATATACGCTTTTTGTGCGTGAAAATCAAGAAATTATCAATCATATGAATTATGATGAAAGAAGAAAAATATTGCAACATGATATTCAACAATCACTTCTAAATTCACCATGCTTTGTAGACGATGAAGTATCGATATATGTACCGTTTTTCGAATCATTTATAAATCAAAGAATGTATACGGATTATGAAATGTTTGAGTTAAAGCAACATCAAAATTATATAAAAGGGTATAAAAAAAGTTATAAAAACATTATTGAAATGTATAAGTTACAACCACTAATAAGTGGGTTTAGTAGCTTGCGCTATATTAGAAGCATACAATCTAAAAGTATCTTTTATGATCAAACGATACAGTCTTTGATTATTATTGACACAAACAATTTTGATTTTAGAATTGTTTCAATGCAAGATAGTAAAAAAGAATCTGCTACACTAAACCAAGCAATTGAAATAGTGGATTTATATTGTGAAAATAAAACAAATGATATCATAGAGTTTTTTTTAGTAAATAATTTATTTGCTGAAAAAACAATAAAGAAAATAAATAAGGATTTAGGTAATAAATAGAATGAAAAAAGTAGCTTTTTACACATTAGGGTGTAAAGTAAATACATATGAATCACAAGCAATGTTAAAATCATTTATAGATGATGGTTATCAAGAAGTTGGTTTCAAAGAAGTAGCAGATGTGTACGTAATTAACACATGTACTGTAACAAATAGTGGTGATAGTAAGTCAAGACAAGTGATTCGTAAAGCAATTAGAATGAATAGTAATGCAACAATTTGTGTTGTAGGATGTTATAGTCAAATTGCTCCAGAAGAAATTAAAAAAATCGAAGGTGTTGACGTAATTATTGGTACGCAATATCGAAATCAAATTGTTAGTTTTGTAAATCAATATTTAGAAACTGGAAAAATGGTAGTGCGTGTAGATGCAGTATTAAAACAAAAGAAGTTTGAAGATTTAAATGTAAATAAATTCAAACATACTCGTGCATTTTTAAAGATACAAGATGGATGTAATAATTTTTGTACATACTGTATTATTCCATACGCTCGTGGAGGTGTTCGTTCTAGACAAAAAGACAGTGTCATTGAACAAGTAGAAACACTCATCCAAAATGGGTATGTAGAAATCGTACTAACAGGGATTCACACTGCAGGATATGGACAAGACTTTGATGATTATAGTTTCTTTAATCTTTTAGAGGATATTACTAAAGTAAAAGGATTAAAACGTTTACGAATATCTTCAATTGAAATTAGTCAAGTTACTGATGAAATAATGGATTTAATTGAAAAAGAAGAAATTATCGTTAATCACTTACATGTACCTTTGCAGTCAGGATGTGATCAAACACTAAAACGTATGAATCGTAAGTACAATACTATGCAATATAAAGATAAAATTGATAAGATACGTAATCGTTTACCTGATATGTCATTTACAACCGATGTAATTGTTGGTTTTCCAGGAGAGACAGAAGAAGAATTTAAAAAAACGAAAGCATTTATTGAAGAAATTGGTTTTACTTCATTACATGTATTTCCATATTCGAAGAGAAAAAATACACCTGCTGAAAAAATGAAGAATCAAGTATCAGATATTGATAAAAGTGATCGTAGTAATGAACTATTACATTTGTCTAAGGTGATGTTAGAAGAATATTCTAGATCACAAATTACGAATACTTTATCAGTGCTTTTTGAAAAAGAAGTGAATGGTTGGTATTATGGGCATGCACAAAATTATTTAGAGGTGAGAGTTCAAAGCAGTGAACAATTGATTGGTAAAATCAAGAGTGTTATAATTGAAGAGTATCAAGATATATTACAAGGAAGAGTTGATGATTAGTGAAAAAGTTAAACGAATTATTTGACATCGAAGTCGATATACCAATTTATTCAATACATAATGATTCTAGATATGTTTTACCATATTCTATTTTCTTTTGTATAGAAGGTTTAAGTGTGGATGGACATCAGTACGTAGAAGATGCTATCTTTCAAGGTGCAAAGTGTATTGTACACAGTACAAATTTAAATTACTATCATAAGGGAATCGAGTATATTCAAGTAGAAGATACATTAGAGGAGTTGAATCGTGTTGCTACTTTGTTTTATGATGATCCTTCTAGAAAAATGAATATAGTTGGTGTTACTGGAACAAGTGGAAAGACTGTAGTTGCATCATTAGTAGATCAAGTAGTGTCACAAGTTGCTAAAACTGGGTATATTGGAACATTATCGATAAGTTACGATGGGTTCAAAGTATATTCACCATATACAACACCAGAATCACTGTTTATACTGCGATATTTAGATAAAATGGTTAAAGCAAATGTGGAAACAGTAGCGATGGAAGCATCAAGTCATGGACTATCTTTAAAGCGAGTAGATTGTATTGATTTTAATATTGCAGTACTTACAAATATTGAAGAAGAGCACTTAGACTTTCATGGAACAATGGAACAATATGTATTAAGCAAGCAGAGTCTTTTTGAAAAATTATCTGAAACCGGTTATGCAATAATCAATAATGATATAACCTATGCCCCACAAATCATGAATAGTACTAAGGCAAAAATACTAACATATAGTATTAACACTAGTAGTGATATTCGGGCGTCAAATATAGTGCTTAGGTTAGACAGCACATCTTTTGATTTAACGTTCAATGATAAGACGTATGCAATAACAATTCCCTTAGTTACAAAAGGTAATGTGTACAATGTGTTAGCGCTAGTAGGGGTATTAATTGCCCTTGGATATGATGATGAATTTATCGTTGATAATTTATTGAAAATAGATTCTGTTTATGGTCGTCATCAAATTATGGAAGGGCCACGAAAATCTTATGTATTTGTAGATTATTGTAGTAGTATACGTAATTATAAAGAAATATTTGAATTTATTGATGAAACAAAAAAACCAACAAGTCGAGTGGTTGGTGTATTTGGTGCTCCAAGTAAGCGAAGCTTACTACCTAGAAAGGCATTAGGTAAACTGGCAAACCATTACTTAGATCATGTGATTTTAACAGAGGTAGATGATCGTGGACAATCAGCCGAAGAAATTTGTGCAATGATTCAAGAGGAAATAGTTGATATACAAAGTATAATTATTAAAGACCGTCACGAAGCAGTTGAACAAGCACTTGAAATTGTGGATAAAGATGATATTATTTTATTACTAGGAAAAGGACATGAAGAATTTATATCCTTACAGATAGGGCAACGTCACTATATAGGTGATGCAAATGTCGTCTTAGAAAAATTAGAAGAAATTAAAATAGGAGAAATTGAAGATGGATTACGCTAAAATGATTGATCACACTGCGCTAAAGGCAGATACTACAAAGGCGGTAGTAGAAACACTATGTAAAGAAGCAATGGAGTTTTCATTTGCATCAGTATGTGTTAACCCAACATGGGTTGCTACATGTGCAAACTTATTAAAAGAAAGTACAGTTAAAGTATGTACTGTTATTGGATTCCCACTTGGGGCAAATACGCCAGAAGTAAAAGCATTTGAAACAAAGAATGCAATTGAAAATGGAGCAGATGAAATCGATATGGTAATTAATATCGGTGCATTAAAAGATGGTAATTTAGAACTAGTACAAAAAGATATTGAAGCTGTTGTTAATGCTGCAAACGGGAAATGTGTAAAAGTTATTATCGAAACTTGTTTACTTACAAAAGAAGAAATTGTAACTGTATCTAAAATCTCTAAAGAAGCTAAGGCTACATTTGTTAAAACATCAACTGGGTTTAGTACTGGTGGAGCAACTGTTGAAGATGTTGCATTAATGAAAGAAACTGTTGGTGAACAATTAGAAGTTAAAGCATCAGGAGGAGTGCGTACATACCAAGATATGATTGATGTTGTAAACGCAGGTGCTACACGTATTGGAACAAGTGCAGGTTGTAAATTAGTTAATAAAGAAGAAAGCGATTCAAGTTATTAAAAAGAAAAAAAGCACATTTGTGCTTTTTTTAGTTCTTTGATTTATTTATTGCAACTACAAAGTGTAATGCAACAAAAGCAATTTCATCATCTGTCATGTGTTTTTGAATCTTTTCAAATACTACTTCATCAATTACAGATGCATAGTTATATTCTGTTTCATGTCTTTCTTTAATTTGGTCAACTAGTGGATTTTCAATTTGGCAATCTTGCATTACTCTTTCTATTGTTGCTTGCATGTGTAACCCAATAGCACTAAATAGCTTGTCGTGTACACCAAATTTAGTATTATAACGATCGTTAATTCTTATTAATGAATCATGAACAATATCGAAAATAGAATCGTCTAGTAAATCTGCAGTACTAAATAAATCATCTATATCTAATGGGTCATTTTGTGAAATATGAAGTGCGCATAATGCGATTTCATTATCGGGTATTTTGATTTCAAATTCTTTTTCAATTGTCGAACAAATATCTTTACCTATTTTATAATATGGACTATCAAGGATATCTACAACTTGGCTTTTGCTTAGATTGATATAGTTATCTGACTGAATACGAATCAATGCAATTGACAAGTGAATCATTAAATTTTCTTGAAGTTGTGTTTCCACTTCATATTGACTATCTTGTAATACATCAACGATAATTGAACTGATTTTTGTTTTTGTTTCATTAAATCTTTTTGTCGTATTTATCATACAATTTACCTCGCTTAATTCGATTTGTAATTCTCTTCATATAATATATATTAGATTGTTGTAAAAAGCTACATAAAAATGCAATAAATTTAAAATATTTATAAAATGAATTTAAATAATTAAAATATAATAAATTGGTGTTGTTATGAACAGGTGTTAAAGGCATTTTGTAAATTTATACACAAAATTTTAGAATATTTACAAAAAAATGGCATAGTGATAAACTTTTGTTCTTTATGTTGCATATTGCTAGAATATTATGAACTTTATTGATATATTATATGTGCACAAAGCAAGAAAAAAAGTTATAGTTATTGTTATCATATCATTGTACAACGGGGATGATAGTGCTATAATGAACAAGAATTTTATAGAATACAGGAGGTCTTTAAATTTATGAATTTTGATAAAGCATGGAGTGGTTTTGAAAAAGGTAATTGGGTTAAAGAAATAGACTTACGTGATTTCATCCAAAAAAACTATACTCCGTATGAAGGAAATGATGAGTTCCTTGCAAAACCTACAGCAGCAACGCTAGCGTTATGGGATCAAGTAATGGATCTTACAAAGCAAGAAAGAGAAGCTGGTGGAGTACTAGATATGGATACAAAAATTGTATCGAGTTTAGTATCACATGATGCAGGATATTTAAACAAAGATCAAGAAGTGATTGTTGGATTCCAAACTGACAAACCATTCAAGAGATCTTTACAACCAAATGGTGGTATCCGTATGGCAGAAAAAGCTTGTGCAGACAATGGATATACTGTAGATCCAGAAGTAGTTGAAATATTCACAAAATACAGAAAAACACATAATCAAGGTGTTTTTGATGCATATACTGCAGATATGAGAGCGTGTCGTTCATCACACATTATCACTGGTCTTCCAGATGCATATGGTCGTGGACGTATTATCGGAGATTATCGTCGTGTTGCATTATACGGTGTTGATCAATTAATCGTTGATAAAAAATACCAATTAGAAACTTCACAAACACGTATGACTTCAGACAACATCCGTAACCGTGAAGAGTTATCTGAACAAATTAGAGCATTAAATGAATTAAAACAAATGGGTGCAATCTACGGATTTGATATTTCACAGCCAGCTAAAGATACAAAAGAAGCAATTCAATGGACTTACTTTGGGTATTTAGCAGCTGTTAAAGAGCAAAACGGGGCAGCGATGTCACTAGGTAGAACATCTACATTTATTGATATCTATGCACAAAGAGATATCGAAAATGGAGTATATACAGAAGAACAAATTCAAGAAATGGTAGATCATTTCATTATGAAATTACGTTTAGTGAAATTTGCTCGTACTCCAGAATACAATGATTTATTCTCAGGAGATCCAACATGGGTAACTGAAACAATCGCAGGTGTTGGTATTGATGGTCGTCATTTAGTAACGAAATCATCATTTAGATACTTACATACATTAACGAACTTAGGAACTGCTCCTGAGCCAAATATGACAGTATTATGGTCAGTAAACTTACCAGAAGAATTCAAGAGATATTGTGCTAAAATGTCAATTTTAACATCATCTATTCAATATGAAAATGATGATTTAATGCGTGTTTCACACGGAGATGACTATGCAATTGCATGTTGTGTATCTTCAATGCGTGTTGGTAAAGAGATGCAATTCTTTGGAGCTCGTGCTAACTTAGCAAAATGTTTATTATACGCAATCAACGGTGGTGTTGATGAAAAATCAGGAAAACAAATTGGACCTAAATTTAGAAGTGTTGATACTGAATATTTAGAATATGATGACGTAGTTCAAAAATTCGAAGATATGATGGATTGGTTAGCTCGTGTTTATGTAAATACATTAAACGTAATTCATTATATGCATGATAAATATTCATATGAAAAAATCCAAATGGCTTTACATGATAGAGAAGTAAAACGTTATTTCGCTACAGGTATAGCAGGTTTATCAGTAGTTGCAGATTCACTTTCTGCAATCAAATATGCAAAAGTAAAAGCAGTTAAAGATGAAAGAGGAATCTATAGTGATTTCGAAATTGATGGAGATTTCCCTAAATATGGTAACGATGATGACCGTGTAGATGAAATTGCTAACTGGTTAGTTACAACTTTCATGAACAAAATCCGTTCACATCATGCATATCGTGATGGTGTTCCAACACTTTCAATCTTAACAATCACATCAAACGTAGTATATGGTAAAGCTACAGGTAATACGCCAGATGGACGTAAAGCTGGAGAGCCATTTGCACCAGGTGCAAACCCATTACACGGAAGAGATACTAACGGAGCAGTGGCTTCACTTGCATCGGTAGCAAAATTACCATTCTCAGATGCACAAGATGGTATTTCGAATACATTCTCAATCATTCCAGGTGCATTAGGTAAAGATGACCAAGTATTCGCTGGGGATTTAGAAGTTGAATTAGATTTAAACAAGTAAGGTGATAAATATGGCAGAAGATAAAGATATCGATGCTTTAGTGAAATTGATCGAACAACAAATGTTAAGTGGATCAAAACATATTAATGTAAAATGTGATGATCCAGATAACATCGAGATCGAGAAAACTACAATTCAAAAAGGGATGGATTGTGATAGTCCAAATAGTGCCTGTCGCATTCCAAACTTAAATTTTGAAAAAGAGTAGAGAAGGAGATATTAATATGAGTAATAGACAACAAGAAGATAACTTAGTAGCAATGTTAGATGGATATGTTGAAAAAGGTGGACACCACTTAAATGTAAACGTATTTACAAAAGAAACACTAATGGATGCTCAACAACATCCAGAGAACTATCCACAACTTACAGTTCGTGTATCTGGATATGCAGTAAATTTTGTTAAGTTAACAAAAGAACAACAAGATGATGTAATTTCAAGAACTTTCCACGAAAATATGTAATATATTAACTCTATAGATAATATCTATAGAGTTTTTATTTATAGTTAATTATATAATTCAAATGCGACTATATAATAAGCAACCTCTTTAACACAATATACTTTATTGAATCTATAAAATCGTGTATAATATGGACTAGATAAAAGAAAAGGTATGGTGTAATTATGAATAAGCCAATTGAACAATATATAGCAATGCTAAAAGAAAAAGATTTGTTACTTGAAAGTCATTGCCAAGAACAAAAGATTGATTTTGTTTCATGTAATTCAAAGGAAAGTAATGAAAATACATTATTTATATGTAAAGGAGCACATTTTAATGTTGAATATTTAAAAGAAGCAATTAATAAAGGTGTGGTATGTTATATTAGTGAAAAAAAATATAATGTCGATTGTCCATACATTTTAGTAAGCGATGTACGTAAAGCAATGGTGTATTGTAGCAGTTTGTTTCATGATTCTATTTGGGATAGATTATCTCTTATTGGGATTACTGGTACGAAAGGAAAATCTACAACTGTTTTCTTTTTGCGTTATATTTTAGATGAATATTTAGCTATACATGGTAAACGACCTAGTGGTATTCTTTCATCAATAGAAACATATGATGGAAATGAATGTAAAGAATCACATATCACAACGCCTGAGCCAATTGAACTACATCGTTTTTTTGCGACTGCTTGTAACAATAGTTTAGAGTTTATGGAGATGGAAGTAAGTTCGCAGGCGTTAAAATACAATCGTGTACTTGGAGTTGACTTTGAGGTTGCAGCATTTTTGAATATTGGCGAAGACCATATAAGTGATAATGAACATACTGATTTTGAAGATTACTTTTCCTCAAAGTTAAAGTTGTTTGAACAAAGTAAAGTTGCTTGCATTAATACTAAATCAGAACTTTATGAACGCATTGAAAAAGCTGCTCATGATAATTGTAAGGGAGTAATCACGTTTGGAGTAGAGGATGCTAAAAGTGATATTTGTGGGTATAATGTGCATAAAGATGGAAATGATACAGTATTTATGGTAAAAACAAGTATGTATGATGCAGCGTTTCGTTTAACAATTCCTGGGTTATTTAATGTTGATAATGCACTTTGTGCAATTGCTATTTGTAGTCATTATAAAATACCGTTGGAGTGTATTCAAACAGGGTTATTAAAAGCAAGGGTTAATGGACGTATGGAAATATATCAAAGTGCTGATAAAAATGTAATCGGTATTGTTGATTATGCACATAATAAGTTGAGTTTCGAAAAACTATTTCAATCAACTAAGAAAGAATTTCCAGAGTATCGAGTAGTTATCTTATTTGGGTGTCCAGGATCCAAGGCACTAAACAGACGAAAAGACTTAGGAACTATAGCAGGTCAGTATGCTGACTTAACATATATAACAGAGGACGATCCGGCTTACGAATCTTTGGAAGATATATGTAATGAAGTTGCGAAATATGTGAAAATGGCTGGTGGAAGTTATAAAATTGTATATGATCGCCAAACTGCAATTGAAGAAGCAGTAATGGATAGTAAGCAAAAAACAGTAATATTAATCGCAGCTAAAGGTGATGAAACAGTACAAAAAAGAGCAAATGGTTATGTTAAAATGAAGACTGATCGCCAATCAATTATTGATGCTTTAGCTATGTATGATAAAAAATAAAGGAGATAATATGGAAGGATATGTACACTCGATTGAGAGTTGTGGAACTGTAGATGGTCCAGGACTTCGTTTTGTTGTATTTCTACAAGGGTGTCCGCTTCGATGTAAATATTGTCATAACCCAGATACTTGGGAGATGAATACTGGTGAAAAAATGTCGGTAAATGATATTTTAAAAGAATTTACAAAGAAAAAGGGATTTTATAAAAATGGTGGTATTACAGTGACTGGTGGTGAACCATTAATGCAAACTGAATTTGTAACAGAGTTGTTTAAAGAATGTAAAAAACAAGGAATACATACTTGTTTGGATACATCTGGTATAACATATGTTGCCGGAAATACAAAAAAAATGGATGATTTATTAGAATATGTAGATTTGGTTTTATTAGATTTAAAACATATCAAAAATAAAGAACATATTGAGTTAACTGGGGTAAGTAATGTAAATATATTAGAATTTGCAAGATACTTAGATGAAAAACAAATACCTGTATGGATACGTCATGTGGTAGTACCGACAATTACACAAAATGATACATTTTTATATGAATTAGGTAAGTTTATCGGTACTTTACACAATGTAAAAGCGTTAGATGTATTGCCATACCATGTTATGGGAACTTCGAAGTATGAAGAAATGAATCTAGAATATCCACTAACTGGTATTGAACCGTTAGATAAAGAGGAAGCCATCGAGGCTCGTAAAATCATCTTATCAGGGATAAGGAAAAGCAGACTAAAAAAGTAGGAATTCTGCTTTTTTTATTTAAAAAACAATGATTATAAGGTATAATAATGACAAGGGGGTAGTTTATGAGACTTGGAGCAATAGAAGCAGGTGGTACTAAGTTTGTAGTATCTATCG
>CAYJPL010000003.1:0-98653 GCA_964372125.1 uncultured Erysipelotrichales bacterium
ACCGCTGACCCTCTGCTTGTAAGGCAGATGCTCTCCCAACTGAGCTAAACCTCCAGGTTTTCTAATGCCTTTATATATTATCACTTCATCATAATTTAGTCAATAAATTTTAATAAAAAATGCGTATTCTTTTCAAATACGCATTTCATTATCTTTTATGCACCTGGTTTTCCAAGTAATTTAAACATTTTTGCTTTGTATACTTCTACACCTGGTTGGTTAAATGGATTGACATCTAACATATAAACTGAAAGACCACATGCTTTTTCGAAGAAATAAACCATGTAGCCAAATGAATGGCTATCCATTTTGTCTAATGTTAATACTATGTTTGGTACTCCACCTGTATTTACATGAGCATCAATTGTACCAAGACATGCTTTTTTATTTACATAATCAACTGATTTTCCAGCAATATAGTTTAAATTATCTAAATCACCTTCATCAGATGGGATTGTTAAATCAGCTTGAGGTTGATCAACTAATAATAGTGTTTCAAATAAAACACCTTTTGTACCATCTTGAACAAATTGCCCAAGAGAATGTAAGTCAGTAGAGAAGTTTGCACTTGTAGGTAAAATTCCTTTACCATCTTTACCTTCTGATTCACCAAATAGCTGTTTCCACCATTCAGCAACCATAGTCAGTTGTGTTTCATAAGTAACAAACATTTCGGCACTGTATCCTTGTGCATGTAACATTTGTCTAGCTACACCATATTGGTATGCAGTATTTGTAGTAATGTCATCATTGTTGAATTCTTCCATTGCCACTTTTGCACCAGCTAACATTTCTTCAATATCAATACCAGCCATAGCGATTGGGAATAACCCAACTGCACTTAATACAGAGAAACGTCCACCAACATCATCAGGTACTACAAATGTTGTATAACCTTTTTCTGTTGCAAGTGTTTTTAATGCTCCTCTTGCTTTATCTGTAGTTGCAACGATTCTTTCTCTTGCTTTTTCCTCACCGTATTTTTCTTCTGCTAATTCTTTGAAGATACGGAATGCAATTGAAGTTTCAGTTGTTGTACCAGATTTAGAAATTACGTTAATCGCAAATTCTTTATCTTTTACATATTCTTTTACTTGTGATAGGTAAGTTGATGAAAAAGTATGACCAATATAGATAATCTCTACATCGTTTTTTCCATACATCCCATTGATTGCTTCAATAGCAGCTCTAGCACCTAAGTAAGAACCACCGATTCCACATACAAGTAATACATCAACTTCTGCTTGTAATTTTTTAGCAGTTTCTTTGATTAATGCCACTTCTTGTTTATCATGATCTTCAGGTAAAGTAAGCCATCCTAAAAAGTCGCTACCTTCTCCAGTTTTGTTATGAAGTTTATCATGAATTTCTTTTACCTGCGCTGCATAGCTGTTAATGTCAGCAGGCAACTTTGCTTGTGTTAAATCTAATTTAATCATTGCTAGTCCTCTCTTATTCCTTTTTCTATCCAATTTGGTAATGCATTTGCAAGTGTTTTAAAGCCACTTGTAGTTTCTACAATTTGACGACGGGGATTTTTGTAGTAAGCACGTTTTTCACGTCGCTTAAACCCTTTGTCAATTGCCTTCAAACTTAGTTTTGCATGTGAACTGTCCACATCAAAATCAAGTACTTTGACTTTGATTGTTTCTCCAACATGTACAAAACTTTCAATACTTTTAACAAATTTATCTGATATCTCTGAAATATGAATTAAACCAGTATTTCCATCACTTAATGATGCAAATGCACCGTAAGCTTGAACACCAGTAATCGTTACTTCAATAATATCGCCACGTTCTATACTCAATAGATATCACTCCTTGCCGTTAGTATTATAACATAAAATACAGTAATTTTATTTGTAAATATTAATTTTTTCGTATTATGAAATTCTTTTGATGTCGTAAAATATAATTTGTGGTATACTACAAATGTAAGTAGGAGGGTATTATGGAAAATACAATCAAAGAAATAAAAAAAGTAATTGAAAAGGTACGTCCATATCTTCAAAGAGACGGTGGAGATATAGAGTATGTAGATTTTAAAGAAGGCATCGTATATGTAAGAATGCTTGGAGCATGTGCTGGGTGTGCGATGATTGATTCGACATTAAAGGATGGTGTTGAACAAATATTAATGGAAGAAATACCAGAAGTTATTGAAGTTAAAAACATTGAAGACCAAGTATTCTATTAATATGAAACTTTATTGAAACTTTTTTATAAAAAAGTGTGGTAAAATTTATAAAAGTATAGTAATATAGTTAAGAATTTTAATGCTTGTTAATAATATAAGGATGTGGCAATTAAAGTTCAAAATGCTTTATAACACAAATTTTAAAGGATTTAGGATAATTATTGATTCAAAAAGAAATTTTAATATACAGATAACTAAAACTCTTATTTAGAACCACTAGATGAAGATCTATGACGTGGTGGCAACCCTATTATAGAAGGTGCCTAACTCAGCAAGGATTCCTTGAACAATAAGAGAAAGCCTTTTACCCGCTTTCTCTTGAGAAAGTTTTTTTATTTGTAACAAGAGAAGGGGAATAACATGAAAGAAAAAATTTTATTTACATCAGAGTCTGTATCAAGTGGACATCCTGATAAAGTGTGTGATCAAATTTCAGACGGTATCTTAGATGCATGTTTAAAACAAGATCCAAACTCAAGAGTAGCATGTGAAGTATTTGCTACTACTAATTTAGTAGTAATTGGTGGTGAAATCACTACCCTTGCAAAAATAGATTATCAAGCAGTTGCAAGAGATGTACTAAAGCGTATTGGTTATGATGATGAAGCAAAAGGTATGGACTATAAAACTTGTACAATTCAAGTTGTATTAGATAGTCAATCACCTGATATTGCATTAGGTACAAATGATACTGTTGGTGGTGCTGGCGATCAAGGTATTATGTTTGGTTATGCATGTGATGAAACAAAAGGATATATGCCTTTACCTATTTCAATTGCACATCATTTAGTTCGTATTGCAACAAGTAAACGTGATAGTGGAGAGTTTAAATATGCTCGTCCTGATAAAAAAGCACAAGTTACAATTGATTACACTGGAGAAACTCCTAGAGTTGATACAATTTTAATGTCAATTCAACATGATGAAGATTTTAATGAAAAAGAATTCAAAGAATATGTTAAAACAGAAATTATGGATGAAGTTGTAAAAAAATATGGTTTAAATACAGACTATAAAGTACTAATTAATCCAACTGGTAGATTTGTAATCGGTGGACCTCATGGGGATACTGGACTTACCGGTCGTAAAATAATTGTTGATACATATGGAGGAAGCGCTCGTCACGGTGGAGGGGCATTCTCAGGAAAAGATCCATCTAAGGTTGACCGTTCTGCTGCATATATGATGCGTTATATCGCAAAAAACCTAGTTGCTACAAAGCTTTGTAAACGTGTTGAATTACAAGTTTCTTATGCAATCGGTGTAAGTGAACCAACTTCAATTTATATTGATACATTTGGGACTGAAAATGTACCAAAAGATACTTTATTAAAAGCTATCAAAGAAAACTTTGATTTAACACCTGCTGGTATTATTAATAGCTTACAATTAAAGTCACCTATATATGCAAATACTGCAGCATATGGTCACTTTGGTCGTGGAGATTTAGATCTACCATGGGAAAGACTTGATAAAGTTGAAGACCTAAAAAAATATTTATAAAGGGCATAAGCCCTTTTTTTCGACTTCAGTAGTTATTTTTTAAGTAATGTGATATACTATTAATATACACAAGGAGGTAAATCTTATGAACGTTATTGTAAGAGGAAAGAACATCGAAATCACAGAAGCAATTGAAGAGAAAATCGGAGAAAAACTTAATAAGTTAGATAAGTACTTCATTGTAAGTGATGATGTAGAAGCAAAAGTATTAGTACGTGTCTATTCATATGGACAAAAAATTGAGGTTACAATCCCAACTGAATATGTACTATTACGTGCTGAAGTAGTGGACGAAGATTTATATAATGCAATTGACCAAGTAATTGGAAAATTAGAAGGGCAAATTAGAAAGTATAAAACTCGTTTAAGTAGAAAGTCTAAAGATAACAAACTAGCATTAAATTTATCGGAAGTAGAAGACGAAGTTGATGTTGAAGAAGATGTATTAGTAAAGGTAAAATCGATTACTCCAAAACCAATGGATATGGAAGAAGCAGTTATGCAAATGGAATTAATTGGACATTCATTCTTTGTCTATTTAGATACCGAAACTGATTCAGTAAGTGTAGTGTATAAACGTGAGGATGGAGACTACGGTCTAATCGAAACAAAATAATATAAAAAAAGCCCTTAGGGGCTTTTTCTTTTACATCCTTGATAGTAGTTTTTTTCAACCATTAATTTATCAATATCATTTAAGATTGTAACTTTTTTAATAGACCATATTGGAGCAATAAGATCATCGACTTTAGCATCGCCAGTCAATCTTTCAATTACTATATTACTTGGTATATAAGATAGTTGCTCAACTACTAAATCAATATATGCTTCTCTAGTAAGCAATGGCCAAGGATTATTTTTATATTGAGTAGCTAGCACAGTGTTTTCTATTACATATAGCATATGTATTTTTATTGCTTGAATATCCAAAGTAGAAACTGTTTTAACAGTTTCAAGCATCATTTGATAAGATTCACTTGGAAGTGAATTTAAAATATGAACACAAACCATTAAATTTGCATCACGGGCCTTTTTTAAACCAACTAGAAATTCTTGGTAAGTATGCCCACGGTTGATTAATTTGGCAGTTGAATCATGAATTGATTGTAGGCCGAGTTCTAACCAAACTTCTTTTATTTTATTAACTTCTTTTAAATATTCGATAACATCATCCTCTAAACAATCTGCTCTTGTGGCAAGAGCAATTGCAACAACATCATCACGATATAAAAATGTTTCAATACATTTTTTTATTTTCTCTAAAGAACCATAAGTATTAGTATTGGCTTGAAAATAAGCAATAAACTTACAGCCAGGCCATTTCTTTTGCATTAACAAAGATACTTTTTCAAATTGTATTTCCAAATCATCTTGTACGTCTCCAGCATAGTCTCCAGAGCCACTTGAGCTACAAAAAGTACATCCCCCATAACCTTTTTTTCCATCACGATTAGGACATGTAAAACCCGCATTCAGACTTACTTTAGCAACCTTTGTATTAAATTTTTGTTTTAAATAATAACTAAACGTGTGATAACGTTTATTATCGTTTGAATATATAAATTTATTTTTCATTAATATCACCTAACGTATTATAGCATAGAAGGAGGTACGTATGACATTACATTTAAAAAATATTTCAAAGTATTATAAGCAAGGAAAAACAAAGAGATATATTATACATGATTTTAATTTAAGAATAGACAGTTTTGGGCTGATTGGAATTGTTGGTATAAGTGGGTGTGGTAAATCCACGTTGTTACATATAATAGGTGGATTAATTAAGCCAGAGGGTGGAACAGTGCGTGTATATAATCAAATTGTTTCTAAAGATAATGGAGAAACCAAAAAGTATATTCAAGAAGAAGTAGCGTATGTTTATCAATATTATAATTTGATTCCTAGTTTAAATGTTCTAGAAAATATTGAATATGGAGTATATTGTAAACAATATCAAATCGACCAAATCAAAAGAAACCATTTAATAGATTTATTACAATTAAATGACCTGTTAGATAGATATCCTACAGAATTATCAGGAGGGCAAAAACAAAGAGTAGCCCTTGCAAGAGCTATGCTTTGTGATGTCTCTATTCTACTATGTGATGAACCTACAGGGGCACTGCATAAAAAACAAGCAAATGTGGTCATGAAAACGTTGCGACAGTATGCAAAAGAACATATTGTAATAGTTGTAAGTCACAATACAAAATTATTAAAACAGTATACTAATAACATCATTGACTTTAATGATTTAAAACAGAGTTATCACTTTAATCAAAATCAATATGGATTTTTAAAGAAAAACCACAAAAATAGTAGGTCTTTAAAAAAGACAATCTTACATAGTGTAAGATTCTTTTTTTACCAAAAAAGTATCACTAAATACCTATTGTTGTTACAGGCAATAGTACTTACCCTATTTATAATTTTAATAAGTGCTAAAACAGGTGTGTTTGAATACTTTGAAAATATGTACAAAAATGATCCTGCAATAAATTATATTTATATCCAAAAAACAGATGCTACTAATTATTATATAAGTAAGGAAGAACTGGAGTATATTCAAACAATATATCCAGGGGTCGTTTACAAGAATTATATTTTAGAAAGTGGAAAGTTGTCTGGTGAAATAACAGTTTCTTATTTTCCGTACCCAAGTGACGATAAAAATGTTGTTATTCAAGGAAATAAACCAATCAAAGAAAACGAAATAGTAATTAATGAACAATTATCTAAATATCAAAATTATCAAGTTGGAGATACATTATCTTATACAATAAATAACAATGAGTATAAGTTTGTAGTATGCGGAATTATAAAAAATGGTATGTACAATCAAAATGAAATATATTACCGTGATATTGCATTACCTACACAATTAAAAAAAGACACACTGGATGATAGTGGAGTTATTATTGAACTAGAAAAAAATACGCCCATTATGCAACTAGAAAATTTTTATACTTATAGTATTCATCAAGAATTAGTAAGTACACATCAAGGATTGTTTTTAATTGTTGATGTAGTTTTATATGCTTTTATCGCAATTAGTTTTATATTGTGTATGATTCTAGTATTCCTTGTTTTAACAACACTATTTTACAAGCGAAGATTTGATATAGCTCTAGCAAGAAGTTTTGGAATGTTCCCTTCAATGATAAAAAAACAATTTATATTAGAAGGGGCAATTATTGGTGCAATAATTACTATTTTATCAACTTGCACATCACTCATAATGATAATTATATTAAAAGTTATTGAACTCGAAAGATATTTCACAAATATTTCACCTATTTTTGTTTTTGTGGATATAAATACTTATATTTCAATATTCTTGATTTATACAATTACTTGCTCCACACTTGCATATTTTATAGCAAGAAAAGTTGTCTATTTAAATTGTAGTACACTACTAAGGGAGGAATAATATGATAAAGCTAGTAAATATTTCTAAGACATACAAAGAAACAGTATTAAGCAATATTACATTAACATTTAAAAGACGAGGGTTATATTTAATAAAAGGACCTAGTGGGTGTGGGAAAACAACTTTATTACATATATTAGGAGGGCTTGATAAAGAATATGTTGGAAAAATGTATATTTATAAAAAATTAGTAGATAAGAAAAAAAGACATCCACAACATGTTTCGTATATATTCCAACAATTTCATTTATTGAATTTTTTAAACATACGAAATAATATTGCATTGCCACGTTTCTTTAATAAAACAAAGAAAAAAACTGGATATTTAGAAAAAGTAGATATAAATAATAAACGTATTATTCATTTGTCTGGGGGACAAAGACAACTAGTTGCTATTAAAAGAGCACTAAATAAGCAAGTAGATGTGCTATTGTGTGATGAACCTACAGGATCATTAGACAAAGAAAGTCGAAAAATAGTATATAAACAACTACAAGAATTATCTAAACATATACTTGTAATCATCGTCAGCCATGATGATGATTTAAACGAAATAGACTTTGATGAAATAATTGAAATGGATGAAGGTAAAGTTATAAATATAACAAAAAATAAAATCGAACAATTATCTAGTAATACGTCTATTGTTAATCAAACAAAAAAGAGTACCATTAGTTACGCTCTATATCAATGTATATCGAAATGGAAAAGAAATAGTAAAGTATTTCTTGCGATTAGCTTTTCTATTTTCTTTATACTTTTAACATTTACTCTTACAAATGCACTAAAAAGACAAATTATTGTAGAACTAAAAGTGTTATTTCCAGATATGGCTATTGTTGTTGAAAAAGAAAATAATGTATCTTTTAATAGTGAAGAAGTAAATAAAATACAACAATACAGTCAGTATACCTATTTAGAAAGTGATGAATATTATCAAATAGGTATATCTAATACAAAAGAATATAACATAGATGAAACGTATTATATTAGTGATATGACAAAGTCCATTAGTGAAAGTCAAATCGCCGAGGGTAGTTTATACACAAAAAACGATGAAATCATATTGTCTCCCATACTTGTAAACAAACTATTTTACAAGCAATCATTTCAAGATGTAATAAATGAAAAGGTATATATTCATTATCAAGGTGTAAATGGAATTGAAGCTGTTGAAAAAAAAGTAGTTGGTATAAGTAAACAAGACTCACTATTTGATACAATATATGTAAAAGAGAATATGAACATACATGATATTGAAACAGCATTTAATATAGTAATAGAAGAATACTCTTTTGTGCTAATGGAGGCTGATGATGCATCAATAGAAAAGTTAGCAGACTTAATGCCTGAATTTACATATCGTCAAACTGGTAAAGATACACGGGAACTAGTGGAAGATATTACAAGTCAGGTAAATGTTGGTTTACTTTTTTTTAGTGGTTTAATTGTAATATCAAGTTGTTTTTTACTAGGGCAAATATTGTTTTTATCAAGTTTGGAAAGAAAAAAAGAAATTTCAATATGCAAATGCTTTGGTGCTAGTAATAGACAAATATCTCTTCTAATATATTTAGAGGCTTTATTGTTGTATCATCTTGGATTTGTAATAGCTATAAGTAGTTATTATAGTAGTGTCGTATTCATAAACCATTTAGTATATGAAAAGTTCGACATCCAAACATTTTTACAAATGGATATAAAAAGTATCATCAGTGTTTATATTGTAGCACTCTTTTTTTGTTTTATTAGTACAATTATACCTGCAAATAAAGCAATGAATGGTTCAACTATAGAGGGGTTACAAGCAAAAGGGTAATAAAAAATGTTGCAATAATAGGGTGCTATGGTATAATTAAATATGACTAAAATCAATGAATAGGACTAGTAATAACTGTAGTTTTTTTAGAGAGTCAGTGGATGGTGCAAACTGATAAAGCAGGTTATGAACTCACCTAGGAGATGCATAGATGAACAGCAGTAGTTTATGTCGTACGCTTGCGTTAAAAGCAAATGAGTGCAAAGTGTTTTTTAATGCTTTGAACTAAGGTGGTATCGCGATGACAAGTCGTCCTTAGGTGGATGACTTTTTTTATTTTTAAGGAGGAAAAGATATGTCATTTGATCATAAAAAAATAGAACCATTATGGCAAAAACATTGGGAAGAAAACAAAACTTTCAAAACGGATTGTTATGATGATAGTAAACCAAAGTATTATTGTTTAGATATGTTTCCATATCCATCAGGAAATGGGTTACATGTAGGACATCCTGAAGGGTATACAGCTACTGACATCGTTTCAAGGATGAAAAGAATGCAAGGATATAATGTTTTACATCCTATGGGATTTGATTCTTTTGGTTTACCTGCAGAACAGTATGCGATTCAAACAGGAAATCATCCCGCAGAATTTACACAAAAAAATATTGATGTATTCAAAAAACAAATTAAAGCATTAGGTTTTTCATATGATTGGGACCGTGAAGTTGCCACAAGTGACCCTGATTACTATAAATGGACACAATGGATCTTTACAAAACTATTTGAAAAAGGACTTGCATATGTAGATGAAGTACCAGTTAACTGGTGTCCGGAATTAAAAGCTGTACTTGCAAATGAAGAGGTAATTAATGGACGTTCAGAGCGTGGTGATCATCCAGTAGTACGTAAACCAATGCGTCAATGGGTATTAAAAATCACTGAATATGCAGAACGCTTATTAGAAGATTTAGATACTTTAGATTGGCCAGAAGCAACAAAACAAATGCAACGTAATTGGATTGGTAAATCGGTCGGGGCAAATGTTGATTTTAAAATTGATGGTACTGATAAAGTATTTACAGTATTTACAACACGTGCCGATACGCTGTTTGGAGCTACATACTGTGTATTATCTCCAGAACATCCATTTGTAGATGAAATTACAGTTGATGCAAAAAAAGAAGAGGTTGCAAACTATAAAAAGGCTATCGAATCAAAGTCTGATTTAGAAAGAACAGAGCTTTCTAAAGAAAAAACAGGTGTATTTACTGGTGCCTATGCAATCAATCCAGTGAATAATAAAAAAGTACCAATCTGGATTGCTGATTATGTACTAGTAAGTTATGGAACAGGTGCAATTATGGCAGTTCCGGCACATGATGAGCGTGATTATGAATTTGCTAAGAAATTTGACTTAGAGATAATACCAGTATTAGCTGGTGGTGATGTAAGTCAAAGTGCTCATATTGAAGATGGAGAACATATTAACTCTGGATTCTTAGATGGTAAAAATAAAGAAGATGCAATCAAAATGATGATTGATTGGCTTGAAGAAAATAATTGTGGTTGTGCAAAAGTTACATACAAATTACGTGATTGGTTATTTTCACGTCAACGTTATTGGGGTGAACCAATACCTGTAATTCATATGGAAGATGGGACAATGAAAACTGTACCAGTAGAACAACTTCCATTAGAACTTCCAGCAACTAGAAACTTCCAACCTGCAGACACTGGTGAATCACCACTTGCAAACTGTGAAGATTGGATGTCTGTTGAAATCGATGGTCAAATTGGTCGTCGCGAAACCAATACAATGCCTCAATGGGCTGGATCATGTTGGTATTATATTCGCTATATTGACCCAACAAATAAAGAACATATTTGTGATCCTGAGTTAATCAATAAATGGTTACCAGTAGATTTATATATCGGTGGAGCAGAACATGCGGTATTGCACTTATTATATTCTCGTTTCTGGCATAAAGTATTATATGATTGTGGTGTTGTAGACACAAAAGAACCATGGCAAAGATTATTCCACCAGGGTATGATTTTAGGCGCGAATAATGAAAAAATGTCAAAATCTAGAGGGAATGTTGTAAACCCTGATGTTATTATTGAAAGCCACGGTGCAGATGCATTACGTCTATATGAAATGTTTATGGGACCTTTAGAAGCAGCACTTCCTTGGTCGACTAATGGACTAGATGGTGCAAGAAAATGGTTAGATAGAGTATATCGTCTATTAATTGAACAAGATAAATTAAGCGATGAAAATGATGGTTCATTAGACAAGGTATATCACCAAACTGTTAAGAAAGTTACAGATGACTACTTAACATTAGGATTTAATACTGCGATTTCTCAAATGATGATATTCATTAATGAATGTTATAAGGCACCAACAGTATATCGCCCATATGCATTAAACTTTGTAAAAATGTTAGCATGTATTGCACCGCATTTAGGGGAAGAATTATGGAATAAATTAACAGGTGAAGAAACAATTGCTTATGCGTCTTGGCCTACATATGATGAAAGTATGCTTGTAAGTGATACTGTTGATTTAGCAGTACAGGTTAATGGTAAACTTCGTGCAAAAATCACAGTTGGAACTGACTTAGATAATGAGTCGATTCAAGAAGTAGCATTCCAACAAGATAATGTAAAAGCACATGTTGAAGGAAAAACTGTTGTTAAAGTTATAGTGGTAAAAAATAAAATTGTTAATATTGTAGTTAAATAATATAGGGTAAGTGAGAAAATCACTTACCTTTTTATATGGTATTAAGGTGGATGAAAATGTATAATTAAAGTAATCAGTTCAATGATTCTATGTTAAAGGGGAAATGCTTAATGAATGATGTTAGTAATCGAAGTATGTTAAAATATAGTGAAGAAATATTGGCACTAATCAAACAGGGTTGTGATGAATTATATCATAAGTTTCATCTACCCGTTTTATTTCTAGATAAAGATGATAAAATTACTTATGAGCATTGTGCATTAGGAATAACTCCGCCACACTATGTTGATGGAAAAGAGGCGTATTTTTCAAATATATTAGTTACCCAAAATGAATTTTATCCAATGATATATAAAACTAAAGAAGAGCTATATTATATATGTAGTAAGGTACATTATTCGAAAAGCTACTATGGTAGATACATAGTTGGACCAATAATAGATAAAGAATATGCACCGACAGAGTTAAAACTACTCTATAATAACCAAGAGTATTCTACGATAGAATATTATCAGAGTATAACGATTAAAAATATTGAAATCATTAGAATGTACACAATACTTTGTGAAAATTTAATAAGCGATGTACTCTTTGAAGAAAACCAAAATAATTATATGTTTTTTCAAAAAAACCAACAAGAATATCAGACCATTCATAGTGAAGAAATTATACATCAAATATCGCATGAACATATAGGGTATAATATTGATAAAATTATAATTGAGTCTGTAAAGAATGGCTATCCTGAAGAAATAAAGAAATTCATAGGAGATTATTATAAATATACAGGCAGAAGAGAGCTGTTAGATACAACTTTGATGAATCGAAAGTATTTTTCCATATCATATGTGGCAACACTTATCCAAGCATCAATAGATGGCGGTATGGACTATAATGTTGCAAGTCAACTTAATATGAAATACATTAAACTTATTGAAAATAAAGTAAGTAGCTCACAATTAGAATCCTTAGAAATGGATGTTGCATACGCGCTTTCTTATTTTGTAAAGAATATTAAAAGAAAAGGAAATACAAAATTAATACGTGATTGTAAAGATTATATTATAGAAAATATTTCTAGTAATTTGAAAATATATTTGATAGCTAAAAATTTCATGATAGATAGTAAGTATTTATCAAGAAGGTTTAAAAAAGAGACTGGGGAAAATATAAAAAATTATATTAATAGGAAAAAAGTTGAAGAAGCAAAGAGGTTAATGCAGTCTACAAATATCGAATTAATTGATATTGCAACAAATTTATCATTCAATGACCAAAGTCATTTCACAAAAGTATTTAAAGAATATGCATTGATGACACCAAAACAATATTATTTAAAGATAAAATCAAAATAAAACAAAGTGGTATTTTTTACCAAAAATATCACTTTTATACAATATAATTACTGATTACTACTGTTACTATGTAGTTATAAATAATATTAATGGAGGAAATCTATGAAGACAAAAGATAAAACAAAGCGAGATATTTTAGAAAGTATGAAAGGTGGATTAATTGTATCATGTCAGGTGCAACATGATGATCCTATTTATAGTGATGATATGGTAGTAAAGATGGCACAAGCATCAATTTGGGCTGGAGCAGTAGGGATTCGTGCTAATTCACCCGAGCAAATCAAGCAAATAAAAGAAGTTTCTAAGGATTTACCAATTATTGGATTATGGAAAGTATGGCATGATGATACGGATGTATTTATTACACCTACCATGAAAGAAGTACGAGCGATATGGGAAGCAGGGGCACAAATTATAGCACTTGATTGTACAGCGCAAATCACTCATGAAGGAACACAGGCTTGGGATTTAATTAAAGAAGTAAAAAAAGAAATTCCAGAAGCTATAATATTTGCTGATGTATCAAATTATGACGAAGCAAAAAGAGCTATAGAAAATGGTGCCGATATCGTAGCACCAACACTGTATGGTTATACCAAAGAAACTGCTCATATTGAAGAACCGGATATGCGTGAGTTTGCAAGAATGTGTAGAGATTTTAAAGATGATGCATATGTTATGATGGAAGGACACATCTATACACCAGAAGATGCTATGAAATGCATTTTCTTAGGTGCTCACAGTGTTGTTGTTGGAAGTGCAATTACACGTCCGCATTTAACTGCTAAAAGATTCGTTGATTTATTAGGTGGCTACCAAGATAACTGGCGTGATGCTGAAAAAGCAAAACACTAATTATATAAAAAAAGAGATTACGTAAGTAATCTCTTATTTTGTTTTTGAGTAGCTTATTGCTTTGAAAACTTGAATTATTATGCTTGGTGTAATAGCAGCAAGTAATATAACTCCATAATTTGTTAACGATAATGGTTCAATACTAAATAAGCTATGGAAAGATGGGATTAAGATAATAGCGTTAACTAGAATAAATCCAACAATGTATGCATAAATGCTATATACATTTATTTTTAATTTCCAAATAGGTAAATGGCTACGGCAGTTAAATCCGTGTAATAATCTTGCTAAGCTTAATGTTATGAATGCCATTGTAGCAGCAAGATGGGCACTTGTTTGTAAACCGTAGAAATAACTAGCGATAGTACATCCAAAGATAACAAATCCCTCAAATGTAATTTTAGCAACCGTATTTTTGTTTAAGATTGAATCTTTAGATCCACGAGGCTTTTGTTTTAAAATAGAATCATTTCCAGCTTCCATACCAATTGCGATTGCAGGCAGAGAGTCAGTGATTAAATTAATAAATAATAAATGTACTGCGTGGAAAGGAGTTGGAAGTGCTAAAAGCGAAGTTAATAATACACACAATATTGCAGAGAAATTACCTGATAATAAGTATGTAATAGCATTCTTAATATTTGTATATACATTACGTCCTGTAATGATAGCTTTTACGATTGTTGAAAAGTTGTCATCTGTTAATATCATACTAGCAGCATCTTTAGAGACTTCACTACCAGTAATACCCATTGCAACACCAATATCACTATGTTTAAGAGCAGGGGCATCGTTTACACCATCTCCTGTCATTGCAACTATTTCACCACGTGATTGCCATGCTTTAACAATACGGATTTTATGTTCCGGGGCAACGCGAGCATATACACTTATTTTAGGAAGTAATTCTTGAAGTTTGGTATCATCCATTGTTTCAAGTTCTTTTCCTTCCATACAAATATCACCTTCACTGTAGATACCAATTGTCGTTGCGATTGAACGAGCAGTCACAACATGGTCACCAGTAATCATAATTGGTTTTATTCCAGCAATTTTACATTTTGAAACAGCATCTTTACTTTCGAGTCTTGGTGGGTCCATTAATGAAACCATACCAATAAATATTAAATCATTTTCATCTTTAAAGTCGATACTCGTACTTTTAAATCTTTTATAACCAAATGCAAGTACGCGTAATCCTTCATTTGCAAATGCCTCATTTTGTTTTAAGGCTTTATCAATGTCTTCTTGTGTAATTTCTTTTACTTCTTGATTAATCAAAATATGAGTACAACGTTTAATAAGTTCATCTGGAGCACCTTTGGTGTAAATGTGATTTTCACTTGCAACTGACATTAATTTTCTTGTTGAATCAAAAGGCAACTCTAACTTTCTTGTAGTAGTGATTTCATATTGAGCAGTTGTATTGTAACGTAAAAATAAATCAAGTAAAGCAATCTCTGTAGGATCACCAATACGCTGGTTTTTGTTTATAATTGCATTATTACAAATAACACAAGCTTTTAATAATGTTCCATCTTCGCGATCTGTATGATCCAAATGCTCGATTTTTAATAATTTATGCTCATTATATATATCAATAGCAGTCATTTTATTTTGAGTCAGTGTACCTGTTTTGTCAGAACAAATAATAGAGACACAACCTAAACTTTCTACCGCATTTAAGTTTTTAATGATAGCATGCTCTTTTACCATTTTTTGAGTAGAGATAGATAAAACAATTGTTACTATTGAACTTAGTGCCTCTGGAATAGCTGCTACCGCAAGTGCAACTGCAATCATTACTGCATCTATTACAGGAACTTTGGATATAAATACATTTAGAGCTAAGACAATTAATGAAATAATAACAATCCCAATAGATAATTTGACTGAAAAATCATCTAAGCTTTTTTGTAGTGGGGTTTTCTTTTCTTTGGTATCGTTTAATAATGAGGCAATCTTACCAATTTCTGTTTTCATAGCAACAGCTGTAACGATATAACGTGCAGTACCATTGGTAACAAGACCACCTGAAAAAACCATATTTACTTGATCACCAATGACAACATCATCATGTAGAATTTCTGTATTTTTATCTACACTATTTGATTCTCCAGTCAGAGCGCTCTCATTGACTTGTAAATTACTTGTATGAATTAAACGTCCATCACCTACAATTACATCTCCGGCTTCAATTTGTACAATATCTCCAACGGTAACCTCTTTTGAGTCTACCTCAACCATTATTCCTTCTCGGTATACTTTAGCTTTTGGACTAGATAAATCCTGTAAGCTTGCAAGTGATTTTTGTGCACGAATTGTTTGTACAGTACCTAAAATTGCATTAATTGTAATAACTACAAAGATTACAGCTGTACTTTCGTATTCACCACTAATTGCAGAAACGATACCTGCGGCTATTAGGATAATAACTAATAAATCTTTAAATTGTTTAATGAATATAGTGAATGCAGAGTCTTGTTTCTCGCTAAGTATTTCATTCAAACCATATTTTTCCTGATGCTCTTTAACTTGTTGGAGTGTTAATCCATTTTCATTACTATCAACTTGTTTTAAAACTTCTTGTTGATTCATTTTATAAGCTTTCATATAAATCCTCCTTGTTATAAAAAAATGACGAGTCGTTAAAGAATATCTTTAACGAGTCTCGTCTTTAAGAGTGGCCAGAATGAAATCATTCGGGTATGTTGGCCAGTTCGCATATTACTATGTGACTACTCCCTCATAAAAAACATTATAAACGGCATTTAATTTGATGTAAAGAATAAATTTTATATTCAAGTATCAATGAATAATAAATAGTATAATTCTATTCTTATGTACTTATTATACACTAAAAGAGATATAAGATATTATATTTTTATAACTGACAAAAGAAAAAAGGTAAAAGTTTAAGCTTTTACCTTTTTGAAATAGAATGTTAATTCTATCCTTTTCTGTTGTAGTACTCAACGATTAATGATTCATTGATTTCTTGGTTTAATTCACTTCTTTCAGGGAAACGAGTTAATTTACCAGTTAATTTATCAGCATCAACTTCAACGAAAGCAGCTACATGATTTCTAGCTTCTAAGCTTGTTTTGATGATTTCTAAGTTTCTTGATTTTTCTTTAACTTCAATAACATCACCAATTTTAACTGTGAATGATGGGATATCAGTTTTGATTCCATTTACTAAGAAATGACCATGGTTAACTAATTGTCTTGCAGCTCTTCTAGTTGGTGCGAATCCTAAACGATAAACTACGTTATCTAATCTTGATTCTAATAAACAGAAGAAGTTATAACCGTGAATACCAGTCATTTTACCAGATCTTTTGAATGTGTTATGGAATTGTTTTTCATTAACACCGTACATATGTCTTACTTTTTGCTTTTCAGCTAATTGTAAACCATACTCAGTTTGTTTCTTTCTTTTTTGACCATGTTGTCCTGGAGCATATGCTCTTTTATTTAATTCTTTCCCGTTCTCTAATGTTGAAAATCCTAAACGACGAGATAATCTCCATTGAGGTCCTGTGTAACGTGCCATTTGCGACGTCCTCCTATTGTTTTATTTGCATAAAACAATAACAATCATAGTTTCTAAACAAGTGTGTTTATATTAAGTATTTCACCTTGCAGCAGGTTACTTTACATACGTTAGTTATAAACGCGGATTTCTTTAGGCTATGTGCTGCTATCATTTGTTGCTATATCAATATACATCAAAGATGCGATAAAGTCAACATAAATCGTATGTATTCACTATATACAACCACAATATTTGTATTTATATTTTTTTGAATGTTTATATTTGCTTTTTACTACATATCGTTTAGTAAATTCTATAATAAGTTAGAGTGCTTTGTGCTTAATTTATAATCTGGAATGATTGACAAATGTGATAAGTATTGATAATGTTATTGTAAAAGTGAGGTATACTATGGAAGAAATCGTTTTATTATATAATTTAGAAGATACAGAGCACGGGAAAGCAATTAAAATTATGTTGATGCAACTTGGGGTGCAAGTTAAATATGTTAGCAGTGAAGATATGAAAAAACAAATAGGCTATTTAGTGAATGTTGATGGTTATGCAAACGATGAAGTGGAAACAACTGTTGAAGGCGCTGATGAAGAGATGTTGGTAATGCATAATTTTAATGATGAACAAACTGATTTAATATTAAGTTTGTTTAAAAATGCAGGGATTCCTTTTATTCCTCTAAAAGCTATTACTACACCAACAAATATTGAGTGGTCATTATATAAGTTATATAATGAGATAAAAAAAGAATATGAAGAAATAGCAAGAAAAAGACCATCATAGGTCTTTTTTATTTATTACATTTTTTACAAATGTAATTGCTTAAGATGCCACAATTTGTTATAATGACCGATAGGTAAATAGATGGAGGTCAAATATGAACGATAGTAAAGTATGTATTGCATTAGATTTTGAAACAAGACATGAAGTAGAAGAATTCTTGAAGAAATTTGATGGAGAAAAACTATATGTAAAAATTGGTATGGAGTTATTTTATGGTGGTGGAATTGAAATGATCAAAATGATAAAATCATTGGGACATGAAATATTCTTAGACTTGAAATTACATGATATTCCAAATACTGTAAAAAGCGCAATGAAACAACTTGCTAAATTAGATGTAGACATGGTAAATGTGCATGCATCTGGAAGCATTGAAATGATGAAAGCTGCTATTGCAGGACTTGAAGAAGGAAAAACTGGTGATAAAAGACCAATATGTATTGCGGTAACTTGCCTTACATCACTAGACCAAAGTGTATTAGATAATGAACTATTTATAAATCAACCTTTAGAAAATGTAGTATTAGGTTGGGCAAAAAATGCTAAAGAAGCAGGATTAGATGGGGTGGTTTGTTCACCTTTAGAATCAAAAATCATTCATGATAATTTAGGACTTGATTTTTTAACTGTTACGCCTGGTATTCGTCTAGCAACTGATTCAGTAAATGACCAAAAACGTGTAACAACACCTGCTAAGGCAAGAGAACTTACATCAAGTTATATTGTAGTAGGGCGTACAATCACTGGTTCAAGTGATCCACTTACAACATACAAAGAAGTATATAGAGATTTTCAAGGATAGGAGAGAATTATGAAAAAAACAATCGCAAAACACTTATTAGATATTCAAGCAGTATTTTTGAGACCAAATGAACCATTTACATGGGCAAGTGGTATTAAATCACCAATCTATTGTGACAACCGTCTTACATTATCTTTTCCAGCAGTAAGAAAAGATGTTGAGTTAGGACTTGCAAAATTAGTACAAGATAACTTCCCAGAGGCAGAATGTTTAATGGGGACAGCAACAGCAGGTATAGCACATGCAGCATTAGTTGCAGATATTTTAGAATTGCCAATGGGATATGTACGTGGTGGAGCAAAAAGCCATGGACGTAATAATCAAATTGAGGGAAAAATTCAACCTGGCATGAAAGTGGTAGTAGTTGAAGACTTACTTTCAACTGGTGGAAGCTCACTTGAATGTGTTGAAGTTTTAAAAGAGGCTGGGTGTGAGGTAATTGGTTTAATCGCAATCTTTACATATGGACTACCAAAAGCAACTATAAATTTTGAAGCTGCTAACTGTAAGTATGCAACACTTACAGATTATGAAACATTGGTAGAAGTAGCTGTTGAAAATGGTTATATTAAAGAAACTGATATGGAAAAATTAAAAGCATGGAAAACAAATCCAGCTGATGAATCTTGGATGTCTAAATAATAAATAAGGGTAGAACACACTATGATATGTTCTACCCTTTCTTGTTGTAACAAAAGCAATCAGTTGTATGATCATTTACCATACCAGTTGCTTGCATGAATGCATATGTAATAGTTGAACCTACAAATTTAAAACCACGTCTTTTTAAATCTTTACTAATTGTATCTGATAATTTGGTAGTAGCTGGGACTTGGCTAGCACTTTTCCAATGCCCTATAACAGGTTCATTGTCCACAAATGCCCATATATAACTATCAAAGCTACCGAACTCTTCTTGTACTTTAATAAATGCATTTGCATTACCTATAATTGCATTGATTTTTCCACGGTGTCGGATAATTCCTTCATTTAGCACTAGTTCTTCTACTTTTTGTTCATTGTATAGCGATACCTTATGATAGTCAAAATTGTCAAATGCTTCTAAAAATGCATCACGTTTTTTTAAAACAGTAATCCATGAAAGTCCAGCTTGCATGGATTCAAGTGAAAGCATTTCAAAAAGTTTTTGTTCATCATGAACTGGGTTACCCCATTCTTTATCGTGATATTCTTTATATAGCGATGAATCATCTACCCATTTACAGCGCTGTATGCTCATTGTTTGTCTCCTTACTTTATATAATCTTGATTGTAACATATAATCATCTTTTGTAATAGATGATTAAATAGTATATAATCTATTTAACTAATACATAAAGCATATTAATGGATAAAGTGAGGGAAAAAATGAAAAAAATAGTAAAGAAGTTTTTTCAATATTTGGCAAAAAAGTCAGCTAATAAAATTGAATTTGGTGTATATGAAGAAAGTGAAGTTGTTTGTCGTAAGTATAAATTCTATGGTAAGGTACAAAATGTCGGATTTCGTCCAACTACAAGCGTTTGGGCTAATAAACTCAAACTTGCTGGTGAAGTAAAAAACATGGATGATGGGACTGTAGAATTGATTATACAAGGTCAAATAAACAAAATAAATGCACTAATTGATGCTTATAATCAAATAGACCGAATTAAAATAACTAAAGTTAAAGTATGGGAACTTGAGTGTAGTGATGATAGAGGATCCTTTTTGTAATTAATAGTTATGTGCACTTTTTATGTGCTTTTTTTATACATATTTAACCAGAAAACTTTCATGGTTGATTATTTAAGGAATATATAAGATAGGAGGAAGTTATGTCATATATAACGTTTGAAGGAGTAACAAAAGAATATCGTGTGGGTGAGGTTTCGATACATGCGCTTGCAGGAATAGATTTTGAAATTAATAAAGGGGAATTGGTAATTATTGCAGGTGCCTCAGGAGCAGGGAAAAGTACCATTTTAAATCTTCTTGGTGGAATGGATTTATGCACAAATGGACAGATACGTATTGATGGAAAACGTATTGATAAATATAGTGATAAACAACTTACATCATATAGAAGAGAAGATATTGGATTTGTATTTCAGTTTTATAATTTGATGCCAAATTTAACGGCTAAAGAGAATGTCGAATTGTCTACACAAGTTGTAAAAGAGCCGATGGACATTGAAGAATTATTTATCCAAGTAGGCCTGCAAGACAGAAAAAATAACTTTCCATCACAACTCTCTGGTGGAGAACAACAAAGAGTAGCAATAGCTAGAGCACTCGCAAAAAATCCAAAACTTCTACTATGTGATGAACCAACTGGAGCACTTGATTATAATACCGGTAAGCAAATTCTTTCATTGATACAAGACATGTGTAAGCAGATAAAAATGACAGTAGTATTAATCACTCATAACCTATCAATATGTCCAATTGGTGATAAAGTAATAAAGGTTAAAAACGGCCTTATTGAAAGTGTTGAGATTAATGAAACACCAAAATCAATAGATGAAGTTGAGTGGTAATATGAAAAACAAAATATTATTAGATACCATTTATACAATTAAAGGTTCATTAGGTAAATATCTTACTTTGTTATTTATTGTATTGTTTGGAACAGGATTTTTTGCAGGAATGCTCTCAATTTCTACGGTTATGGAAGAAAGTGTAGAAAAATACTATGATGATAACAAATTATTTGATATACAGTTATATTCAACCGTTGGATTTGATGAAGATGATATACAAGATATTAAGTCATATAGTGATGATTATATTGTTGAAGGAACACATTTTTTGGATGTCGTTGCAACGTATAATAATAATGAATCAACAATTAGAATGGAAGGCTATGATCAACATCAAGATATAAATCAAATAGAATTAGTTGAAGGTAGATATCCAAGCAAACCTAATGAAGTACTAGCAGAAGTCTCAAGTGATGTTACTAAAAATCCAGATATTGGTGATAAAATTATTGTAGAAAGAACAAGTCAAGCTCTAGAAAATGTCATAAACACAAGTGAGTTTGAAGTAGTAGGAATTATTACAGCACCTAAGTATATGACAAAAATCAAGGAAACAAGTACTCTTGAAAATCAACAACTTCAAACATATATATATGTAAGCAATGAAGTTTTCGTAAATGACTTGTATCCTACTGTCTATATCTACAATAAAGGACTAACGAATTTATCTTCTTTTGGGAATCAGTATGACAAAACTGTTGATGAAGATTTGAAAAAGTTTGAAGATTTTGTAAGTGGTATTGTTATAAAAAAAGAAGAATATATACAATCTATCAGTGGTCAAGATGTCGATGTAGAATGGACAATACTTACAAGGGAGCAACATTACTCATCACAATCTTTTATAGATACTGTTTTGCAGATGGAAGTTATCGGATTATTATTCCCGATATTTTTCTTCTTGGTTTCTGCACTGGTTTGTTTAACGACTATATCGCGTATGGTTTCCAATCAAAGGAGTCAAATAGGTACATTGCGTGCACTTGGGTATAGTAAGCTAACATGTATGTTTAAATATCTATTTTATTGTATAAGTGCAACAATTATAGGTGGTATTATTGGGGGAATAGTTGGTGTGTTTGTGTTTCCACAAATCATTTATAATACATGGAATTTATCATATAATTTACCATCAATATATTTTGAATTTCCATATACAATTGTTATTTTTTCAATAATTATCTTTTTAATTGTAATGTTATTGACTACTATACTTACAATAATAAAGGAAACTAAAGAGGTTCCAAGTGAATTAATGCGACCAAAAGCACCGGCAATAGGAAAGAAAATCATTTTTGAAAAGATACCGTTTTTATGGGAAAGGTTATCTTTTACAAGCAAAGTAACATTAAGAAATATATTACGTTACAAAAAAAGATTGGTTATGACGGCACTGGGAATTGGTGGATGTACATGTCTACTTATTACTGGATTTGGTATGAAGGATTCAATTGGTGGTATTGTAGAATTACAATATGATAACCTTACACTTTATGATGCAAGTATCACTGGTACAATAGATTATTCATTAATTGAAGAAGAACTACAAAATATTGATGATAATGCTATTTTTGTACCAAGTGTAAACTATATGACTAAAATTACAAGTGAAGAATCATATACTTCATACATACAAATATATGAAAATGATAAGGAAATGAAAGAAGCAAATAATGTTGTTGATGCTAGTAGTGACAAAACGTTAACATTAGATGATAATAGTATTTTAATTAGTTCAAAACTTGCAGAGTTACTTGCAATAAAACAAGGGGACATAGTACTACTAGAAGGTATAGACGGTAATAGCAAAGAAGTAAAAGTTGGTGGTGTTTTTGAAAGGTATATTAATCATGAAATATATATATCAAGTACATACTATCAAGAACTGTTTGAAGTCATTCCAAGTGTAAATACAGTCCAAGTAATCAGTGAAATCGATAAAGAAATCTTACAAGAGGATATCATGGAAATAGAAGGTGTAGATGGGGTTTTATTTGTCGATGATATAATAACAAGTTTTGATAGTATTATTAGTGGAATGGATTTAGTTGTCATTGTAATAATCGTATGTGCCGCTACATTAGCATTCGTAGTCCTTGGAAATCTTGCCTCAATAAATATTAACGAACGTAAAAGAGAAATAGCAACTTTAAAAGTGCTTGGATTCAATGAAAAAGAAACAAAGTCTTACATATTTAAAGAGAGTATTGTGCTTACAGCTATTGGTTCTATTGTAGGGGTTATACTAGGTATACTAATACATCATTTTATAATTCGACAAGTCGAAATAGAATCTATGATGTTTCTTCGATTTGCATCGATAAAGAGTATTATTTATTCAGTACTTATTACATTTATATTTTCGATACTTGTAAATAAAATAATGCTGACAAGAATTAAAAGTATAGATATGGTTGAATCTCTAAAAAGTGTCGAATAATAAATAAAGGTCATACGTCTTATAACGTATGACTTTTTGCATAAAAGTACTGATTTATCTTTACAATAAATAATAGAAGATGTACGATGTAGTAAGCTAAAAAAGGAGAATATGATGCAAAAAGACTTAACTGTGGGATCCCCATTAAAATTAATAATAACATTTGCGATCCCTATATTTTTGGGATTATTATTTCAACAATTATATAGCATGGTAGATGCAATTATAGTAGAAAGATTTGTAGGGATTGATGCTTATACAGGTGTTGGAGCTACTGGCTCTTTAAACTTTCTTGTACTTGGATTTGTATCTGGACTAGCAACTGGGTTTAGTATTCCAATTTCACAAGCATTTGGTGCAAAAAACTATGAATTGGTAAAACGATATTATTTAACAGCATTATTATTGACTGTTATAATTTCTATTGTTTTAGGTACGGTTGTAGTATTTTTCTTAAAAGATATTTTAGAACTTTTAAGTACCCCAAGTACGATATTTAATCATGCTTACAATTATATAATGCCAATATTTGGGTGTATGATTGGAATATTTCTGTACAATTTTTTATCCTCTTTAATGCGTGCGTTAGGGGATAGTAAAACACCACTATATTTTTTAATGTTTTCAAGTGTATTAAATATTATTTTAGATTTAGTATTTATCATTGTTTTTGATTTAGGTACATTAGGAGCAGGACTTGCAACTGCAATGTCACAACTGATTTCTGCACTTCTATGTCTAAGACTTGTATTTACACGATATGAAATATTGAAATTAAACAAAGCAGATCTATATTGTAAAAAACAAGAAGTAGGTAAGCTTTTAGGGATAGGTGTACCAATGGGATTACAGTTTTCTATAACTGCAATTGGAAGTATTATAATGACATATTCAGTAAATGGATTAGGAGCATTTTATGTTACTGCAGTAACAAGTGCAAGCCGAATAATTATGCTTACAATGCAAGGGTTAGAAACCTTAGGTATTACAATCGCAAATTTCACTGGACAAAATATAGGTGCAATGAAATTAGAACGAGTAAAAAAGGGTGTGAACGTTGCCTTGATAATGGCACTTGGCTATAGCGTGCTATGCCTAGGGTTGATTGTTTTATTTGGTGATACGTTAATCGGTATTTTCATAAGTGAATACGATGCATTGTTATTTAAAAACATTAATGAATACCTATTTGTTAATGTAATATTCTACTTTTTCCTAGGCGCACTTATGATACTTAGAAATATGATACAAGGTGCTGGGTATTCAAAGTTTGCGATGATTGTGGGTGTTACAGAAATGATAGCGCGAGCAATTGTAGGATTTATCTTTGTAGGGATTTTTGGTTATCAAGCTGTACTGTATGCAAATCCTCTAGCGTGGACGCTTGCAACAATTGTATTATTCTTTATGTATCGTTATGTGTTATCTGAAATATCAAAATCATTTCTTTTGAAACAACAAGAAGATTTGATATTTTAAATGCAAATTTAGTATGTCTCCACTAGTAATGTGATATGATTAATTCAAAAGGAGATACATGATGGAAAAATTACATATTTTATGGGTAAATGATAACCCGACGACTGCTCATAACATGGTTTTTATGTATGGGATTAATGCATTAGTACAAGGTTGGTTTGATGATGTTGAAATTATAATATGGGGTGCAAGTACAGAACTTGTTGCTAAGGATAAGTCTATCCAAGATAAAATCAAAGAAGCAATTGATTCAGGCGTAAGTGTAGTGGCGTGTCTAGCGTGTGCTAAAAATGTAGGTGCTGTTGAAATATTAGAGAGCTTATCCGTTGATGTTAAATACATGGGCGTGCCATTAACACAAATACTAAAAAATAATGAGAAGTTAATTACAATATAAGAAAATAGCTATTACTAACAATACGTTAATAATAGCTATTTTTTATAATAGTTCGATACCTTGTTCTTTACAAATAGTAAGTGTTTGTTCATCCCATAAAGAAGCTTGTACTTCTCCAATATGTAATTTGCGTAAGAAAAATAAGCACAAACGACTTTGCCCGATTCCACCACCAATAGAAAGTGGTAATTTATTTGACATTATATTTTTATGATATGGCAGCTGTAAACGATCTAGTACATTTGCTTTTTCAAGTTGTGATGCTAAAGCTTGGCTATCAACGCGTATTCCCATAGAAGATAATTCTAAGGCTTCTTGTAATACATTGTTCCACACGATAATGTCACAGTTAAGTGACCAATCGTCATAATCTGGAGCACGTACATCATGGATTTCACCTGAGTCAAGTACATCACCAATTTGCATAATACAAACAGCTTTTTTATCTTTAGTAATGGCATTTTCACGTTGTTTATCATTCATGTTAGGATACATGTTTTCTAATTCTTGAGTAGTAATGAAGAAAATTTCTTCAGGTAAAATTGTACGATCAAGTTGTGGATATCTTTCAAGCATCATTTCTTCTACATCAAGTAGTACTTGATAAATTTTACGTACTGTTTTTTGTAAATAAGCAATTGTACGATCCTCTTTGTCAATAATATACTCCCAATCCCATTGATCTACATACATCGAGTGAATATTATCTAATTCTTCATCCTTACGTATCGCATTCATATCGGTATATAAACCAGTATGCATAGAAAAATTGTAGCGATGTAATGCATCTCTTTTCCACTTGGCAAGCGAATGAATAATTTCAATTTCTAAATTTTCATTTAAATCACTACATACAAAAGAAACTGGTTTTTCATATCCACTTAAGTTATCATTTAGTCCAGTGTTCTTTAATAGAAATAATGGTGCAGATACACGTGTTAAGTGTAGTTGCTTTGCAAGTCCAGTTTGGAATGCATCTTTAATTAGTTTGATTGCTTTTTCAGTTTCGATTAAACTAAGTTTTGCTTTATAGTCTTTAGGTGCTACTAATTTACTCATATTCTATCCCCCTATATTAACATTGTATACAATTATAACACAAACTTTATAAAAGGATAGTTCTATTTTATAAATTTATGTGATAAAATTAAGTATAAAAAATAAAGGGGATAATTATGGAACACAAAAAATTTAAAAATTTAGGAATAAGTCCGTCGATGTTAGGTTTTGGTTGTATGCGTTTTCCATTAAACGGTGATGGAAGTATTGATGAAGTAGAATCAAAGAGGATGATTGATTTTGCTATGGAAAATGGCGTGAATTATATTGATACTGCCTATCCGTATCATGGTGGAGATAGTGAGCCTTTTGTTGGACGTGTTTTAAAAGGATATAAACGCGAGGATTTCTATCTAGCAACAAAATTACCAATCTGGGAAGTAAAAAGTAAAGAACAAGTACGAGAGATTTTTGATGCACAATGTAAAAGATTAGATGTTGACTACATTGATTTCTATTTACTACATGCATTAGACAAGACAAAATGGGATACAGTATTACAATACGATATATTAGAGGTTGTAGAACAATTAAAAGCAGAGGGAAAAATTAAGTATTTAGGTTTTTCATTTCACGATGAATACCCAATGTTTGAAACGATTATAAATTATCGTAAGTGGGATTTTTGTCAGTTACAAATTAATTATATGGATATGGATATTCAAGCAGGCATCAAAGGGTATGATTTGGCAACAAAACTTGAAATTCCAGTTATTGTTATGGAACCAATTAAAGGTGGATCATTAGCAACCTTACCAGCTGATATTACAAAGATGTTTAATGATGCCAATCCAAATGCAACACTATCTTCATGGGCACTTCGCTACGCAGCATCGTTTGATAATGTAAATGTAGTACTAAGTGGAATGTCTACTTATGAACATGTTAAAGATAACCTTGATACGTTTGTAGACTTTAAACCTTTAGATGTGGATGAAAAAGCAGTTGTTGATAATGTTGTAAAGATACTAAAATCAAGAACACAAAATGGATGTACAGGTTGTAACTACTGTATGCCATGCCCTGTTAATGTAGATATTCCAGGTAACTTTAAATACTTCAATAATGCGTTTGTATATGAAGATCACGATAAATTTAAAGGTCGTTTAAAAGGGATGAAAGATACTAAAGCAAGTTTATGTATTGAGTGTGGTAAATGCGAGACAATGTGTCCACAACAAATTAAAATAAGAGAAGATTTAAAGAAAATAGTAGCATACATTAATCAGTAAAATAAACGATGTAATAAAAAGGAGCGAGTATGGAAATAGTTGTAAAGAATCATAAAAGTGAAATAGATGAGTTACTAAGTGATAAGATAATAGAACTATTAAAACACGATGTCTTAGTGACACTTGCAAGTGGTGATACATTTGTTGAAACGTATAAGATGGTTGCAAAAAAATATAATCGAAATCCTTTTGAAATAAAAGCGACATTAGTAAATCTAGATGAGTGGGTTGGTCTAGATAAAGAAGATGTTGGTGGATGCCAATATAATATGTTTAAAGATTTATTTACACCAATAGGAATTAGTGAATTTAACTTAATATATTTTGATGCTAAAGCAAACGATTTAGATAAGGAATGTGCCCGCATTGAAAAATGTATTGGCAATAGAACATTTGATTATGTCTTGCTAGGTGTAGGTATGAACGGACATCTTGCATTAAATGAACCTGGGTGCATGCTTGATACAAAAGTATTTCACTGTGAGTTGGCTGATACTACAAGGGTAGTCTTGCAAAAATATTTTCCAAGTAAGGTTTCAATCACAAAAGGGATTTCTCTAGGAATAGAATATTTTAGAAAATCAAAAGAATTAGTAATTGTAGCAAATGGCGTACGTAAACATGATATTATTCAAAGAACAATTCATAGCGAAGTAACAAATGAAATACCTGCAACAATTGTAAAAGAACATCAAAATTCATGTCTAATTTTAGATAAAGAATGCATAGAAGGATAATTTTAGTGCTCTATATTTGACAAATATTATCTAACTAGCTATAATTTGTTCATATTTTAAATACGAAGAAAAGAAAATAGTACATCATGGATACTATGTAGAGAGCACTTGGTTGGTGGAAAAGTGTTAGATAAGTGGTGGAATACAACTTGGAGTAGAGCGTTGAAATACTAGTAGGCGTATCCGGTAGCTTCCGTTATAGAGCAAGAGTATGTACTTTTAAGAAGCGTACTTGATAAGGTTTATATAGCGATATATAAATAAAATAAGGTGGTAACACGATAACTCGTCCTTTATAAGGAGGAGTTTTTTTATTGAATGATGAAAGGGGATTATAGCAAAGAGATGCTATAGAAAAAGATTATGATTATTGTAATGAAACCACATAGTAGTAAAGAAGAGATAAAAGATATTGAGTTAGTTATTGAAAAACTAGGATGTCAAGCGCATGTTTCAAAAGGAGAAATAGTTACGATTATTGGTGTTGTAGGTGACACTACGAAAATTGATTCAAGACAAATGGAAGTACGTCCAAGTGTTGATAAAGTAATGCATGTTGGAGAACCATACAAACTAGCAAATCGTGCATTCCATCCTGAAGACACAATCATCGATGTAAATGGGGTAAAAATTGGTGGAGATAATGTATGTTTAATGGCAGGACCATGTTCGGTAGAAAGCTTAGAACAAGTTTTAGAGATTGCTAGAGAAGCAAAAGCGGCAGGGGCACACATGTTACGTGGAGGAGCATTTAAACCACGTACAAGTCCATATGCATTCCAAGGAATGGGAAGTGAAGGATTAGATATTTTAGTGGCAGCAAGTAAAGAAACAGGAATGCCAATTGTATCAGAATTAATGGATGCAGACTACTTAGAAGAATTTGTAGAAAAAGTAGATGTAATTCAAATCGGTGCAAGAAATATGCAAAACTTTGATTTATTAAAAAAAGTAGGAAAAGTAGACAAACCAATTTTATTAAAAAGAGGGTTAAGTGCAACTTTTGAAGAATGGATTATGTCAGCAGAATACATTATGGCCCAAGGAAATAAAAAAGTAATCTTATGTGAAAGAGGAATCAGAACATTTGAAAGTTATACAAGAAACACATTAGATTTGCAAGCAATACCAGTAATCAAAAAATTAACACATTTACCAATCATAATTGACCCAAGTCATGCAGGAGGAAAATGGTGGTTAGTAGATCCAATGGCAAAAGCATCAATTGCAGCAGGATGTGATGGGTTAATGATTGAAGTGCATAATGATCCAGAATGTGCAATGTGCGATGGACCACAATCATTAAAACCAGTAAAATATACAAAATTAGTAAGTGAATTAAAAGAAATCGCAAAAATAGTAGGAAAGAAAGTGTAAAATAATTATTTATTTAAATAGTTCTTGCAATTTTTTACTTAACTCTATATAATATGCATTGTATGTTAGAGTGAAGGGGGGGTAAATCCACATGGCAAAAACTGTAGTAAGAGAAAATGAATCATTAGATGATGCTTTACGTCGTTTTAAAAGACAAGTATCTAGAACAGGAACCCTTCAGGAAGCTCGTAAAAGAGAATTCTATGTAAAACCTGGTTTAAAAAGAAAGCTTAAGTCAGAAGCGGCTAGAAAAAATAGTAAAAAAAGATAAAATACTATTGTATAATTAAAGATATCGTAAGATATCTTTTTTTGTATTTTAAAATAACATCATAATCTGACAAGATTGATATGATAAATATTTTACGTTATAATATATATATAAATATGTACTAAAGGAGAAGTAAATGAAAAAAACTATTTCACTAACAGAATATTCAGTTGATAAAATAACATCCCTTTGTGGTATCCAAGATAGTAATTTGAAAATTCTTGAGCAAGAATACCAACTTCAAATCACATTCCGTGGAGATGCATTTTATGTTGTAGTACATGATGAACAATTATATTTAAAGTTTGATGAAGTGATGAGGTCACTGCTTGCACTATTAGATAAAGGGATACGTGTATCAAAACGTGACGTTGTGTATGCAATCAAACTTCAAAAGCAAAATAGCTTAGATAACTTACAACAACTTTACGATATCGCAATTACAAAAACAAATAGTGGTAAAATGATTTATCCAAAAACAATTGGTCAAAAAGGATATTATTTGGCCCTTAAGAAAAAAGATGTGGTTTTTGCGATGGGTTCAGCAGGTACGGGGAAGACATATTTAGCAGTTGTTTTTGCAGTAGATGCTCTAAAGAAGAATTTAGTAAAAAAAATAATATTAACTAGACCCGCTGTAGAAGCAGGAGAAAGCTTAGGTTTTTTACCAGGAGATTTAAAAGAAAAGGTTGATCCATATTTACGTCCATTATATGATGCGTTGCATGATATGTTAGGTGTTGAACAAACAGAACGGCTGATTGAAAAAGGGGTTATAGAAATTGCACCACTTGCTTATATGCGTGGTAGAACACTAGAAGATGCATATGTAATATTAGATGAAGCACAAAATACAACAGAAAACCAAATGAAAATGTTTTTGACACGTTTAGGTTTTAATTCGAAAATGATTATTACAGGTGATGAATCGCAAGTTGATTTACCAAAAGGAGTAAAATCAGGTTTGATTAGTGCATATTATACACTTCAAGGAGTAAAGGGAATTGAATTTATCAAGCTTACAGCTCTTGATGTAGTAAGACATCCAGTAGTGCAACGTATTATAGAAAGATACCAAGAAAAAGAGACAAACAAAAGTAAAGATACAACTACATTGTAGTTGTATCTTTTGAGTATTATATTTGATTATTAGTAATATTATGTGACACAATACATTTGAGATAAAATAACATATTTGTACACAGTTTAAAAATATTTTAACGAAAATTAAATAATAAAATCAATATATAAAGTAGGAGGTATAAGTTATGAAAAACGAAGAAAATAAACAATGTCGTATGAATGATAGTGAAGATATAATAGTAAATGATAGCAATGAGAAAAAAGATTATTTAGAGGTAGAAAAAGCTGCTATTATATCTACAAATGATGAAGCGCTTGCTTCTGAAATGGTAGATGAAATCGAGGCAATGATTACTGATGAAACAGATGTGTTAATTGATAATGAATTCAACGATGTATTTGTAGAAGAAACCAAGGCAGAGGAACTTGTTGAAGCAGTAGAGGTTATGGACCCAGTATTTGAAGCTGAAAGTAAAGAAGACGATATAATTGTTGAAGATGTCTCTAATATGTTTACAGAAGAAGACATTAAAGAAGACCTCATTGAAACAACACAAGGTGTAGAAACGGTATTTGAAAAAGAGGAAAAAGCAATTGATCTCCAGATTAATCAACTAACTCAAGATGAAACAATAAAAGAAGAAATGTTTGAAGATGTGGCAATATTGGCTAGTCAAGAAGAAGCACCGATTATGTCAAGTGATGAATTATCGAGTGATCCAAGAAAAGTGGAACCAGAAATAGTAATTGAAAAGAAGAAAAAACAACAATCATTCTTCAAACCACTTGTTATTGTATTACTAATAGTTTCCTTGTCGATGAATTTATTTTTATTGTATCGTGACTTATCATCATCAGGGGTAGTATCAAACAATAACAATAATAGCAATTCAAATATTTCAAGTGTCGATTATGATATTAATACTGATACAACTGCAGTTGTTGAAAAGGTGAATCAAAGTGTAGTAGGTGTAGCTGTTTATAACAATGGAAGTCAAACTAGCTCAGGAAGTGGAGTTGTGTACAAAACAGATGGAGAAGATACCTATATCATTACTAATCATCACGTAATCGAAGATGCAAATGAAATACAAGTAGTATTCTCTAATCAAGAAAGTGTTAATGCAGAGTTAATTGGAAGTGATCAGTATAGCGATATCGCAATATTACGTGTCCAAACTGACTTTGAAACCCAAGCAATGGATATTGGAGATTCTGATTTATTAAAAACGGGAGAACCAGTACTTGCGATTGGTAGTCCACTAGGAATAGAATATGCTGGAACAGTAACACAAGGTATTGTTAGTGCTACTGATCGTGTTGTAAGCGTAGACTTAACAAATGATGGCCAAGATGACTGGGAAATGTCAGTAATTCAAACAGATGCTGCAATTAATCCTGGAAACAGTGGGGGTGCCTTTGTGAATGGTGCTGGTGAATTAGTTGGTATAACAACACTAAAATATAGTGACACCTCTGTTGAAGGAATGGGATTTGCATTACCGATTAATGATGTAATCGATGTTGCAAATGAAATAGAAGAAACAGGAAAAGTATCTCGTCCAGTGCTTGGAATAACAGGTGTATCGTTAACTGGATTTTCAGGTTACGAGTTAAGCTATTATCGAATTGATACGGATTTACGTGATGGGATTTACGTATCATCTGTTAGTAATGGTGGAGCAGCACAAGCAGCAGGTATGGAAGAAGGAGATATTATCACTTCATTTGATGGTGTGGAAATAACAACATATAAAAGCTTTTTAACTGAATTATATGCAAAAGAACCTGGTCAAAAAGTCGAAATAGTAATAAACCGTCAAGGAACAGAACATACACTATCAGTAACGTTAGGTGGCTAGTGAAGAACTCATTGCAAAGCAATGAGTTTTTTGTGTTTTAATTTACAAATAAATGGATTTATGGTATTCTAGTTTAGAAAAGAATATCTTCAGGGCAGGGTGAAATTCCCGACCGGCGGTGATAGTCCGCGAGCGCAAGCTGAATAGGTGCAATTCCTATACCGACAGTACAGTCTGGATGAAAGAAGAACATCATATATGTTTTTTTGTCATGAAGGTTATGTTTTCATGATTTTTTTGTTTTTATAGGAGGAGAATATGAAAAATAACAAGACACGAAAAATCGTAATGGCAGCAATTTTAGCTGCCTTAGGAATGGTATTTGGAGTTTTAGAAATTCCTTATCCATTTGCACCATGGTTGAATTTTGATTTATCAGAAGTTGTAGTATTAGTTGCTGTTAACATGTTAGGGGTTGGATATGCTATATTTGTAATTGTATGTAAATTTTTTATATCGATTGCATTTAAGGGACCTGTTGGTCCAATTGCGATTGGACAAATAACAGCAATGCTTGCATCCATTTCTATTGCGGTAAGTTATTATTATTTATCAAGAATTATTAAGACAAAAAAGAATTGGCTAAACCAATTTCTTTCACTATTATTAACAATGACAATATTTGCCTTTGTTATGTATATTGTTAACTACTATTTTGTAACACCAACATACATTATGAACCAACCAACTTGGTACAGTGAGCTGCCATTTACGCTTGATATTGCTGCATTTAATGCTACATATGGCACATCATTAGAAGTGCCGGCATTCTTATCGTTTTTATCACCATATGGTCAAGCAATTTTCTTTATTTATTTCCCATTTAATTTTCTAAAAGGAATACTTACTGCGATTGTATATTCATTTATACAACCAGTAGAAAAAAGATATCATAACCTAATAAAAAAGAACTAGTGCAGTCCCACTAGTTCTTTTTCTATTTACTTGATTATTCTACGATGATTGCTTCAACTGGGCAACATTCTGCTGCTTCTTTTGCACTTGTTTCTAAGTCACCTAAGTCACCTTCTACGATTGCAACAGCTAATCCAGTATCTGCCATATCAAATACCTCAGGTGCTACACCAACACAAGCACCACATCCAATACATGCATCATTAACGATAGTTTTTGCCATGTAAATATCCTCCTTTTTGTGTTTACATTATTATTATAAACCATTATCTTTATTTTTTGCAATAAATTAATCTTAATTATATAAAAAGTATGTTATAATAGCAAAAGGATGGTGATTATATGGCAAATTCAAGAACAGAAAAATATAAAGAACTTAGAGATAGCATTAGTGATGAAGTAAACTTAGATCGATCAAAAGTTGTTGTAGAACAAGTTGTAGAAAATGACGATTTTTTATCATTCATACCAAAAAAAGAAACAGAAGAAATTAATATAGACGATACTCTAAAAGAAGTAACAACATATGAATTACTAAAAGACGAAAATAATGAGGAATTAAATCGTGCCCTGCAAAGTGCAAAAAGCAATGTGGGAAAAGAAGAGTTTAACACACGCATGGATATACTAGATAAAATTCGTAATCCACAAAAAACAATTGTGCAAGTAGAAAATATGGACGTACGTGATACTCAAGAATTTGTAAATGGGTATTTTACAAACGCACAAGAAAATGTTGTAGAGTCAAAACCAGTAGAAGTAGAAAAGACAAAACCAGTTGAGACGGTAAAGGAACCTGTGGTTGCGTCAGTTATTCCACCTAAAAAAATATCGTTAATGGAACGCTTAAAAGCAATGTCTCCTCAAGACGATGTATTGAAAGCAGAAGAAGCGCTAAATACATATAAAACAGGTGAATATTCAAAAGAAGAATTATCTAATACTTTTGGAAATACGTTAATTATTGAGGATTTGAAAACAAATGAAAAAATAATTGAAAAAAATGTCAAAGAAAAAACAAAAAAAGATGTTAAAGAAAAAGCAAAAAAACAAAAAAACAAACCTGAAATAGTTGAAACACAAGCTACAACTACTGTAACAAAGGTATTAAACTATGTAATTGTTGCACTTCTTATTGTATTTTTGGTATTATGTGTTATGATTACAATTCAAATAATCACATAACTAAGGGATGCCTTAGTTTTTTAAAATAGGAGATGCTTATGAAAAAAATAACAATCGCAATTGATGGACCAGCGGCTTCGGGTAAAAGTACTATCGCAAAAATCATTGCAAAAAAATTACAATATATTTATATTGATACAGGAGCAATGTATCGTTGTGTAGCATATTTTTTAGTTCAAAATAATATAGATATTCGTGATGAAAATAAAATTATATCAGTATTATCAAATATTGATATCGCGCTAGATAGTGAAAATCGTGTGTTTTTAAATAGTGAAGAAATTACCGATTACATCCGTAGTGATGAGATATCACTTGCAACAAGCACTGTTTCAAGTTATTTAGCAGTACGTGAATTTTTAGTAGCAAAACAACGTGAGCTTGCAAGTAAAGGTGGAACAATTCTTGATGGTAGGGATATTGGAACAGTAGTGCTTCCAAATGCAGAATTAAAAATCTATCAAATTGCTAGTAGCAAAACACGTGCACATAGAAGATATTTAGAAAATATCAAGCGTGGTCTAGAAGCAGATGAACAAAAAATATTAGAAGAGATTGAACAACGTGATCATCAAGATATGACACGAAAGCACTCTCCATTAAAACAAGCAGATGATGCTGTTTGCGTAGATACATCAACACTTAGTATTGAAGAAGTTGTTGATACAATAATAAAATTAATAGAACAAAGAGTGGAGGCATAATATGGCAGGTGTAGTAGCAATAGTAGGACGTGCAAACGTCGGAAAATCAACAATATTTAATCGTATCGTAGGGGAGCGTATCTCAATTGTAGAAGATATTGCAGGAGTAACTAGAGATCGAATCTATGCTAAAGCTTCATGGCTTACTCGTGACTTTCGCTTAATTGATACAGGTGGAATAGAGCTAGAGAATGCTGATTTTACAACACAAATAAAAATGCAAGCAGAAATCGCTATTGAAGAAGCTGATGCAATTATATTTGTAGTAAACGGACGTGAGGGAATGACTCGTGAAGATGAGTATGTAGCAAGAATGTTACAACGTTCTAACAAACCAATTATATTAGCAGTAAATAAAGTCGATGATATTGCATTTCGTGATGCAATGTATGAATTCTATGCACTAGGTGTAGGTGATCCAATCGCGATTTCAGGATCACATGGTATCGGTATTGGTGATCTTCTTGATGAAGTGATTGCTAAAATGCCACCAGAGCAAATCGATCAACCAAGAGATGATATTCGTTTTTCAATTATTGGTAGACCAAATGTTGGTAAATCATCTCTAACAAATGCAATCTTAGGTGAAGAAAGAGTAATTGTTTCAGATATTGAAGGAACAACTCGTGATGCAATTGATACTTCATTTGAAAAAGATGGACAAAAATATACTGTAGTAGATACAGCTGGTATGCGTAAAAAAGGTAAAATATATGAGAGTGTAGAAAAATATTCGATTCTACGTGCCTTAAGTTCAATTGAAAAAAGTGATGTTATTTTAGTTGTGGTTGATGCTGACCGAGGAATCATTGAACAAGATAAGCATGTTGCTGGTTATGGACATGAAGCAGGAAAAGGAATTATACTTGTTGTAAATAAATGGGATCTTGTTGAAAAAGATGAAAAAACTATGCAAAAAACGGAAAAAGAATTACGTATTCACTTCAAATACTTAGATTATGCCCGCATTATTTTTGTTTCTGCTGAAACAAAACAACGTGTAAATCAATTATATCCATTAATTCAAGAGGCATATGAAAATTCAAATAAACGTGTACAAACTAGTGTACTAAATGATGTGTTGATTGATGCACAGGCAATGAACCCAACAACTACATTTAATGGTGGTAGATTAAAAATTTACTTCGCAAATCAAGTAAGTACTTGCCCACCTACATTTGTATTATTTGTAAATGATCCACAATATATGCACTTTAGTTACAAACGTTATTTAGAAAACCGTTTACGTGATGCATTTGGTTTCGAAGGAACACCAATACATATAATTTGTAGAAAGAGAGATTAATTATGGCAAAAATCGCTGTATTAGGTACTGGAAGCTGGGCTAGTGCTCTAAGTAGAGTATTAGTACATAACAATCATGAAATTATGATGTACGGGATTAATGAAGAGGAAATTAATGATATAAATGTTAATCACAAAAATACTAAATTCTTTCCTGATGTAGTATTAGAACCATCAATTAAAGCTACTACTAATTTAGAAGAAGCACTTGATAATGCAAATTATATCTTAATAACGATACCTACACAATTTGTTAGACAAACCTTAGAATTAGTAAAACCGTTGCTACGAAATAAAGTAACAATTGTAAATGCGTCAAAAGGTTTTGATATGGAAACAAATATGCGTATGTCAGATACAATTCGAAGTGTGTTTACCAATAATGAAATAAATCCAGTAGTATCATTAATTGGTCCAAGCCACGCAGAAGAAGTTGTTATTAAAATGTTAACAACGGTATGTTCTGTTAGCGTTGATATTGAAACTGCCAAAGATGTTCAACACTTATTTTCAAATAATTATTTTAGAGTGTATGCTATGGATGATGAAATCGGTGCTGAATATGGGGTTGCTATTAAAAACGTCATTGCAGTAGCCGCTGGTTGCATTAAAGGACTAGGGTATGGTGATAATACTAGTGCTGCTTTAATCACGCGAGGATTAGCAGAAATGATACGTTATGGACTTGCTAAGGGTGGTAAGTTAGAAACATTCATGGGATTAACTGGTATAGGTGACTTAATTGTTACATGTAGCAGTGTACATTCTCGTAACTACCAAGCAGGATACCAAATTGGTAAAATAAATGATGTTGAAGCATTTTTGAAAAATAACAAGTCTACATGTGAGGGAATTCGTACATGTAAAGTTGTATACTTAGATGCTAAAAATAATGTTGAAGTTGATGTTCCAATTATTGAAGCTATCTACCGAGTATTGTATAACAATTGTAATCCACGTGATGAAATTGCTAGACTTATGGAAAGAGAATTAAAAATAGAATCATAATAAAAAGACCATGATACATCATTGTATCATGGTTTTAGTTTATAAAAAAAGATAGCATTATATGCTATCTTTGATATTAGTTAATTTCTACGTATGATTTTACTAAATCAACTACTTCTTCCATAGTTCCACAATCTAACGCTTTGTTTGCAAGTTCAGTCATTTCTGATTTTTTCATGCCACGGATTAATTTTCTTTGTGAAAGAATTGAAGTTGCAGACATTGAGAATTCATCAAGTCCTAAACCGATTAGTAATGGTGCAGCAATAGCTTCTCCAGCCATTTCTCCACACATTCCAGTCCATTTACCTTCTTTATGAGCAGCATCAATTACATTTTTAACTAAACGTAAGATTGATGGGCTAAATGGTTGGTATAAGTAAGAAATTGATGTTGACATACGGTCAGCAGCAAATGTGTATTGTACTAAGTCGTTTGTTCCAATTGAGAAGAAATCTACCTCTTTAGCAAATTGATCAGCTAATACTGCAGCAGCAGGAATTTCGATCATGATACCAACTTGGAATGTTTCAGAAACTGCAATACCTTCAGCTACTAATTTTTCTTTTTCTTCCATTAGGATTCCTTTAGCTTTTCTAAATTCACCTAATGTAGCAATCATTGGGAACATAATACGTAAATCTCCATATACTGAAGCTCTAAGTAATGCTCTAAGTTGAGTTCTAAAGATTTCTAATTCTTGGAAACATAAACGAATTGCACGTACTCCTAAGAATGGGTTCATTTCTTTTGGTAAATCGATAGCATCTAATTCTTTATCTCCACCGATATCAAGTGTTCTAACAACAACTGGTTTACCAGCTAATCCTTCTAATACAGCTTTATAAGCTTCGAATTGTTCATCTTCTGTTGGTAATCCAGCAGCTTCCATGTATAAGAATTCAGTACGGTATAAACCAACACCTTCTCCACCATTAGCAATAACAGCAGGTAAGTCAGTAGGTGAACCGATGTTAGCAACTAACTCTACATGATGACCATCTAAAGTAATTGATGGTTCATCTTTTAATTTTTTAAGTTCTTCTTTATAAGCTAAGAACTCATCTCTTTTTGTTGTATATTCAGCAATTTGTGCATCACTTGGATTAACAATAACGATACCTTCAATACCATCTAAGATAAGCATATCATCATTATTTACTTCTTCAGTGATTGTGTTCATTGCAACTACTGCTGGAATTTCCATACTTCTTGCAAGAATTGCAGAGTGAGAAGTTCTTCCACCAATATTAGTTGCAAAACCACGTACTAGGTTTTTATTTAACTGTGCAGTGTCTGATGGTGTTAAGTCATCAGCAATTACGATTACCTCTTCGCTAATTAATGAAGGGTTAGGTAAATCTTTACCTAATAATTTTGCGATTAATCTAGTTGATACGTCACGAATGTCAGCAGCTCTTTCTTTGAAGTATTCGTTATCCATAGATTCGAACATTCCAATGAACATGTTAGCTACGTCTTCAAGTGCACTTGCAGCATTCACCATTTCTCCCTTAATTTTGTCTTCGACTTGACTAATTAATTCTGGATCTTGCAATACTAATGCATGGGCATCAAAAATTGTAGCTTCTTCAGCTGATAAATTTTTTGTAGCCACCTCTTTAATAACTTCTAAGTCTTTTGCAACATTGCTTACTGCAGTATTAAATACAGCGATTTCAGCTTCTACATCAGTAATTGTAGTTTTTGTAACTGTTAAATCTGGCATATCTAATTTGTAAGCCTTTGCGATTGCGATTCCGCTTGATGCGGCGATTCCTTTGTTCATATAAACACCTCCTCCACCATTCTACAACATTTCACAGAAAAATTAAAGCGATTTCAATAAATTTATTGTATTTATACACAAAAAATTGTAAAGGTTTTCATTGTATTTTATATATAAATTATGTATGATAACTATGGAGGGACAAAATATGAAAGTTATAATTGTTAAAAACTATGATGAAGCAAGTGTAGAAGCTTCTAAAATTATGTTAGCTGCGATCAAAAGTAATCCAAATATTCACTTAGGTTTAGCTACAGGATCTACACCAGTTGGTTTATATAAGATAATGGTACAAGACCATAAAGATAACGGGACATCTTATAGTGGTATTAAATCATTTAATTTAGATGAGTATTATGGTTTAGAAAGTACTCATGACCAAAGTTATTATTATTTTATGATGGAACATTTATTCAACCATGTTGATGTAGATGTTGCTAATGTACACATTCCACCTAGTTTAGGTGATGTTGAAGCAGGATGTAATCGTTACAATGAAATGCTTGCTACAGAAGGTGTTGATTTACAACTTTTAGGAATTGGATCAAATGGACACATTGGATTTAATGAACCTGGAACATCTTTTGATGCTGTGACTCGTGTAATTGATTTAGAACCAAGTACAGTTGCAGATAATGCAAGATTGTTCTTTAATGGTGATGAAGCTGCTGTGCCAAAACAGGCAGTTACACAAGGAATAAAAAATATTATGGATGCTCGTGAAGTTTTATTAATTGCCTGTGGTGAAAATAAAGCTGACGCTGTAAAAGGTATGATTGAAGGAGAAATCACAAATGATTTACCTGCAAGTATCTTACAAAAACATGATAATGTAACAGTTATTATTGATGAAGCAGCAGCAAGCAAACTAAAAAAATAATTTTATGTAAAAGTCGACTTTAGTGCTTTGAATGAAAATCATAAATAGTCGTATAAGGCGGATAGTATTGTACTATCCGTTTTTTTATATTGTTTAGTAATAAACTAGTTAAAAAGTGCATTCTAGAAATAACTTATATCTCATATAAATAGTTTAAAAATCTAGCACTTAGCAATCTTGAATCAATAGGTGCTAGATTATTTTATAATATATGTTTTATCTTTAAAAATACGTTTAGTCAAGGTTGAATCCGATTTTTATTTCATAACAGATTTTCGTCTTAATATTTTATATATTCGTGGTCTATTATATCGCTGTGCTAAAATACAAGGTACATTTATTATTAACGCATAGATTAACATATATAATACGATAGGGAATGCGGTGAAAAAACCAAATACAAAAAATGGTAAAATGCATAGTACGTGTACCAACTCTGCTCTACAAGACTCAATTATAAATTTTTCTAAATTTTCAGTAGACATATCTGTTATGTGTTTTTTTCGATATCCGTTTTTAAAAAGTGCAGCACCATCAATTAAGTGTTTTTTCCATTTTTTAACTTTAAATATATCATCATATATACGACCTTTTTTTTCCCAATGATAGGTTTTAAAGTAAAACTTGTTGATTGAAAAGTACTTTTCAGGAATCTTAGTGCAAATAAAACCTATAGTTACTTCTATGATGAACCACATAACAAAGCAAAGTATGATAGTTTTTAGTGGTGACAAGAAAATAATTTGCATAGTGTTCTCCTTATTTTTTTAATTTGATAGCTCTATCTTTCCATTTGACAGGGAGATTCAATATTTTTTTGATTAATGACATAAAAAATACGATGATGAAAAAAAATATAAATACAGGATAAAATAGTACACTAACTATTTTAAAATTCCCTATTTGTTTAGAAATTGTTTTGATGATAATGAAAAATAGTATATAACAAATGAAATATAATAAAGTATGTATAACATTTAGATGTATTATTGAATTAATAAGGGCTAAGGGTATTAAAGTTATTGCAGTAACCCAAATGAATGATAATAATAGTATTGGTTTAGCGGTAAATACCGCACCACTTGAAAAGTTTTTCTCAAACCCTCTTACTAAATCAATGTATTTATCAGGATACATCCTAAAGTTGATAATATTTTTACCCAACAATAACTTGAAATTATGTTTTTCTTTACGTAACTTTTGTCCCAATACAACATCATCAATGATACTATCTTTGGCACAGGTATGCCCACCTATTTGTATATATGTTTCTTTTGGTATTAAAATAACTGGTCCAAATAATCCGGCATTTCGTATGTCAAATGCAAAGGACATACCAGTGGAGATTACTTGCATTAAATTAAAAAATAAATTAAGTTGTTCATGAGGTGATTTTATATCATGATAAGGCAAAATAGATATTGTTTGGTTGTAGTTGTTATAGGCGTTGCTAAGTTTTTGTAGTGCATTTTTCTTTAGAGATACATCTGCATCTAGAAACAATATAAGATCTCCACTAGCTACATTGGCACCACACTGACATGCGTATGATTTACCGTTTAACCAGTTCTTATCTTTTTGTATATTTATTAATATGACATCTTCAAATGATTTAATGATTGTTGCAGTATTGTCAGTTGATGAATCATTTACACAAATAATTTCAAAGGGTAAAATGGTTTGTTGCTTTATACTAGAAATTAGTTTTCCTATATTACTTTCCTCATTACGCGCGGGTATTACAATTGAAATTTTATTGGAATGATTATTATTACATTCATCTCTCAAAAATCGTATTTTATAAAATAGTAAAATATGCGATATGATGCCTAGACAGAAAATACTTAAATTATATAACATACCTCCTCCTTCTTACTTTAAAGCCTTTTGTAATGCTATTTTTCCAGTAATGATACTTGTTGGCACACCAGATGGAGTAATACACCATTGACCAGCTTGAAATATATCTTTGAAAGGTGTGAGCACGGATTGATTGACTTTAGTTAAATCTTTTTGGGCAGGGATGCCATCTGTAAAAGCCCAACCAGTAATTGCACCACTACTGTTTCTTGTATATTTTTCTATTGTTAACGGTGTAGAACACTTGCTAAAAAGTATTTTATCTTTCAAATTTTTTATTAATGTATGACTAATTACTTCGATTATTTCATCTGTACAAAGTCTTTTTAAATCTTGATAATACCCTTGTTCTAAAGCAGTTTTTGCGATACCATACTCAAACAACGTACTTATAACCAGCGAGCATTTGTTTGGTGGGGCTAAACTTTCATGGTGACTACTAGGACAGGATATTTCATAAGTAGTATATTTTAGTATGTTTTTTAACGATTCTTGCCAGGTGCAATTATTTTTTAAGCTTGATAATCCATTTGTGTATGGTGTAAAAAACATGTGCTGTGAACAAATTTCTGCTATTTCACTGCTTGGTAAATCTAGCGCTAAATAGATACTTAATACAGAATTATTGCCCTTATTTATTTTTATTTTATTTTGCAGTTCTTGGATGGATTTAGTATTTTTGTAGTTTGTTATACTCTGCCATAAACTTTTGCTGTCAGCACACCAAATTAGTTTTTTGTAATGATATTTTTGACCAATTTCTGTGGTTATATATTTCTCATTTACATCTATACGATTAATTCTGCTGTTACATTTTATAGTTCCGCCATTATTTCTTATATAGTTTGAAAGGGCAAAAGGTAAAGCATTTGTTCCTCCAGTTGGATAATAATAATCTGTATACATATAAAAGTAACTCATCGCAAAAAATGCTGGGGTGTCGGTGAAAAAATGCTGAGTAATCATATCGATTAATTGTTTATTGCTTGTGAATTTTTTTAGGTATTCATTAATTGGGGTTTGCATGCGATTAATAGATTTTATCTCTTTTGTAAATTGAAACATCCATGGAAATAATTCTTTAAAAATGTATTCTCTATCCCTAAAACAATCCTTAAACAATGGATTTTCAATTTCATACAACACTTTTGATTTTTTTATTGTCTTTTTCATTTCTACTACAATACTTTTTATATCAGTAGCATCATTTGGGAAATGTTCAATTAATAGTTCCTCATATTTTTGCATAGCATCATGACAAGTGAAGTCTACGGAGTTATCTCCTATTTGTACTCTTACTCTATCTTTAACGAGTGGTAGTTTAATGTTTAATTCGTTTAACATGGGTATTAATGTACCAGAGTTTTCAATGGCACGAATACCGGTATCGAAAACAAATCCGTCAACTTGAAAACCTCCAACAAGTCCGCCTACCTTATTTGAACATTCACAAAGTAGAACGTTTTTATTATTTTTAACCCCGTATGCAGCAGATGTAAGTCCAGCAATACCACCTCCAACAACAATTATATCAAAATTATTCATGATACCTTCTCCTTATATTAAATGGGATATTTTATGATAGACGTCATATTATCCGTTAGTAAAAATAGAACAGTATTTTATTAAAATTGCGATAGTTTTATCTTTTACATTATAACACGTAGGTTTTATAAAGCATAATATTACGATTGAAGCAATAAACTATACCTACTGTTTATTAGTAAATATTAGTGTTTGAACACTATATCTTTAATTTCTATAATCTATATGTTTAGAAGCTTTTTTAATTTAAAATCCTTTATAATGGTTTTAAAATGAAAATAAATAAAGTAATTCTTAACTCTATACGGTATACTATTAGTAGAAGATGGAGGTCTATTATGAATTATAAATTTAGTAGTGAAGCAATGGATGAAAATAATCCTTTATATACAATAGCAAGCAAGAGAAATAATGATATTTATCCTCGTGAAAATGATATTAGAAGTCCTTTTGGTCGTGATTATACACGTATATTATTTAGTCAGGGGTATCGTCGTTTAAAACATAAAACACAAGTTTTTTTTGCACCAGAAAATGATCATGTTTGTACTCGTAGCGAACATGTGAATTTAGTAGAGTCGATAAGTTATACGATAGCATCAAGTTTAGGATTAAACGTTGAGCTAACAAAAGCAATTGCTATTGGACATGATATTGGTCATGCGCCGTTTGGACATGGGGGAGAATATATTTTAAGAGATATTTGTAAAAAATATGGTTTAGATGAATTTTTTCATGAGCGTAATAGTTTACATTTCATTGATAAAATCGAAACTTTAGAAGATGATGATCACAATCGTCAAAACTTAAATTTAACGTATGCTATACGTGATGGAATCATTAGTCATTGTGGTGAGGTAAATCAACGACATATTGTAAAACGAAAGGGTGCAATAGACTTAGCACTATATACAAGACCAGGACAATTTGCGCCATTTACATGGGAAGGATGCGTAGTAAAGATGTCTGATAAAATTGCATATTTAGCACGCGATATTGAAGATGCTTTACGTCTAAAAATTATTACTTCAAGTCAGGTTGAAAATTTACGTCTAGATATTAATAATGCTTTTTCTAAAGAAATTTTTAAAGCCATTAATAATGGTACCATAGTTAATTATTTTATTACCGATGTGTGTGAGGAAAGTGATATTGAGCAAGGGATTTCACTTTCAAAAGAAGCATTTTCAATTATGAAAATGCTGATGAAATTCAATTATGAAAACATATATATTATTGATCGAGTTAAAATACATCAAAAATATGTTTGTTTAATTTTAGAATCAATATTTGAGTTTCTACATAATTATCATAATCAATATAATGATGCTCAAATTATTGAAATCATGAATGAAGATGAAAAACAATATCCAAGTATAATTAATAGCTATACTCACTGGCTAGTAAAATATGCGATGATTGATGGGGTAGAAAAACCGTACGTTTATCAAAATCAATATGTTTATGATTTTGTAAATGATAAAGACGCAAGTATAAAATGTATTATTGACTATATATCTGGAATGAGTGATGCATATATTATAAAAATATTTAATGAACTATTGAAATTTTAATCACACAAATAGTGTGATTTTTTATTACTGATAATTGATTGTAAGCTTTTATAGTATACGAAATAAAGCTGATGATGTATAATATAAAAAAATAATGAGGTGAGCTTATGGAAACAAATAATAGAAAAACAATATATTTAGCTGGAGGGTGTTTTTGGGGTGTTGAAGAATATATGTCAAGAATTGAAGGTGTAATTTCATCGAATTCTGGATATGCAAATGGAACTCTTAAAAATCCAACATATAAAGAGGTTTGTAGTGGACAAACAGGGCATGTTGAAACGGTTCGTGTAGTCTACGATGTTACAAAGACAAATTTAAACATATTGCTAGATCAATTCTTTAGAGTGGTAAATCCGACAACATTAAACTATCAAGGAAATGACCACGGAACTCAATATCGTTCAGGTATTTACTATGTTGATAATGAAGATTGTAAAGTGATTGTTGATTATCTTGAAAAGTTGCAAGAAAAATATCAACAAAAAGTAGTGGTGGAAACAATGCCACTAGATGTATTTTACTTAGCAGAAGAATATCATCAAAAATATTTACAGAAAAATCCAACAGGATATTGTCATATTGACTTATCTATTTTAAAAAAATAAAGGGGAGATTATGAAGAGATATTTATTAAAAACTGATGATCAAGGTAATCAAATATATGTTCATGATGTTCATGAAGTATTACTAGATATGATTACATCAATCGATGCGATTTGTAAAGAAAATAATATATCATATTTCTTAAATGGTGGCTCAGCACTAGGGGCTATTCGTCATAGTGGATTTATCCCTTGGGATGACGATTTAGATATCGCAATGATGTACGAAGACTACGTACGATTTATAGAAGTTCTAAAAAACAATCTACCAGATGATATGTGTTTTCAATGTTTTGAAACTCACCAAGAATATAATGTTTTGATACCGGCAATGAAGATTAGAAAGAAAGGTACATACATTAAAGAGGTAAATACATTATTAAAAAATCGTTGCATAGATAGTGATGGGATTTTTATTGATGTCTTTGTTTATGATTATGTGAATATTAATAGGAGTAAAGATTTACCTAGAAGAATATTGAACCAGGTAATGATGCCACTACTTATTGCTGTAGATAATTTAGGTTTTAAAGCAGTTGGACTAAAAAAAGTGTTTTTAAATAATGCAAGAAAATATGGGAAAAGAAACAAAGGATCAAAATATATAGGTTTTGATTTAACATGGACATTTAAAAGTCCATTAAAACCATTTGTATTTTTAAAGGAAGATATTTATCCTGTTAAATATGTACCATTTGAAAACTTGATGTTACCCGTCGCAAATAACTCGCATAATTATTTATCTGTTGCGATTGCACCAAGTTACATGACTCCACCACCAATAGAATTACAAAAACCAAAACATATTGTTGATATTGAGTTGAATATACGAAATTAGATACGAAGTATCTTTTTTTTCACTATATTGTCACCCTGATTTATCAATGCGTTGACAATATGATGTTTTATCTTTATGCTAATTGAGGAGGTAAGTTTATGTCTACGAAAACAAAAGTATTATACTTGTTAAAGCAACAAGGTGAAATTTATAAATCAGGACAAGAAATAGCTAGTGAACTAGCTATTAGTAGAAATTCAGTATGGAAGGCTATAAATACCTTGAAAAAAGAAGGGTATAATATCGATGCATCTACAAATAAAGGGTATCGTCTAGAAGCAAATAATGATTTACTTTCAAAAAGTGGAATTATATATTATTTGAAAAATAAGGATTTTTTTGATATTGAAGTGCATGATGAAATTACCTCTACAAATACAGTCGCAAAAATAAGTTCAATGAATAAAATAATTGAAGGTAAGGTGATTGTTGCAAAAATGCAAAGTGAAGGAAGAGGAAGATATGCAAAGAGTTTTTACTCACCTGATGATAGCGGCATATATTTTAGTATAGTACTCACGCCAGATATCGAACGTAAAAAATTGATTCATTATAGTGCGATGATCGCGAATGTAGTGTGTCATAGTATCACGAATATCACAAAAAAGAATGCTAAAATAAAGTGGGTAAATGATATATTCTTAGATGAAAAAAAGGTTGCTGGTATTTTGTGTGAAGCATCATTTGCAGTTGAAAATGATGAATTAGAATATCTGGTTATTGGTATTGGTATTAATTTGTACAATCCTAAAGATGGTTTTCCTAGCGAAATAAAAGATATCGCTGGATATTTACAAGATGAAAGAGTACCTGATTTTAAAAATAAGATAATCGCAAGTATTTTAGATGAGGTATTTTATCAATATCAACATTTTGATGTTGATAAAATAACCAAGGAATATAAGAAAAATAGTTTTATAATAGGTAGAAAGATAAATATAAATAAAGGAGAAAATACAATCTTGGCAACAGTAGTTGATATAAATGAAAAAAATGAGTTAGTAGTTAAGCTTGCTAATGGAAATATTGAGATTATTACTTCTGGTCAAATAAGTATTAAAGTACAAAAAAATGAAAAAGAATAAAACACATACAATGATACAAATTTCTCTTTGTAGTGCACTTATAGCGATATGTTCATGGATTACGATACCACTAGGTACGATACCATTCACACTTCAAACAATGGCGGTTTTTTTAACAATTGAATTGTTAGGTCCAAAAAAGGCATTTATGACAATCATTGTATATTTATTAGTAGGTTTTGTGGGAATTCCAGTATTTTCTAATTATAATGCTGGTCCATCAGTATTACTGGGTCCAACTGGTGGATATTTATTAGGTTTTTTAGTACAACCAACTATATACTTTGTTGTATTTAAGTTTTGTAGATGGACTAAATTCAAGTCAATAATTGTACAGTTAATTGGATTGTTTACATGCTATTTATGTGGAACATTTTGGTTTGTTGCAGTGTATTCTTCAAATGTACAAGTAATTGGGTTTTATAGTGCTTTAACTCTATGTGTTATACCATTTATAATACCAGATATCATAAAGTTGCTAGTTGCAACTTTACTTGCTAGAAGAATTGATTTAGTTTTAAAAATAAACAAAGCATAATTTTGACATATCTATCTTGAATATAGTAAAGTTATATTATAGGAGGATGAATTATGCACAATTTTACATACTATGCACCGACTAAGGTTGTTTTTGGAAAAGGTGTTCAACAAAATGTTGCCAAATTACTAAAAGAATTTAATGCAACAAAAGTATTAGTACATTATGGAAGTGGAAGTGTTGTAAAAACTGGTTTACTAGAAGAGGTGGAGACAAATCTTCGTAATAATAATATTGAATACGTTACGCTAGGTGGAGTAGTTGCGAATCCAAGACTTTCGTTAGTGCGAGAAGGAATTGAACTTTGTAAAAAAGAAAATGTGGATTTCATACTAGCAGTAGGTGGCGGAAGCGTTATTGACTCAGCAAAAGCAATTGGCTGGGGTGTGAAATGTGACTTTGACGTTTGGGAGCTATTTGAAGGTGTTAATCAAGCAACGGACACATTACCAATTGGTTGTATTTTAACAATTGCTGCAGCAGGTAGTGAGATGAGTCGAGGAAGTGTAATAACTAATGAAAACGGTGATTTGAAGCGTTCATATAGTATGGATGAATCAAGACCAAAATTCGCATTATTAAATCCAGAATTAACTATGACACTACCAGATTACCAAACTGCTTGTGGGTGTGTGGATATTATCATGCATACACTAGAAAGATATTTTAGTCAAGAAGGTATGGATGTCAGTGATGGGATAAGTGAAAGCTTAATTAAAACCGTTATGAAAAATGCAACTATTTTGCATGATGATCCAAACAATTATGAAGCTAGAGCACAAATCATGTGGGCTGGAAGTTTAAGTCATAATGGGCTAGTTGGTTGTGGTAACAGCGCAGGTGATTGGGCAACACATGGTTTAGAACATGAATTAAGTGGAATGTTCGATGTAGCACACGGTGCAGGACTATCGGCAATTTGGCCAACATGGGCAAGATATGTTTACCAAGATTGTATGCCACGTTTTGTACAGTTTGCAAGAAATGTTATGGATGTTGAAGAAGGTGAAGATATTTCAATGGCTCTTCAAGGTATCGATCGACTAGAGGCATTCTTTGCGAGTATTGATATGCCAATTACAATATGTGGGCTTGGTGTTATTCCAACAATTGATCAACTTCAACAAATGGCTAAATCATGTAGTCAAGCATGTGGAGGAACATTAGGTTCAACAAAAGAGTTAAGTGAAGAAGATATGTTTGAAATATATAAAATGGCATTTTAAAATAGACTAAGCAACAATTTATTTGTTGCTTTTTTATGTTATTAGTGAATGTTGACGTGAAAAAGGATGTATGTTAACATAAGTTAGCCACAACTAACCATGTGTGGTAAGCTAATTGTTAGGAGAATCATATGCTTAGAACTTTTGATTTATTATTATGTTTTATATTAATTGGGTTTATAACACTGCGATGGGGAGATGCTGTAAAGAAAAATAGTAAATATATTTACATCATTTTTAGTTTATTTGTAATGTTAAGTGTAGTCTTTGTGTATTTTATTGATATAGAGTTACATACTTGGTATGTAACACCGCTAAGGGTTATTTATCAAAGTACAATAGGTGCTGTATTGTTTTCATTTGTAATGCTTGCGAGTACTTTTCCAACTAAAAATATTAGATTCAAAATGATGAAACTGCGAACAGAATGGTCGATTCTAGGTTTTCTGTTTTCACTTCCTCAAGCCTTAGAATATACAATTCTAGCCTACAAGGGATTAATTGAAGGGAAGGGTAATATTGTATATGTGATGATAACAACGATTATAACTGTTTTATTGTTGGTGCTAGGTATTACTTCGTTTAGTTTTTTTAAAAAGAAATTAGGGCACCGTCGCTGGTTAAAGATTCAAAAGTGGTCGTATTTGTTTTATTTCTTATTATTTCTAGAGCTTATATTAATTGCACTGGTTAGAACAATAGTTTCAATCGACAGTACACTAATTGAATTCGTGCCATCAATGATTAGATTAATAATATATTTAACTGTATATTGTAGTAATATAATATTTAGAATTAGATTAAAACGTGCAAAAAGTACATCATTGTGATGTACTTTTTATGTATTTGAATATTAATGGACGTATTTCTTAAGAAACAAGCCCATTGATTATTCTATTTGGTGCAGACAGAGGGATTTGAACCCTCACGAGCAAACGCTCATTACCCCCTCAAGATAACGTGTATACCAGTTTCACCATGTCTGCAAGTTCTTTTTTATACTAGCATAATTTATGATTTATGAAAAGTAAAAATAAAAAAAGATAAATCAAAATTGATTTATCTTATGTTACTTACTTGCAAGTTTATATAATGCACTAGCGTATATTTGAGTAGCTAGAAGTAGGCTATCAATCGAAATACATTCATTATTTTCATGTATTTTATTGTCTTCACCTGGGAATTCAACACCAAAGGCTACACAGTTAGGCATAGACTTTGCGTACGTTCCTCCACCAATAGCTTGTGGTAATTCATCTCTACCACTTACCTCGGTGTAAGAAGCGTGTAATTTTTTAATTAAATCTGACTTCGTATCTACAAACAATGCACTACCAACGTGATATTCAATATCTAAATTATTATCACGTGCTAGTTTATAGTATGTTTTTTCAATATTATCAAAATCCATATCATGAGGACAACGCATATCAATTGTGATTGATAAGTCACCCTTACGGTAACATATTACACCTACGTTCATAGTGTATGGTCCCATTTCTCCAATGAAATCAAGCCCTAATCCGTTACCATGATAAGAAGATAATGAATTTGCGATTATATCAATGACAGGATGATTAATAACTGTTTGTAAGTATAATGCCATATACACAACAGAATTAATACCTACTTCTGGAGTAGAGGCATGTCCTGACTTTCCAATTACACAAAGTTGTGTATGATTGCCTTCTTCTTCAATGGTACCTTCAAGGTTGTTTTTTTGTAAGAATTGGTTAAATGATTCTTCATATTTTTTATAGTTTCCAGCAACAATAGCGTGACACTTTTCTGGAATAATATTTGCACGACTTCCAGCACACATTGAAATCAATTCACCAGATTCGATTTTTCCTGATAGTATTGCACCCCCGCCAGCTTTTTCTCCATAAATAACTGGAAATGAACCATCAGGTGTAAATCCCGATACTGGATAGGGTCTTTTTGTAAAGTAGTGTTTGACACAAGCACTTCCTAATTCCTCGTTACAACCGAAGATTATACGAATTTTTTTATCTAATTTAATATCTAAATCATGTAGTATTTTTGCGGCATAGTATCCAGCAAGTAGTGGCCCTTTATCATCGGCAACACCACGGCCATACAATTTATTATCTTTTATAGTTACTACAAAAGGATCGCTATCCCAACCCTCACTATTAACTGGAACTACATCTAAATGTCCTAGTACACCAACACACTCATCGCCTGTTCCAATATCGATATGCCCAGCATATCCATCAACATCATCAACTTCAAAACCATCTCTTTTTCCAATTGCAAGCATTGCATCTAATGCATCACGGCAAGGTTTTCCAAACGGTTGATTAATATCAACTGTTGAATCATCTTGCATTGATGGGATGCTACATAAATCACTTATATCTTGGATTAATTGATCTTTTATCTTCAATACTTCGTCTTTAAAGTTTATCATATTTTCACCTCCATATGATTATAGCATTTTTTTATTGCATTTATAAGTAATTTTGCTCAAATAATGGTATGATAGCAAAAAGGAGGAAGCGTCATGGAACGATATTACATGTCTGTTACCGTAAAGGCAATGATCTTCATTAACGGAAAAATACTATTATTAAAAAAACCTATCGCATCCAAAGATGGGCATGGTTATTTTGAACTTCCAGGAGGGGGAGTGCAACCCTATGAAAGTGCTAGTGAAGCAATTGTACGAGAAATTAAAGAGGAAACAAATTTAGATGTAATCGATGTAGAAGTGATGTATACTTTTAATTGCAATCGCCATAATCAACAAATTATCGGGATTGGCTTTTTATGTAGCGTAAAAGAAGATACAATAATACTGTCAGATGAGCATGTTGAGTATGTACTAGCTACTATTGAAGAAGCAAGAAAATATTTATCAAAAGAAATATTTGATGATGTGAAAAATTATTTTAGTAAAAAATAACAGGAGCAATTATGGAAGAAAATATTATTAATTTATTATGTGATGAATTATCAGTAACACCTAAGCAAGTTCAGGCTACATTAGATATGTTACAAGAAGGAAATACAGTACCTTTCATTGCAAGGTATCGTAAAGAGGCTACTTCAGGGTTAGATGAAAATCAAATACGAGATATTGATAAACAATATCAATATCTTGTTTCTTTAGAAAAAAGAAAAGAAGATGTTATACGTTTAATAGATGAAAAAGGTATGTTAACTGATTTATTAAAGCAACAAATAAGTAAAGCAAGTAAACTTACAGAAATCGAAGAAATTTATCGACCGTTTAAAGAAAAGCGTAAGACTAAAGCAACAGAAGCAAAAGCAAGAGGATTAGAACCGCTTGCTAAGAAAATACTTTTATTACCAAAAGAGAATATTGATAACTATGCCCGTGAATTTATTAATGAAGAGGTTCCAACAATTGAAGAAGCATATAAGGGAGCTCGTGATATTATTGCAGAAATTGTTAGTGATGATATTCGTTATCGTAAGTTCGTAAGTGATATGATGTATAAAACAGGTGTCATAGCTACAAAAGAAAAGAAAAAGCATAGTGATGAAAAGAAAGTGTATGAAATGTACTATGCACATAGTGAACGTATAAACAAAATAGCAAGTCATCGTATCTTAGCTATAAACCGTGCTGAAAGTGAAAAAGTAATTAGTGTAAGCATAGAAATAGATGATGCATACTTTATTGAATATATTTTTAATGGTATTACAAAAAAACGTCAAAGTAGTGTCAACGAGCACATAAAATCTGCAATTATTGATGGCTATGCAAGATTGCTAGTTCCTTCAATTGAGCGTCAAGTACGTGTAGAGCTAACACAAACTGCACACAACCAAGCATTAAACGTATTTTCTGCAAACTTAGAAAAACTATTATTACAAGCACCGATTAAAGATAAAGTAGTACTAGGGTTAGATCCCGCATATCGTACAGGGTGTAAACTAGCAGTAGTGGATGGAACAGGAAAAGTATTACATATAGACAAAGTGTTTATAACGATTCCAAAAAACAATTATGATAAAGAAAAAGCATTGTTAGTATCATTAATTAAAAAGTATAATGTATCGATTATCGCAATTGGTAATGGTACTGCAAGTCGTGAAAGTGAAGCATTTATTTCATCGCTAATTAAAGAAAAACAATTACAAGTAGACTATGCAATTATTTCTGAAGCAGGTGCTTCTGTATACTCTGCAAGTAAAGTTGCAATTGAAGAATTCCCAGAATTACAAGTTGAAGAAAGGTCTGCTGTATCAATTGCTAGAAGGTTACAAGATCCATTAGCTGAATTAGTTAAAATTGAACCTAAAGCAATAAGTGTGGGTCAATATCAACATGATATCGCAAAAAAACAATTAGAAGAACAACTCGATTTCGTCGTTGAAAAAACAGTAAATAATGTTGGTGTAGATATTAATAGTGCATCATCATCGCTTTTACAATATGTTGCTGGTTTAAATGCAACGGTCGCAAAAAATATAGTTTTACATCGAGACGAATTTGGACGATTTGATGATCGTAAAGATATAAAGAAGGTTAAAAAGTTAGGCGCTAAAACATATCAACAAGCAATTGGCTTTTTACGAATTGATAAACCCAAAAATCCATTTGATGCAACACCAATTCATCCAGATAATTATAAACAAGCGAGTGCATTATTAAAAGAATTAGAATGTAAAGAATCTCAGTTAGGTACAAATGAGATAGTAGATAAAATAAAAGCATTAAATATTGAAGAAGTTACAAACAAATTACAAATTGATAGTTATACACTAGAAGATATCTTAGACAGCTTTACAAAGCCAAATCGAAGTCCACGTGATAATTTTGCGACACCGGTTTTAAAAAAGGATATATTACAACTTGAGGATGTTAAACCTGGTATGCAATTTGAAGGAACTGTACGTAATGTGGTTGATTTCGGGGCTTTTGTGGACATTGGACTTAAAAATGATGGTCTTGTACATATCTCTAAAATGTCAAAAAAACGCATTAATCACCCATTAGAAAAAGTGAATATTGGAGATATTGTTACAGTATATGTAATGGATGTTGATTTTAAAAAACAACGTTTATCACTAAGTTTTTTTGAAAACTAATTGCATTTTGTAAGAAAAAGGAATACAATATGTATATATCATGTATTGATAAAGAAAGGATTATGGATTGCTATGAGTAAAGTTACTGGAAAAGTTAAGATGTTCAACAACGAGAAGGGGTTTGGATTCATTAATATCGAAGGTGAAGAAAGAGATATCTTCTTCCACTATTCACAAATCATTCAAGAGGGATTCAAATCAGTTGATAGTGATCAAATGGTTTCATTTGATTTATTGGAAAGCGAAAAAGGCTTACAAGCTAGAAATGTTGAAAAAATTTAACTACTAAAACAGACAACTGGGGTTGTTTGTTTTTTTGTATGTTCTGTCATGTATGAATATGATAGAATGATAGATAACAAAGGGGACAGTATATGGACTATAAATATCAAAAAGTATACCAAAGAATTGTCGACGATATTGAAAGTGGTGCGTTAGATTATAACCAAAAGATACCCTCAATACGAACAATGACAAAATTACTAGAAGTAAGTAAAACTACAGTAGAAAATGCGTATGATCAACTATGCGTTGAAGGGTATGTTGAAGCAAGAAAAAACATTGGATATTATGTGTCTGTAAAATCAAATATAAAAAGTAAAGAAACGGTTGGTAAAAATGATGTCAAAGAAAAAGTGATATATCAATATGATTTTAGTGGACAAAATGTTGATGTGGGTAGCTTTAATATGGAAGTGTGGAAAAAGTATATTAAAAAAGCCTTAACATATACTGACGAATTACATAGCTATGGAAGTGCATTTGGACAAAGAAGATTACTTGTTGCATTGCAACACCATAGTCACCAACTTAGAGGTTTTATAAGACCGCTTGAAAATTATGTTGTAGCAGCAGGGTTTCAAACACTTTTACGAAATGTTTGTACAATGTTTAAGCCTGGAAGTATTATCGCAATGGATGAAAACACTTTTATTCAAGCGCAGGTTGTATTTCAAGATTGTGGAAATGAAATCGTTACTATTTCTAGTGATAGTCAAGGGATGTCGGTAAAGGAGTTAAAGAATCATGATATTGATGTGATTTATATTAATTCGTCATCAGGTGGGAATCATGGAAAGCCTATTAAAAGGCAACGCCGAAGCGAACTAATAAAGTATGCTAGAGAAAAAGGGATTTATATAATCGAAGATGACCATAATGGTGAATTAAAATATCAATCTAAGGTTATTAATGCGATGGCTTATGATGATGATAGTCAAATCTTTTATATTGGATCATTTTCTAAGTTGCTACTTCCTTCAATACGTTTAAGTTATATGGTTTTACCTACAAATGTAGTACAAGTTTATAAAGAGAAGCACATATATTATCATCAGACTGCTTCAAAACTAGAACAAATTGCTTTAGCGATGTATATGGAAGATGGACAATTAGTGCGTCATTTAAAAAGGTTGCGAAAACTGTATGCAAGTAAGGCTAAATTATTACTCGAACAGTTGTCGCTAAGTTTTAGAGGACATAAAATAACTTTGTATGAAACCTCTTTAAAAGTTGCTATTGAGTTTCCAAGAGATAAAATAGATTCCTATATAGAACAAGCAAAAAGAAAAGGAATATTAGTACTTAAAAATAATAAAAGTGAAATAATTTTTTCATTTTCAAGTATCGACATTGATGATATTATTATTGCTATAGAAGAATTTAAAAAAATTATTGATAAAAACATATAAGGACATTTTTTGTTCACAAAGTTTATATATACTACTAGTAGGTGATAAAATGAAGATAGAAGTGATATATACAAAAAAAGCAAAATATTCTAAAGATATCTTATCAGCGATGGCAAGGTATGTTAAAACATATGCTAAAGAGATAACCGAATTTAACGAAAGTGAAAATGTCGATCTATTAGTAATTGGATTTGATGACACATTTTCTAATGAACATGAGTTATATTCATTTATTGAAAGATTAGATCGCAGTAAAATAAAAAATGTTTGTTTAGTAAATACGTTCTTAGTAAAGAATAAAAAAATGGATAAAATCGTAGAATTATGTCATAAAAAAAGATTACCTTTAATGCGACAACAATTTTCAATTAAATTAAATGTAAAATGTTTAAAGATTATTCCTCAAGCAGCAATTGATAATGCAAGAATTTATATTGATGATATGGTGAATGTCATCAACAAATATTATTGAAAATTCCAGAAGAAAAACACTTTTGGTTTTTTTATAAGATTATATTAGCACTAATGTCTTGACACTGCTAAGTAATCATGTATAATGAACTTAGCACATAAATTCTATGAGTGCTAAAAGGTGGTGAAAGCAATGTTAACAACAAGACAGTTATTAATTTTCAAATGTATTGTAGAAGAGTTTGTAGAAACTGCAGAACCTGTAGCATCTAAGGCGCTAATGACAAAATATCATCTGCCATATTCGAGTGCAACTATTCGTAATGAAATGAGTTTCTTAGAAGAATATGGATATTTAGAAAAGACACATACATCATCTGGAAGGGTTCCTTCAATGGAGGGATATCGCTTTTATGTGAATATGCTTGAACAAAGTGATGTTGATGAGACAATTAAAAATCAAGTTGCAACGATATTTAGTGACCGAAGAAGGTCATTAAATGAAATTATTCAAGAGAGCTGTCAAATGTTAAGTGAGCTAACTCATCTAACATCAGTAGTACTTGGGCCAGACTCAATGCGTGATGAATTGCAACGTATTACGGTTGTGCCATTAGATAATAATCGTGTAACCACAATTATTATTACGAATCATGGGCATGTTGAAAACAAAGTATTTGAGCTTGCACCAGAGACGTCAATGGAAGACTTAGTAAGTTGTGTTACAATCATGAATGATTTGCTTATTGGTACACCAATAGATCAAGTTGTATTTCGACTAGACCGTGATGTACGTCCAATATTAGCTGCAAAAATCAAAGAGCATGAAGAACTGTTTAATGCTTTTTTAGAAGCATTTGTTAAATTTGCATCAAGTAATGTGTATTTCTCTGGAAAAGAAAATATGTTATATCAACCAGAATACAATGATGTAAATAAGTTGCGTAAAATAGTAAGTGCGTTTGAAAACTCTCAAGCGTGGAGCGCGTTAACACCACTTGATGATAAAGAGGGAGTAACGGTTAAAATCGGACATGAATCACCAGTTGATTTAGGTAATGATGTATCTGTTATCTCAGCATCATTTAAAACGGGGCAGTCAAGTAAAGGTTCAATTTCTGTAATTGGTCCAACGAGAATGCCTTATGAAAAAATTGTTGCTCTAGTAGAGTACATATCAAAAAGTATAGAAGATGTCTTCTTTGATGAAGATGAAGATAAAGGATGAGGTGATTGACGTGAGTGAAAACAAAGAAACCGCAGAACAGGTAGAAGAAGTTGAAACTGAGGTTGAAGAAGTAGAATTAACAAAGGAAGAACAATTTGAAAAACAAGTAGAAACATTACAACAAGAAGTTACTACTTGGAAAACTGATTATTATAAAGTGTTTGCTGATATGGAAAACACAAAAAGAAGATTACAAAATGAACATTCTAATGCATTAAAATTCATGATGCAAAGTTTCATTGAAGAGCTATTACCTGTAATTGATAATTTCGAAAGATCATTAGCGATAGAAAACCCTAGTGAAGAAGTTGCAAACTTCTTAAAGGGAAATCAAATGATTTATCAACAATTAATTGCAGTTTTAGAAAAAAACGGTGTTGAAGTAATTGAGACAAACGGTAAAGAGTTTGATCCAAACTTCCATCAAGCAGTAATGACAGTTAGTGATGAAGCATACGGAGACAATATGATTGTCGAAGAGCTTCAAAAAGGATATAAATTAAAGGATCGCGTAATTCGTGCATCTTTAGTAAAAGTAAATCAATAAAATCAGGAGGAAGAAAATATGTCAAAAATTATCGGAATTGATTTAGGAACAACAAATTCATGTGTAAGTGTTATGGAAAATGGAGAAGTAAAAGTAATTGCTAATCCTGAAGGTAACCGTACTACACCATCAGTAGTATCATTTAAAAACGAAGAAATTATCGTAGGTGAAGCTGCAAAAAGACAAGCAGTTACAAACTTAGATACAATTATGTCAGTAAAACGTCATATGGGTACATCTCATAAAGAAAAAGCAAATGGTAAAGAATATACACCACAAGAAATTTCAGCAATGATCTTACAAAACTTAAAAGCAACTGCTGAAGCATATTTAGGACAATCAGTTACTAAAGCAGTAATTACTGTACCAGCGTACTTTAATGATGCAGAAAGACAAGCAACAAAAGATGCAGGTAAAATTGCTGGTTTAGAAGTTGAACGTATTATCAACGAACCTACTGCGGCAGCATTAGCATTTGGTTTAGATAAATTAGACAAAGAACAAAAAGTATTAGTATACGATTTAGGAGGAGGAACATTTGACGTTTCTATCTTAGATTTAGCTGATGGTACATTTGAAGTATTATCTACATCTGGAGATAATCGTTTAGGTGGAGATGACTTCGACCAAAAAGTTATGGACTTTATCGTAGAAGAATTCAAGAAAGAACAAGGAATTGATTTAGCAGCAGATAAAATGGCTATGCAACGTGTTAAAGAAGCAGCTGAAAAAGCCAAAAAAGACTTATCAGGTGTAGTTCAAACACAAATCTCATTACCATTTATCTCAGCTGGGCCAAGTGGACCAGTACATTTAGAATTAACATTAACTAGAGCTAAATTTGATGAACTTACAAAAGATTTAGTTAACCGTACAGAAATCCCAGTAAAACAAGCCTTAAAAGATGCCGGAATGCAACCAAGTGAAATCGATCAAGTATTATTAGTTGGTGGATCAACACGTATTCCAGCTGTACAAGAATCAGTAAAAAAATTACTTGGTAAAGAACCAAATAAATCAGTAAACCCTGATGAAGTAGTATCTATGGGTGCAGCTATTCAAGGTGGAGTTATCGCTGGTGATGTTAAAGATATCTTATTATTAGATGTTACACCATTATCATTAGGTATTGAAACAATGGGTGGAGTTATGACTGTATTAATCGAAAGAAATACAACAATCCCAACTACAAAATCTCAAGTATTCTCAACGGCTGCAGATAATCAACCAGCAGTAGACATCAATGTTTTACAAGGTGAAAGATCGATGGCTGCAGATAATAAACAATTAGGTTTATTTAAATTAGATGGTATTGAAGCTGCTCCAAGAGGGATGCCACAAATCGAAGTAACATTCTCTATTGACGTTAACGGTATCGTAAACGTAAAAGCAAAAGATTTAAAAACACAAAAAGAACAATCTATCGTTATCCAAAACTCTACTGGATTATCGGATGAAGAAATCGATAAAATGGTAAAAGACGCAGAAGCTAATAAGGCTGATGATGAAAAGAAACGTAAAGATATCGAAACAAAAAATAAAGCAGAACAAATGATCAATGAAATTGACAAAGCGTTAGTTGAACAAGGTGATAAAATTGATGCTACACAAAAAGAATCAGCAGAAAAATTAAAAGAAGAATTAAAAACTGCATTAGATAACAATGATATGGATACATTAGAAGCAAAAATGGCTGAGTTAGAACAAATGGCTCAACAAATGGCATCTTATGCATATCAACAACAAGGTGAAGCTGGGCAACAAACTGCACCACAAGATGACAACGTAGTAGACGCAGATTTCGAAGAGAAAAACTAGTTTGTAAGCCAAGGCTTTGCCTTGGTTTTCAATAGTATATAGAGAAGGGTAAAATTATGGCAGACAAAAGAGATTATTATGAGGTGCTTGAAGTATCAAAAAGTGCTTCAGCTGATGAAATAAAAAGAGCATATCGAAAAAAAGCCAAACAATATCATCCCGATGTAAATAAAGCAGCTGATGCAGAAGACAAATTCAAAGAAGTATCAGAAGCTTATGAAGTGCTATCAGATGATAATAAAAAAGCCGCTTATGACCGTTATGGACATGCCGCGTTCCAACAAGGGGCTGGTGGTGCCGGTGGTGCTGGTGGTTTTGGAGGCTTTGGATTTGATGATGTTGATTTAGGTGATATCTTTGGATCATTCTTTGGTGGAGGTGGTGGACGTGGTAGAGCTCGTCCAACAGGACCTAGACGTGGAGATGATCGTTTAGCACACTTAGAGATTAACTTTATGGAAGCAATCAATGGTGTAAAAAAAGATGTGAAAATCAACTATGATGCAGTATGTAATACATGTAATGGATCAGGTGCAAAAAATGCAAATGATGTGACTACTTGTACTCGTTGTAACGGTAGTGGTCAAGTTCAACAACAACAACATTCGCCATTTGGTACATTTGTAACGAATGCTACGTGTCCTGAGTGTAATGGAACTGGTAAAGTTATTAAAAATAAATGTGATAAATGTCATGGACGTGGGTATGAAAATAAAACAGTTACTGTACAATTAGATATTCCTGCTGGAATCAATACTCATCAACAATTGCGTGTTCCTGGAAAAGGAGGACGTGGAGCTAATGGTGGACCTAATGGAGACTATTTCGTAGAAATTCATGTACGTTCACATCCTCACTTTGTGCGTGATGGTAAAAATATTTATATCACAGTACCGATTTCAACAATTGATGCAACGCTAGGTTGTGAAGTGGATGTTCCTACTGTGCAAGGTGATGTAACTTTAAAAGTACCAGCCGGTACACAAAATGCAACAACAATGCGTTTAAAAGGAAAAGGTGTCAAAGATTTACGTAGTGATAATTACGGAGATCAACTTGTTAAGATTGAAATTAAAGTACCTACAAAACTATCAAGTGAAGAAAAGGAACTTTATAAAAAATTAGCTACAATGACAAATAAAAAAGATTCAATTTTCGAAAGTTTCAAAAAAGCATTTAAGAAATAAAAATATGCCATACATTGTATGGCATATTTCTTTTTTAGATAAAGAAAAAAGGAGCATAAGCTCCTTATTGTTGTATGTACTGTATATTTAATGAGTTAATTATCCAGCTTTTCTTAAGCTTCTTAATTCTCTTGTAGAAATTCTAACTTTTGTAGGTTTACCATCTACTAAAATAGTAGCTTTTTGTAAATTAACATTCCATTTTCTTCTACTAGAGTTTAAAGCATGAGAACGTGTATTTCCAGACATAGGTCCTTTACCACTGATTTGACATTTTCTTGACATGTTAGTTCTCCCTCCTTTTTAGTAGTGTTTTAACATACTTTGCTATGATACCATTATTTACATCAATTTGCAATTGTTTTTGTAAAAAAAATACAAATAACTTTTACTTATTATTATAACTATTGCATTAGTAAATATTGGCTATATTTACTATATAAGTTGTTTGATGCATTTGCAAGTACTTTGGACGAAAATTTGTACAATTTAAAAAAATAATGTATAATAGGTTGAGGCGTTTTAAAAAACGATGGAGGTATCATATGATAGAAAAAAATACAAACATAGGCAATATTGCAATCACTCTAGATGTGGTTGCAACTGTTGCTGGTGGTGCTGCTACTGAATGTTATGGAGTAGTTGGTATGGCAAGTCAAAAGAAGTTAAAAGATGGGTTTTATGAACTTTTAAGACGTGAAAATTTTGCGAAGGGCATTGTTGTTCAAAATGGAACGTCAGGTCTTATTTTGGATTTATATATTGTTGTAGGGCATGGCATCAAAATTACTGAAGTTATTGTCGAAGTGCAAAAGAAAGTTAAATACGTTATAGAGTCTACACTAGATACAAATGTTGAATCAGTTAATATATTTGTACAAGGAATTAGAAGTGTAGAATAAGGAGTAAATGATGAAAGAGATTAACGGAATATTATTTAAAGAGATGGTAATTGCAGGTGCAAACGTGTTGCATAACAATCATCGTGAAATTGATGCACTAAATGTTTTTCCAGTACCAGATGGTGATACAGGAACAAATATGTCATTAACTTTTAGTGCTGGTGCAAATGATGTTGCATCAATGGAAACAGCAGATATTTATGAAATTGCTAGAAAATTATCAAAAGGATTATTAATGGGGGCAAGAGGAAACTCGGGTGTTATCTTGTCACAAATCTTTAGAGGCTTTGCAGCTGCTCTAGAAGGATATAAAACAGTTGATGCAGTTGCTCTTGCAAATGCATTAGATAATGGGACGAAAGTAGCATATAAAGCGGTTATGCGCCCTGTTGAAGGTACAATTTTAACAGTAATAAGAGAATCAAGTGCTGCTGTAAAAGAATATGCAAAACATGGAATGGAAATAGAGGAAGTATTCGCGTACTTTTTAGAAGAAGCAGAAGCTTCATTACAACGTACTCCTGAACTTTTACCAGTATTAAAAGAAGTAGGAGTAATTGACAGTGGTGGTGCTGGATTAGTGTTAATCTTTAGTGGATTTATGTCTGCCTTAGCTGGTGATACTATAAAACGTATTGAGATTTCAAATGCGGAAGTTGACGGATCGTTAATTGATGGGGCTAGTAGTGATGAATTTGGATATTGTACAGAATTTATTGTAAGATTAGATGATAGTATGATTTCTAAGTTTAATGAGGACCAATTAAAAAATGAGTTGGAAAGAATTCCAGGAGACAGTATTGTAGTTGTTCAAGATGAAGAAATTGTTAAAGTTCATGTACATACACTAAAACCGGGAAATGCTCTAAATATTGCACAAAGATTTGGTGAATTTGTTAAGTTGAAAATCGAAAACATGCAAGAACAGCATAATACTATTACGGATGCAAAAGAAGCTCCAGTAAAAGAAAATCCTCCAAAAGAAACAGCAATTATTTCTGTTTGTGTTGGTAGTGGTGTGGAAAAAGCATTCTTAGAATTACACTGTGATCATGTGGTAAGTGGTGGGCAAACAATGAACCCGTCTACTGAGGATTTGGTTCAAGCAGTATTGAATTTAAATGCAAAAAATGTAATTATTCTACCTAATAATTCAAATATTGTAATGACTGCACAACAAGTTGCTACGATTTTAGAAGATAAAGTAAATGTTATTGTAATTGCATCAAAAACAATTCCAGAAGGACTTGTGGCACTTACAATGTATAATCCTAACGTAGATTTAGAAGAAAACATCGAAGAGATGGAAGCGGCTATGAAAACAGTAAAAACTGGACAAGTAACATTTGCGATAAAAGATACAACAATTGATGGTGTTGAAATTCGTGCAAATGAATACATGGCAATATGCCAAAAAGATATTGTTGCATGTAAACCTGATTATATGTCAGCATTAAAAATAACATTAACTAACCTTGTAGATGAAGATAGTGAATTAATCACATTGCTTGTAGGTGAAGGCGTACAAAGTGATGATGTAGAAGAAATTGAAAGCTTTGTTGAAGATAACTTTGATGCAGAGTTAGAAGTGATTCAAGGTAATCAACCAGTATATTCATTTATCGTTGGAGTAGAGTAGATATTATATCTACTCTTTTTTTTAGTTCACTTGCTTTAATTGTATAAAGCATGGCATTATGCTATAATCAAGACGCTTTTAGTAGTTAGTAAAGGAGGCTATAATGAATTTTTTAATAACCGGAAGTAAAGGTGTTGGTAAAACATATTTAGTAAATCAAATAACTAAAAATATAGGACAAGATGTTATAGGTTATAGTACATTGATTGATGAAAGAATGGATACATTTTCAACGTATAAGATGCTAAATCTTTATACAAATAAAACGCAATTAATAAGTAAATATTGTGATGGTAAGATTCAAGGAATTGAAGATACGTTTGAAACTTTTGGAGTAAACTGCTTAAAGGATGTATTGAAAGACGAGAGTAAACTTGTGGTATTAGATGAACTAGGTAGGTTTGAGAAAAATTGTAAACAGTTTATCAAAATGTTACATAAGGTGCTTGACCAAAACAGAATAGTATTCGCGGTTTTGAAAAAAGAAAAAATCGACTATCTTGACCAAATAAAACAGCGAAGGGATATTGTTTTATTTGATTTAGATATACAATCTAAAGAGGAAGTCTCAACACAAATATACAATATTATAGGGGAAAATAAAGATGTTAAAAGTAATGAAGAAAATTAGCTATATAATGCTTTCATGTATGCTTATTCTAAGTGTTACAGGATGTAGCAATGAAAAAAAAGATAGCGATAACAAACAAGAAAAGACGATTACAGTCATTGATCAAGCAGGGCGTACAGTTGAATTAGAGGAAAGTGCGTCGCGTATTGTAAGTGCTTATTATGTTTCGACATATACAATGTTATCGCTAGGAAACAGTGGTAATGTAGTAGGTCTAGAAAACAAAGCAGATACACGCAATATTTATACACTTGTAGATCCAACATTATTAGAAAAGCCTGGTATTGGTACTTCAAAAGCGATTGATGTAGAAGCAATTGTGGCACTTGAACCTGATGTAGTTATAATACCTTTAAAATTACAAGATTATATTACTTCATTTGATGAACTTGGAATAAAAGTGATTGTTGTAAATCCTGAATCACAAGAACAATTAGAGGAAATGATTTTATTATTAGGTGAAGTTACTGGAACTTCAGCTAAAGCAAATGAATTAGTAGCTTACTATAAGCAAAAAGTAGATATGTTAAATGGTATTGATAAAACAAATACACCTAGTGTGTACATGGCTAGTAATAGCTCCTATTTAGAAGTTGCAACTACATCAATGTACCAAAATACAATTATTGAGCTTGCAGGTGGAAGCAATGCAATGGAAAATGTTGAAGGAGACTACTGGACAGCAGTCTCGTATGAAACAATTATCGTAAATAATCCAGAAGTGATTATTGTACCACCAGGTGCTAGTTATAGTGTAGAAGATATAATGCAAGATAAACAACTTATGGATGTAGATGCAATAAAAAATAAACAAGTATATCAAATGCCAAAAGGACTTGAGGAATGGGATTCACCAGTTCCATCAGGGATACTTGGAAGTTTATGGCTTACAAGTATTTTACAAAGTGATTCATATACGCATGATGATTTTGTAAAGGATGTACAAGCATTTTATCAAGAATTCTATGGATTCGATATAGATGTTACAATGTTGGATAAATAAGATGAGAAAAAAACACTATGTGTTTGTTATATTGTTTATTTGTATTATGTTATTCGTTTATTCACTCACAATAGGAAGTTATCCAATTTCTATTGATGATATATTTTCAAAAACCACAGATCAAAATCAAATTATAAAAAATGTATTTTATAATCTACGACTTCCTAGGGTAACTATGGGGTTACTTGTAGGATTAGTATTAGGATTAGCAGGGGCAATATATCAAATCGTATTCTCTAATGCACTAGCCTCTCCTGATTTAACAGGGGTTGTATCAGGCGCAAGCTTTGGAGCAGCAATCGCAATAGTGAGTGGAATCAATGGGGTATTTATGATTGCTGGAATTTCATTTATTACTAGTATTTTGGCATTGCTTTTAGTGTTGCTACTTGTAAAGATTACTTCAAGTAAACAAATAGTGACTTATTTGCTTTCGGGTGTAATTGTTTCGGCACTATGTAATGCTGGAATGATGATGTTAAAGTATGTTGCAGATCCATTGCAAGAGCTTGGATTGATTGATTTTTGGACAATGGGTTCACTTTCGAGTGTAACCGTGGATAAACTATTTATGGTGTTTGTATTGGCTTGTATACCATATGTTGTTTTATTGTTTTTACAAAAACAAATAAGCATGCTTTTGCTAGGAAGTGATAATGCAAAATACTTAGGTATTAATGTACATTCATTTCAAGTGATTATATTATTGTTATCGACGGTGATGGTAGCTAGTGTATTGTCGGTTACTGGAGTAATATCATTTGTCGGTTTAGTAGCACCGCACATTGCATATTTTATTTTGAAAAGTAGAACAAAATATTTCTTATTTGTATCTAGCTTACTTGGTTCCATAATTGTTCTTATAGGGGATATTCTTGCAAGAGCGATTATGCCAGGAGTTGAGTTACCTTTAAGTGTACTTACAACACTGATTTCATGTCCGATACTTTTTTATTGGATGTATCAAAAGCGAGGAGTCTCAAAATGAAACAATTAGAAGTTATAAACCTAAAAGCAGGGTATCAAACACTAATTATTGATGATGTACAAATTTCTTTAGATGCTAAAAAGTGTATTGCTATTTTAGGGAAAAATGGTAGTGGAAAAAGTACGTTATTTAAAGCAATGATGGATAATGTAGAAAAATGTAGTGGTGAAGTTCTTATTCAAGGAAAAGATTATTATAAGTTGCGTAGTAATGATAGGGCAAAAACAATGACGATGCTTAGTCAGCAATTTGATTTATTAGAAGGACTTATGGTAAGAGAGATTATTGAAATGGGGAGACACCCCTATCAAAATAGATTCTTTGATAAAGCAACAAAACTAAATATGCAAATTATAGAAGATTTAGAAATATCTGATTTGTTAGATAAATCGTATCAAATTTTATCAAGTGGACAAAAGCAGCTAGTACAACTAGCAAGAGTGGTTCATCAAGATACATCTGTGATGTTATTTGATGAACCAGATAGCAGTTTAGATTATTCAAACACACATTTAATCTATAAAAAGATAATACAAATAGTTAAAGAAACGGGGAAGACCGCATTAGTAATCTTACATGATCCAATGTTAGCGTTACAATACTTTGACGAAGTGTATATCTTCGATAATGGTAAAATTATAGAAAAAATTAATACAAATGATAGTGTGGAGATAATTGAAGGTAAATTGAATTTAATTTACCCAGAATTGGCAGTTTATAAAGATAAGGGGAAAAAACTATATTATTGTAGTTTGAAATAGAAAATGAAAATAAAAAAATATTCAACACCATATGATTTTGAAGGTAAATTACCACTAAGAGTTGCAATACCATTAGGGTTACAACATGTGCTTGCAATGTTTGTAGGAAATCTTACACCAATATTAATTATTACTGGAACGTGTGCTAGTTTAGGGGATAGCGAAGCGTTTCTTGCGATACAAGTATCGTTACTACAAAATGCAATGTTAATTGCAGGGATTGTTACATTAATTCAATTATTTTCAATAGGACCAATTGGAGGTAAAGTACCAATTATTATGGGAACAAGTTCTGGATTTATTGGAATTTTCCAAAGTGTCGCTACAATTATGGGTGGTGGTATTTTAGGTTATGGAGCAATCATGGGTGCTTCTATTATCGGTGGATTATTTGAAACCTTCTTTGGTTTTTTATTAAAGCCATTACGTAAATTCTTTCCATCAGTAGTAACTGGTACAGTTGTACTTTCAATAGGGTTATCTTTAATCGGTGTTGGTGTATCAACATTTGGTGGTGGATCAAGTGCTAAAGATTATGGTTCAATTGAAAACTTGTTAATTGGTCTTATTGTATTAATGATAATTTTAGTATTTAAGCACTTCTTTAAAGGTATGGCTAGTTATTCTTGTATTTTGATTGGAATAATTAGTGGTTATGTATTAGTGTCTATTCTACCACTATTTCTTGATACAACGATTATGGTAGATGGGGTTGAATATACAAAGTCATGGGTATTAAACTGGCAAAAAGTAGGTGAGGCAAGTTGGTTTGCATTACCAGAATTCTTACCAGTAAAACCAGTCTTTGATGTGCGTGCGATTGTCCCAGTAATTATTATGTTTATAGTAACTGCAGTAGAAACTGTAGGTGATATTTCGGGTGTAATTGAAGGTGGTATGTCAAGGGAAGCAACAGACAAGGAATTAGCTGGTGGAGTAATTTGTGATGGTGTTGGTTCATCATTTGCAGCATTATTTGGAGTATTGCCAAATACGTCATTTAGTCAAAATGTAGGATTAGTAACTCTTACAAAAATGGTGAACCGTTATGCACTGGCGTGTGGGGCTATTTTCTTAATTTTTTGTGGGTTATTTCCAAAGCTTGCAGCAATTGTATCAATCATGCCTCAACCAGTACTTGGTGGAGCTGCAGTAATTATGTTTTCATCAATTGTAATTAGTGGTATTCAATTAATCACAAAAGACCCTATTGATGGTAGAAACATGACGATTGTATCGGTAGCACTAGGGCTAGGTTACGGACTTGGAGCAAATCCAGCAATTTTAGTTGCATTACCAGAATCGATTCGTACAATTTTTGGTGGATCAGGAATTGTGCCAGCAGCGCTTGTTGCAATTATATTAAATATTTGTTTACCAAAAGATAATATTTCTAAGGAGGGATAATCTTGTTAAAGATTAAAGAGTATCGTCGTGTAACGACAGTTCAAGAGGCATATGAATTATCACAGGAAAGAAGTAATGTGGTAATTGGTGGAATGATATGGTTAAAAATGCAAAATCGTGCTATTGATGTTGCAATTGACATGTCGGGATTAGGGTTGGATTCTATTGTTGAAACAGAAGATAAATTTATTATTGGTGCAATGACTCCACTTCGTGATTTTGAAACACATGCAGGATTACAAGAGTATACAAGTCTTGCTAGTAAACATGCAGTTGAAAGTATTGTTGGTGTTCAATTTAGAAATGTTGCAACAATTGGTGGAAGTGTTTTTGGAAAATTTGGATTTTCTGATGTGATTACTTTTTTACTTGCATTAGATTGTAAAGTCGAATTGTATAACGAAGGTATTATTGATTTACAAGCATTTTTAGATAAACCTATCACTAAAGATATTTTAGTAAATATTATTATTAACAAGCAACCATGCAAAGTAGTTTACAAATCAAAAAGAAATACGAAAACAGATTTTCCAGTACTTAGTGTATGTACGACAAAACAAAATAATGTATATAAAGTAAGTATTGGAGCAAGACCTTTAAAAGCAATTACGTTTGAAAAAGAAATACAAGATAAAAGTGAAATAGATTTATTTGTGGAAGAAATAGTTGAAAAATGTGTTGTAGGTGGAAATAATCGTGGAAGTAAAGAGTATCGCCAAAAACTTGTAAAAGTATTATCAATGCGTTGTTTACAACATTTAATGGAGGATAGTAAAGATGGAAATTAAAATAACATTAAATGGTAAAGAAGGAATATATGATGTAACTGCTGATGAGTTACTAATTGATTTTTTACGTAAACATGGTTGTTACAGTGTGAAGCGAGGATGTGAAACAAGTAACTGTGGATTATGTACCGTATTTGTAGAAGAAAAACCAGTACTTTCTTGTAGTATGTTGGTCGCACGTGTCGATAATAAAAGTGTCACTACACTAGAAGGATTACAAGAAGAAGCAGGGCAATTTGTAGAATACATTGCACGCCAAGGAGCTGAACAATGTGGTTTTTGTAATCCGGGATTTGTGATGAATGCAATGGCATTGTTTAAAGAAAATCAAAATCCAAGCGATCAAGAAATATTGGATTACTTATCTGGTAACCTTTGTCGTTGTTCAGGCTATAGTGGGCAACTTCGTGGTATTAAAGAATATCTTGAATATTTAAAATCTACGAAAGGATAATCGAAAGATGGAAAAAACATACAAAAATATAAATAAACCAGTTGTAAAAAAAGATGCCATGCAGTTATTACTAGGAAAACCAGTTTATGTAGAAGATATCGCTCCTAGTGATTGTTTGGTTGTAAAGGTACTACGAAGTAGCATTAGTCATGGATTGATTTCATCAATCGATGTAACTGCTGCAAAATCATTACCTGGAATTGAAGCGATTTATACATATCATGATGTTCCACAATCACGATTTACAATGGCAGGACAAACATACCCAGAGCCAAGTCCTTATGATCGATTGATTTTAGATAAGCATATTCGTCATCATGGTGAAGCTGTGGCGATTGTTGCAGGTGATAGTGAAGCTATTGTTGACAAGGCATTAAAGCTAATTAAAGTAACTTACGAAGAATTACCAGTAGTCTTAGATATGCATTTAGCATTAGATAACGAAGTGCTTATTCACCCTGAAGAAAATTGGCAAACACTTGCAGATGTAGGTAGTGATAATAAACGAAACCTTGTTGCAACTGGTAGTGAAGTACACGGTGATATTGAAGCTGTGTTCGATAGCTGTGACACTGTACTTGAGCAAACCTATCATACAAAAGCAAATAATCAAGCAATGATGGAAACCTTTAGAACATTTTGTAAAATTGATACCTATGGTAGATTGCATGTTGTTAGTTCTACGCAAATTGTATTTCATGCAAGAAGAATACTAGCAAATGCTTTGCAGATACCAAAGTCTAAAATCCGTGTAGAAAAACCACGAATCGGTGGCGGTTTTGGTGCAAAACAATCAGTTGTTGCAGAAATCTATCCAGCATTTGTTACTTGGATGACAAAGAAACCATCATGTATAATTTATAGTCGTGTGGAATCGCAAATTGCTTCATCACCACGTCATGAAATGGAAGTCACTGTAAAAATTGGCGCTAATAATGATGGAACAATTCGTGCAATTGATGTATATACATTGTCGAATACCGGTGCTTATGGAGAACATGGACCAACAACAGTGGGCCTATCAGGGCATAAAACAATTCCGTTATATACGAATAATTTAGAAGCTCATAAATTTGCCTATGATGTGGTTTATACAAACGTACAATCTTCAGGTGCATATCGAGGGTACGGCGCAACACAAGGATTATTTGCAGTAGAATCTATCGTTAATGAGCTTGCAGCGAAGCTAAATATTGATGCCGTAGCAATACGTGAAAAGAATATGGTTAGACAAGGTCAAACAATGCCAGCATACTATAATGAAGTAACTACAAGTTGTACATTAGATCAATGCATGGAAAAAGCAAAAGAGATGTTTGATTGGGAAAATAAATCAAAACCTAGAAAACAAGTAAATGGAAAAATACGTAGTGCTGGTGTTGCGATGGCAATGCAAGGATCAGGTATCCCTCACGTAGATGTTGGATCTGTTACGGTTGCAATGCATGAAGAAGGGCACTACTCACTAACGATAGGTGCTGCAGATATGGGAACAGGTTGTGATACAATTCTTTCTCAAATGGTTGCAGAACACATGTTATGTGATGTTGATAATGTTACTGTATTTGGAGCGGATACTGATATTTCCCCTTATGATTCAGGTTCATATGCTTCATCAACTACTTATGTAACAGGAATGGCAGTTGAAAAAGCATGTCTTGAATTGCAAAGTAATGCATGTAAAATTGCGGCTAAAATCCTTGAGTGTAATGTTGATGATATGGAGTTTCTTGGAGATAAGTTAGTAAATAATAAAACAAATCAGGAAATCACATTATATAATGTTGTAACTGCTTCGATGTGTGGAAATCATATTCCACTAACGATAACTTCAACACATACATCACCAACTTCACCACCTCCATATATGGTTGGAATGGTAGAAATTGAACTAGATGTTGATACTGGAGATATTGAATTACTTGATTACGTAGCAGTAGTTGACTGTGGTACTGTAATTAACTCGAACCTTGCAAGAGTGCAGGTAGAAGGTGGTTTAGTACAAGGGATTGGTATGGCGCTTTTTGAGGATATCCAATATTCAAATAAAGGTGTATTAGTTCAAAATTCATTTATGCAATATAAAATCCCAACGCGAATTGATACCGGTAATATCCGTGTAGAATTTGTGAGTAGTTATGAACAAACAGGTCCTTTTGGAGCAAAATCAATTGGAGAAATTGTTATTAATACACCAAGTCCAGCTATTGCACATGCAATATTTAATGCAACTGGTTGCATGCATCGTACATTACCAATTACAAGCGAAGATATTGCATTAAGTAATGTTGATTAATGTATACTATTTAGCAGCAGGTAATGCCAGTCGCTTTCAGTCAAATAAACTACTACATCCATATAATGGAATGCCGTTATACTTACATGGACTAATTGCATTAGAGCAATGTAAAAATATAAGCATTTCTATATATGTGATCACTAGATATCCTGAAATAATCAAGGAAGCAATGTCTAGAGGCCATTATGTTATTGAATCTGATGAATCAATTAATGGCTTATCATATACATTAAAAAACGCTTTAAAAAAATCTGATACTAAAGATGTTGATTACTATATGTTTATGGTTGGTGATCAACCGTTTATAACAAGTAGCAGTATTGAAAAGCTTATTAATCAAACAATTATTCATAAAAGTAAGGTGTCTTCGCTTTGTTACAAACAAGACCCAGGAAATCCTAGTTGCTTTTACAAGGATACATATAATGATTTTATGGAATTACAAGGTGATCAAGGTGGTAGAAAAGTTTTTGAAAAACACATAGAGAATCGTTTGCTTGTAGAAGTAGAAGATAAAAATGAACTAAAAGATATCGATACGTATTATGATTTAAAAACAAACAGTGCTTAACTGTTTGTTTTTTCATTCTACGAACACAAACGCACATAAGTTATGTTTACAAATGTTCGTTATCGTGGTATATTGTTTGCAGGAGGATTGTATATGAAAGAAATTACAACAAAAGCTAGTGAAATGACTGTAGAAGAATTAGCAAGTTATATCGATTATTCAGTATTAAAACCAGAATTTACAAATGAAGAAATTATTGAACTAACAAAAGATGGAGTGGCATTAAAATGTGCAACAATTTGTATTAATCCTGCAAACATTGAGTTATGTGCTCCATATGTTGAAGGAAGTATTACAACATTATGTCCGGTTTGTGATTTTCCATTTGGAACAAGTTCAACAGAGTCAAGAGTTAAACAACTTGAGGTAGTTGCAGCGTATGACAGTGTAAAAGAAATTGATATTGTTGCAAACTTTGGTAAAATTCGTAGTGGGTTATATAGTGAAGTAAAAGAAGATTTAAAAGCATGTGTGGAAGTAGCACACAAATATAATAAAGAGTTAAAAGTAATATTTGAAACGGATGCATTAAACGAAGAGCAAGTAAGAAAAATGTGTCAAATTTCAAAAGAAGTAGGAGTAGATTTCGTAAAGACAAGTACTGGTTTTTTAACAGGGTTTGAATCGCATGGAGCAACTCCTGAAATCATAAAAGTTATGCAAGAAGAAGTAGGAACATCTTGTAAAGTAAAAGGTAGTGGATGTATTCGTACAAGAGAACACTTCCTACAATTAATTGATATGAAAATTGATCGTATGGGTGTTGGATATAAATCAGTACCAACTGTACTTGGTTTAGATACAAACGTTTCTACAGATAATTATTAAAAGTCGAAAGACTTTTTCTTTTTTTATGATAGATATATGATATAATGTGAATACAAAAAAAAGGAGTATACTATATGCTTGCAAGTGAAAGATACATGAAAATAGTCGCAATAACAAATGAAAAAGGATATTGTTCAACAAAAGAATTATCTGCTAAATTCAATGTTACCCAGACTTCAATACGTCGTGATTTAGAGGAATTAGAAAAACAAGGGCTTATTATACGTGTGCATGGTGGGTCTAAAAGTATTGTACAGGATACTGTATTATCCAAAGGCAGAGAAACAGCGATGTCTAGTCGCAATTCTATTAATGAACATCAAAAAGATATTGTATGTAAAAAAGCCGCATCTTATATTAAAGATGGTAGCTGTATTTTTCTTGATGGAGGAAGTAGTATCATAAAAATTTTACCTTATATAAATAATCATAAAGTAAAAATAGTAAGCCATAGTTCACTGTTTACTCAATTTGATTTACCATCAAATATTGAACTATTTGTAGTTGGCGGTAAATATTTGCCGGAATATAAAATGTCAGTTGGACCGATGGCTGTAAATGATTTAGAACGTTTTAATTTCGATATTGCATTTATAAGTTGTGCTGGTATTGATTTACAAAGAAGGCTAGTATATACAGCAGAAATGGATACCATGGCTGTAAAACAAAAAGCAATGCAACTAGCAAGTACAAATTACTTGTTAGTAGATGATTCAAAAAGTAATGTAAAAGGTTTTTGTAGTTTTATAAGTAGTGATGATTTTGATATCATTATTTCAAATCGAAGCGATAAATATAACATAGATGATTTACCTGAGAATTTTATTTTAGTTGAATAAAGGAGATTATATGATAAAACTATTTGCAAGTGATTTAGATGGAACATTATTGAATCGTTTTCATCTTACTGATAAAAAGATACGTAATGGAATAAATACAATTAATGCTAGTGGATTATATTTTACTGTTGCAACTGGAAGAATTATGAATATTAAAGATATCAAAAGGAATTTTAAAGATTGTACTATTTATACAATTTCAATGAATGGTGCCATTGTGCGAGACACTAACGGTAATGTCTTACTACAAAGAAATATATCTAGTACATTTATTCATGAAATACTAACAAATTTTAGGGATCTATCTTTAGAGTGTAGTTCAGTTAAAAAAACATATGTAATGACTACTAAAAAACAACATACAAAACAGGTGAAGAAATTTCGGAAGTTATTTAAATATATGCCTAATCTTTTAATACATTGGTATTTTACAAATTACAAATATGAAGCAACAAGTAACGAAATAGAACAAGATACAATCTTAAAGATTAATTGTCGCTATGTACCTGAAAACAGAAAAAAAGAGTTTGACGATTTTCTAAAAGAATATATTAATGAAGTAGAAAATGCACCCTACGCGGATGGGTTTTATGAAATCACAAGTAAAGACGTTACAAAATCAACAGCATTGCAGTTCCTAGCAAAGCATTTAGATATTCAACATGATGAAATTGCAGTATATGGAGATGGTAATAATGATTTAGAAATGCTAAGGGACTTTAAAAACTCCTATGCACCATCTAGTGGTGGCAAAAAAGCAAAAGCAACTGCCAATACAATTATCGGTCCTAGTCACAAATATAGTGTTATAAATCATATATTAACTACCATAAAAAGTCAAAAAGAGATATAAAAACACCAAGCACGACTTGGTGTGATTTATATCTTTTTATATAGCTTTTTTTATACGATCAAATCGATCGTGAAACGATAAAATAATTGGTACAAAGAAACTTGCAACAATTCCACCAGCAAATCCGTTATTATACAAATTCAATCCGTCGTATAAAATACCGATATTTAAGGCAACTGAGGAGTGTACAAATCCAGCAATTATTCCAATAATGAAACCATAGCGACCAGCAATTGGTGCAAGTGTTGTTGAAAATAATAAAGTAATAATTGGGGCTGGTTCAGAAATATTCCAAGTTTTAAAGAAACTTGCAATCAATACTCCAAGCATAATAGGAGTGATATTTAAAATATGTTTACCAGTGGAACTAAATCCTACAATAGTAAATATTCCGCCTATCGTTGGACCGTTTAAGTCACCACCTATTAATACAACAAACAATGTTGCAAATAAACCATTTACACCCATATTGATACATGTGGCACGCTTCCCAATTTGATTAAAGAAGTCTGGTGCATTTACTCCAGAACGTACAAGTATTTTTAAATAACCAATAATACCTCGATTATTTTTTATAAAACCAAAAGCAATTAGTATAATAAAGAATACGGATAATAAAATTAAAAATAATGTATTATTACCTGTTGACCATAATAATCGTGACTGCGTTTCAACTCCAAGAGATTTTAGCACTGAGGCAATAACTGTTGATATAATACCAGCAGAAAAGCCTACATTGTAAAGTGAAAATCCTCGATGTGTGGTATAAAGATGAGAAGAAAGCGGGGGCAGTATAAACCCAATAAATGTCCCGATTATCAAACTTAGCATAAAAAGAAGAGGTGCAGGTAAATCACCAATAAGTAATATTTGAGTAATGATTGGTGAAAGACATGTCCCGTAAAATCCTATTAAGATAACCTTTTTTAATGGAGTACGGTGATACCAAGCATATAGCCAAACACCTAATAAAATTGTCCATACATTTACTAAATTCTTTCCAAATAAAGAAAATCCTAACATTAGAAATGATGCAGTAATTGTATGACCATCAAACTCCATATCTAACTTATAGAGTAAAAAGATGGTAAGCAATGTAAGTATACTTGAATTAATGAGTGTAGCACCGATTCCACCAATTACAATATAGTCTGTAATTAAAAGGTCAGGCTCAATCATTATTTGATATAAACCATCAATAATACTACCAAATGGTTGAACAAATAAACCTACAACTAAAAAGTATATCGGTACAAATGAAAGTAATAAATATTTTTGGTTATTAGTCATTTGTAAAGTAGATAAACTATTTTTCAATTGATTTCCTCCTTAGCAACTGTCGATGTTATCGTAACATAATTGATAATATAAGTCTATCTTCGTACTATGAATTTACAATAAAAAAGGAAATAAGTTGTCTTATTTCCTTAGTCAATAATCATAGCATTTTCAATTGGTGCTAGTGGGTTTTCTTTATTAATATGATCATAAAACAAAATACCATCTAAATGATCAAGTTCATGTTGCATACATATTGATAAAAATCCTCTTGCGACAATCTTTACTACTTTATCTTGCAAAGCATCATATGCTTCTACTGTAATTTTTGCATGTCTTGGAACAATTCCTTGAACATTACGATTCACTGATAAACATCCTTCACCATCTCTTAGGTGTGATGGTTTTTGAGTATAAGATATGATTTTTGGATTTACAAGGGCATAATCATCACTTGATACAACTTCTCCGTAATCATTATAATCACATACACGAATAGCACACATTCTTTTTGGTATTCCAAGTTGAATCGCTGCAATCCCAACAGCAGGTCTTAAGTCATACTTTCTAGCAATATCATCATCTTGTGAATTAACTAAAAATTCATGCATATCTAGTATTAGTTTTCTATCTTCATCGCTTAAAGGAAGTTCTACTTCCTTTGATATTTCACGTATTTTTGGGTCATTATCTTCTATAATATCTTTCATTAAAATCATGTATTTATCACCTCGTGAATATTATATCACATTCAATTAGTGTGACAAGTATTTATTGTAATGGAAGATTGTAGATTACTTAATTTAATAATATTAGGAAACTTAGTTTTAATGATTTATTTTTTTTTCAAAATACGATATAATGGTTAAGAAATTGAGGTGGACTATATGGAATATAATTATCCGTTAGAGGATTGTTGGAATACAGAAGAAATAATTATTGTTATCGCATTATATAATGCAGTCGAAAAAGCATATGAAGAAGGTATTGATAAACAAGAGTTTATGGATTCATATCGAGCATTTAAAACAATTGTTGATTCAAAAAGCTTAGAAAAACAATTAGATAAAGCATTTTTTGAATCATCAACATATTCAATATATCAAGTAGTAAAAAAATCAAAAGAAGCTGATTTTATTAAAATGTAGGTATTATTATGAATAAATTACTTGGGATATTTAGAAGTTCAAAAAGTGGTGATACACTTATATATATTAGTGTTTTAGCACTTGCGATAGCTGGAATCGTAATGATTGGTTCAGCATCAATAGGTGGTGCTAGTTCATATGGAGTTGTATGGTCAGTACGTAATATGCTTGTTCAAGCAGGATATGTTGGTTTAGGAATATTATTAATGACATTTTTTACGCGTTTATTTTCTATACGCTGGTTAACATACCGTAGCTGTATGATTGTATATTTTTTCATGCTTGGATTAATGTGTGTTTGTCGTTTTTGGAATATAAAAGGAGCGTATGCTTGGATAAAGTTACCTTTTGGTTTTACTATCCAACCGGCAGAATTCATGAAAATTGCGATGATATGCATACTTGCATATTTTTTAACACAGGTAGACAAAAGTTTTATTAAACCAAATTTTAAAACATTAGCACAAAAAGAAAATTTTTATAAGCAAAAATTCATGCAATCGCTCGCAAAACCGTTAGGACTGTTATTACTTGCTTGTTTTGTAGGTGTAGTAGTACAAAACGACTTAGGAACGACGGTGATTTTACTTTCGATTTGTGGTAGTTTGTTTTTTGTAACACCAAATACGTATTACAAAAAATATAAAAAAATGTTTTTTATTGCAGCAACTGGAGCAATTATTATCGGTTTATTATTAATTGTACTAGGAGTATTAGAGGCATACCAAATGGATCGTATTGCATCATGGTTGGATCCACTAGCTGATCCGTATGTGTCAAGTTACCAACTTGTAAATGCATTGATTTCTTTTTCAAATGGAACACTGTTTGGGGCAGGACTAGGCGGATCAACACAAAAGTTTGGATACATTCCAGAGGCACATAATGACTTTATTGGCGCAATTGTATACGAAGAACTTGGGATTTTAGGTTTGATGTTAATTGTGATACCATTTTGTATTATTATATTTAGATTCCTAAAGTACTCACAAATTATTGAAAATGATACAGGACGTTTGATTTTGTTTGGAATTGCGACATATTTCTTCATGCATTTACTTATCAACTTAGGTGGGATTTCTGGTTTAATACCAATGACGGGTGTACCACTGCTATTGATATCTGCTGGGGGATCTTCTACCATTTCGGCATTTTGTGCAATTGGAGTAGGTCAAGCTGTAATTCGTGATCATAATCGAAAAAACCTGTAGTATAAGGATAGAATATGGAAAGTTTAATTAATCAACTTGTAGATAGTATAAAACAAGATAAACGTTATAAAGATGTAGTGTTAAAAGAAAAACTGCTTGAAGATAAAAATGTGCAAGCAATATTAAAACAGTATCAAATAGCATTGTTGAATTATCAAGAAGCAAATAGTTATCAAAAAGCAGATGCAAAACAAAAACTACAAGAATGCAAACTTGAAATGGCATCTTATGATGCCATTCAAGAATATTACAATGCATATTATCAGTTACAAGATTTTCTAGAAGAAATTAATGGAATTATTTTTTCTGATATTAGTGATGAACTTACATTATCAAAATATGAATTATAGGAGTATATATGAGAGTAATAGCAGGGTTATATAAAAGTCGAACATTGAAGACTGTAAAATCAAATAAAACAAGACCAACAACAGATCGAAATAAAGAGAATTTATTTAACATGATTGGACCATTCTTTGATGATGGAGTAGTTCTTGATTTGTTTGCAGGTAGTGGGTCTTTAGGTATTGAGGCAATATCTAGAGGTTGTCAAAAGTTATATGCTGTAGATAGTCAACTAGATGCATATCGTGTTATTAAAGAAAATATTGACACTTTAAAAATATCAGATGCTAAAGTTTTTAAGATGGATTATAAAAAAGCATTATATAAATTTATGCAAGATCAAGTTGTTTTTGATTATGTATTTCTAGACCCACCATATGGAAATGGATATTGTGATTATGTATTAAATTTTTTAATTGATAATAATATGTTGATCAATGGTGCAGTTGTAGTTGTTGAAGAAGCAAAAGAACAAGCTATTGAACAATTCAATGAATTAATACTTAAAAAAGAAGTAACATATGGTATTACTAAACTATATATTTATCACTACCAAAAAGAAAAGTAAAAAATTGACTACATAGTATATACATACTATAATATTGTAAATAGAGTAAAGGGGTATTTATGGGACAAAAAATTGCAATGTATGCTGGTACGTTTGATCCAGTAACAAATGGACATATTGATATCATTCAAAGAGCTAGTAAAATGTACGATATATTACATGTTACGATTTTTATCAACCCAACTAAAAAAGGATTGTTTAGTGTAGAAGAACGTATTAGTTTACTTGAACAATCAGTCTCACATTTAGATAATGTTATTGTTAACTATAGTGAGAAATTAGCAGTAGAGTTTGCCAAAGAAGTTGGTGCTGATGTGTTAGTACGTGGACTTAGAGCAACTATGGATTTTGAATATGAATTACAACTTGCTTTTTCAAACCAATACATAGATGATGAAGTCGATATGGTATTTTTAATGACAAAACCAAATCATTCATTTATTTCATCTTCATCGGTAAAGGAAATTGCTAGTCATGGACGTGAGGTAACAAGACTAGTACCAGAATGTGTAGAAGCAGCATTGATTCAAAAATTTAATGATAGATAAGACGGTGTCTTATCTTTTTTGCAAGTAAAATGGAGGGATAAATATGACAAAAACAGTTTTTAAAAATGGAGAAGTATTTTATCAAGGAAAGATTCAAAAATCAGATCTACTGATTGAAGGTGATACGATTGTAAAAATTGAAAAAGACATAGATGAAGGAGATGTGATTATTGATATCAGTAATCAAATCTTAACATTAGGATTTGTTGATATTCATGTCCACTTACGTGAACCTGGATTCGAACATAAAGAAACAATTAAAACCGGAACACTTAGTGCAAAACACGGCGGGTATACTCATTTGGTTGCAATGGCTAATACAATGCCTTGTATGGACAATGTTGAAACCATAATCGATTTTGAAAAACGAGTAAAAAAAGATGCATTAGTGCACACATATACATATAGTGCTATCACAAAAGGACTAGCTGGCAAGCAACTTGTAGATTTTTCAAGTAATAATAATCAGCCAATTGTTGTAGGGTTTTCCGATGATGGAAAAGGTGTCCAAGACAAAGCTATGATGGAATCAGCAATGAATGAAGCATTAAAACAAGGAAGTATTATTGTTGCTCACTGTGAAGATGAAGAAGAATTACAACCAGGAGCGTGCATTCATGATGGTAAATATGCTAAAGAACATAACCTAGTAGGAATTAATAATGCATCAGAATACAACCATGCAGTGCGTGATCTAGAAATGGTTGAAAGAATAGGGAATCGATATCATATATGTCATATTTCTACAAAAGAAACTGTGGCAGCTTTAAAGGAAGCAAGAAAAAAAGGATTGAAGGCAACTGGGGAAGTATGTCCACATCATATTATTTTAACAGATGAAAATATTAAGGATTGTAATCCAAATTATAAAATGAATCCACCACTTCGTAGTGTTGAAGATTTAAAAGCAATCATTAAAGGGATTAATGAAGATACTGTAACTGTAATTGCGACAGATCATGCACCACACAGTGAAACAGAAAAAAATCAACCAATTGATAAAGCTCCATTTGGTATTATTGGAAATCAACATGCTTTTAGTTTAATGAACACGTATATTATAAATAAGGGTCTTGTACCTTTAGAGAAAGTTCTTACATGTATGGCTGATAATCCTGCAAGAGTTATAGGATTAGATCATGTTTTAGAAGTTGGTAAAAAAGCAAATTTATGTGTTATTGACTTAGAAAAAGAGTTTAGAATAACAAAAGATAATTGTAAATCAAAATCAAGTAATACACCTTTTTTAGGAGTAACTTGCAAAGGGGAAGTAACGTACCATATACTAGATGGTATTGTAACAAAATTATAGGAGAAAAATATGAAAAACTATCAAGACGAATTAAAAATCACAAGTTTAAAAATGATTGCTGACGATGTTTATGAAATGGTTTTAGAAGGGCAAGGGGTCTCTTTTGTAACAAGACCTGGACAATTCATAAATATGAAAATCCATGGAGAAAGTTTAGAACCATATTTACGTCGTCCAATGTCAATTAGTGAATATGATAAAACATCACTGACTACGGTGTTTAAGGTAGTTGGTCAAGGTACAAAATTATTGAAAGAAAAACAAGTTGGGAGTTCTATCGATTGTTTAATTGGATTAGGTAATGGCTTTACTTTAATGGATGGAAATAAAGCATTACTTATTGGTGGAGGACTAGGTACACCACCAATGTATGAACTAGGAAAACAATTAAAACAAAAAGGTGTAGAAGTTATTACTGTTTTAGGTTTTGGAAGTAAAAAAGATGTTTTCTATAGAGAGAAATTTGAAGAATTAGGTGTGGTATATGTTGCCACTATGGATGGTAGTGAAGGCATTAAAGGAACAGTAATTGATGTAATTAATCAAGAAGGAATTACTTTTGACTATTACTATGCATGTGGACCAGAAAAGATGCTAGATGCTTTAGCGTTAACGTATCCAACAAATGGACAATTATCATTTGAAGCAAGAATGGGTTGTGGATTTGGTGCATGTATGGGATGTTCGTGTAAAGTAAAAACAAGACCGTATAAAAGAATTTGTGTTGAAGGACCAATCTTAGAAGTTGAGGAGGTAATTGTAAATGGCTAATTTAAAAGTAAAATTACCAGGGTTAGATATGATTAATCCAGTTGTTCCAGCAAGTGGAACATTTGGATTTGGGTATGAATTTATGCGTTTTTATGATATTAATGTGTTAGGTTCAATTATGTTAAAAGGTACAACGCTAGAACCAAGATTTGGAAATCCCTTGCCACGTATTGCTGAAGGGCCTGCAGGAATGTTAAATGCAATTGGATTACAAAATCCTGGAGTTGATGCAGTAATGAATGAAGAACTTGAAAAATTATGTATGTTTTATAAACATAAAGTAATAGCAAATGTTGCTGGTAGTTGCTTTGAGGATTACGTAGAATGTGCTAAACGCATTTCAACACATGATATGGTAGGCGCATTAGAAATCAATATTTCATGTCCTAATGTAAAAGCTGGAGGTATCCAATTTGGAACAGATCCTAATATGGCAAAAGAACTTACACAAGCAATTAAAGCCGTAAGTAAAGTTCCAGTATATATAAAATTATCACCAAATGTTAGTGATATTGTTGCTATGGCTAAAGCAGTAGAAGCTGGTGGTGCAGATGGTATTACAATGATTAATACTTTAATTGGAATGCGTTTTGACTTAAAAACAGGAAAACCAATTATCGCAAATAAAACAGGTGGCTATTCGGGACCAGCAATTTTCCCAGTAGCACTACGTATGGTATATCAAGTAACACAAGCAGTATCTATTCCAGTAATAGGAATGGGTGGAATTGCAACTGGAAGAGATGCAATTGAAATGATGATGGCTGGTGCAAGTGCTGTAGCTGTTGGGTGTCAAAATTTAGTGGATCCATTTGCATGTCAAAATATCATTAAAGAAATGAGTGATATTTTAGATGAAATGAATATTGAAAATGTAACAGACATTATTGGTAAATCACACCAATGGTAAACTGGTCTTGCATAGTACTTTATAAACATTTAAAGTACTATGTGAGTACCTTTTTTTTGCGGTTTAATGTATAAAATAATGATGAATATGTTAGTAACTATGGTATAATGTAAAAACGAGGTGATACGATGGATTTAAAAGAATTATTAAACGAAAATCAATATGAAGCAGCAACGTATTTAGATAGCCATTTACGTATAATTGCAGGTGCTGGTTCTGGTAAAACAAGGGTAGTAACATACCGTATTGCATACTTAATTGAAAAAGTAGGTGTTGATCCAAGAAAAATTCTTGCAATAACTTTTACAAATAAAGCTGCAAATGAAATGAAAGAACGTATTGAAGGGGTACTTGGTCCGTATGGTACTGGGTCACTAGTATGTACGATTCACTCGTTATGTGTACGTATCTTAAGACAACATATACAAGTCATTGGTTATCCTAGTAGCTTTATAATTATGGATGATGAAGATCAAAAAGCACTATTAAAAAAAATATATAAAGAATTACAAATTGATACAAAGGCTATTTCATTAAAGAGCATGCTTCATACGATAAGTATTTATAAAATGTCACATATAACTCCAGAGCGTGCAATTGAATTAGCAGGAGCATTCCAGGGGGAGTTAAAAAAAGCAAAAGTATATCAAAAATATATTGAAGCTCAAGAAAATAAGTTCATGTTAGATTTTGATGATTTACTGTTAAAAACAGTTCATATTTTTGAAAATTACCAAGATGTTTTAGAAAAATGGCAACATCGTTTTCAATATATTCATGTAGATGAGTTTCAAGATGTTGGTGATATCGAATATCGACTTGTAAAGTTAATGTCAAAGCATACAATAACTTGTGTTGTTGGTGATCCAGATCAAACAATCTATAGCTTTCGAGGGGCAAATGTAAATTATATATTAGATTTTGAAAAAGATTATATAAATACAAAAACAATCATTTTAGATCGAAATTATCGTTCTACAAACAATATTTTATCAATTTCCAATTCGTTGATTCGAAAAAATACAAATAGATTAGAAAAAGAATTATATACAACACAACAAAATGGTAGCCAAGTAGTTCACTATACAGGGCTTAGTGATGTTGAAGAGGCACAATATATATGTGATCGTATAAATGAAATTATTGAAAAAGTAGATGGTGTAAACTATCGTGATTTCTTGATTTTATACCGAGCTAATTACTTATCTCGTACAATTGAGCAGGCATTGATAAAAAGTCAAATTGATTATCGTATTTTTGGTGGCCTTAAGTTCTTTAGTAGAAAAGAAATAAAGGATGCTTTATGCTACCTTAGATTAGTTGCCTTAGAAGATGATTTAGCTTTTGAAAGAGTAGTTAATACGCCTGCAAGAGGAATAGGTGCTAAGACATTAGAAAATATTAACTTAGTAGCACTTAACTATGGAATAAGCATGTATGATGCAATTAGCTTTCATAGTCATGAAATAAAATTTAGTTCGAAAACAAGAGCGATGCTTGCAAACTTGATACAGGCAATTGAAAAAGCAAAAAGGTCAAGTTTGCCAATGCATGAAATGTTTATGGAATTAATGGAGAATGTTGGCTATATGGATATGCTTAAAAATGATGTTGAGGATAACCGTATTGATAATATTCGTGAGCTAGAAAATGCAATCCATCAATATAGTAGCCAAAATCCTGAAACAGCAACAATTGAAAACTATCTACAAGATATCGCTTTATATACTGATAATGATAAAATTGATGATGGACAATACGTTAGCTTGATGTCTATCCATATGGCAAAAGGGCTAGAGAGTGATTATGTGTTTGTTGTTGGTTTAAGTGAAGGAGTGTTTCCAAGTATGCGTGCTATGACAGAAGATGGCGATGTTGGACTTGAAGAGGAAAGAAGATTAGCTTATGTTGCTTTTACTCGTGCAAGAAAACAGCTGTTTTTAACAGATTGTCAAGGCCACAGCTTTATTACCGGTTCGCCTAAAATGTCAAGTCGTTTTCTTGATGAAATTGGAAAAGAGGGTGTTGAGCATTACGGAGCAAAGCCTAGGTTTAAAACAAGTGATTATGTACCATCAATTTCTAATGTAGACTTAATTGGTGATAATAAAATAGATGATTTTTCTATAGGTGATTTGATTATCCATGACATCTTTAAAAAAGGTGTTGTAGTAAAAATTCAGGGTGATACAATTGATATTGCATTTGAATTACCTCATGGAATAAAAACGCTGATGAAAAGCCATCAAGCAATAAAGAAACTAACATCCTAACACATAATGTGTTGGATGTTATTTCTTTTTGTATGTAAGATATTTTTGTTTAAAATAGTATATTATTTTGGTATAATATCATAGAATATTTACGATTTGGAGGACCATAAAATGGATGAATTAATAAGGTATCAAACGCTTATTGAAAAAATAAAATATCACAGTGATCGTTACTATAATCAAGATGATCCAGAAATCAGTGATTATGACTACGACATGATGATGAATGAATTAAAGAAAATAGAAAAAGAACATCCAGAACTTATAAATGATGATTCACCAACAAAAATAGTTGGTGGTAGTCCAAAACGTGAAGCCGGTGTACTTGTAAAACATAATGTGCCAATGTTGTCTTTACAAGACGTATTTAGTTATGAAGAAGTAGAAACATTTTGCAGTGAAATGAAGGAAAAACTTGTAAATCCAAAATTCATTGTTGAAGTAAAAGTAGATGGTCTATCTGTTGGTCTACGTTATCGAGATAGTGTATTAGAATTAGCTTTGACACGTGGTGATGGTATTTTACAAGGAGAAGATGTTACAGCAAATGCAAAAGTAATAAAGGACGTTGCCCGTAAACTAAAACAACCAGTAGAATATTTAGAAGTACGCGGTGAAGTTTATATGTCAAATGCATCATTTGAAAAGGTAAATGAACGTCAGGAGATATTAGGTAAAAAACGCTTCGCAAATCCTAGAAATTGTGCAGCCGGAACACTTCGTCAACTAGATAGTAGAGTTACAAAAGAACGTGAACTCTCAATGACAATTTTTAATATTCAAGAAGTTGTTGGAAAAGAAATTAATAGTCATAGTGAGGGATATGCTTGGTTAAAAGAGCTTGGTATTAAAGTGATTGAAAACTATCGTATTTGTGTTAATGCTAGTGAAGTTATTGATGCTATTGAGTGGATTGCAAGTCAAAGAGAGAACCTTGGGTTTGATATTGATGGGGCAGTTATTAAGATTGATGACTTTAGTCAAAGAGAAATTTTGGGTGCTACATCAAAGGCTCCTAAGTGGGCAGTTGCATATAAATATCCACCTGAAGAAAAAGAAACAATATTAAAAGAAATAGAACTTTCTGTTGGACGTACTGGAAGAATTACACCAACTGCAATATTTGAGCCTATTCGTTTATGTGGAACAACGGTTTCAAGAGCAACATTACACAACCAAGATTTTATTGATGATTTAGATATTCGTATTGGTGATACAATTGTTGTATATAAATCAGGTGAAATCATTCCAAAAGTTAAACAAGTAGTATTGAGTAAAAGAAAAGAAAATAGTGTTGCTTATAAAATCCCATTAGTATGTCCGGTATGTAATCATCCAGCTTCTCGACAAGGTGATGATGCAGATATCAAATGTACTAACGATCATTGTTCTTCAAAGCGTATTCGTAATCTAGTAAATTTTGTATCAAGAGATGCAATGGATATAAAAGGATTTGGAATTGCTTATGTAGAGGCACTTGTTAACAGTGGGTATATTAAAGAAGTAAGTGATATATATACTTTAAAAAAACATCGTCAACAATTGCTTGATAAAAGAATTATAGGTCTTGTAAAATCAACAGATAATTTATTAAATGCGATTGAAGAATCAAAGAAAAATGATGGTACTAAGTTACTTACAAGTCTTGGTATTTCAAATATTGGAAAAACCGCAGCTAAAAACTTATTAAAGCACTTTGGATCAATTGTACATATTATGGATGCAAGTGTTGAACAATTAATAGAAGTTCAAGATATTGGTGCAACTAGTGCAAATGCAATTTATGATTATTTCCATGATATACAAAATCGTGAAATAATAAGCGCACTTGTTGATAGTGGTTTACGCTTAGATGTAGAACAAGTAACAATGGATAGTCAAGTGTTCATGGATAAAGTATTTGTTGTAACAGGTACATTGCCAACATTATCAAGAAAAGAGGCTGCTACATTAATTGAAAATAATGGTGGAAAAGTATCAGGTTCAGTATCAAAGAAAACAGATTATTTACTTGCTGGTGAAAATGCTGGAAGTAAACTTACAAAAGCTACTACGTTAGGTGTAGAGGTAATAAATGAAGAACAATTGATGAGTATCATTAATGATGGAGGAGTACTATGAAGAAAGTAACAATATTATTAGTAGCAGTTTTATTACTTACTGGTTGTAGTACAAAACAAACAGGTGAAATTATTGAGTCTGAAGTATCAAGCAGTGAAAGTTTAGGTAATAACTATTATCCGATTGTTCAGTTTGAACCAAATACAGGACGAAATGAATATTATAATAACTTTAATTTATCAAATGATTTTCAAACAATATCAAGAGAACTTGAAATTATGTCAACAAGTTACTTTTCAACAGATAAGTATTATATGTCTGATGGACAAGAACTATCATATGGTGATATTAATGATGACTTGCTTTTATGGAGGACAGAAGAGTTACCATACGCTTTGCAACCTGAAAAAGATGAAGAAATTGGTGGAGAAACAAGCGTAATTATGACTAGTTCAGTATACGAACTTGATTTTTATCAAAAAGATGGTGATACATATAACTTATCGGGAGCATCATTTGCGATTGTAATTGATCCACTAACCAAAACAGAGAGTGGTGAACTTGTATCTATTAAAGATAAACTAAGTGATCAATATATTGAAGAGTTTTCTAAGTACGCAATAGAAACACTATATAAATATATTCAAGAAGATGAACGCTATGAATCACTAAAAGGTGTACCAATATTAACTGCGGTATATTATGCAACAGATCCAGATGTATCTAAAAATAGTGGAAGTTATATCTATAAGGCATATCATAATGGTGGTGTTGGTGAGGTTACTGCTGTGGATTACCAACAAGTAATCTTTACAAGTAGTGATGCTGAAGTAGCAGATCCAATCACTTCCAGTGAATTTTTACAGTTTAAAAATGCATTGAAATCAGATGCGGTTGAAGCCGTAGGTGCAGTAGGGTATGGAAGATATAATGATGGTGATTTATCATCATTAGAAATAAAGATAACTGCAAATGTTAAAACATATGTGGAATTAGAGTATATTGTATCAATTGCTACTAGTGAGGTAGATAGTCGTTTTACAACACCCGTACCTATTACTGTTACAATTTATTCACAAGATAAATTAGAAGCAGTTATTATAAAACAACAAGGGCAAAATGCAATAAGCCAAATGTTATATTAAGGAGAATATATGAATAAAGAAGAAAAATTGTTAGAGGAACTAGCATTAAAAACAATGTTTCGTATTTCAAAAGAAGAAATGCCTGGCTTTGTAGATGAATATCATGTTTTTATGAAGCATGTTGAAGTACTAGAAAAAATAGATACAACAGGTGTAGAGCCACTAGCCTATCCCTATGAAATAGAGACATCTTTTCTACGTGAAGATGAAGGAAACTGTGTTATCGAAATCGAAGATGTATTAAAAAATGTAAAGTCAAAATCACAAAATCAAGTTAAAGTACCAAAGGTGGTGGGATAATGGAAGCAAAAACAATTGTTGAATTACATCAAGAAATAAAAAATAATACACTTGATATCGAAGCATATTATAAATATGTTTTTAATGAATTAGAAGTACAACAAAAACGAATTAATGCTCTTACAATGATTTGTGAATCAAAAGCATATCAAGATATTAAAAATGTTGTTAATAAAGATAATATGCTTGCATATATTCCAGCAGTATTCAAAGACAACTATAATACAAAAGGGCTTTATACAACGGCTTCGAGTCGTATGCTAGAAGATTACATTCCAGTATACGATGCAACTGTAGTTGAAAAATTACACGATGCTGGGACTTGTCTTGTCGCAAAAGCTAGTTTGGATGAACTAGCAATGGGTGGAACAAATAAAAGTGCTCTGACTGGTGCAGTATTAAACCCATATGATACAACAAGAATTAGTGGTGGTTCATCTGGTGGTTCAGCTGCTATTGTAGCAAGTGGAGCTGTTCCTTATGCCCTAGGAAGTGATACTGGAGATTCCATTCGCAAACCTGCAGGATATTGTGGGGTAGTTGGATTTAAGCCTACATGGGGAAGAATTTCAAGATTTGGAGTTATTCCATATGCATCGAGTTTAGACACTGTTGGAGCGTTTACTAGAACAGTAAGTGATATGGCGATTGTTATTGAAGCAATGGCAGGTAGAGACGACCGTGACATGACATCAAGTCATAAAGATGTGCCTAATTACTTTGAATCATTAAATAAAGATATTTCATCATTAAAGATTGGTGTTTTACAATCAGTAGTAAATGAGTTAAACAATGAAACAATTAAAGATAACTTTAATCATGTAGTTGATACATGTAAAAAATTAGGTGCAACTTGTACAAATATCGAAATGGACAATACATTATTAAAAGCACTAGTGCCAACATACAAAATTATCGCTAATAGTGAAGCTACAAGTAATCATTCATGTTTAGATGGAATTAAGTATGGTTTACATGAAAATGGTGCATCTACTGATGAAATAATGATTGAATCACGTACTAAAGGATTTGGAAAAGCAATACGTCAACGTTTTGTATTAGGAAATCTTGCACTTGCAACAGAGAATCAAGAAAAAATGTTTAGACAAGCTCAAAAGGTACGTCGTTTAATTGTAGATGAGCTACAAAAATTATATGAAGAATATGATATCATTTTAACACCTAATGCAGGTAGTGTAGCTCCTAAATTAGATGATGCTAGCGATAATCGTACATCAAGTGAATATTTGATTTTAGAAAATCATTTATTACTTGGTAACTTTGCGGGACTTCCAAGTCTTACAATTCCATCAGGATTCGTAGATCATATGCCAATTGCAGTTAATATTATGGGAAGACTTTTTGAAGAACAAACAGTATTAAATGTAGGATATGCATTAGAACAAGAATTTGGGTTGGAAAACCAATATAATAGGGAGGGTGTATAATGAACTTTGAAATCGTTATTGGGCTTGAAGTCCACTGTGAATTAAAAACAAAATCAAAGATGTTTTCAGGAGCACCTGTAACATTTGGTATGGCACCCAATACCAATGTAAATATGATTGACATGGGAATGACAGGGACAATGCCATCATTAAATAAGGCAGGGGTAGAATATGCTCTTCGTGTATGCCATGCATTACATATGGATATTGATGAGTTAGTTCGTTTTGATCGAAAAAATTATTATTATGCTGATTTACCAAAAGGTTTCCAAATCACACAAGATCGTTTTCCAATTGGTAGAAATGGTACACTTCAAATTGACGTAGATGGCAACATGCAAGATATTGAAATTGAGAGATTGCATATGGAAGAAGACACTGCTAAACAGTTACATTTTGATGATCATTCATTATTAGATTATAATCGTGCGGGAATTCCGTTAATCGAAATCGTTACAAAACCAACAATTCGCTCAGGAAAAGCTGCAGCAGCATATTTAGAAAAGCTTAGACAAATTTTCTTATTTACAGATGTAAGTGATGCAAAAATGGAAGAAGGTTCAATGCGTTGTGATGTTAATATCTCTTTACGTCCTTATGGAAGTGAAAGATTTGGTACACGTACAGAAATTAAAAACTTAAACTCGATTTCAAATGTACAAAAAGCAATTGAATACGAAGCAGCTAGACAAGAAAAAGAATTATTACTTGGAAATCAAATTGTACAAGCAACAATGCGTTATGATGAAGATAAAAAACAAACTGTTATCATGCGTAAAAAAGGCGATGCAGTTGATTACAAATATTACCCTGAACCAAATATTTTACCAGTACGTTTAAATCATAATTGGGTAGAAACAGTAAAGAACAATTTACCAGAAATGCCAGAAAAACGTGTAGCGCGTTATACTAATGAGTATAAGCTACCATTAGTTGATGCAAACATATTAGTACAGTCAAAAGAAATTTCTGATTTTTTTGAAGCAACTGTAGAATACAGTAATGAATATAAAAATATTTCAAACTGGATTCTAGGTGAAATTCAAGCATATTTAAATAAAAACAATAAAGTAATTAGTGAAACTCTAATTACTCCTGAGTATCTAGCAAAAATGATTTCACTTATTAGTGAAGGAACAATTTCTAGTAAACAAGCAAAAGTAGTATTTGAAGTTTTAATGAATGAAGGAAAAGATCCAGAAGTAATTATTGAAGAAAAAAATATGAAACAAATTTCTGCACCTGAACAATTAACGCCAATCATCAATGAAATCTTAGATAACAATGAACAATCTGTTGAAGATTATCGTGGTGGTAAAGATCGTGCAGTGGGATTCATTGTAGGTCAAGTAATGAAAAAAACGGGTGGACAAGCAAATCCGGGAGTTACAAATAAGTTAGTTGTAGAGCTATTAAAGCAAAGAATTGCTTAATATCAGTATTTTTGTTACAATATCTAGTAGAGGTGATAATATGACAAATAAAAAATCATTTTCATTTGATGATGATACATTAGAAATAGATGTAAATGAGGTAGAAGATACACTAGATTCAACAAAGGAAGTAAATGAAAGCACTGCTGTAGTTGAAGAAGAAATCGAAACTGTTATTGAAACAGAACCTGTAATAAATGAGGAAGTAGAACCAATGAAAGAAAACACACAAAAAAAGAAGTTTAAATATAAACCAAGATTATGGCACTTTGTATTACTAGCATTTGTAATTGGTGTTGGTGGTTTTATGACATGGGTGTATATAGTAAGCTCACATGATGGTCCAATTTATGGTGATCGTTGTGCTTCAGCAATCGCTATAGATCAAGCAAGTATTGATAGTACTGTAGCTACAATCAAAGAAAATGAAGCAGTACAAGATGTTATCATTGAGGTCGAATGTAATACAATTAAATTTACAATGACATTTGTTGATGATACATCTAGTAAAGATGGACAAACCATCGCCAAAGATGCACTTTTAACATTAGATGATACAATCGGTAATGAAAAAGTAGAAGATTCAAAATACAGTAATTTATTTACATATACTGAAGAAAACAATCAGTATGATGTATCATTTGTGTTACGTTCTAACGGAGATAGTGATTATCCTATCTTTGGACAAAAACATCCAACATCTGAGTCAATTGCTTTTACAGGGTCAAATCCTGCAGATCAAGATACAACAGATGCAATCAATGCAAGCATTGAAGAAGAAAATGCAGCAGAACAAGAAACAACAGAAGAATAAAAACGAGCTTTGCTCGTTTTTTTAAGGAAAAAGAAAAATGAAAAAGAATGAATATTTTAAAGCTACATGTGTTGATATGACACATGATGGAAAAGGTGTAGTTAAAGTAGATGGGTTTGCCTATTTTGTAAAAGGGTTAATAACAGGTGAGGTTGCCAACCTAAAAGTAATTAAAACACTTAAAAGTTATGGAATTGCAAGAATTATAGATTTAGTAGAAGTTTCTAAATATCGCCAAGATCCAATTTGTCCAATTTATAAAAGTTGTGGTGGTTGTCATATCCAACATGTTAATAATGAAGGACAGCAATTCTTTAAAACAAAACGAACAAAAGATGCAATGCAAAGAATTGGAAAATGTGCAGTAGAAGTAAAAGATTGCTTAATGATGGAAGAACCATATTACTATCGAAATAAAGTACAAGTACCAGTGGGTAATAGTAAAGATGGACTAGTATCAGGTTTTTATAAAGAACATTCTAATGATATAGTTCCATTTGATGTTTGTTATATACAAAATATGGAATCAAATAAAATTGTTAAAAGAGTAAAAGAATTATTAAGTGCTAGTAAAGAAGTGGCTTACGATAAACGCAGTGATAAAGGAAATATACGACATATACTTACAAAGTACGGACATACTACAAAAGAAATTATGCTGGTAATTATTACAAGACATAAGAAAGTAAATAATATTAAGCAGATTGTTAATACCATTACTAAAGAATTCCCAATGATAAAAACGGTTATCCAAAATATCAATACAAAAAATGATAATGTGGTACTAGGGGTTCATCAAGAACTATTATTTGGTGATGGATATATTACAGATGTCTTACTTGGAAATACATATAAAATTTCTTTGTTTTCATTTTATCAAATTAACCCTGTTCAAGTAGAAACGTTATACCAAACAGCAATTGATTATGCAAATCTAAAACCAACAGATGTTGTAATTGATGCATATTGCGGAATAGGTACAATTACATTAAGTCTTGCAAAGTATGTAAAAGAAGTACATGGGGTTGAAATCATTCCTCAAGCAATTCGTGATGCAAAAAATAATGCAGTAACAAATAAAATTAAAAACGCTAAATTCACATGTATTGATGCAGGTGAATTCATGGTAGAATGTGCAAACAATAAAAAATCTATTGATGTAGTGTTTGTTGATCCTCCAAGAAAAGGATGTTCTCCTGTATTTCTTGAAGCACTAATAAAGCTTTCACCATCAAAAGTAGTATATGTTTCATGTGACGTATCAACGCAGGCTAGAGATATAGCGATATTAGAACAAAATGGCTATGTATCAAAAACATGTCAGCCAGTAGATATGTTCCCACACACAAACCACGTTGAAAGTATCGTGTTATTACAACGTGTTGATTAGCTCTTAAACCCCTTATTTATGGGGTTGGAGTTTTTTTAACAGAAAATTCGTGGAAATCCCAAAAATAAATTGACTGTTGCCTAGGTAGATATGTTTTTGAGGTCATCGCTGTTTTTTGAAAAGCTTGTTTTAGAGTGAATTATCAGTTTATGGAAAGATATCTACCCAAGCATAATAAACTTTTTTAAATAAAAGGTATATCAAAGAAAAGAAAACCTAACTCCGTATCAAAATATACATTTTGACACAATGTGGGGTATTGTGTATAATTTTTTTTACGTATTAGTAATTAGTAATTACTAATATGGCATATGCAGGGGAAAATGCTAAAAAAAAGACATTGTATATTATAACATGATGCTTCTGATTGCGGGCCAGCATGTATTGCCACAGTATTGGCATATTACAAATGTGATATTTCAATTATGAAAATAAGGGAATTATAGGTACTGATGCATATGGTACTAGTGTAAAAGGATTAGTTGAAGGGTTTGAAAAACTTAAATTTCAAATAAAAGCAATTCGTGTTGCATCGAATGACATTACAAGTGGCATGACATTTCCAGCAATTGCTCAGACAACAACGGCGGAAGGTAATAATCATTTTGTAGTAATACAAAAAGTAAAAAAAGACTATTTTATATAGGGAATCCTGCTAAAGGGAATGAAAAAATCAATATTGAAGAATTTGAAAAGATGTATACTGATGTGCTATTGGTAATGGCACCTACATCAAACTTTGAAAAGTTAAAATATAAGGATAAAGAGATGTTTGATTTGTTTTGTGCACTTATACTACCACAAAAGAAATTACTTGCAACAATTATACTAGCTTCCTTAGTGCTGAGCATTATTGGAATTCTTTCTAGTACTTTTTCTAAGGTGCTTATGGATGAAATAATACCATTCCAACTTAAGAATAGTTTGTATATATTTTTGATAGTATATGGAATTATTTCGTTAATACAAAGTTTAATGTCGGCATTTAGACAACAAGTTATTTTGTTTTTATCACGAAAAGTCGATATCCCAATATTACTAGGGTACTATAACCATATAATGCACTTGCCATATCAGTTTTTTGTAACAAGAAAAGTTGGTGATGTAATTACAAGATTTTAAGATGTGATTTTCTATAAAAATAATGCAACGACTATAATCGTTGCCATAGATTATCAACAATTATTCATTGTGATAGAATCTGTTTTATGGAAAATGGAAAGATTATCTAAAGTGGTACACATGATGATCTACTTTCATTAAATGGTAGATATGCAGATATGATAAGATTACAAACAAAATCTATTGATATTATAAAAATAGATATTGTACATGGGGAGGAAATTAGTTATGGGTAAATTAGATGTTTTAGAAAATAAAAAATTAGTATTAAAAAATGTATTGATTGAAGAAGTTCAAAATGTACAACTAGATAGGGGGCATCTTTGATGTATAAAGAATTTGAAAAAACGAGCATCTTACTATCCCTATTCCTAGCTCTAGTTGTATTTTTCATGTATAGATACGTTTATCTTGTTGGCGGGGGAGTAGAAATATTTGTGATTATTTGCTTGTTTTTAGGAGCTTTTATATATCTAATTTTAGGAGAGGTAATTTCTTCTGTAGTTGATAATAAAAAGGTGAATAAGTATGGGAAAATACTAACAATAATTTACTATCTATATGGATTTTTATTAGTCACTACAGATACTTTTATTAGTTTTTTAGGATATGAAATATGTTATTTTATTCTTTCAATTCTAATCTTAGCTAATTTGGTGATAATTGCTAAACGGTACAAAGTAGTTACTGAGCTACAATTTTGTTACGAAGAAACATTAAGGAAAATGCGTAACTTTTCTAATGACAATACTTATGAAAAATATGATGATTTTATTAAAAGACTAAAAAAGTATCTCTATATTATTTATTTTGCAATATTCATAACAAATCATGATAGCGTGTTAATTATTGCTTATATTATACATTTGATTATATGTCTGCGAGTGATAATTCATGCAAGAAGAAATGGGGATTTTATCAATGTGCTTACATCTCAAAAAGTAAATAGATATGTTCTCATTATCATAGTTATCACTTTTATTTGCATAGTAGGGTTTAACTATATTCCTACGTTATATAAAAATATTTTAGTTATTGGATCAACTTTTCCTTTTTTTGCAGCAAGCAACAAAAAAGGAATAATCAAAATATAGGTATAGGATTCATTTGAATATTTAAAACCAAACATTGGAGAGTGTTTTCTTAATTACAAAATTGGACTGTGTCAAGAATAGGGGATGAGTGATTAATTCATTTATTCCTTTTTTTGTTTTTCAATCAAATGGAATGGTAAACCTAAATGTGGAAAAATACATGGATATATTCCTACAAACCTAAGTAACAGTTAAAACAATATAAAACGTAGTTGATATATTCCCTACAACGTAGACATTCATTCTATCTTCTCATGCCACGTTGAAAGTATCGTGTTATTACAACGTGTTGATTAGCTCTTAAACCCTTTATTTATGGGGTTTAGAGCTTTTTTTTGAATAAGACTGTGGATGAATGATATATGTGGATCGTACATTGCATGAAAAAAAATAAATAATAAATGTATAATCATTATTTACACTAACTCAGTACTTCGTTGACTTAATCTAATGGTTGTAATAGTATTAAACAAAGAGAATTTAAAAGTAGTTCGTAAAATTTATATAATTGGAGGATAAATACAGTGGAATATAAAGAATTTACTACGAGTTTATTAAGTGAAATTAAAGCGATATATGAAGATTCAAATTGGCAATCATACCTAAAGGATGATGACAAATTAGTGAGGGCATTTCATAACTCACTATATATTTTAGGTGCGTTTGAAGATGAAAAATTAGTTGGGTTTGTTCGTTGTGTAGGCGATGGCGAGCATATTGTACTAGTACAAGATTTAATTGTTTTGTCGGAATATCAACAAAAAGGAGTAGGTTCATATTTGTTTAAACATTGTTGGGATAAATATAAAGAAGTTAGAATGTTCCAAGTAGTAACTGATATTGAAGATAAAGTAGACAATTATTTTTACCAATCCTTTAATATGAAAAAATTAAACGAGGGACACATGATTTCATATTTTAGATAGGCACACAAAATGAGCATAATATGAAGAACTAGAGTTTATGTAAGGAGACCTAATTCTACAGATGATTTAAAATATTAGGTAATATCAAAATAATATAACATACGGAATCGATAAAAATA
>CAYJPL010000004.1:0-90395 GCA_964372125.1 uncultured Erysipelotrichales bacterium
AAAAAGTCCTTTTGGACTTTTTTTTATATAGAATATGATATACTTTGTTATAGAGATGAGGTGTTATAATGCACAAAAAAAATATACTATTCATAAAATATATCCTCGTAGGTATACTAATTGGAGGTGGCGGAATATTACCAGGCGTATCAGGTGGAGTACTCGCAATTGTTTTTGGGGTATACGGACGTATCATGGAAATTATCGCTAATCCTAAAAAGAATTTTATAAAAAGCCTTGATTTAATTATTCCATTAGCTCTAGGTGGTGCTATAGGGTTTATTGTATTATCGAAATTTCTAATTATTGCGATGGAATATAATAGTAATATTACCATAAGTTTATTTATTGGTTTAATTATTGGAACACTTCCTCAATTAATAAAAGAAGCAAGATCTACTAAAAAAGATAATATTAACTATATAATTATGATTGTTGTTTCATTAGTCATTATATTTGGATTAGGTTATGTAATACATTTTTTAAACATACAATTACCATTAAATGCACCAACATATGTTGTTTGTGGAATACTTTGGGGTATCGGCTCGATTGTCCCAGGGTTTGCGACATCATCAATATTGATATCTTTAGGACTTTACCAACAAATATTGGAGAAATTTACAAGTTTTGATTTGCTAGCATATGTATTTTCATTATCTAGTGCTGGAATCACAATTATCTTACTCGCAAAACTATTTGTATACTTATTATCTAAATATCATAGTTATGTGATGCATGGTGTACTTGCTATTACATTTTCTACAACCATACTTATTGTACCTACAAATTTCAACTCAATAACTGAATTAATACTATCGTTAGTAAGTGCATTTGTTGGTATGGTTATTGCATATCTAATGGTAAAGTTAGATAATTTAACTACAAAGGAGTCTAATAAATGATAAAAGTAATTGTAACAGATATCGATGGAACATTTTATGATGACAATAGATACTATGATAAAAAGAGATTTTTAAAAATATTTGAAAGATTACAAAATGAAGATATTCATTTTGTTGTTGCAAGTGGAAATCAACATGAAATGCTACACGATTTATTTGACAAAAATGATAGAATTCATTATATATCACAAAATGGTGCCATGATAGTCGCTAACAAAAAAATCATATTACAAAATACTTTATCTACAGTCCAATATGAGAAATCATTAAGTATTATACAAGATATGCCGTGCTTTATTGTAGTTTCATCATCTAAGTGTGCTTATGTTTTAAGTTCAACAAACGCCAAGAATATGGAAGCAGCAACAACATATTTTTCAAACTTGAAACTAATAGACAATTTAAATATGGTTAATGAACCTGTCTTAAAAATATCATTAGTATTTGATCCAAAAGTTGCTGATGAATATGAAAAGATATTATTACAAGAGATTCCAAAATCACTTGATATTGTTTCTAGTGGTTATGGTTATATCGATATTATAAATGCTGGTTGTCATAAAGGCTTTGCATTAGAAATTTTACTTGAAAAGTTACAGGTTGATAAAGAACATGTTATGGTATTTGGTGATCAATTAAATGATAGTGAAATATTATCAATGGTTAGATATCCATTTGTAATGGAGAATGGTAGTATATTATTAAAAACAATATATAAAAATATAGCTCCATCAAATAATAATCAAGGAGTATTAGAGATTCTTGAAGAATTTATAAATGATAAAGAATTGTTTTTAAAAAAATATTAATTACAGTTTATTTCCTAGAAATGAAAGTTCTATATTTTTACCTAGGTTTGTTATATACTAGTATGTATGTAGTAGGGGGTAAATATGGAACTTAGTTTTTTGCTTGCAAATCAGATAATAGGTTTATTTATTATCTTAATTATAGGTTACATTCTTGTAAAAAAAGAAATATTAAAATTATCAGACACTCGTACTTTGTCAATTATTGCATTGTATGTAGTTAGTCCTTGTAGTATCATCAACGCGTATTTAATAGACTTTGATACACAAGTATTACAAGGGTTATTGTTAGCGATTGTTGCTGCAATATGTGTCCAATGTATATTTCAGTTTTTTGCTTTTTTATGTAGAAAATATTTTGGTTTTGATCAAATAGAACAAGCATCTATAATATATTCTAATGCTGGGAATTTAATAATTCCACTAGTTAGTGCATTGCTTGGCAGTGAGTGGGTTATATATACAAGTGGTTATATAATGATTCAAACAGTATTTATGTGGACACACGGAAAAAATCTAGTATGTGGGCAACGAGGATTTGACATTAAAAAAATATTTAGTAATATAAATGTCATCGCAATATGTATTGGACTAGTTCTATTTATAAGTAGGATACCGATGCCGGATATTATTAAAGACACAACTGGTTCATTAGGTTCCATGATTGGGCCGCTCGCAATGATTGTAATAGGTATGTCACTTGGCAATATTAAATTCAAAGAAATATTTGTAAATAAACGTAATTTTTTAATTGTGTTTATTCGATTAATTGTTCTTCCAATGTTAATTATACTTTTTATTAAACTATCAGGAATAACAGTTATTTACCCATTCTCTAAACAAATATTACTAATAACAATTCTTGCAAGTAGTGCACCTGTAGCTGCAACAATAAGTCAGTTTGCACAAATTTATGATCGCTTCCCAAAAAAAACAAGTACTATAAATGTACTTTCAGTAATATTTTGTGTTATCACTATGCCAATAATTGTTTTACTATATCAATTAATCGTTTAAGGAGTATGCAATGAAAAAAATAACAATAGGAGTTGTTGCCCATGTTGATGCAGGAAAAACCACACTACACGAAGCTATGTTGTTTCAAAGTGGGGTTCTTTCATCTATGGGAAGAGTTGATCATAAAAATACATTTTTAGATTATGATTCAATTGAAAAAAAGCGAGGTATAACTGTTTATAGTAAAGAAACTATATTTAAATATAAAGATGTTGAGTTTACAACAATTGATACACCTGGACATATTGATTTTTCACATGAGATGGAACGTGCTTTACAAGTATTAGATTACGCTATATTAGTAATTAGTGGTGTTGACACAATCCAAAGTCATACTCTTACAATCTTAGAATTATTAAAACATTATAAGGTACCAACGTATATTTTTGTAAACAAAATGGATATTACAACTTTATCTAAGGAACAAATAATTGATTCGATTGAAAAAGCAACTAAAACTCCAGTATCTACAATTTCTCAGATGGACGAAGATGAATATGAAAAACTAGCTTTACTAGACGACGAAGTATTAGATGAGTATATGGAAACACAAAGTCTTACAAAAAGTACTTTAAAAAAACTTATCAACAGACAACTTATGTTTCCGGTTCAATTTGGTAGCGCACTTCATAACGATGGTGTTGACATGCTGTTAGATAGTATAATTTCATATAGTGATGAACCAGTTCATAAAGCTATGTTAGAGGCATTTGTATATAAGATTACTCATGATGATAAAGGAAATAGGTTAACACATGTTAAAATATATGGTGGTGAATTAGTTGTAAAACAAAAACTATCTGACGATGAAAAAATCGATCAAATTAGACTATATTCTGGAAACACTTATGAAGTACGAGATAAGGTATGCGCTGGAAGTATTTGTGTTTTAAAAGGTCTAAAGAAATATCAAGTAGGAGATATTATTGGTGGCGATGATATAAGTAAAACAATGCAACTAGAAGCATTATTAAACTATCGTGTACTCTTTAACGAAAAAGATATCTCAAACTTACAAAATGCTCTACAAATACTTCAAGATGAAAATCCAAGTTTAAAAATCATCAAAAACAAAAATAATGAAATTGAAGTTTCATTAATGGGACAAGTTCAACAAGAAATCTTAAAATATGTTCTAAAAGAAAGGTTTTCGCTAGATGTAACATTTACTAATGGAAGTATCTTATACAAAGAGTCTATTTTAAATAAGGTAACAGGTGTAGGACATTTCGAGCCACTAAGACATTATGCAGAAGTAGTGCTCTTACTTGAACCAATTGAAGATAAAAATAAATTTATTGTTAATGTGAATATGCAATCAAATGGTTTAGAAAAGCAACATCAAAATCAAATTATTAATATTTTAAAAAGAAATTTGATTCCAGGGGTACTTACAAGGCATAAATTATCTGGTATTAAAGTGACACTAATTGATGGTAAAACACATCCTAAACATACTGAAGGTGGCGATTTACTTGAAGCAACAAAAAGAGCGATGCGTCATGGATTACTACAAGCCAATTCTATTTTGTTAGAGCCTTATATACAATTTACGATTGTAGTAGGAAGCATGTACTTATCAAAAATTATTTATGATATTGAATCTAGAAATGGGGAATATCAAATAATTGAAGATAATGGTATTGAAACAACTATTCAAGGTAGTGCACCACTTGTTAATATGCAAGAGTTTACTAAAGATTTAGCAATTTTAACAAAATCTTCTGCTAAGTACTTTATTCATTCTAATACATACAAACAGTGTAATAACCAAGAAGAAATAATCAGTAAAATGAATTATCATCCATTAATTGATATAGACTTTCCAAGTAGCTCTATATTTTGTAAGAATGGTACCGGTTTTCAAGTAGATACAAGTAAAGTGTTTGAATATATGCACTGTAAACTAGAAAAAGAAAGAAATAAAGATTTATTTCCAACTGCTATAACACAAAATACTAGATACGCGAGTAGTGATGAAGAGCTTGAGGCAATATTTGTAAGCACGTATGGAAAAAAAGACATAGTTTTACCTAAACAACAGTTATTAAAAACACAAACTGTAAGTAATTATAAGAAACTTGATAACTATATTCTCGTTGATGGATATAATGTAATACATGCTCTTGATGAGACAAAGAAATACTTACCAGATAACATGGATATGGCTAGAAACAAAATAATCGATATATTTTGTGATTATCAAGGGTATAAAAGTGATATTGTTGTAGTTGTTTTTGATGCATATAAAGTAAAAGGTAGTCTAGGTAGTTATCAAAAACATGACAACATACATATTGTATATACTAAAGAAGCTCAAAGTGCAGATAATTATATTGAAAAAGTAACAGGTGAATTAAAAGAAGAATATAATGTACAAGTAATTACTGACGATCGATTAGAACAAACGATTATTATGGCTAAAGGTGGCCAAAAACTTCCAGTAAGTAGTTTCTATAAAGAATATTTATATTTGAAAGAATCGTCAAAAGAATTTTTAGAAGATAAAAAGGGAAAACATCACTATGCTTTATCAAAAAGTGATTTAAAATAGGAGAAATTATGGAAAAAGATAATATTTGTTTAGATTTACATTCAAGGGAAATTGTCGATAATGCAATGATATCACCAATATATCAGACATCATCATTCGTATTTAAAGATTTTCAAGAGTATCTTGCAGTCAATAAAAAGGAAAAAAATCAATATACTTACTCACGTGATGGAAATCCAACACTACAAGAATTAGAAACAAAGCTTGCATTACTAGAAAAAGGTGAAAAAGCAAAAGTTTTTGCTTCAGGAATGGCAGCAATTACTGGAACTATTTTAACGCTTTTAAAAGCTGGAGATCATATTATACTAGTGAATACTGTCTATGGTTCAACTGTTTCATTTGTTAAAATGCTAGAAAAATTCAATATAACTTTTTCGCATATTCAAACGACGAATAATGATATTATTTTTAATGAAGTAAAAGACAATACAAAGATGGTATATTTTGAAAGTCCATCATCTCAAAAATTTGAAATGTTGGATTTAGAAACAATAACAAACTATGCAAGAAAAAAAGACATATATACTGTTATTGACAACACGTGGTCTACACCGTTATTTCAAAAACCACTATGTTATGGAGTAGATGTCGTTATTCATTCATGTTCGAAATATTTAGGTGGTCACAGTGACGTAGTAGGTGGTGTTGTTATTTCAAATAAACATATTATTGATAGGATTACAAAGTTTGCAGGTGTATATTTAGGTGCAACGATGTCTAGTCATAGCGCGTTTTTAATTCTTAGAGGTATACGTACATTACCAGTAAGGATGGCTCAACATCAAAAATCAATAATTAAGGTATTAGACTATTTAAACAATTCAGATTATATTGAAACAATTTATCATCCATATATTACAAATGATGAAAATGCTAAATATTTAACAGGTTATGGATCATTGTTTTCCTTTGTGCTAAGAGATGTAGATGTAAGTAAAATTGAAACATTTGTTAATAGTTTACAATACTTTACACTTGCATATAGTTGGGGTGGATTTGAAAGCTTAATATTACCTGTGTATAAAGGAAATAACGAAGAAGAATTACAAGAAAGAGGTCTAAAACTTGGACACTTCAGATGTTATATAGGCCTTGAAGATGTTGACTTATTAATTGAAGATATCAAGCAAGCCTTACATAAAACATATCAAAAAGAAGCAAGATAGTTTTCTATCTAGCTTCTATTTTTTTAATAAGTGATAAGCAATTGAAGTAAGTGAAGTGATTGCATTATGCATTGAGTATTCATCGAAATCGTAGCTAGGATGATGTAACATAGCTGTTGTGTCACTTAGCACTTTTAAATACGTTGCATTCCCTCCACGCATTTGAACATGGTTCATCATGATTGAAAAATCGTCACTTGCAAGCAATGGACTTTCATTTTTTCTAGCAACTTTAATTGTTGGAAGATTTTTATTTATAACATCTTTTATCTCTTCCATAAAAGGCTTAGAGCATGTAATAGAGGTTGAACTACCAACAGTTTCAATAACTACCTCATTATCATGCATAAGTGCTGCACCTGTAATTACATCATGTGCATATACTTCCATATACTCGTTTAATTTCGTACTAGCACCGCGTACTTCTATTTCTAGTTTTGCGGTCTCTGCAACTATATTTCTTCCTGTTCCAGCAATAATAGTACCTACGTTAATTCTTGTACAACCATCACTATTACGTGGAATTGAATGTAGATTAGTAATACAAGCAGCTGCACTCAATATAGCATTACGGCCAAATTGTGGCATTTCTGCTGCATGTGATGAGACACCATGATAGGTAACGTCGAGCTTGGTTGTCGCAAAGGCTTCATTCATTCCTACATATATATCAATATTTTTATCCTTTTTTTGTCTTGGGAAAATATGACACGCATAAAGGTAGTCAACATCATCTAATATATGACTATCAACCATACTTTTTGCTCCACGAACACCTTCTTCTGCGGGTTGAAATATCAGTTTGATTGTTCCTTGTAAACAATCTGATATGTCATCTATAATTCTTGCGATTGTCAATCCAATAGCAGTATGACCATCATGTCCGCAAGCATGCATAGAATTTTTATGTTTAGAAATATAACCATCTTCCACACATCGATGCGTCGGTTGTTTGTCTTCTTGTACTGGCAGGGCATCAATATCAAAACGTATTGCAACTACCGGTCCAGTACCCATTTTTTTTGTGGCAACGATACCAGTAAAACCATTTTTAAATACTTGTAAATGTTTGCTACTTACGCCAGCTTCTCTTGCTTTTTGATATGCCTTTTCAAATTCTCGTTTTGAAGGTAAACCCATCCTAGAGGTCGCATTAATTACATCTTTCCCAAGATGTAACTGAAAATCTAATTTTTCAAGATGTGTTGCAATGTATGCAGCAGTATGGATTTCTAACCATGCAGTTTCAGGGAAGGCATGCATTGTACGGCGCATTACAATCGTATCCTGGAAATATTTATTTGTTAAATCATGAATAGTGTTATACATAATGCACCTTCTTTCTTATTACAATTTTACCATGCAATTACACAAAATGTAAGAATTTTATTATTTCAACAATAAAGTACTGCAGTTTTATAATACTAACAACTAAGATTGTATACAATCTTTAGAGTTTGTGATATAATTGTTTTTGATATATATAAGGGGGTATTATAATATGTCAAATTTAATAAACTATTTTAATAAGGGTCAAGCAAATAACTCTATAGATAATTCATTGTATGATGAATATAATGTAAAAAAAGGTTTACGTAATGAAGATGGTACTGGGGTGTTAGTTGGGCTTACCAAAATTTCAGATGTTGTAGGGTATAAACATGAAGATGGTAACAAAAAAGATGCTAGAGGGGAACTATTTTATCGTGGTATAAATGTCCAGGAAATAATAGATAATGGCGGATGTCGTTTCTTGTTTGAAGAAATATGTTTTTTGATATTATTTGGTTATTTACCTTCTGGTGATGAACTAGATAGTTTTAAAGAAGAAATGGCAAGTAGGTATGCTTTACCTGATGGATATTTACAATCTAAGATACTTGGATATCCTGCAAAAAACATCCTAAATAAGATTCAACAAGAAGTTTTAGCTATGTATACATTTGATGAAGATCCAGACAATATTGGGGTTCAGGAAACACTTGATAAAGGGTTAGATTTAATATGTAAGATACCATATTTAATGTGTTATTCTTATCAAGCAAAAAAGCATCATTATGATAATAAAAGTTTAGTAATTCATCAACCAGTAAAGCATTATTCAATTGCAGAAAATATATTACGCCTTTTACGTGATGATAAATCATTTACAAAAAAAGAAGCTGAAGCTCTTGATATAGCTCTTGTGTTACACGCTGATCATGGTGGTGGAAACAATTCAACTTTCACAAATATTGTAATTAGTTCAACAGGAACGGATATCTATTCATCGATAGCAGGCGCTATTGGTTCATTAAAAGGACCTAAACACGGTGGGGCAAATATTGCAGTTGTAAATCAAATGAAAGCGGTGTTTGAAAATCTATCATTTGATGCAAATGACGAACAAATAAAAAAATTAATTTATCGAATTTTAGATAAAGATTTTAATGATAATAGTGGACTAGTGTACGGTATTGGACATGCAGTTTACACTTTAAGTGATCCTAGATGTCAAATACTATCAAAGAAGTGTCATGAGTTATCGATTGAAAAAGGACGAGAAAAAGAATATGAGTTTTACAAAAAATTCGAACAAAATGCAATAGAAATTATGCATGAGAAAAAAGGTATTAATGTTTGTGCAAATATAGATTTTTATAGTGGTTTTTTATATGATATGTTAAAAATCCCTGAAGAAATATTTACATTATTATTTGTAACTTCAAGAACAGTAGGTTGGGTTGCTCACAATGTTGAAAATAAGTTATATAGCGGTAAAATAATTAGACCTGCATCTAAGTATGTGGGAGAACAATCAGAATACCAAGACATAAAGAAAAGATAGCTATAGCTATCTTTTATATTTTTTCGTTCCAGTTAAATGTATCTTCGATATTACCCCACTGTATTCCAGTAAGAGTATCGTATATTTTTTGTGTTAATTCACCAGTTTTGAAATCATTAATTATAATATCATTACCATCATAATGTAATTGTCCAATTGGAGATATTACAGCAGCAGTTCCACTACCAAACGCTTCTTGTAAAGACCCATTTCTACCTGCTTCCATCAAATCATCAATACTTAAATGTTTTTCAACAACTTCTATATTCCATGACTTAAGAAGTGCGATTACTGAATCTCTAGTAACACCTGGTAGAACCGAACCTTCAAGTGGTGCAGTAATTACTTTTCCATCAATCACAAACATCGCGTTCATAGTACCAACTTCTTCTACATACTTTTTATGAACACCATCTAGCCATAATACTTGTGTATAACCATTTTCTCGGGCTTTTTCTTGTGCAGCGATACTTGCAGCATAGTTTCCACCACATTTTGCAAAACCCGTTCCACCTTTAACAGCACGAACATATTCATTTTCAACCCAAATTTTAACTGGGTTTACACCCTCAGGGTAATAGGCACCAACAGGCGATAAAATAACAATAAAACGATATGACTTTGCACTATGCACTCCAACACTCAATTCAGTAGCGTACATAAAAGGGCGAATGTATAATGAAGTACCTTCTTTTGTAGGTATCCATTCTTGGTCGTATTTTACAAGCTCCTTAATTGCTTTTACAAATAATTCTTCAGGTATATTGGCCATGCATAAGCGTTCATTTGATGTGTTCATACGTGCGGCATTCATTTTTGGTCTAAATAACGAAATACTCCCATCGCTATGACGGTATGCTTTAAGTCCTTCAAAAGTCTCTTGAGCGTAATGTAGTACCATTGTTGCAGGATCTAATACAATTGGTCCATATGGTACAATACGTCCATCGTGCCAACCAATACCTTCATCATAATCCATTACAAACATATGATCAGTAAAGTATTTACCAAATCCTAAATTGTTCTGATCAGGTTTTTCCTTACAATTTGTGTTTTGTTCTATTTTAAATTCCATAAATGACCTCCTTAGCTTTTAAAAATTATAACCTTTACTACAAATCATTACAACAAAAATATTCTTTTATAACAAATTAATTAAATATATTTTGGGAATATAGGATATTATTGACATAACAACCAATAATGATATAATGAACATATGAACACATATTCATACATTAAGGAGGTTATTATGGAAAATAAATTAGATTGTTGCACATTTGAAGAAAAAATTCATTTATCACCAAGTCAGATTACAAATATGGCTAGGCTGTTTCAAGCATTCGGTGATCCGACACGTCTTAAAATTATATGTACATTGTTTCAAGGAGAGTTATGTGTTAATCACTTGGCAGACATTTTGTCTATGACACAATCTGCAATTAGTCATCAACTTAGAAACTTAAAAAAAGAAGGGGTAGTAATATCATCAAGAAGCGGCAAAAACATTATGTATCGTCTAGATGACGAACATATACGTATAATGTTTGAAGCTGGATATGATCATATTGTAGATAGAGGGTAAAAAGCATGAAATTACACTTAAATATTATTGGCTTAGATTGTGCATCATGTGCAAATAAAATTGAATCACATATTAAAAAATTAAATTATGTTAGCGGTGCTCGAATTCACTTTGAAAGAAACACGTTGGAACTAGATGTTGATAATATAAATGGAATACTACCTAAAATTCAACATGAAGTAAATCAAATTGAAGATGGTGTGACTGTTTCAATGAAGAAATTAACTACTTCATCATTAAAAGGGCGTACAATTAATAGTATTTCAAATGAAAATAAAATTCAAAGAATATATGAAACATTCACATATGAAATTGTTGGCTTAGATTGTGCATCATGTGCAAAAAAAGTTGAAAATGCACTTATAAAACTACCATATATTCATCATGTAACAATTGATTTTGCGACTTCAAGAATTCAAATACAGCCTACAAAAGAATTAGACATTCAAGAAGATATACAAAAAATAATAAATCAAGTAGAAGACGATGTTTATGTAAAGACAACTACTAACATAGAGAAAACTAATTACTTTTCTAGATATAAATTATTGATATTCGGTGTATTGTTATTTATAGTAGCTATGTTTGTTCCAATGACAAAACAAATCAATGTTGTCGTTTATATTATTTCTTATTTATTACTTGGCTATAAAGTACTAATTAAAGCATTTAAAAATATTCGATATCGTATTATGTTTGATGAAAATGTATTAATGGTTATTGCAACAATAGGAGCATTTTTAATTGGTGAATACATCGAAGCTATTGCCGTCATGTTATTTTATTCAATTGGAGAAATATTTCAATCATTTGCGGTTAATAAAACACGAAATGCAATTTCTCTGTTGCTTAACTTAAAAAGCGACCATGCAAATGTATTCATTGATGGTAATATAAAAATGGTTGATGTAAATAAGGTTTCAGTCGGTGAAGTAGTAGTAGTAAAAGTTGGTGAAAAAATACCATTAGATGGAAAAATAATTAACGGACAAACAACGTTAGACACATCGAGTCTAACAGGTGAATCAATACCAAGATATTATAAAGAAGGTGATGATGTACTTGCAGGTACAATAAACCTTTCAAGTGTAATTTATTTGTCAGTAACTAATACATATGATAATTCTTCAGTCGCAAAAATCATTGCATTAATGGAAAGTGCTGCAAGTAAAAAAGCACGTATAGAACAATTTATCACAAGATTTGCAAAAGTATATACACCAATTGTTGTATCACTTGCATTATTTGTAGTAATTTTCCCTGTATACATTTTACAACTTGGAAACTTTCAAGAATGGTTGTACCGAGCACTTACCTTTTTAGTTGTATCATGTCCATGTGCACTAGTAGTATCAATTCCACTAGGTGCATATGCTGGACTTGGCAAAGCAAGTGCTCTTGGTATTCTTGTTAAAGGCGGGAATTATCTTGAGTTATTAAAAGATGTTGATACACTTGTATTTGATAAAACAGGAACACTTACTAAAGGGGTCTTTGAAGTACAAGAAATTAGTGATAATAAAATACTTGAGATAGCAGCATATGGTGAATACTTTAGTAACCATCCTATTGCAAGAAGTATTGTAAAGTATTATAACCAACCAATTGATACGTCGAGAATCACTAATTTTACAGAAATAGCTGGAAAAGGTGTTATTGTTACAATTGATGATGTTGAGTATCATTTAGGTAATAGCGAGTACTTTAAAGAAAAAGGCATGATCACACCAGTTAGTAATAAGGTTGCAACATATGTTTATATTGGTGATGGTAAAAATTGCTTAGGATACATTGCAGTAGGTGATGTAATTAAGGAAAATGTTCCAAATGCTCTTAAAGAACTTAAAAGTCATTTCATTAAAGAGACTATCATGTTAACAGGTGATAATAATGATGTTGCTAAAAAAGTGGCAAATGAGTGCAATATCGATAAAGTGTATAGTCAACTATTACCGCAAGACAAAGTTGCTAAAGTACAAGAACTTATAAACAATGGACGTATTGTTGCATTTGTTGGTGATGGAATTAACGATGCACCCGTATTGTCGCTTAGCCACGTAGCAATAGCGATGGGTGGTGTTGGTAGTGATGTTGCAATCGAAGCGGCTGATATTGTTTTGATGAGCGATGATATAAGTGACATAAACAAGGCGATGTTACTTTCCAAAAAGACTACATCAATATTAATGCAAAATATTGTATTTAGTTTATCAATAAAATTAATAATCCTAATACTTACTACTTTTGGTTATACAAATCTTATGATGGGCGTATTTGCAGATGTAGGTGTAACATTGCTTGCAGTATTTAATTCTATGCGTGTACTTCGATAGTAACATATAGTAATTTATGATAAACTTAGTCATATAAAAGAAAAGGAGACCAAATATGGAATACCAAAAAATAGATATTAATTCAATCGATTCAACATTTTCGTTAATTGGTAAAGATTGGATGCTAATCAGTGCTACTAAAGATAATAAAGTAAATACAATGACTGCATCATGGGGGAATTTAGGTGTGCTTTGGAATAAGAATGTAGCAACTATATATATTCGTCCACAACGATATACTAAAGAGTTTGTTGACCACAACGATCAATTTACGTTAACATTCTTTGATGGACATAAAAAAGAACTAGGCGTGCTAGGTAGTAAGTCGGGTCGTGATGGTGACAAAATAAATGAAGTAGAGTTCAATATCGATTATATTGATAATCAACCAACATTTAAAGAAGGTAAACTTGTATTAGTGTGTAAAAAGTTATATAGCGATACAATTAAACCAGAACATTTTATTGATGAGACACTAGATGAAAAAATGTATCCACAAAAAGATCATCATACATTCTATATTGCAGAAATCATAAGTGCATACAAAATTATTAAATAATCTAAAAGCAAACTTCTATATTGAAGTTTGCTTTTTGTTAAGTAAAATAATGTCTTTAATTTATATCTAATCATTATTTTTTGTTGATTGTATGTGTCGGTCATATATATTTTTTAATCCTTTGAAAGTCAAATCTGGATCATATACATCAATGCTACTAGTTTCTTTAAATATAATTCTTCCAAGTCCACCAGTAGAAATAACCTTTAGGTCTTTACCGTATTCTTTTTTAATAACTGAAATTATTTTTTCCGTTAATCCAATATAACCATATACTATTCCAGACTTCATACTATCTACAGTATTTTTTGCAATAGCATGTTTTGGTTTATCAATACTTACTTCTGGTAATTTTGCAGCTTGGCTAGACAAGGCATTTGCCATAATTCCAATACCAGGTGCAGTAGTTCCACCAATGAATTCACCTTTTTCATTAACAATATCAAACGTTGTAGCAGTACCAAAATCGATTACTAATGCGGGTCCACCATAAATATAGAAAGCACCAGCAGCATCTACTAAACGGTCTGCACCAAGTGTTTTAGGATCATCTATTTTAATAGATATACCTGTTTTTATCCCTGGACCAATTACAATGGGTTCTTTTACAAAATATTTTTTAATTGAATTAATAAATGAATAATTAACTTTCGGTACTACAGATGAAATTATAACATCTTTTACATCTTGTACTTTCATATTTGAAGCATTTAAAAAACTTAATAACATAAAACCATATTCATCTGATGTTCTTTCCAACTTTGTTGTAAGACGGTAGTGTCCTACAATATTAGCTTCATCAAATAACCCGATTGTAATGTTTGTATTTCCGATATCAACTACTACTAACATTTTGGTTCTCCTTTTTTTCTTAGCTCAAATATTATTTTATGACTTAATTCCTCTTTTGACATACATGGAAGGGTAGTTACTGTATCTTTATCAATTAATGTTACAATGTTTGTATCTACCTTAAATCCTGCATCTTTAGATGTAAGATCATTGCATACAAGCATATCACAGTTTTTTTCGATACACTTTTTCTTTGCATTTTCAATAACATTCATTGTTTCCATAGCAAAACCACATATTATTTGCTTTGTTTTATGTTTTCCAATATATGCTAGAATGTCATCATTTTTTTGTAATGTTAAGACAAGCTCATCACTACCTTTTTTTATCTTATCTTTAGCAATTGTTTGACATCGATAATCGCCAACAGCCGCCGCTTTAATAATATAATCTTGTCTTTCGAAATTTTCGATAACTTTATCAAACATTTCTTTAGAAGTATTTACTGGAATATGTTTAATACCATAAGGAACTTTTAGATTTGTAGGTCCACTAATTAGTGTAACATCTCCACCCATTTGATAAGCCGCCTTCGCAAGGGCATAACCCATTTTCCCACTTGAATGATTAGTAATATATCTTACGGGATCAATAGCTTCAATAGTAGGACCTGCTGTTATTAAAAACTTTTTATGACGACATGTTTTTTTTACTAATACATATTCTATTTGTTCAATAATATCTTCAATATCAGCAAGTTTTCCGCGTCCAATATCACCACACGCTAACAAACCATTTGCTGGTTCAACAAATTCAATACCATAAGATTTACATCTTTCTATATTACGTTGACATGGTAAACTATCAAACATCGCTGTATTCATCGCAGGGGCAATTACTTTTTTGCATGTTGATGCAAGGATTGTTGTTGTTAACATATCATCACAAATCCCATTAGCGATTTTAGCAATCGTATTTGCACTAGCTGGTGCAACAATAAAGCAGTCTGCTTTTTTTGCAAGCTCAATATGTTTAATTTGATATCCTTCTTCTTTTGAAAAAGTATCAACGTATACAGGTTTTTTAAGTAATGCTTCAAAAGTTAAAGGGGAAATAAATGCAGTAGCATTCTTTGTCATAATTACTTCTACATTATAATCTTTTTTTATTAAGTCACTAACAAGTTGTGCACTTTTATATGCTGCTACACTACCAGTAACACCAACAATAATATTTTTTTTCATAGATTAACCTCTTTTCATAAATGATATTAATGGTCTACAAACAAATAGGGCAATAATAGATCCTACAATGGCCTCAATTATACCTTGGGTTGATACGATTCCAATAAAATACACTGACAGCTCTTGTAAACTTTTACCAATGGCGTTACTATAGTCGCTTCCAAATAATGTATAAATACCTAGAAGTACAAGAACTGTATTTGTTAATGCTCCAAGCATACAACTTATTAGAATATTAAGATTAAGGTGTTTGCTTTTCTTTTGTAGAATAGCAAAACAAAAACCAGCTAAATAGCCAATTAATACTCTTGGAACAATTGCGATTATCGCACTTACTATATTTCCGCTAATAAAAGGTGAAAATACAAATGAAGTAACTGTTGGATTAATCGTGTTATAAAAAAGTGAACTTAGTCCAAATACAAGCCCTATAAATGCACCACCTTTTTTTCCTAGTACAATTCCCGCTATTAAAACTGGGATATGAAGTGTCGTTGCACGTAATGGACCAATTGGTATATAACCTAAAAATGGTACCACTACAAGTGTGATTTCAACAGCGATAAACATCGCATACATTGTCATCGATTTAATTTTTGTTTTTTTCATGTTTTTTCCTCCACTACCGTTTGTTACCAATACGGTGTTAACATTATTTAATGTATTGTATTGAAGTTGGTAGCCTGTTACCACTCCACAAAATACGTATTTATTATAATAAAATTATATATAAATAACAAGTTTAAAAAAATAAAGCAAATTCGTTTATTAATATTTAGATTTGTCATATAATATGTAAGTACTAAAAAGTACACATAATTAAATAGGAAAAAATAGGAGAAATATTATGAAGAAATTTATTTGTACAGTATGTGGATACGTTCATGAGGGTGAGACTGCACCTGCTGAGTGTCCATTATGTAAAGTAGGACCTGAAAAATTCGTTGAACAATCAGGAAAGTTAACTTGGGCTGCTGAACATGTTGTAGGTGTTGCTAGCGATGCACCAGAAGATATCAAAGCTGATTTACGTGCTAACTTCGAAGGAGAATGTAGTGAAGTTGGGATGTACCTTGCAATGTCAAGAGTAGCACACCGTGAAGGGTATCCAGAAATTGGTTTATACTGGGAAAAAGCTGCATTTGAAGAAGCAGAACATGCTGCAAAATTTGCAGAATTATTAGGGGAAGTGTTAACTACTTCAACAGAAGAAAACTTACGTTTACGTGTAGAAGCTGAAAATGGCGCTACTATGGGTAAATTCGAACTTGCAAAACGTGCAAAAGAATTAAACTTAGATGCTATTCATGACACAGTACATGAAATGGCTCGCGATGAAGCAAGACACGGTAAAGCATTTGCTGGTTTATTAGAAAGATATTTCCAAAAATAATATATATAAAACCTTGCATCGATATGATACAAGGTTTTTATTATGCTATTTTTTCTAAACGATACAACATATACAATATACAACCAATTAGTATTAGCTCAACAATTACATTTACACTTCCAAATATTGTAGTACACATAACTAAAACCATCATAAAGTACATATAGTATTGTTGCATCACAGGATGTAATTCGATATCTAAGAATTGGCTTCTTTCGACAAGTAATTTAATAACTACTAGGGTAAGTAAGCTTCCAAGCAGTGCAAATATAACATGTAATGTAGATAAAAATGGGATCTCTACACCATAAGGAATGATTGCCCCAATCATCATTGATATAAAAGCGCTATATAAACAACAATAAAATAACTTACTAGGTAACTGTACTCGTTTATATATTTTCATACATTTAATAAATAAAAAAATAGATAAACTCACAATCCAAATCATATATAGCATTTTTGTTGTACTATTATTATATAAGTGCGTATAGTTTTCATGTATTGATGGTAATAAAAATGCAAAAACAATTGAAAATAAATAAAAAACAATATACATATCATACCTCCAAAGCCATTTTATATAATTTTACATAAATTGTAAATATAAAGTATTTCACTAATAACTTTTGTACAAAGTAGTGGAGGAATTAATATGGAAACAATAATAGTTGAAGCAGTAGAATTAAAAAAATTAATGATGCAACGTAGTGAATTAGATACAAACCTAGATGTAAATGGTTTACAAGCTGTGATTAAGGTGCAAGCAAGTAAGAATGAAGATTCATTATTATGTATTGATGTACAAGTAAATGATAAAAATGAACAATGTATCTTTACACTGGTTGCAGTGTATTATTATTTAACTAATCAATCCACTGTATCACAGGAAGTAATTGATGCTGTTGTAAACAAAATCAGACCAAGAGTTGAAGAACTTCTTTCATTATTAACACTAGAAACAGGGTGTATCCCTGTTTCTTAATTACTTAATAATATAGTATCTAAATTTAGATATTGTATTGAAGTGTAAAATATATTTGAATTTTTCATATTAAATTGATTTTATAATTTTTCATTTGATTGTTTTTTTGTTACAATAATCTTGTGATTTTTACATAGAATTATTTATAATAGTGTGTTAGAATAAGTCTACTGTTTAAAACAAAAGATAATATAGAGGTGAAAAATATGAAAAAAGATACAGTTGCGATTCTACCATTAGGTGGACAAGCAGAGATGGGTAAAAGCATGTACTGTATTGAGATTAATAATAAAATCATTATTCTTGATGCAGGATTCCGCTTTCCCGAAATAGAAAAATTAGGAGTAGATATAATTATTCCAAATTTTGATTATATTAGAGAAAATAAAAAGAAAGTAAAAGCAATTATAATTAGTCATGGACATGATGATGTTATGGCTGCATTGCCTTATTTACTAGAAGTTGTAAATGCTCCAATTTACGCACCGGACTTAACTGCTGACTTAATTGAACAAATGTTCTTCCGTTATAAAAAAGTTAACCGTATGCAAATACAATATAAAATCAATCGTGTGAATCGTAGTGGTTCTGTTGAAATTGCTGGAATCCCAGTTGAGTTTTTCCCAGTTACACATTCCATCCCAGGAAGTGTTGGGGTTGCGATTTGGACTAGTGAAGGATATATCGTTTATGGAAGTGAGTTTATCATAGATTTCGGAGCACCTGAAGGATTCCGTTGCGATATTCAAAAAATGATGGAAATTGCAACAAAAGGTGTTTTAACATTGTTAATAGAATCAAGTTATGCAAAAAATCCCGGTTATACCTCTCCAAAACATAAGTTAACACCATTAATTGAAAGAGTATTTGAAGAGAGCGAAGGTAGAATTATCATTTCTACATATGCTCAAAACACTTTTAGAACTCGTGAAATCGTAGAACTAACTAAAAAATATGGTCGTAGAGTCGTATTTTATGGAAGAGACAAGTACGATAGTACAAATAGTATCGTAAGAATGGGTAAACAACTAAAAAAAGCAGTTATTGATATTCCAAAAAATATTATTGCATTTCAAACTGACATTAACAAACCAGAAGTAAAAGATAAACTTGTTGTACTACTTTCAGGAAGTCCTAGAAGAATATACCATGATATCTATGACATTATTGATGGTGGTGATGAGTATTTAAAATTGGAAGAAACAGATACATTTATTGTAGCTTCTCCAGTTTTACCAGGTACTGAAAAAATTGCAACAAGAACACAAGATGAGTTATATAAAACAGAATCTAAAATACATATCTTAAAAAATAAAGAATTATATTCAATGCATGCATCACAAGAAGATATTAAAGTGTTAATTCAAGTATTTAACCCTAAATACGTAATCCCTATTAAAGGTGAATATCAACACTTTATCTCTGCAAGTGATATTGCTAATTCAATGGGCATAAAACAAGATAATATTATCATTATGGATAATGGTGAAAAAATTTCATTTAAAAACGGTCAATTAGAAAGTTTTAGAGATACAATTGAAGTAGAAGATGTTATGATCGATGGTATTGGAAGTAGTGGAATTGGTGATAAAGTTATCGATGATCGTATTCAACTTTCAAGTGATGGAGTAATTATTATCGGGGCAACAATTGATAGTAAAACAAGAGAAACTATCGCAACAATTGATATCCAAACTCGTGGATTTGTATATTTAAAAGATGCTGAAGTAATAATGAAGAAAATCAATGAAATTACTACTCTAGTTCTTCAAGAAGTAAAAGACAATAAAAATATTGAATCAGTAGAAGCAAGAGGGCTTATTAAAGATAAAGTTTCGAAATTTGTAAGCAAAGAAACAGGTAAAAGACCTGTGATATTACCAGTAATTATAGAAGCATAAGCAAGAATTTCTTGCTTTTGTTTTTTTTCGGAATATATGTTATAATTTAATAATTGTGGAGGTGTAGATATGGCAAAAACAAAGCAAACAAAAAAAACAAAACAAGAGGAATTTAATAAAGATTTAAAAGTTCGACTACTTAGTGCCTTTGGCTTATTTTTAATACCAATTAGTGCTATGCAACTAGGCGCAGTTGGAGATGCATTTCATTATGTGTTTGCATTTTGTTTTGGTAGTTTTTCAATCATTGTATATCTACTATTATTAGTTCTAGCAGGATATGTATTAATTTACGCAAAGTTGCCTATCATAAAAGGACCAAGACTTGTTGGGAGTTGTTTATTAATTGTCGGGATTTTACTTTTAATGTCACTTCCTAGTAAACAAACCGATGTCGGAATAGGAGTAATTAGTAATTATATTGATACTCGTCCTATGAATCAAGGTGGATTTGTTGGCGTGTTGTTTTATAGTATGGCTAGTGCTTTATTTGCATATATGGGCGCACTTATTGCAGGGGTATTTTGTTTACTTACTGGAGGTGCACTCTTAGGGGCAAAAATATATTTTGAATATTTTAGTGAGTCATCAAAAAATAAAAAGACTAAAAATAAAAAAAGTGTTCAAAAAATAAGAATTGATAATAAACCTTATACTGTACAAAAACAAAAAGAAAATAAAATATTAGATTTCTTTACAAGAAAAGATGATAAAGATGGTTCGTTTTTTCCCGATGAAGTATTTGAGGACAATGAAAAATTAAATCAGTTTAAAAATGAAGTAATAAAAGAAAAACCAGTTGTTAAACCACTAAAGGAAGAACCAATTAAGATTCATCAAAGTATACCAACTCAATATAGTGAACCTGTAGTAGAAAAAGTAATCGAAAAACAACCCGAAGAAGAAATTCAAGTTATGGAAACAACTTCTGTTGTTAAACAAAATAAGAATTATCGATTACCACCATTATCACTATTAAAAGCGCCAGGTAAGACAAATGGAACAAATAATAAAAATAGCGCATTGGAAAATGCTGAACGTTTAATAACTGTATTACGTGAGTTTGGTGTAAATGCTATCATTAGTGATGTGTTTATTGGACCAAGTGTTACTAAATATGAATTAAAGCTTGAAACGGGTACTCGTGTTAATAAAATATTACAATTACAAGATGATATTAAATTAGCACTTGCAGCCCGTGATATTCGAATTGAAGCACCTATCCCAGGGAAATCTGCTATCGGTATAGAAATTCCAAATAGCGAAGCAAATGCTGTTAGCTTTAAGGAGGTCTTTAAAGACATTCCAGAAAGTTTACAGTCAAATAAACTGCTTGTACCACTTGGAAAAGATGTAAGTGGTAGTTGTATATTTGCAGAATTAAATAAGATGCCACATTTACTTATTGCTGGAGCAACCGGGAGTGGTAAATCCGTTTGTATTAATACAATTATATGTAGTATCTTAATGCGTGCTAAACCACATGAAGTTCGATTAATATTGGTCGATCCTAAAAAAGTAGAGTTAGCAGGTTATAATGGGGTACCACATTTACTTACACCTGTTTGTACAGATGCAAAAAAAGCCGCAAGTATTTTACGCGAAGTAGTAAGTGATATGGAAAGAAGATATGATGTGTTTGCTTCTTCAAATGTTAGAAATATAGAAACATATAATAACTATGTTGAACGTTTTAACGAAACTGCAAACCAAGAAGACAAAAAAGAAAAATTAGCTTATCATGTTGTAATTTTAGATGAAGTAGCTGACTTAATGATGGTTGCTAGTAAAGATGTTGAAGATTGCATTATGCGTATAGCCCAGATGGCTCGTGCTGCTGGTATTCATTTAATTGTTGCGACTCAACGTCCATCAACAGATGTAATAACTGGTGTAATCAAAGCAAATATTCCTTCTAGAATTGCCTTTGCGGTTTCATCAAGTATCGATTCACGTACGATTTTAGATTGTACTGGAGCAGAAAAATTACTTGGAAAAGGAGATATGTTATTTTCACCAATGGGAACAAGTTTCCCAACACGTGTACAAGGCGCATATGTCAGTGATCAGGAAGTTGAAGATATTGTTTATCATACAAAAAAACAACAAGAAGTTACTTATGATGAAAAATTCGTGAACGTAAAAGAAACTTCTAGTTCTACGTCTTCAAAAGAAGATCAAGAGGATGAAGAATATACTATGTGTAGAGATTTTGTTATCAGTGTACAAAAAGCAAGTACTTCGCTTTTACAAAGACAATTTAGAATCGGTTACAACAAAGCAGCGCGAATAATTGATCAATTAGAGAGTGATGGTGTCATTGGTCCCCAAATTGGCTCAAAACCTCGTGAAGTGTTTATTCGTGGTTATCAAGAAGAAAATATCTAGGAACACTCAGTGTTTCTTTTTATTTACGCTTACATTTTTATTTTTGGAAATAGATACTGGTTAAAAAAAATATATTAATGTTTATTTTATTGCTTTAATAAATAAACATTTCATGATATAGTTATATCGAAAGAATAAAAGGAGGAAATTTTTAATGAAAAAATTCTTATCACTTTTGGTTGTATTTTCATTCGTACTAACTGGTTGTACAGCTAGTTCTGATGATGCAGGATCAAGTGACGGTGCAGAAATCGCATTAGTTACAGATGCTGGTGACATCAACGATAGATCATTTAACCAAAGCGCTTGGGAAGCGGTTGAACAATATGCTAAGGAAACAGATACTACGTATCAATATTACAAACCAGCTACTTTTGATACAGCAGGATATACTGCATCAATTGAACAAGCGATTGAAAATGGAGCTAAGGTTATAGTAGTACCAGGATTCAAATTTGCAGAAGCAATGTCAAGTATGCAAACTGAATATCCTGAAACAAATTTCATCATGATTGATGCTGCACCTATGGAAGGTGATGCAGTAGTACCAATCGAAGATAACGTTTATTCTACAGTATATGCTGAACAACAATCTGGATACTTAGCTGGATATGCAGCGGTAAAAGAAGGTTACACAAAATTAGGATTCATGGGTGGTATTGCATTACCTGCAGTAGTTAACTTTGGATACGGATTCATTGAAGGTGCAGAAGCTGCTGCAGCTGAAATGGGTGTAACAGTTGAAATGAAATATAAATATACTGGAACATTTACAGCTACACCTGAAATCAAAGCAGAAGCTGCTGCTTGGTATAATGAAGGTACAGAAGTAATCTTCTCATGTGGTGGAGGGATCTTCTCATCAGTATTTGCTGCAGCTGAAGAAGCTGATGCAAAAACAATCGGTGTAGACAGTGACCAAAGTGAAGATTCAGAAACAGTTTTAACATCTGCAACAAAAGGTGTAAATAAAACTGTATATGATGCATTAGTAGCTTACGGAGAAGGGAATTTCCCAACTTCACCTGATGGTGTATCAGTATTATTAGGGGCTGAAGAAAACTATATTGGACTTCCTATGGATACTTCAAGATTTGAAACATTCACTCAAGCAGATTATGATACAGTTTATGCAACACTTGCAGATTTAGATATCGCAACATTTGGTGCAAACGCTGATGCTGCTGGAGATCCAACAGTTATTGGAACAGATGCTTCAATTGTAAAAGTTACATACTTACAATAATCAATGATTTAGAGTGATATATATATCACTCTTTTTCTTTTTATCCATAATTTTTTATATTTATATCATTTATTGTTAAATGGCATGAAAGTGTATGTTTTGCCAAAAATACAATTGAAAATATTGTCATATAATGTATAATATAACGGAAAGGGCGGATTATATGGATTATGTTATTGAAATGTTGAACATCACTAAGGTATTCCCAGGTATTAAAGCTAATGATAATATCACTTTACAGCTACAACAAGGTGAAATTCATGCATTACTTGGAGAAAATGGTGCTGGAAAATCAACACTAATGTCTATTCTGTTTGGATTATATCAACCAGATGGCGGAAAAATTAAGATTAAGGGTGAAGAAGTAAAAATTCACAACCCTAACGATGCAAATAACTATGCAATTGGTATGGTGCATCAACATTTTAAATTAGTACACAATTTTACTGTATTAGAAAATATCGTACTTGGAGTTGAACCAACAAAAGGTGGTAGAATTTATTTAGATGAAGCAAGAAAAAAAGTTGTCGAATTGTCTGAAAAATATCATTTAAATGTTGATCCTGATGCAAAAATCTCTGATGTTACTGTTGGTATGCAACAGCGTGTAGAAATTTTAAAAATGTTATATCGTGATAACGATATACTGATTTTTGACGAACCTACTGCCGTATTAACACCACAGGAAATTGAAGAGTTACTTAAAATCATGAAGAACTTAACAAATGAAGGTAAATCAATTATCTTTATTACACATAAGCTAAATGAAATTAAAGAAGTTGCAAATCGTTGTACAATACTTCGTAAAGGTAGATATATTGATACTGTTGATGTAGCTGCTTGTACTAAAGAAGACTTATCAAAAATGATGGTAGGTCGTGATGTAAATTTTGAAGTTACAAAAAAAGAACAAGTTATTGGAGATACAATCTTAGAAGTAAATGGTCTTACATATATGCCAAAAGGTGCAACAAAAGAAAAACTAAAAGATGTTTCTTTTGATGTGAAGGCAGGGGAAATTGTATGTATTGCAGGGATTGATGGAAATGGACAAAGTGAATTAGTATTTGCACTTACAGGGATGTTACATCCAACAAGCGGATCTGTTTTATTCCATGGTAAAGATATTACTAATGACTCTATTCGTAAAAGATCATTATCTGGAATGGCACATATTCCCGAAGATCGTCATAAGCATGGATTAGTACTAGATTATTCTGTAGAGGAAAATCTCATTTTAAAGAACTACTTTACAAAAGAGTATCAAAAAGGTGGTTTTTTAAAGTTCAATACTATTGAAAAACATGCAAATGAATTAATTGAAAAGTTCGATGTGCGATCAGGTGAAGGTGCTAAATCATTAACGCGAGGAATGTCTGGTGGTAACCAACAAAAAGCGATTATTGCTCGTGAAGTTTCTGCTGAGTCGGATTTATTAATTGCTGTACAACCAATCCGTGGATTAGATGTAGGGGCAATTGAGTTCGTACATAAAAATTTAGTAAAACAAAGAGAAGAAAATAAAGCAGTATTGCTTGTAAGTTTAGAATTAGATGAAGTTATGACAGTAAGTGACCGAATTTTAGTATTATTTGAAGGTGAAATTGTAGCAGATGTAAATCCAAAAGATACTACAGTAGAAGAATTGGGACTTTACATGTCTGGATCAAAGCGAGGTGTAGGATATGATAAATAAAGAAGCAGTTAAATCGTTATTATCCTCATTAATTGCCATTTGTTGTGGACTTGTGTTTGGATTTATTATTATCTTAGTTACAAACCCAGCTATCGCTGGTGAAGCAATGGGAATTTTACTTAGTGGTGGATTTTATAGAGGTATTAAAAGCGTAGGGGAAGTATTCTTCTTATCAGTACCAATCATGATGACTGGTCTTTCTGTTGCATTTGCATTCAAATGCGGAATTTTCAACATTGGAACACCTGGTCAATATATTGTAGGTGCATTTACTGCGATGACAATCGCACTAAACGCAACATTCATACCAGATTCTTATGCATGGTTAGTTGCAATTGTTGCAGGAGCTATCGCTGGAGGAATTTGGGCTATTATCCCAGGTGTGTTAAAAGCATATCGTAATGTAAATATCGTAATCTCATGTATTATGATGAACTATATTGGTATGTTAGTAGTTATTGAAGGTGTAAAAAAATTCATCTACAATCCAACAGGTGCTGAATCATATACAGTCCATAGTGATCGTGCGATACCAAATCTAGGTCTTGATCAATTATTTGATGGTTCAAGCATTAACTTAGGTACTTTTATTGCTATTGGTGTTTGTATTCTTGCATATATCATTTTAAATAAAACAACTTTTGGATATGAACTAAAAGCATGTGGCTTTAATCCTGATGCAAGTAATTATGCTGGTATAAATGAAAAAAAATCAATTATTTTTTCAATGATTATAGCTGGTGCTTTTGCAGGATTAGGTGGAGCACTAACGTATTTATCTGGAACTGGTCTTGCACTGGGTACGGCAGAAATTCTTCCTGTTGAAGGATTTAATGGTATTCCAGTAGCTCTTCTTGGATTTAGTAATCCTTTAGGAGTAATTGCTGCAGCACTTTTTATCTCATATATCGATCTAGGTGGTACATATATGCAAATATTAAGTATTCCTATTGAAATCATTGATGTAATTGTTGCAATCATCATTTACTTTAGTTCTTTTGCATTAATTATTAAATTATTTATTGATAAGAAAAGACCAAAGAAAAAACAAAAATTAGAAACTGCTACAGGAGGTAATGAATAATGGATACATTTTATTTCTTATTTGCGCAAATGTTATTATTTGCAATTCCTTTACTAGTAGTTGCATTAGGTGGTTTATTTAGTGAACGTAGTGGTGTTATCAACATTGCATTAGAAGGTATTATGATTTTCGGGGCTTTTATTGGAATTTTATTCATGTATTTCATGCAAAGCTCAGGAATTATGTCAGGACAACTATTATTAATTACTTCCTTAATTATTTCTGGAATAGCTGGTGGACTATTTTCTTTATTCCATGCATTTGCAGCAATAAATATGAAAGCAAACCAAACAATTAGTGGTACAGCATTAAATTTATTTGCACCTGCAATTGGTATCTTTGCCGCAAAATTAATGTTTGGTGGAGTAGATTCTATTCCTTTTGAAAATGAATTTATCATTCAATCAATTCCAGTTTTATCTGACATTCCGTTTATTGGAGATTTGTTATTTACTAAATTTTATTTAACAACATTCATTGGTATTGGATTACTTATTTTAACAGCGTTTTTCTTATATAAAACAAAAACTGGTCTACGTATACGTGCCTGTGGAGAATACCCTCAAGCTGCAGATGCTGGTGGAATTAGCGTATTTAAAATGAGATACATCGGTGTAGTACTTTCAGGTATTTTAGCAGGAGTTGGAGGTTTGATTTATGTAATTCCTATTACTACTGAATTCGATAGTAACGTAGCAGGATATGGTTTCCTTGCACTTGCCGTATTAATTTTTGGTAACTGGAATCCTTGGAGAATCGCAATTTCTGCACTATTCTTTGCAACTGCAAAAACAATATCAGTAACATATTCATCAATTCCATTTTTACTAGAACTTGGAATTAACCCAATTTATTTCAAACTTCTTCCATATGTTGCAACATTATTATTACTTGCATTCACATCGAAGAATTCAGCATCTCCAAAAGCTCTTGGAGAACCATATGATAAAGGGAAACGCTAAGCGTTTCTTTTTTTTACATATAGGTATTAAATATATATGATTTTGTGTATAATGAAATGTATGTAAAAAGGAGTAATTTATGAATAAAAAATACACTAAGAATGGATATACATTACATATTATCCCAAGTAAGAAATTTAAGAATATTTCTATATCATGTAAACTAGTAAGTAAGCTTACTAAAAAAAATGCAACTAAAAGAACATTATTATCACTTATGTTAACCGCAGGAACAAACCAATTTCCTTCTACAAGACAATTTAGTGAACATTTAGAAAATATGTACGGTGCAAGGATTTCAAGTAGTATTGGATCAAAAGGACTAGGGCATGTCATACACTTAAGTAGTGTATGTGTTAATGAAGTGTTTTTACCAACTGATGATAATTTATTTGATAAACAAGTAGAATTATTTAAGCAAGTTTTACTTGAACCTAATATTAAAGAGGGTTTATTTGATGAATCTGTGTTAAATATTAAGAAAAAAGAACTTAAGGAACGCATAAGAGTAAATAATGATGATAAATTCTCTTATAGTTTTAATAAACTATTAGAAATTATGGGGAAAGATCAAACATTAGGTATTTCATCAATTGGCTATTTAGAAGAAATAGATTCTATAACAAATCAAGAATTAGTAGAGTATTTTTACGAATGTATAAATACTGATCAAAAACATATTTATGTTGTAGGGGACATAAGCGAAAAACAACTTGCTTGTTTTGATAAGCACTTATCTTTTACAAATGAAATACACTCACTTGATACAGTAATTCCATTTAATCAAACTAATATAGATATAAATGAAGTAATTGAAACACAAGAAATAACACAAGCTAAATTAAATATGGGCTATAGTATTGATTGTAATTACTTAAATGATGATCACTATGCGTTTACTGTATTTAACGCAATGTTTGGTGGTTTTGCACAGTCTAAACTATTTAAGGTAGTAAGAGAAAAACATAGTTTATGCTACTATATATCATCAAGTTATGATGCCTTTAATAGTGTAATGATTGTTAGCGCCGGTATTGAAAATGAGGATTACAATAAAACTAAAGAATTAGTCAATTTACAACTGTCTGAAATTCAAAATGGAAATATTTTAGAAGAAGAATTAAGTATTGCTAAAAAAATGCTTTCTAATGCACTTACTAAAGCAAATGATGAAACTAGTAGTATGATTGCTCTTGCTTTTAATCGTGATGTGACAGGTAAAAATGAGACAAATGAAGAATATTTAAATAAATTAATGGATATAACGATAGAAGATATCATCAGAGTAAGTAATAGTATTAAATTAGATACAATTTTTTTACTAACAGGAGGTAATTATTAATGGAAAAGAAATACTTTAAAACACTACAAGAAACATTATATTATCAAAAGTTAGATAACGGTCTACAAGTATACTTACTACAAAAAGAAGGCTTTCAAAAAACATATGGGTTATTTTCAACATGCTTTGGTTCTGTTGATACGACTTTTATTCCCATAGGTCAAAAAGAATTTGTACGTGTTGAAGATGGTATTGCGCACTTTTTAGAACATAAAATGTTCGATACACCGAACGGTGATGCACAGGATCTATTTGCAAATCTTGGGGCAAGTACTAATGCGTTTACTTCATCAAGTCGCACTGCATATCAATTCACTACAACATCAAACGAAATGGAATGTGTATCATTATTACTTGATTTCGTACAATCATTAGATATTACTGAAGAGAGCGTAGAAAAAGAAAAAGGTATTATTGGACAAGAAATTAAAATGTATGATGATGAGCCAGACTGGCGTGTTTATTTTGGTTCTATTGAAAACTTATATGTTAAGCATCCAGTTGCTGTTGATATTGCTGGTAGTGTCGAAACTGTAAATAATACAACTAAAGAGATGTTGGAAACGTGTTACAATACTTTCTATCACCCAAGCAATATGATGTTATTTGTAGTAGGGAACATTGATCCTAAGACTACAATGGATCATATAATAGAAAACCAGAATAATAAACAATTTAAGGAACCAAAACCTATTGTAAAAAAAGAAGTAATTGAACCGTGCGAAATTGCTATAAAAAAGAAAGTACTAACAATGGATGTAGATATGCCAAAAATAATTATCTCTACAAAAGTAAATGATTACTTAAGTGATCCTTTAGATAAAATAAAGCGTGAGTTATCATTTTCTTTACTATTTGACTTATTATTTTCAAAAAGTTCTCCATTATATAACAAATGGTTAGAAGAAGGAATTATTAATAGTTCATTTAGTGCAAGTTTTACTCAAGAAAGAGATTACGCATTTATTCAAATGGGTGGTGACTGTGATAACTATCAACTTGTAGAAGATACTGTTTTAGATTTTATAAAAACTATTAAAGATTATAAAATAGATATAGATAGTTTTGAGAGAATAAAAAGAAAAAATATTGGTATTTTTATTAACTTGTTTAATAGTCCAGAAAGTATTGCAAACATGTTTAGCAGATATTATTTTGAGGGAATACAAGCACTTGAATTGGTAGATATTATCTCTACAGTTACAGTTGATGATGTTTATAGTGTGCTTAAATATTTTGATATTGATAAGACATCTGTATTTGTCGTTAAAAAGTAATAAGATTACTTTTATAAATACATAGTTTTATGATATACTATACATGCCAGAGGGTATTAAATTTCCACATTTTAGATAAGGGAATCTGATCTAATTACATGGTGTTGAAAACCTATCTTGAATAGGGATCCTAAAATGTATTTAAAGATACCCACCTGAATAAATCAGGGATAATCTAAAACCCTTTGGCGTATTATAAAGGAGATTAATTATGGCCCAAATAGATGAAAAATTAATTGCACGTATTAATGATCTTGCAAATAAAAAAAAGAGCGGGGAACTAACAACTGAAGAACAACTTGAACAAGATGAACTTCGTCAAGAATACTTGAAACAATTCCGTGCTGGATTTAAAAGTCACCTACAGTCAATTAAAGTTGTTGACCCTGAAGGTAACGATGTAACACCAAAAAAGCTAAAAGAAGAAAAAGAAAAGAAAAAACTTTCATAAATATATAAAAACATATTCAAATAGTACATTTTTTGTGTATAATATGAGTGTGTTTTTTTATTATAAGGAGAAATGTATGGAACTATCAAATTTATCAATTGCAACAATTAGAGCATTAGGGATTGACACTATTAATGGTGCAAATTCTGGACATCCAGGAATGGTTCTTGGATCAGCGCCAGCTCTATACACATTATTTACAAAAGAGATGAATACGTATCACAAGCATAGTGAATGGTTTAATCGTGACCGTTTTGTATTAGCATCAGGTCATGCTTCATCATTACTTTATGTGTTATTACATTTATCAAAATTTAAAGTAGAAATTGAAGATTTAAAAAACTTTAGACAATGGCATTCTAAAACACCTGGACATCCAGAGTGTGATATAACAGATGGTGTTGATGCATCTTCAGGGCCATTAGGTCAAGGGATTCCTACTGCAGTAGGAATGGCAATGGCAGAAAAGTTTCTAGCAACAAAATACAACAAAGAAGGGTATGATGTTGTTGACCACTACACATATGCATTATGTGGTGATGGTGATATGCAAGAGGGTGTAACTTACGAAGCCGCTTCAATTGCTGGACATTTGTCGTTAGGGAAATTGATTGTATTATATGATGCAAACAATATTACTTTAGATGGACCATTAGCTATGTCATTTAGCGAAGATGTAAAAAAACGTTACGAAGCAACAGGATGGCAAGTAATTAGTGTTAAAGATGGTAATGACACTGCTGCTATTTTAAAAGCAATTAAAAAGGGAAAAAAAGAAGCATATAAACCAACATTAATTATTGTTGAAACAATAATTGGATTCGGTTCTAAGAATCAAGGTACAAATAAAGTGCATGGTAATCCTCTTGGTAAAGAAGATGGTATGCAAGCTAAAAAATCATACGGTATTGATCATGATGAATTCCATGTACCGGCAGAAGTTTATGAAGATTTCGAAAATACTGCGATTAAACGTGGTAAATCAAGATTTAATAAATGGAATCGTTTAGTTAAAGCATATAAAAATGAATATCCAGAATTAGCTGCTGAATTATTTAATGCAGTAGATGGAAATTACACTGTAGATTTAGAAAGTACTTTAGAATCATATAAAGCAGGATTTAGTGATGCAACAAGAAATACTTCTAATGAAATTATTCAAGAAATCGCTAAACAAGTTCCTACATTTGTATCTGGTACTGCCGACTTAGCATCATCTACAAAAACATTAATCAATGGTGAAGATTCATTTAGTGTAGAAAACTATGCTGGAAGAAACTTAGTGTTTGGAATTCGTGAATTTGCGATGGTAGCTATCTTAAATGGTATGACACTACATAAAGGTGTACGCGCATCTGCTGGTGGTTTCATGGTATTTAGTGATTACTTTAAAGGAGCATTGCGTATGGCTTCATTAATGAAATTACCAATCATTTTACCACTTTCACATGACTCAATTGCGGTCGGTGAAGATGGACCAACTCATCAACCAGTTGAACAATTTGCGATGTTACGTTCAATTCCAAATATGCAACTAATTCGTCCTTGTGATGCACACGAAATGACTGCTGCATGGAAGCTTGCAATCGAATCAAAAGAAACTCCAACTGCATTAATTTTAACTCGTCAAAATGTTACAACATTAGATACAACAAGTTATGATGGTGTTTCAAAAGGAGCTTACATCGTTGCAAAAGAAGATAACAAAATTGATGCAATCATTATTGCTAGTGGTAGTGAAGTTGGACTTGCAATAGAAGCAAAAGAAGAATTACGTAAAGAAAATATTGATGTTCGTGTTGTTTCAATGCCTTCAATGGAAATATTTGATAAACAAACTCCAGAATATAAAGAGTCTATTTTACCAAATGAAATTCGTTCACGTTTATCAATTGAAATGGCATCAAGTTTTGGATGGCATAAATATATTGGTTTAGATGGTAAAGCAATGTCTGTAGATACATTTGGAGCATCTGCTCCTGCAGATATCGTAATTAAGAATTACGGATTTACTGTTGAAAATGTAATCAAAAACATTAAAGAAATAATCTAATAGAAATAGAAGACTTACTTTAAATAGTAAGTTTTTTATTTTGTATGATAGTTTTATATTATATTGATTATTTTTTACTATTTTGTTATTATATAAGGAAACAAAAGGGGGAATTCGTATGAATTTAAAAGGAAGAAGTTTACTTACACTAGTTGATTATTCAAAAGATGAAATCAGATATTTACTTGATTTAGCTCATGAATTAAAAAGAGAGAAAAATGCAGGGGTATTAAATCAACGTTTACTTGGCAAAAACATTGTATTATTGTTTGATAAGCCATCTACACGTACACGTTGTGCATTTGAAGTTGCTGCATTTGACCAAGGAGCATGTGTTACGTTCCTTACAAATTCTCAAATGAATAAAAAAGAATCTTTAGCAGATAGTGCAAGAGTACTTGGAAGAATGTATGATAGTATTGAATATCGTGGATTTAGTCAAGATATAGTAGAACAGCTTGCAAAATATTCTAAAGTTCCTGTATATAATGGATTAACTGATGTTGATCATCCAACACAAGTTTTAGCTGATTTTATGACAGTAGAGGAACATGTAAATAAACCATTAGAACAAGTTAAATTTGTTTTTATGGGCGATCTAAGTGATAACGTATTATATGCGCTTATGTATGGAGCTGCAATCATGGGTATGGAATTTATCGCAATCGGTCCAAAAGAGTTAGAAGTAGATATAACTGTAATGCAAACAGTAACAGAATTAGCAAAGAAGTCTGGTGCAAAAATAAAGATTAGTAATGATATTAATGATGTATTAGATGCAGATGTTATCTATACAGATATATGGGTTTCAATGGGTGAAGATGAATCATTATATCCAAAACGTGTTGAAGCACTAACACCATATAAAATCACTCGTGAAGTGATGAATAAAACAAATAATCCTAACTGTATTTTCATGCACTGTTTACCGTCATATCATGACTTTGAAACTGAAGTTGCATTAGATATGAAAGAGCGTCTAGGATTAGATATTCGTGAAGTAGAAGATGAAGTATTTGAAAGCAAACAGTCTGTAGTATTTGATGAAGCAGAAAACAGAATGCATTCAATTAAAGCAGTACTTGTTGCAACAATGATATAAAAAGCTACCTAGGTAGCTTTTTATATTGAAAGATGTATAATTAATACTAAGGAGGGATTTTATGGAAACAAAAAGACTTATGTTTATTAGACCGACTTTAGATTTCAAATTAGAATATTTAAAGCTTAGAAATGATTCGTTTTTTTTAGATTATAATCCGATACCACCGGTTCAAGCTGATGAAGTAAGTGTAGAAATTGAACGATTATTAAAAAAGAGATATTGTTATTTTCTTATTGATAAGGATACTAATTCGTTAGTCGGCCAAATTGATGGGACATTTGATTATTTTAGATATCGAGTAAATAGTACATCAGTGAGTTATTATGTAGGCATTGATTATGCAAGAAAAGGGTATATGCAAGAAGCACTGCAATTTTTCATCAAACATTTATTCTTTGAAGAAAATATGGAGGTAATAAGTGCTAGGGTATTTAGCTCAAATATACCATCTAGAAACCTATTGGAGAAACTATCATTTCGTTTAGAAGGCACACTAATAGATGCGCTTCGATTGGAAGATGGAAGTATAATTGATGATTGTTTATATGCTATTACAAAAGAAGAATATACAAAAAAACAGCCCACATTATAGAAATGTGTGCTGTTTTTATAAATTTTCTAAATATTTTTTGTTTTTTAATACAACTTTTTCCATTGCAGTATATCCAGGTGCACCAATTGTAATACGTTTGTTAACACAAGTTTTTAATGAAATTGCATCATAGATATCTTCTTTGAAAACAACTGATATTTCTTGTAGTTCCTGTAGGGATAATTCTTCGATGTTTGCTTGTTTATCAATAGCATAGAGTACTAATTTCCCAATTATTTCATGCGCATCTCTAAAAGCTACACCATTTTTTACTAAGTAATCTGCAGCATCAGTTGCATTTGAATATCCTTTTAACGCACTTTTTTCCATAACATCTTTATTGAAGGTAATTGTAGCCAGCATATCACTTGCAAGTTGAATACAAGATTTAGTAGTATCGAGAGCATCAAAGAATCCTTCTTTATCTTCTTGCATATCTTTATTATAGGCAAGCGGCAATGCTTTCATAGTAGTAAGTAATCCAATTAATGATCCGTAAACTCGTCCAGTTTTACCACGAATTAATTCTGCAATATCAGGATTTTTCTTTTGTGGCATAATTGAACTTCCAGTAGCAAATGTATCATCTAAATCTATAAATTTATATTCATCACTATTCCAGATAATAATCTCCTCACTTAATCTTGATAAATGCATCATCATTGTAGACATTGCAGATAATAATTCGATTAAGTAATCACGATCGCTTACACCATCCATGCTGTTATTACATGGTTTATCAAACCCAAGTAACTCGCTTACTAAATCACGATCAAGCGGGTAAGTAGTACCAGCCATTGCACCACTTCCAAGTGGACAAACATTCATACGGTTATAAATATCAACTAGCCTTGAATAATCACGTGTGAACATTTCAAAGTATGCACCCATATGATGACTTAGAGTAACTGGTTGTGCTTTTTGTAGATGGGTAAATCCTGGCATATATGTTTCAAGATTATTTTCCATAATTGTATTTATTACAATTAAAAGTTCTTTAATTTTTATTTTTAATTCATCAATCTCATTTCTTGTATATAATCGCATATCTAATGCAACTTGGTCATTACGACTTCTTCCGGTATGTATTTTTTTAGCTACGTCGCCAATACGTGAAATAAGTGTTGCTTCTACAAAACTATGAATATCCTCATAGCTAGTATCAATTACTGTATTTCCAGATTCGATATCACTAAGTAGTTGTTTTAAACCAGCCACAATAGCGTTTCCTTCATCATTAGTAATAATATTTTGCGCTGCTAGCATCGTAACATGTCCAATACTACCTTGTATGTCAAATTTGTAAAATCTTTGGTCATAAGTAATAGAGGCATTAAAGTCATGAACTAATTCATTTGTAGGTTTATTAAATCTTCCACCCCAAAGTTTCATATATAAATCTCCTTTTTCATTAATGAATAACACCCTGAAAGGGTGTTATAATTATTTATTGTTTAGTTTAAGGGCACGAACTTTTGTAGATAATCCATATAATGTTATAAAACCATCAGCATCTTTATGGTCATATAATTCACCAGTTGTAAAACTTGCGATATCTTCATCATATAATGTATATGGAGAAGTTGTTCCTTCTTTAATAATATTCCCTTTATAAATTTTGAATTTTGTAATTCCAGTAACGTGTTCTTGTGTTTTAGTAACAAATGAACTTAAGGCCTCACGTAATGGTGAAAACCACTTACCAGCATATGTTAATTCTGCGAATTCAATTGATACCATACGTTTGTATTTTAATGTCTCACGATCTAAAACTAACTCTTCTAATTGACGATGTGCTTCCATTAAGATTGTTCCACCAGGTGTTTCATAAACACCACGTGATTTCATACCAACAACTCTATTTTCTACAATATCAACGATTCCAATTCCGTGTTGACCACCATAGATATTTAATTTATCTAAAATCTCTCTTGCAGTCATTTTTTGCCCATTTAAAGCTACTGGAACACCTTGATCCCATGCAAGTTCTAAACTCATACCTTCATCAGGTGCATTTTCAACTGAAGTAGATAAAACTAATAAATGATTGTAATCTGGTGCAAGTGCAGGGTTTTCTAATTCTAATCCTTCGTGTGAAATATGCCATATATTACGATCACGTGAATATGATGTAGTAACATCAAACGGTAAATCAATACCACGTTCACTACAGTAATCCATTGCATCTTCACGAGAGTTAATATCCCATTTATTATCTCTCCATGGGGCAATTATTTTTAAATCTGGAGCTAAGGCTTTAATCCCAAGTTCAAAACGAATTTGGTCATTTCCTTTACCAGTTGCACCATGACAAATTGCAGTAGCATTTTCTTTTCTTGCGATATCTACAAGTATTTTTGCGATTAGAGGACGTGCAGTAGCCGTACCAAGTAAGTACTTATATTCATAAGTAGCATCTGCTTGGATTGTTGGGATAATATATTCATCAACATACTGATCTACAACGTCTTCTACATACAATCTAGTTGCACCCGAAGTTTCAACACGTTCTGGTAAATCATGTACTTCTTCTTGTTGTCCAACATCAACACAACAACAAATAACTTCATAATCATAATTTTCCTTTAACCAAGGAATTATCGTAGTGGTATCTAATCCACCCGAATAGGCTAATATAACTTTTTCTTTCATATAACACTCTCCATCTATTCTTAAAATTATTATTATAATATCTAAATAAAACTAAAAAAGCAATGATAATTTATTATTATTTTAATCATTATTTAAATAATATCACTATAAACATAAATGAATTTGTAAATATTTAGATAAAATATAAAAATATATTGACATTATTTTGATACATATTATAATTTAATAAACTTGATGACTAAAAGAGTATTTTATATTGTCGGTATAGCGAGCTAATGATGGTGGAAGATTAGCCTTTATATATAAAAGAAGCGCATTTAGGAAAGGGAAGTGGGAAACTAGTATCACTTCTGGGTTATCGCCCTTATCGATAGAGAGGACATATAGAAAATATGTGTCAACTAGAGTGGTACCGCGGATTATTTCGTCTCTTTTATAAGAGGCGTTTTTTTATTATAAGGAGGGGTTTATAAATGATTAAAGTAGGGATTTTTGGTGCAACTGGATACGGTGGGTGTGAATTAGTGCGATTTTTATTAAATCATCCAAATGTAGAAATAAAATGGGTGTCGTCTAGAACGTATGCTAGTCAAGAGTATAGTAGTGTTTATAAAAACTATTTTACAATTCTTGATCAAAAATGTGTTGATGAAGATTTAGAGAAACACATTGATAATGTGGATGTTATTTTCTTTGCAACACCACAGGGAGTTTGTGCTAGCCATATTTCAAAAGAAATACTTCAAAAAGTTAAAGTTATAGATTTAAGTGCAGATTTTCGATTGTCTAGTAAAGAAGTATATGAATATTGGTATGGTATTGAGCATCCAACACATGACTTAGTAAATTATGCAACCTACGGATTATCTGAAATATATCGTGATCAAATTAAAGATTCATCACTTGTTGCAAACCCGGGTTGTTACACAACGTGTGCAATTACATCATTATATCCACTAGTAAAAGCCGGATTAATTGATGCTAGCACAATCATAGTTGATGGGAAAAGTGGTGTTACCGGTGCTGGTAGAAGTGCAAAAGTTGATAACCTTTATTGTGAGGTAAATGAATCAATAAAAGCATACGGCGTTACAAATCATCGACATACACCAGAAATTGAAGAACAATTATCATCAGTCTTAGATACACAAATTATGATTAACTTTACACCACACTTAGTTCCTATGAATCGAGGAATCATTACTACAAGTTACGCAGCACTTAAACCAAATGTAACGAATGGTGATATTGATTTAGCATATAAAATGTTTGAAAATGATCCATTTGTTCGTGTCTTAAAAAAAGGCGTACTTCCAGAAACAAGAAATGTAAAAGGAAGTAATTATATAGATATCAATTATGTAATTGATAATCGTACAAACCGCATTGTGGTACTAAGTTGTTTAGATAATTTAGTAAAAGGCGCAGCAGGCCAAGCAATTCAAAACATGAATATAATGTTTGGTATTGAAGAAACAAAAGGATTGGAACTTGTTCCAGTTGTATTATAAGGGGGATATATGGAAATAATTAAGGATGGAAGTATTACAACACCAATAGGATTTTATGGTGCTGGTGATAACATTGGAATAAAAAAAATAAAGAAAGACCTAGCGATTATATATTCTGACTGTGACGCTGTAGTTGCTGGTACTTTTACTACAAATGTTGTAAAAGCAGCACCTGTTACCTACGATCAACATATAGTTGATAACTACGAAACTGTTCGTGCGATCGCTATTAATAGTGGTGTTGCAAATGCATGTACTGGTAATTTAGGAGAACAAAACAACTTAGAATTTGCGAAAATAGTTGCTAAAAAACTATCAATCAAACAAACTGAAGTACTAATTTGTTCAACTGGTGTCATTGGAAAACAATTACCGATGGAATGCTTTGATACGGGTGTAAAAAAAGTAGTTGATCAACTAAAGAATACAAGCGATGCTGGCATTGATGTCGCAAATGCAATATTAACAACAGATACTAGTTCAAAACATATAGCAGTAAAAATCGATATCGGTGGAAAAGATGTACTAATCGGTGGCTGTACTAAAGGTTCAGGGATGATTCATCCAAACATGGCAACGATGCTTGGATTTATTACATCTGATATCAATATTAGTCAAGATATGCTTAAAAAAGCTTTGAAAGATACAGTTGATACATCATTTAATATGATATCTGTAGACCGTGATACTTCAACAAATGATACTGTACTAATGATGGCAAGTAAAAAAGCAAATAATCCAATAATCGACTGTGAGGGTCATGAATATAATAAATTTGTCGATGCATTATGCTACGTTAATACATTTCTTGCAAAGAAAATTGCTGAAGATGGTGAAGGTGCAACTAAGCTCCTTGAAGTACAAGTACATAACGCAGATAACATTGAAGATGCAAGAAAAATCGCAAAAAGCGTTGTTACATCACCTTTAGTAAAAACTGCAGTATATGGTAATGATGCAAACTGGGGAAGAATATTATGTGCTATGGGTTATTCTTCTGTATTATTTGATCCAAATAAAGTTAAACTTACTATTGAAAGCGAACATGGTAGTATTGATATCGTAGAAAATGGAATGGCATTAGAATATAGTGAAGAAGTGGCTACAAAAATATTATCTGGTAAATATGTAAAAGCTATTATTAATATTTATTCAGGAAACAAAAGCGCAACTGCTTGGGGTTGTGACTTATCATATGATTACATTAAAATAAACGCGGACTATCGTTCATAATGTATACTAAAGAAATAAATAAAGCCCAAGTATTAGTAGATGCATTAAGCTATATTCATAAATTCCAAGGAGATATCGTTGTTATTAAGTATGGTGGAAGTGCCATGACAAATGAAGTAATAAAGCACAGTGTTTTAAAAGATATAGCAGTTTTAAAATCAGTTGGTATGAGACCAGTAATTGTTCACGGTGGTGGTAAAGATATTAACACATGGTTAGAAAAAGTTGAAATTGCACCGAACTTCAAAAATGGATTACGCGTTACCGATGCAAAGACATTAGAAGTAGCTGAAATGGTTTTATCTGGAAAAGTAAATAAAGGATTAGTTGCTCAAATGGAACAAATTGGTACTCATGCTGTTGGATTGTCAGGAAAAGATGGTAATATGATTACTGTTAAAAAGAGTCAACCAAATGGTGATGATATCGGTTTTGTTGGCGAAATCGAATCAATTGATGACGATTTAATATTAACACTTTTAGACAAAGGTTATACTCCTGTTATATCAACAATCGGCTTAGACAAAAAATACAATGCTTATAATATAAATGCAGATGATGTTGCCACTGCAATCGCAAGAAAATTAAAAGCAAAAAAACTGGTTTTCTTAACAGATATCGAAGGAGTACTAGAAGATCCAAGTAACCCAAGTACTTTAATTACATCAATTACACCATCAATTGCTAAAAACTTACTTGAAAGTGGTATAATTAGTGGTGGAATGATACCAAAAATTAACAATTGTTTAGATGCAGTTGCTAATGGGGTAGGTAGAGTGCATATATTAGATGGTAGACTAGAACATAGTATTCTAATAGAAATCTTTACTACTAGTGGTATAGGTACAGTAATACATCAAGGTAAATAAAGGAAATTATGTAGAAGCTATTGAAATGATTGTAGAACGTCGAAGTGTTCGTAAATAGAAGTCATAAATTGTAAATATTGAGGATATTAATAAAATCATGGGTTAATTTTCAAATCACAAAGTTTACTTTTGTAGTAGCGTGGAAATTATAATAAAATTGCTAAGAATGGAATTGCTGCAATTATTACTTATGGATATCCCGATGAAGTAGTTTCTAAAACACCAAGAAAATCGATTGAAAAAATTACAAGATTTATATAAAGAACTCATTAAGAGTTCTTTATATATAATAATGTATAAAGTATTTATATATTTATCTTAATTAAATTGAAAAAATACTTTTAATTTGGTAAAATCTTATCAATAAAAAGGAGTGTAATATGGAGATTAAATTTACGAAAATGGAGGGGTTGGGTAACGATTACGTATATTTTGATGGCATTAATCAAGATATACCATTGGATCCAACATTTATCAGTAAAGTTAGTAATCGCCACATTGGTGTTGGAAGCGATGGAATTATTGTCATCTTAAAATCTGATATATATGATTTCAAGATGAGAATGTTTAATGCTGACGGTAGCGAAGCAATGATGTGTGGCAATGGGGTACGTTGTTTTGCGAAATTCTGTTATGACCATAAGTTAACGCAAAATAAAATTATTAATGTTGAAACTAAAGCGGGTCTTCGTGTTGTGGAATTATTGTTTGATGGAAGTGAAGTAATCGGCGCTACTGTAGATATGCAAGAACCAATCTTTGAAACAAAAGAAATTCCATGTATATATAAGTCAGATACAGTAATTGATCAAACCATAACAGTAGGTGGAAAAAATTACAATATCACTGCACTTTCAATGGGAAATCCACACGCTGTAACTTTTGTGGATACATTAGAATTTGATATAGAAGCAATTGGACCATTATTTGAAAATCATCCAATGTTTCCAAACTCAGTAAATACAGAGTTTGTTCAAGTAATTAATGATTCATACGTGAAAATGCGAGTTTGGGAACGTGGTTCTGGAGAAACTCAGGCATGTGGTACTGGTGCATGTGCTGTAATGGTAGCATGTCACGCGCTGGGTTATTGTAAAAATAAGGTGACTGTAAATTTACTTGGTGGTGATTTAATCATAGAGTATCGTGGTAATAATATATTCATGACTGGACCTGCTAAAAATTCATTTGAAGGAATACTAAATTATACAAAATAGAGGAGAAACTACATATAGATGTAGTGTGTAAAAAATATGTTACAAGATGCAATGGAAATTATTAAATATATTGGTGAAGCTACTAAAAAAACACCAGTAAAAGTTTATGTGAATGGTGTCAACTTACCATCAGATGGTAAATGCCAAGTTTTCGGAACAAGTGATAGTCGTGTTTTAATCGGTGATATTCAAGATGTAGAAAACTACCTAACAACAAACAATGAAAACATTACTGATTCACACATTGAATATGATCGTCGTAATAGTGCTATTCCACTATTAGACACAACAAAAATCAATGCTCGTATTGAACCAGGTACATTTATTCGTGATCAAGTACACATTGGAGACAATGCTGTAATTATGATGGGAGCTGTTATTAACATTGGTGCTAGTATCGGTGATGGAACTATGATTGATATGGGTGTAGTTATGGGCGGTAGAGCCACTGTTGGAAATCGTTGCCATATTGGTGCTGGTGCTGTTTTAGCTGGTGTTATTGAACCACCAAGTGCATCACCAGTAATCGTGGAAGACGATGTAGTTATCGGTGCAAATGCAGTTGTTATTGAAGGTGTTCGTATCGGAAAAGGTGCAGTAGTTGGTGCTGGATCAATCGTTACTCAAGATGTTCCTGCAGGGGCAGTAGTTGTAGGAAATCCTGCTAGAATAGTGAAGGATCAAAAAGATTCTCAGACAGAAGATAAAACACAATTAATGGATGATTTACGTAAACTATAGGAGCAATAATATGTGTCAAGAAATGAAAAAATGGCGTCAAGATTTACACAAGATACCTGAACTTGGACTTGTAGAATTTAAAACAACCAAATACCTATTTAATGAACTTACAAAAATGGGTTATAAACCAGTTTCATTACTTGATACTGGTTTATATGTTTATATTGATAATGGTAAAGATCATACAATTGCATTTAGAAGTGATATAGATGCATTAGAAATTGAAGAAAAAAACAATGTCGAATATGCTTCAACATTTCCAGGTTTCATGCATGCTTGTGGTCATGATGGTCATATGGCTACATTACTAGGATTCGCAAAGAAAATATCTACAAGAAAAGATGATTTCGATTATAATTTCTTATTATTATTTCAACCAGCAGAAGAATCACCAGGCGGGGCAGCATTAGTTGTAAAAACAGGAATATTAAATCAGTTTAATGTAAAAGCAATATTCGGAATGCATTTAATGCCTTTTTATAAAGAGGGTACTATTGCATGTAAGAGTGGTCCTTTAATGGCACAAAATGGTGAAATAGATATAAAAATAGTTGGTAAAACAGCACATGCCGGACTATATCACCAAGGAGTGGATAGCATCGTAATTTCAAGTCAACTAATTAGTCAATACCAAACGATTATTAGTAGATTAGTTTCTCCATTTGATCCAATCGTATTGCATTTAGGAAAAATCAATGGTGGAAGTGCTAGAAACATCGTTGCTGATCATGTTGAAATCAATGGAACTTTACGCGCGTTTAGCGAAATTACATTTATGAAAGTAGTAAATGCAATGGAATCGATTAATAAAAACCTTGAGGATACATATCAGTGCACAATTGAATTTAGTTGTCCACCAATGTATCCACCAGTTATTAACGATGACAATCTATACGAAAAATTCAAAGCCTTAACAGATGATACATTCATTGAAATAAAAGAACCATTCATGTTAGCCGAAGATTTTTCATTTTACCAAAAAGAGATACCAGGAATATTCTTCTACTTAGGAACAAATTCTAAAAAACATAGTAGTGGATTGCATACAGAAACATTTGATTTTAATGAAGAAGTATTAGAAAAAGGTGTTGATATGTTTTATAGCATCGCAAAAAATATTAAATTGGGGGACTTGTAATGGATTATTTTAATCAAAGTAAAGAAGTGTTTATGTCAGCATACGGGCGTTATGATATAACAATAGAGCGTGGACAAGGGGTATACTTATACGATACTGATAATAAAGAATATTTGGATTTTTATTCAGGAATTGGTGTAAATGCATTAGGTTATAATAATGCTATATATCTTAAAAATATGACTGAACAATTACATAAGGTAATGCATATTTCTAATTATTTTAATTCTCCTTCTGCTATAGAAGCAGCAAAACTTCTAAAAGAAATTACAGAATTAGATAAAGTTTTCTTGTGCAATTCAGGAACTGAGGCAACTGAAGGGGCACTTAAGCTTGCTAGAAAGTATTATTATTTAAAAAACAACTGCGCAGATAGTGAAATAATTTCACTTCAAAAATCATTTCATGGAAGAAGCACAGGTTCTATTCGTTTAACAGGAAATGAAAACTACCAACGTGCTTTTGGTCCTTTAATTGAAGGTGTAAAACACGCTACAATTAATGATTTAGAGAGTGTTGTATCGTTAGTTAATAAGAAAACTGCGGCTATCATTGTTGAGGTAATACAAGGTGAAGGTGGACTGATGTCATGTACCACAGAATTTTTACAAGGAATTAGAAAGTTATGTGATGATAATGATATTGTGTTCATTATTGATGAAGTACAAACGGGCATGGCTCGAACTGGAAAATGGATGGCATATCAACATGCTAATATTAAGCCAGACATCGTGTGCCTTGCAAAAGGAATCGGTGGTGGTTTCCCTGTTGGGGCAATGGTTGCAAACAATAAAGTTGGATCAGCTCTTCAACCTGGAGATCATGGAACAACTTATGGCGGAAACCCATTAGCTGGTATGGCGGTTGCATCTGTACTACAAATCGCAAAAGATACAAATTTACTAGACCATGTAAACGATGTATCAAATTATTTTACAATGAAATTAGATGAACTTGTTGAAAAGTATGATTCTATTCTTGAACGCAGAGGGTACGGACTAATGCAAGGATTAGTATTTGATCATCCTATTGCACAATATATAAAATCCGCTCAAGAAAATGGGTTACTATTTGTAAGTGCGGGACCAAATATTATTAGAATGTTACCACCATTAGTTATTGATAAAAAACATGTTGACCAAGCAATAAAAATCATCGAAAAAATTATTAAATAATACTCTTTATTAGATGATTTGATAATTAATATTTTCTACTAATTTTTTATAAACTATGTTATACTATATAGGTAATGTAAAAATAGGAGGTTAGTTATGGATATTCTTTCAATAGTATTGGGTGTTCTTGTTGGTGCGGTTGCTGGTTTTTTTGGATCTCGTTACATGTTCAAAAAACAATTACGTAAAAATCCACCAATTAATGAAAAAATGATTCGTGCAATGTTTATGGAAATGGGTAGAAAACCTAGTGAACCACAAATTAAAAGAATCATGAATAACATTAACTCACAATATAAATAATAAACATTTATAGAAAAAAGACACAGCATATGCTGTGTCTCTTTTTTCAAATTTCAACCGCACCACTTTATATATAATTTGATTCTACAATATACGGAGAATCATAGTCAAATATTTTCCTTGGCATATTGTTTATTTTATACGCTATATCTTCTAAATATTGTTGTTCAATTTGATACAATGATTTCCCTTTTGGTATGAATCTTCGTACCAATGAATTAATTTGTTCATTCGTTCCTCTTTGGAACGAACAATACGGATCACACTTATAGAGTTTTACTCCTATAGTCTTTGCACATATTCCTAATGCTTTAAATTCATTTCCGTTATCTGTTGTTATACTTTTTACAGTAATATTATTCTCTTTTATATACTTATGAATTAAGTTATTGATATAGTATTCATTTTTTGCTTCTGCTTTTATTAAATGAATCACTCTAGTACATCGATCTACTATGGAAATAATGGATGCATATTCATTTCTTTTTCCTATTATAGAATCGATTTCTAGATGTCCTATTTCATCACGTAATTCATACTTCTTAGGGCGTAAACGTATTGGTAGTACCGTTTTATTATCAATATTCCATAACATATGCTGCATCATGCCCGAACTCTTTTTTCTTTTTCTTCTTTTATAGCACATGTTATTTGGTTTAATATCTAACTTTCCTTCATTAATCCAACGATAGACCGTTTGATGTGATACATAAGGTTTATTTGGATGATACTTCTTAAAACGTTGAATACATACACTAATTGACTTAATACGCCAATCATAGTTCGTTTGTAAGTAATCAATAAAAAATGAATATTTACTATAAATATCAATATGTCTCTTTTTATAGTACTTATTTTTGTATCTAGAGACTGTTGAGTGAGAGATATCTAGACGTCTACCCACTTCTCTCATCGATAAACCAATTGATAGCAGTGTATCAATTTGGACTTTCTTTTTTTCTATTAATTGTTTATAATTCATAAGGAGCTCCTTTTCGTCGGGTGAGCTCCTTTATTATATCAAAAAAGCACACCTAGGTGGTGCGCTTGAGATTTGAATTTAGGAAGACACAGCATATGCTGTGTCTTTTGTGTTACATCCAAGTTATTTTGTTTTCCGTTTTATTTTTGATTCGTACTAAATTTCCTCGATGACGATATATAATTAATAATATTATCGCTCCAGTTGAAATACTTCCATATAACGGTAGTCCAAGTAGTGGAATACACACAAAGACAGCACTTGTTGCAAGAACTGATGCAAGTGATACATACTTTGTTAATTTTAACACTATAAAGAATACTACTAGTGAGAGTATTGCCCCTACAAAATTTATTGCTAGAAAAAAACCAATTCCTGAAGAAACAGCTTTACCACCTTTAAAACCTGCAAAGATAGGGTAGCAATGTCCTAATATACATGCAAATGCGCATATGTATTTAATATTTTCATTTGCACCAATTGCATTTAACACTAAACTAGATACAACCATTACAACGAAAGCTTTTAGTGCATCTAATATAATAACCGCAACGCCCGCTTTTTTTCCAAGAACTCTACCGGTATTACTTCCACCAAGATTTCCAGAGCCATGTTTGCGAACATCCGTTTTATAGAATAGTTTTCCAACAACCAATGCAAACGGAATTGATCCATATAAATAACTTAATATAATTAAACCTATTTCTATCATTTTATCACCCATTCACCATTATATAGAAACAAATTAAAATTGCAACAAACCTTTGAAAAAAACATGATTTTTATGTATAATAACTTTTGAATGAAAAGAGAGGTATACATATGTCAAAAACAACAAATACATATAATGAATCAAACATCCAAATACTTGAAGGTTTAGAAGCAGTTCGTAAAAGACCAGGGATGTATATTGGTTCAACTGATGGTCGTGGATTACACCATTTAGTTTGGGAAATTGTAGATAACGCAATTGATGAAGCACTTGCTGGGCATGGAAGTTTAATCCAAGTATATATATGTAAAGATAATAGTATTAAAGTGGTTGACCATGGGCGTGGAATGCCTACAGGAATGCATGCTTCAATGAAGCCAACTCCTGAAGTTATTTTGACAGTACTTCATGCTGGTGGGAAGTTTTCAGCTGAAGGTGGATACAAAACATCAGGTGGTTTACATGGTGTAGGGGCGAGTGTTGTTAATGCACTTTCATCATGGTTAGAAGTAACTATTTGTCGCGATGGCGAAATCTACAAACAAAGATTTGAAGATGGTGCAAATATCATCCATGCTCCGACAATTACAGGTAAAACAAAAGAAACGGGTACAACGATTCATTTCATGCCAAATCCAAGTATATTTTCAACAACAGAATACAACTATTCGACAATCCGTGATCGATTAATGGAAAGTGCCTTTTTATTAAAAGGTATATGTATAGAAATCAAAGATGAACGAAGCGGAAAATCTGATACCTTCCAATATGAAAATGGATTAGAGGCTTTTATTGAATATATTAACGTACAAAAAGATGTATTGCATCCAACAGTTACTTTTGAAGGAACAAATAATGAAATTGATGTTGAAGTAGCATTACAATTTACTGCAAGTTATCATGAAACAACAATGTCATTTGTAAACTTAGTAAGAACAGGTGATGGTGGTACTCATGAAACTGGATTTAGAACTGCACTTACAAAGACATTTAATGAGTATGCTAGAAAATATGGATTATTAAAAGAAAAAGAAAAGAATCTTGAAGGTAATGATGTTCGAGAAGGGCTTTCTGCTATTTTATCAATTAAAGTTCCAGAACATTTTTTACAGTTTGAAGGACAAACAAAATCAAAACTTGGAACACCAGAGGCAAGAAATGTAGTCGATAATGTCATTTATGAAAAACTATCATTTTACTTAGAAGAAAACAAGACGATTGCAGATTCACTAGTTAAAAAAATGATAAAAGCGGCACAAGTTCGTGAAGCAGCTCGTAAAGCAAGAGAAAATGCCAGAAAAGGTAAGGGTAATAAACAAGAACGTATTTTAAGTGGGAAACTTGCACCTGCACAATCAAAGAACAAAAAGAAAAATGAATTATATTTAGTCGAAGGAGACTCTGCTGGTGGTAGTGCTAAGCAAGGTCGTGATCGAAAGTATCAAGCAATATTACCATTACGAGGAAAAGTTATAAATACTCAAAAAGCCGCTCTAAGTGATATTTTAAAAAATGAAGAAATTGCGACAATGATTAATACAATTGGAGCTGGTATTGGTGCTGATTTTAGCGAGAGTGATGTAAATTATAATAAAGTTATCATTATGACAGATGCTGATACTGACGGAGCACATATTCAAATATTATTATTAACATTCTTCTATAGATATATGCGTGAGCTTATTCAACTAGGAAAAGTATATATTGCACTTCCACCACTTTATAAAGTATCAAAAAAAGTCGGTAAAAAAGAACAAGTAATTTATTGTTGGGAAGATAGTGAGCTAGAGGATGCAAAAAGAGAAATAGGTAAAGGATATTATATTCAAAGATATAAAGGACTTGGTGAAATGAATGCAGATCAGTTATGGGAAACTACAATGGACCCAGAAACACGCACTTTAATCCAAGTGTCAATAGAAGATGCTGCACTTGTTGAGCATAGAGTATCTGTTTTAATGGGTGATAAAGTAGAACCAAGAAGAGAATGGATTGAAGAAAACGTGAAATTCTCATTAGAAGACACATATAGTGTAGATTAGGAGGTAAGTATGGTAGATAAAAAAATAATAATGTCACTTGATACCATTATGGGTGATAGATTTGGAAAATATTCAAAATATATAATTCAAGACCGTGCACTTCCTGATGTCCGCGATGGTCTAAAACCTGTACAACGAAGAATTTTATACTCTATGTATAAAGAAGGTAATGTGTTTACTAAGGCATACCGTAAATCTGCAAAGACAGTTGGTAACGTTATTGGTAACTATCATCCTCATGGTGATATTTCGGTATATGATGCAATGGTTCGTATGTCTCAAGACTGGAAATACCGTGCTCCGTTAATCGATATGCAAGGTAATAATGGTTCAATTGATAATGACCCAGCCGCTGCAATGCGTTATACAGAAGCAAGGCTTTCTGCTATATGCGAACAGCTACTAAAGGATATTGATAAAGATACTGTATTGCATGCATTAAACTTCGATGATACTGAGTATGAGCCAACTGTCTTACCTGCAAGCTATCCAAACTTGTTAGTAAATGGTTCAACTGGTATTTCAGCAGGTTATGCAACAGACATTCCACCACATAATTTACATGAAGTAATAGATGCAACAGTACATAGAATCCTTAATCCAGAATGTACCCTAGAAAATTTATTAGATTATATCAAAGGACCAGATTTTCCGACCGGAGCAATCGTTGAAGGTAAAGATGGTATTATCAATGCATTTACTTATGGTAAAGGTAAGGTAATCGTACGTAGTAAAACTCAAATTGTAGAAGAAAAAAACCTTAACCGTATTGTCGTTGATGAAATTCCATATGAAGTAAATAAGTCTGAACTTGTAAGAAAAATAGATGATATTCGCTTTAATAAACAAATTGATGGTATTATCGAAGTACGTGATGAATCTGATAGAACTGGATTACGTATTGTGATTGATCTAAAAAAAGAAGTATCTGTTGAAAATACATTAAATTATTTTTATAAAAATACAGATTTACAAAAAAACTATAATTATAATATGGTTGCTATTAAGGACAAACGTCCAAGACAAATGGGACTTGTTGAAATCTTAGATGGGTATATTGATCATCAGATAGATGTAGTAACAAGAGCTACCGTATTTGACTTAAACAAGGCAAACACAAGAAAGCATATTGTAGCAGGATTAATTAAAGCTATATCTATTTTAGATGAAGTAGTTGCAACAATCCGTGCATCAAAAGACAAATCTAATGCAATTGAGAATTTAGTTGCTAAATTTGATTTTTCAAAAAAACAAGCTGAAGCAATCGTAATGCTACAATTATATAGACTTACAAATACAGATATTGTTTCATTGCAACAAGAAGATGAAGAACTTGCAACTAAAATATCATTTTTAAACGCAATTTTAGATAGTGATACTCGCTTACGTGAAGTAATAATCGAAAGATTGAAATATGTCAAAGAAACATACAAAATGCCTCGTCTATCACAAATAAAAGATGAAGTACAAGAAATTAAAATTGATGAAAAAGCAATGATATTAAGTGAAGATATTAATGTATCAATCACACGCGATGGATATATTAAACGAATTTCAAATCGTTCAATTAAAGCAAGTGAACAAACACCATTTGGTAAAAAAGAAGATGATTATATTGTTGATTTCATGAAAGCAAACACAGTTCAAAACTTACTTGTTTTTACTGATAAGGGTAATTATTTATTTATTCCGTTACACAAAGTAGAAGAATTCAAATGGAAAGATTTAGGAAAACACATTAGCTATTTAGTCAAAGTGAATTCTGATGAAAAAATAATTGGAACTGTTCTTGTTTCAGACTTTGATGCTCATCAATATATCTTACTTGCTACTCACAATGGTCAAATTAAAAAGACCTTATTAAAAGATTTTGAAGTTACTAGATATACAAAACCATTAAAATGCATGGGATTAAAACAAGGCGATAAAGTAGTATCTGTTTGTCTAAGTGATGAAAATCAAGCATTATTCTTAGTTTCCAAAGCTGGGTACGGTGCAATTTATAGTGAAAATGAAGTATCATTGTTGGGGGTTAAAGCTTCAGGAATAAAAGCTATGAACCTAAAAAATGATACCTTAGTAAGTGTTAGTACGTTTAATCCGTTGGAAAGTTATTCTGCATTAATTATTTTTGAAAACGGTATGATTAAGCGTCTACGTGTTGATGAAATTCCTGTATGTAACCGCACAAACAAAGGGACTACATTATTTAAGAATTTAAAATCAAAAACATTCTATGTTAAACAGGCATTGTTGTTGCAAAACAATGATGAAATAGAAATATACTGCAAAGATTTTATGGAAAAAATTCAACCAACAATGTATTCTTATGCATCGTTAGAACAAAAGCCTTCTGTTATAAGCAAGGAAAATGGAGAAAGTGTAGTACAGCACATATATCAAAATTCAACACTTACTACAACAATAGATAAAGAAAAAATTACTAAAGAACCTCAAAAACAAGTTGTTGTAAGTAAAGAAGTAACTTCAAAACCACAAGTCACACAAAAACAAAGTTCCAAAGAAATAGATACAAAAAAAGATAAGGTTAAATATGAAAAATTATCTTTCGATGATCTATTTGGAGAATAACAATTATGATTAAACATAATTATCATACGCATACCATTCGCTGTGGACATGCAAGTGGAACTGATGAAGAAATCATTCAAGCTGCAATTAATGCCGGGTTTGAAACCTTAGGTTTTTCTGAACATATTTGTAGCAGTAATGGAGAATTCACTTTTTTACGAATGGAAAAGAGTTCATTTGATGAATACCTAGATACCATGATTGCATTAAAAGAAAAATACTCGCACGAAATTGATATAAAAGTCGGATTCGAAGTAGAATATTGTACAGACGAAATACCTTTTTATAAAAAAGTATTAAATGACCCAAGGGTTGAATATTTTATATTTGGTCCACATAATAACTATACTCTAGAAAAAGAATCAATGGTTACTTATGAAACTGATACAAACAAAATCAATGATTATTGTAAAAATGTAATTGAAGGGATGGAGAGTGGCATGTATAAATATGTCGCTCATCCAGACTTATATATGAAAAAATATGATTTCTTTGACGAAACATGTAAAATGGCTGCGTATGCAATTTGTAATAGATCAAAGCAATTAAATATACCTTTAGAAATAAATTTAGAAGGTATAAAAGTTGGGCTGCTACCATACGATAGCGGTAAAATGTTTAGATACCGTTATCCAGTTGAAGCATTCTGGGAAATTGCAGGAATTGTAGGATGTCCTGTAATTGTAGGTGTAGATAGTCACAGTGTAGATGCGTATTCATATCATGAAAGTTTCGAATATGCTCACTTACTTATAAAGAAATATAATCTTTGTCATATAAAAAATAACTTTTTATTTTAAAAGCACAATAGTGCTTTTTTGTTTGAAAACACTAACATATTATATATTCATTCAATATAGAAATATAATATTGTAAAAAGTAGTTTTATCTACAATATTTTTCTACATATTCGTGCAATTTGTTTTAAAATATAGTAAAATAGGTGAGACTTTAAAGAATATAAGAAAGGACGCTTGTTTACAAGCGGGATTACTATGCAAGAAGAACTACGTTGTTTTGGATGTGGAGCAATCATTCAAAGTGAAAATCAAAATGAAATTGGATATGTACCAAAGAGTGCAACAGATAAATCACATGTACTTTGTAAGCGTTGTTTTCGTTTGAAAAACTATCACGAAATTACATCGACACCATTAACTGATGATGATTTTTTAAAAATCCTACAAGGAATTGGAGAGAAAAATTGTTTAATAGTTTACATTGTTGATGTGTTTGACTTTAATGGTAGTATGATTCAAGGCTTTGTTCGACATGTAAACAATAATGATATTCTTGTAGTGGCAAACAAACGTGATATATTACCAAAATCTGTAAAAGATCGTAAGATAGAACATTGGGTTCGAAGACAGTTGAAAGACTATAATATCAAACCTGTTGATGTATTATTAACAAGTGCGATTAAAAACTACCAATTAGATGAACTGCTAGATAGTATTTCTAAATATCGACGTGACCGTGATGTTTATGTGGTGGGGGTTACAAATGTAGGTAAGTCTTCATTAATAAATGCATTACTTAGACATTATAGTAATGAACAAAATCATCTTATTACAACAAGTGAATTTCCAGGTACAACACTTGACTTAATTGAAATTCCACTTGATGATAATTGTGCTTTATTCGATTCACCAGGAATTATCAACAAACATCAAATGGCCCATATCATTGACCAAGATGACTTGTCAATAATCGTACCAAAGAGCGAACTTCGTCCAACTGGCTTTCAGTTAAATGATAAGCAAACAATATATTTTGGTGGTATTGCTAGAATGGATTTTATTTCTGGTAAAAAAACAAGTTTCACATGTTACTTTCCAAGGCATTTAAAATTACATCGTTGCAAATTAGAGAATGCTGATGGTTTATACGATAGAAGACAAACATTAAGTCCCGTAATTAAAGATATTGAAACAATTGATTTGATGAAGGAACATGAATTTACGCTTCCAAATTATAAAGTAGATATCGTGATTTCAGGATTAGGGTTTATCACAGTTGAAAATTGTGGGGCAAAAATTAAAGTTAAAACTCCTAAAGGAGTTGGCGTATTTGTAAGAGAAGCGCTAATATAGAAAGGATTTATATATGTTAACAGGAAAACAAAAGAGATATTTAAGATCACAAGCACATTCATTAAATGCGATTTTTCAAATTGGAAAAGATGGTGTGCATGCAAATCAAGTAAAAGGAATTAAAGAAGCATTAGAAACACACGAACTAATCAAAGTTAAAATTTTGGAATCATGTGGAGAATCAAAAAATGAAGTTGCACTAGAATTAAGCGTTGCAACAAAATCTGAAGTAATTCAAATCCTAGGTAGAACAATTATTTTGTACAAATCTAGTGATAAAAGAATATATCGTTTACCATAATGAAAATCGGTATTTTTGGAGGCAGTTTTGATCCCGTACATAAGGGACATCGCATACTTGTTGAACAAGTAAATAATGTAATTGAATTCGATAAAATATATATAATTCCAACCAGATATAACCCATGGAAAGAATCAAGTACGTTTTCTAGTAATGACCGTAAGTCAATGTTAGAAATAGCGTTTTCAAAAATGAAACATGTTGAAATAAGTACCATTGAATTAGATAGTAATGATAAAAAAAATTATAGTATTGATACCATAGAAAAATTAAAATTACTACATCCAAATGATGATTTATACTATATTATGGGTATGGATCAGGTTGTATCGTTTAATAAGTGGTATAAAGCAAAAGAAATAAGTGAACTCGTTTCTTTGATATGTGTTGCAAGGGCAGGGTACCAGGGAAATGAGAACATTCGAAATTTCAATTTTAGAGTTATTGAAATACCAAAAATGGAATACTCAAGTACAAGAATAAGAAATAATTATGTAGATGACATGGATATTGAAGTAATGCAATATTTAGTTAAAAATAGTTTATATTTAGAAAATATAGTACGTCATGTTTTATCTACAAAAAGAAGTGAGCATAGTATTTCTGTAGCAAATCTTGCTGCGAGTATAGCTGCTAGCAATGGATTAGATGAAAAAAAAGCGTATATTGCTGGAATGTTACACGATATTGCCAAAGAGATGGATAAAGATAGCTTGGAAAAAATTATGAAAGAATCATATTTAGAACACATCGATTCAAATATTAATGTTTGGCACCAGTGGGTATCTAGTTATCAGTGTCAACATATGTATGGTATTGATGACAAAGAAATCTTACAAGCAATAAAAAATCATACTACTGCTGCTACAAATATGACACCATTTGATATGTGTATCTATATTGCTGATAAATATGATCCACTTCGTGGATTTGATTCAAATTATGCAATAGAACTCGCAAAAAAAGATGTAGTGGAGGCTTTTAGATATAGTTTAAAAGATTTTCACCAATATGCACTTAAAAAGAATATTGAAATTGATGATGTGTTTTACAAAGTATATAACAAATACGTTAAGGAGAAATAGAATGAATAAAGTAGAAATTATTGTTAAAGCATTAGATGACAAGTTAGCAACAGATATCGTTGCAATAGATATGATGATGGCAAGTCCATTATTTGACTCTTTTATTATTGCATCTGCAAGTAATGAAAAATTAGCACAAGCACTTCGTGATAATGTTGAAGATTGTATGGAAGAAAATGGTTTTTTTGTTAAAAAAATTGAAGGTATCCGTGGAAGTAAATGGATATTAATGGATTATGGTGATGTTATCGTTCATATTTTTGATAAAGAAGAACGTCAGGCATATGGTTTAGAAAAATTATGGGCAGATATGCCAAGAATCGATATTGAAGGATTTATCGACTAATGTCTTATGAAAAATTTGCATACTACTATGATAGTTTGATGGATGAGGCATTTTATAATGATTATTATAACTTTATAAATGCACATGCTAAATTTAAATCAATACTTGAACTAGGGTGTGGAACTGGTGAACTAGCAATTAAGTTTGCTAAAGATAATAAAGAAATTTATGCCACTGATTTATCAAAAGATATGTTAGAAGTTGCAAGAATGAAGGCACAGGCTAGTGATGTTACATTACTGCTTGGCAGAATTGATATGACCGACTTTAGAGTTGATCGTCCTGTTGATTTAGTACTTTGCCTTTGCGACTCATTAAATTATCTATTTACTACAAAACAAGTAAAAGACACATTTAGCAATGTTGCTAAAGCAATTAAACCAAATGGAACTTTTATCTTTGATGTTAATAGTATTTATAAATGCGATACTACACTAAAAGATTACAACGAAGAAAATGAAGATGATGAATTTTTATTTTCTTGGAGAGTTGAAAATATAGATAGTGGTCATATAAAACATTATATAAATATTGTCGACAAAGTTGAAAATGAACAAGTAAATGAAATACATGTACAGCGTACCTATACACCTGACACATATATTAAAATGCTTAAAAAAGCAGGCTTTAATTCTGTGAAAATGTATAGTGATTTTGGAGAATATAACACAGAATGTCAAAGAATTATTTTTGTGTGTAAAAAGGAGGAAAAATTATGATCGCAATAATTGGAGCAATGGAACAAGAAGTAGATGCAATCAAAGAATATGTTGAAGATATGTATGAAACAAAACTTTTTGATAAAACTATTTATCTTGGAACAATAAAAAATAAAAAGATCATCCTTTTACAAGGTGGAATTGGTAAAGTTAACACTGCAGTATATACAACAATGTTATTTACTACTTATCCAGAAATAGAGTATGTAATTAATGTTGGATCAGCAGGTGGTTTACATATTGATCAAAATGTTGGTGATGTAATTATAAGTAGTTCTGTAATTCATCATGATGTAGATGTAACTGCATTTGGATATGAGTTAGGGCAAGTCCCTCAAGCTCCACTATCATATAACGGTGATAATGAATTACTTGATTTTGCAAAAGAAGCATTAACAAAAAATAATGTAAATGCAAGTATTGGTTTAATTGTTTCTGGTGACCAATTTATTTCTAATCAAGAACAAGTAGATACAATTAGAGCTAATTTTAAAGATGCTAAGTGTGCTGAGATGGAAGCAGCTACAGTAGGGCAAGTTTGTCATATGTTTAATAAAAAATTCATCGTAACTCGCTCACTAAGTGATGTTTATAATAAAGGGGAATCATCAATACAGTTTGATGATTACATTGTAAAGGCTAGTAAAGACTCTGCAAAGATGTGTGCTTTACTTATCGAACAAATAAATGCATAATATTGAATTACTAGCTCCGGCTGGAAGCTTTGAAGCACTTGTTGCGGCTGTCCAAAACGGAGCTAATGCTATTTATATAGGCGGAACCTCATTTAGTGCTAGAGCATCAGCGACAAACTTTACAAACCAACAAATTACTGAAGCAGTAGAATATGTACATATGCGCAATGTGAAATTATATGTTGCAGTAAACGTATTATATCAAGATAGTCAATTTGAAGAGCTACATTCATACATATCATTTTTATATACTAGTGGAGTAGATGCAATTATTGTTCAAGACATTGGTTTACTACATATGGTAAAGCATTCTTTTCCAGATTTTGAAATACATATTTCAACACAAGCAAGTATTAAAGATATTGAAGGTGTGGAATTTTATGAAAAGCTCGGTGCAGACCGTGTGGTTTTAGCACGTGAAAATTCTATCGATGAAATTCATACTATTTGTCATAATACTAATTTAGACGTTGAGGTATTTGTTCATGGAGCAATTTGTATGGCATATTCTGGACAATGTTTATTTAGTAGTTTTATCGCAAAAAGAAGTGGTAATCAAGGAACTTGTGGCCAACCTTGCCGTTTACCATATAAACTGTTAATGAATAATATTTCATTATCTACGGATCCATTATACTTACTTTCACCAAAAGATTTATGTACAATCGAACATGTTGATAAATTAATTGAGGCAGGTATTCATTCATTTAAGATCGAAGGACGTATGAAACGACCAGAGTACGTTGCTACTGTTGTTGCTAGTTACAGAAAAGCGATTGATGATTATTTGTCTAAGAAAAACATCCAGGTTAATCAAGAAATTTATAATATGAAAACTATGTTTAATCGCGGATTTACAAAAGGGCATTTATTTAACGATGATAATTTTACTTCCAAAAAATTTCCTGGTAACAAGGGGATGAAAATAGGGCAAGTTATTCGTTATGATAGTAAGAATTCATTACTGTTTATACAATTACAAGAGACACTTCGTCAAGAAGATCGTGTTTTATTTAAAGATCAAGATTTAGTTCGAACAATCACTAAGCTATATTTTAATAAAAAACTTGTAAATAAAGCTCAGGAAGGTGATATTGTAGCCATTGAGTTAAACATACCAATTAAACCTAATACTCCGGTTTATCGTGTTTACAATCATGAATTCGCGCTTTCTTCAAGGTCTACATATCAAAAGGAAAATATTAAGACTCCAATAAATATGTCTTTTACATTACTTGATGATGGTCGAGTTAAACTACAAGTATCAACTAATAAACATCAAGTTGAAGTAATATCATCAACATACGTTGAAAAAGCACTTAATGCATCACTTACAAAAGAGCGAATTGTATCACAGCTCTCAAAGTTAGGAAACACACTTTATTATTGTCAAAATTTTGATGTTACATTTGAAGATGGTTTACAATTTCCAGTAAAAGAATTAAATATTCTTCGCCGAAATGCAATCGAAATGCTAGATAAAATACGTATTGAATATTCAACAAAAATCATAAAACCAATACAAAATTTAAGTATGACTAGTGTTAATACTAATAAAAATATTATCTTAAAAGTTCGAACTATTGAACAACTAAAAAAAGCTATTGAATATAACTGCCAAATTATATACTTTGAAGCAAACGAGCAACTAAGCGATGCAATTAACATTTATCATGAACATAACTTGGATTTATATATTTATACAACTTACACAACTTCAAAAGATACTGTACTTAAACTCTTAAATATCAAAGATATCACGAAAGTTATGGTTGCCTCGTATCAAGCATATATGATTTTAAATGATAAATTTCAACTGTGTCTAGATAGTAACTTTAATATATATAATAGTTATGCAACTCAAATATCTAACCATGAAGATGTTGTACTTTCTCGTGAAATATCAATGACACAACTAAAAAAACTAGTAACAAATAAAAATCTTTATTGTTATGTGTATGGATATACTCCTGCAATGATAATTAAACATTGTATTATTTCGAATCATTACTTCGATAAAAAGGTAATAGGGTGCAATAAGTGTAAAAAAGGCAGATACTGTTTACAAGATCGCAAAAAAAGTATTTTCCAGATTCAAACAGATTCATCATGTAATAATATAATATTAAATGATAGACCATTGTTTTATAAAAATTATAAATCAATTCCTGTTAATAATTATATACTGGATTTCCAAAATGAGGACGCAAATCAAATGATACCAATTTTAGATTATTACATTAATGAAAAACCGATACGTAATTTATCTAACTTTATATTTACAAAAGGATATTTTATCGAATAATTGTAAAATATATAAATATTATTGTAATATTACTAAAGTAATTACTATTTAACAAAACTTTCTTGCAATATAGTAGGGAAAATGCTAAAATTACTTTGGAGGATGATTCTTATGACAATTGATTTAGATTTAGCAAAAAGATTAAAATCATACAGAAATTTCAAGCACCTTACACAAAAAGAAGTTGCTTTACACCTTGAAGTACCTCATTCGGCTATTTCAGACATTGAAAACGGAAAAAGAGATATTACTGTAGGTGAGCTCAAAATTTTTTCTAACTTATATGGTAGAAGTGTAGAAGAAATTATGAGTGGTAAAAAATATGATTACTATAATATTGCTAACATAGCACGTCTGTTAACAGAATTACCAGATGACGATTTAAAAGAAGTTATGTTTATAATTGAATACAAACGTAAACGTAACGAAGACCGCCTTAAAAAAGGATAAAATAAAGACCATATCATATTTGATATGGTCTTTATTTATTTTTATTTCTATAAGCTTCTTTAATTTTTTCAAGCATAACAATTCCATCCTCTAAAACTTTGTTGGTACATTCATGATGGTTTTTATGATGATAATATTTAATATCGATGTTGTCATCAATAGAAATAATTGCATAAGTACCAAATTCATATGTAGCACGATTAAACATTGTACTACCAGGATTAATGATTAATTTGTTATTGATGTTTGTAATTGCTGGTATATGGGTATGCCCGTGAAAGCATATTTGAACATCCTTTTCATTCATGAAATTGATTATCTTTTCATATCCTTCATATATTCCAAAAAGGTGACCGTGAGTCAACATTATGTTAATATTATCTTTTTTCACTACAATTACATCTTCAAACTCTCCATGATCATGATTTCCTTTTACAACATAATATTTCTCTAATAGGGGATTATCTGCTTCAATATCACTGTCACCACAATGAACGTATAAATCCATTTCTTTATATTTACTTGTGATGTTTTTTAATGTTTCGTTATCTAAGTGAGAATCACTTACACATAATATCTTCATACTTTACTCCTTTATTATAAGTTAACTAATAAATAGTATACACATTAAATACTAATTTTCAATTTAAAATAAATATAATACGATAAATATCATACTTTTAATTATATATAATGGGATATTTCTAAAATTATAAAAAGAAAGTGTTTACAATTTACTATATAATTGCTAGAATATATGTATAAACAAAAAAGGAGTGTAAACTATGAAAAATATTTTATTAGTATGTTCGGCAGGTATGTCAACAAGTTTGTTAGTAACTAAAATGGAGGCAGCAGCTAAAGATGCAGGTGTAGAGTGTACAATCTTTGCATTACCTTTCTCTGATGCACCAAGAGTATTAGAAGAAGTTGACGTAATTATGTTAGGACCACAAGTTCGTTTCCAAAGAGCTGCAATTGAAAAATTAGCAGAAGGACGTAAAGGTGGAAAAATCCCAGTTGACGTAATCGACATGAGAGATTATGGTACAATGAACGGTAAATCTGTTTTTGAAACAGCTATGAAATTATTAGGTGAATAATCGCATATAAAATGAACTGTAATTAGTAATTAATTACAGTTTTTTTTATTTTATTATTTAGACTGACTATTTTATAATAGAATTTTATGCTATAATATCGTAAATAATAAGGAGGATAATTATGGAAAAGGGTATAATCACAGTAGTAGGTAAAGATCAAGTAGGTATCATCGCTAAAATATGTAGTTTTCTTGCAGAAAACGAGATGAATATCTTAGATATTTCTCAAACAATCATTCAAGGATATTTCAATATGATGATGGTTGTTGATGTTACATCTATAAAAGATAACCTGGGGGAAGTTTGTGATGAAATCACAGAGTTAGGTTCTGACATTGGTGTAAACATTAAATTGCAACATGAAGATATTTTTAATAAAATGCATCGTATATAAAGGAGATTTGTATGATTAATATATTTGAGGTAAATGAAACAAATAAAATGATTGAACAAGAAAATCTTGATGTGCGTACTATTACATTAGGAATTAGCTTGTTAGATTGTATGGATAGTAATGTGGATGTTGTATGTGATAACATCTACACTAAGATTACTACACTTGCAAAAGACTTGGTATCGACAGGAAAAGATATTGAAAAGAAATATGGTATACCAATAGTAAATAAAAGAATTAGTGTTACACCAATTGGTTTTGTTGGTGCAAATGCATGTAAGTCAACTGCTGATTTTGTGAAAATCGCAAAGACCCTAGATAAATGTGCACTTGAAACGGGCGTGAATTTTATCGGGGGATACTCTGCAATCGTTTCAAAAGGAATGACAAAGTCTGAAGAATTACTTATTCGTTCAATTCCAGAAGCAATGAAAGTAACTGGACATGTATGCAGTTCAGTGAATGTTGGTTCATCAAAAACAGGAATTAATATGGATGCAGTTAAATTAATGGGTGAAATCATCAAAGAAACTGCTACTTTAACAAAAGAAAATGATTCAATCGGATGTGCTAAACTAGTCGTATTGTGCAATGCACCTGATGATAATCCATTTATGGCTGGAGCATTCCACGGGGTGACTGAGGCTGATGCTGTAATTCACGTTGGTGTAAGCGGCCCTGGAGTTGTAAAGAACGCTATCGCGACTGCAAAGGGGAAAGACTTTGGTGAGCTTTGTGAAACAATTAAGAAAACTGCTTTTAAAATCACACGTGTAGGACAACTAGTTGCATTAGAAGCGTCAGAAAGATTAAATATTCCTTTTGGAATTATTGACTTATCTCTTGCACCAACTCCTGCAATTGGCGATAGTATTGCTGATTGCTTAGAAGGTATGGGGCTTGAAAGTGTTGGATGTCCTGGTACTACAGCTGCACTAGCAATCTTGAATGATCAAGTTAAAAAAGGTGGAGTAATGGCTAGCTCTTATGTTGGTGGTTTATCTGGAGCCTTTATACCTGTAAGTGAAGATCAAGGTATGATTGATGCAGTAATTAGAGGATCGCTTTCACTAGAAAAACTTGAGGCAATGACTTGTGTATGCTCGGTAGGCTTAGATATGATAGCTATCCCAGGAGATACATCAAATACAATTTTATCTGGTATAATTGCTGATGAAATGGCAATCGGTATGATTAATCAAAAAACAACTGCAGTTCGAATTATTCCAGTTGTAGGTAAAACTGTTGGAGAGATTGTAGAGTTTGGTGGTTTACTTGGATATGCACCAATTATGCCAGTAAGTACATTTGAATGTGCAGATTTTATTAATCGTGGTGGAAGAATTCCAGCACCAATACATAGCTTTAAAAACTAAAGAGACAGTCACTGTCTCTTCTTTTTTGAAAGGAGACATTATGTTACAAATATATAATAATACATCTTCTAGTGAAGAAATTAGAGTTAATTTTGAACTATTCGATAATAAAAATGGTGAGTTATTATTTCAAAATTTGATTTCAATCGCAGATGAATATTATCTTGATAAAGATCTATGGAAGAGTATGATTGTGCATCTATTAGTAAATCATGAAAATAGTTTTTCACTTGCACTAGAAAGAAAACAAAAAATATCACCATTACTAAAAGCTGTAGTTATCGAGGATTTAAAACTTATTTTTAAAATGTATAATAATGAATTGAATTTTATAAAAGAGCCATTTTTATCGTTAATTAGAAACTATGAAAGTTCAAAGCATTTAAAAAATAGAGAAATACATGATATGTTAGTTAATTTACAATGCTCACTGTCTAATGCAACTGATGAACTTGAGTTTTATGATTGCTTAGTTGAACATTATACAAAATATGGAGTTGCAAAGTACGGGTTAAATAAAGCCTTTCGATATTTCCAAGAGGAAATAGTACCAATTATACACATTGGGAATGATTCTCTTGATGATTTAGTTGGTTTGGAATTCCAATCAAAGTTGTTAGTAGATAATACCGAAGCCTTTTTAAATGACAAAAACGCAAACAATGTGTTATTATATGGAGACAGCGGAACTGGTAAATCTACAAGTGTAAAGGCATTACTTAACAAATATTATAAAGACGGATTACGTATGGTTGAAGTATATAAACATCAATTTATTGCACTTCCAAAAATTATTCAAGAATTACAATCAAGAAATTATAAGTTTATAATATTTATGGATGATTTATCTTTTGAAGAGTTTGAAGTAGAATATAAATACTTAAAAGCCGTTATAGAGGGTGGATTAGAAAAAAAACCGGACAATGTTTTGATATATGCAACTAGTAATCGTAGACATTTAATTAAACAAACTTGGACACAAAGACAAGGTGATGAGGTACATGTAAATGATACAAGACAAGAGACATTGTCATTAAGTACTCGTTTTGGTTTATCTATTTTATATGGAAAGCCTGATAAGTTTCAGTATTTAGAAATAGTTGATGAACTTGCAAAAATAAATAACATTCAAATACAAAGAGAATTATTACACTCAAAATCACTTACATGGGCAATACGTCATGGTGGATATTCTGGTAGGGTAGCAATTCAATTTATGCAAGCACTTGTAATAGAAAAGTAGGAGATTTATGAAAAAATTAACGTTAGAAGATTACAACTTAATAAAACCTTATTTTGATAAGGTGAATTATCCAGGTTATAATTATGATTTTACAACACTGATGATGTGGAAAGATGTATATAAATCAGAGTATGAAATACATGATGATTATTTATTAATTTTACATACATTTAGGGACATTCGCTTTTTTATCATGCCTTATTGCAGTGTAGATGCAATTGACGATGCATTTATATATATGAAAGAGTATGCAAATAAGAATGGATTTACGTTTTATCTAGATGCAGTAAGTCCTAAAATAATGAATCATTTAAAAAGTATATATAAAAAAGAGTTATTATACATTAAAACACCTGATTATTATGATTATGTGTACTCATATGAAACATTAGTTACATTACGTGGTAAAAAGATGCAAAAACGAAGAAATCACTTTAATGCATTCTTAAATAGTGAAGTCAAATATTCATATAAAAATTATGATGATAGTGATTATTCTAACGTTATTGACTTTTATGATAAATGGTATTTACTACATCCGGATATTAAAGAAGATGTAAAAGAACGTAGTGGGATATCTACTTTACTTCAAAACATGGATATACTTAATGTAAAGGCGGGGTGTATTTATCATGATACAACACTTGTAGCATTTACTATTGCATCATTGATTCATGGTGATACAGTACATATTCATGTTGAAAAAGCAGATAAGGATATCCGTGGATTATATGTTGCTATTAACAAAATGTTTTTGGAAGAAAATTTTACAAATGCAACATACGTTAATCGCGAAGAAGATATGGGATATGATCATTTGCGACATGCAAAAAGAGCTATGCATCCACTTTTTCAAGTAGAAAAATATTGCATTGTAGAAAACAATATCGAAATTTCTTTACTACAAACAGACAAAGAATTACAAGAAGTAAAAGAACTTTGGCAAAATTTATTTGTAGATGAAGATAGTCAGTCAACAGAGTTCTATTTTAACAATGTATACAAACCATCAAATATTGATATCTTTTTAGCAAAAGATAAAGGACAAATAGTCGGTATGCTACAAATCAGAGAGTATGAAATTCACAAACAAAATAATGTATATTTTATATTAGGAGTAGGGACCAAAGAAGAATATCGATATAACGGAATTTTAGACAAAATGATGGATTATATATACAAATATCCTAAATTTAATAATAAAAGACTATTTTTGCAAGCCTATAATCCTGAAATATATGAAAAGTACGGATTTAAAAAACAATTATTCATGAAAAAATATGATATCGATAAATCTTTAATTCCAAAAAAAGATTTAATTAATAGCGAATTTAATGTTAATGATTTAGTGAATTTATATAATCAGTATTGTGGAAATTTTAATTCGCATTATTGTCGCGATAAAGAGTACTACGCAAACTATTTAATACCAAGATGTGAAGTATTTAATCAATCTATTGTTACTGTATACGAAAATGGAGTATTGGATTCTTATGCCGTATATAGCATAAACAACAACAAGGTGTCTATAAGTGAATTAATATACACTAATAAGGAATCAGTATTAAAAATACTATCTATGTTTACTAGTAATGATACAATAGAGCTTATTATTGATTCTAGTATTGAGTTACCAGGTGAATACACTTTAATCAATACTATGATGACAAATGATAATTATATAATCAATGATAATATATATATTAACGAAATATATTAAAAGAGGACTGTTATTTATACAGTCCTCTTTTAAACATACACAACTTCGCATAATGTATGTTATGTGTATTTTATAATGTAGAAAATATAAGAATAATTTGTGCAGCAGTAAATACTACACCAAAAATTAATTCTACAATAAATATATGTAATTTTGATATTTGATAATTTCTATATAAGGCTATCATTGCAACTACATTTAATAATAATGTGAATAAACTAGTTAATATAACCAAAATACCATTTGTAAATTGGATTGCAAATGCAAACACAATCCAACCTACAAAGTAAGCACCTAAGGCTAAGTTTATTAATTTTTTCGTTTCTTTTTGTTCCATCATTATCTCAATTTATCTAATATTGAATTACCGATTGGTGGTAATTCAACTCCAAAGTTTTCAGCAATTGTAGCCCCAATAACAGCGAAAGATTCTTGATCATCTAATTTTGTTGGATAAAAGAAATCCTTTGAATACATAACTAAAGGAACCATTTCACGTGTATGATCGCTTCCTTTAAATGTTGGATCATTTCCATGATCTGCAGTTATCATAAGTAAATCATCATGTTTTAAATATGCAAGTAAATCATGCAATTGATTATCAAAATCTTCAATTGCTTTAGCGTATCCAGCAGGATTTCTTCGATGTCCAAACTCTGCATCAAAATCTACTAAATTCGTGAAAACCAAACCTTCAAAATCTTCTTTTGCAAGTTCAGTTGTTTTTTCCATACCATCAAAATTTGATACTGTTTTAACTTTTCTAGTGATTCCATAATCACAGAATATGTCAGGTATTTTTCCTACACCAACAACTTCTTTTCCTGCGTCTTTTAATGAATCTAGTACAGTTCTACCTGTTGGAGCAAGTGCCCAGTCATGTCTATTTGAAGTTCTTTTAAACTCCCCTACTTTTTTACCGATATATGGCCTAGCAATGATTCTCCCCACTCTCCACTCATCTTTCATAGCGATTTCACGAGCAATTTCACATGCTTTATATAATTCTTCTAAAGGAATTACATCTTCGTGTGCAGCGATTTGAAAAACAGAATCTGCAGATGTATACACAATCCAATCCCCTGTTTGCATTTGATGTTCACCATATTGATCCAATATTTCAGTACCGCTTGATGCAATATTCCCAATTGTTTTGCGTCCTGTTTTTTCTTCAAATAATTTTATAAATTCTTCTGGAAACCCTGTATCCGTAAACGTTACAAAAGGATTAATTGTTTTAATTCCCATCATCTCCCAATGACCAGTCATTGTGTCTTTTCCATTTGAAATTTCATGTAATCTTGCAGTATAACCTAAATGTCTATTTAAACGATATATACCTTCAAAACTTCCCAATGTACCTAGACCTAAACCTTCTAGGTTTTCAACGTGTAATCCATTAACATGTGCAGCAATATTTCCTAGTGTGTTTGCACCCTCATCACCATATTCTTTAGCATCATTTGCTTGTCCAATACCTAGTGAATCTAACACAATCAAAAATACTCTTTTAAACTTCATAATACTACTCCTTCTTTCCTTGTCTTGGATGATACTTTCGATAATCACTTTTTATCTTTTCATTACTTATATGTGTATAAATTGTTGTAGTAGCAATATCACTATGTCCTAATAGCTCTTGAATAGAACGTAAATCAGCACTATTTTCTAACATGTGTGTTGCAAAGCTATGACGCAACGTATGTGGCGTACATTCAATAGACAGACTACTTTCATGAATGATTTTTTTTAAGATACGATTAATGGCGAAACGATCTAATTTTTTTCCTGTTTCACTTATGAAGCATTCTTTAATAATATGTTCATTTTTAAAATGAATTCGATATTCTTTAAAATATGTATCAAACATTTTTGCAACATATTTAGTTATTGGTACATAACGTTGTTTATTACCTTTTCCATGTACCTCAATAAACTCCATCTTAACATTAACATTACTCGATATCAATGTCACAAGCTCACTTACTCGAATACCAGTTGCGTACATTAGTTCAATCATCAAGCGATTTCTTGCACTTATATGATCTTTTATTTCAATACTTTCAAGCAAGTCTTGAATTTGTTTTTCACTCAATACAATTGGTAAATATTTACCAATTTTTGGCAAATCAATGTTTTGTACAATATTTCTTTCAAGGATTTCTTCCTTAACAAGAAACTTATAGAAATTACGCAAGGTTACTAGTTTTCGTGATAATGTTTTTGAAGAAATATTAGGACTAATAGATTGCAAGTAAAATATCACATCACTTTTATCAATACTTTCAATAGAATCAATCAAAAGTGTCTCATTAACATGATTTAAAAATTGCTTTAAATCCCCTTTATATGAGCTTATGGTATTTTTACTGACTGATTTTTCGATTAGTAGATATTCAATATACTCTTCAATTGCTTCATTAATTTTCATCATATCACCACTGACATTATAGCATAAAATAAAATAAAATTATAAATATATATTTAAAAAAATACAAATTTGTACTAATAAATATTGATTAACATAAATTCCAATCAAAAAGACATATTTCACGTAAATATATGACTATATAAGCATTAAAAAAATGTATTATCCCTATAACAATAAAAAAGACATCGTATGAATTACATAAAATGTCTTAATATTTTGATTCTCTTTTTTTAATTAGACTTGTAGCATCTATAATTGTATTTTCACCATGTTTCTTTGTCAATTCGATTATAAGTTCATCTTTCTTGCTTATTTCTGTACTTTCTGGAGAATCAAAAATACTTGTTTGATGATAATGCTTTTTCTTATCAATTACATTTTGTAATGTTATTCCAACTAGACGTAATGGTTGATTGTTGTAATGTTCATCAAACAATCTCTTTGCAGTTGCAAGCACTGTTTCATAATCATTAACATAACTGTCAATAACTGTTTGTCTTGAGACACTTTTAATCCTTGTATACTTTATGGTTATCGCAATAGTATTAGAAATTAATCCTTTTTTAATAGCTCTACTAGATACAGACTTTGCTAATGACTTAATCGTTTCGTATATAATATCTATGTCATCAGTATCTGTTGATAAAGTTGTTGAATTTCCTACAGATTTCAATTGGCTTCTGTTTGGTTGTACTTTTCGCTGGTCAATTCCATTAGCTTTACGAAATAAAACCAATGCATTTTTTCCTACTAATGACCTTAAAACATCATATTTTCTTTTATCAGCAATGTCTTTGATTGTTATAAAGCCATTTGCAATAAGCTTAGGCTGTGTTTTCTTTCCAATCCCATGCATATCCTTAATTGGTAATGGCCACATTATCTCTTTAAAATTATTTTTCGTTACTACCGTGATTCCTTTTGGTTTTTCAATATCACTTGCCATTTTAGCAAGAAATTTATTTGGTGCAATGCCTATTGAAATTGATAGTCCTATTTCATCTAAAACTACATCTTGAATCATTTTTGCAAGTTCATAAGGTAATATTTTATATTCTACTATATAAGATGTCATATCTACATAACATTCATCGATGCTAGCCACCTCTAATACACTTGAAAAGCGGCTAACCACACTAAAAAATTGCGCTGACTTGCTACGATATAATTCCATATTAACCGGTCTATTTATCAAATCCTTACATAATTTTTTTGCTTGAAATAATGGCATTGCAGAATGTATTCCAAACTTTCTTGCTTCATATGAAGCAGTTGTTATAACACTACGTTTAGAATTCCCTGCAATAACAAGTGGCTTGTTTGCAAGACTTGGGTTTTTAGAAATTTCAGCAGCAGCAAAAAAAGCATCAATATCTATATGGAAAATAACTTGCATAGAATCACCTCAAGAAAATTATATCACAATGATGCGTAAACGCAACTCCACGCCTTCCAAAATTATAAAAATAGTGAATACATAATGTATTCACTATTTTTGTGTTAATAATTCTTCCAAGTTGTATGGTGTTTGTTGATATACAATATTAATCCAGTTAACATATAGTAATGTTGCATGACTTTTCCAACGATTAATGATTCGCTGTTTCGGATCGTCGTTTTGGTAATAGTTATATGGTATATCGATTTTAATTCCTTTTTTTATATCGCGATTATATTCAATATCTAATGTTTCTGTATCATACTCTGGGTGACCAGTTACAAATACTTTTCGACAATCACTCGACGCTACTAAATAAACCCCTGCTTCTTTCGATGATGCTAAAATTTGTACATCTTTATGTTCTAACATTGCTGTAACAATATCTGTGTATCGAGAGTGTGGAGCATAAAATTCTTCATCAAAACCACGTATTAATGGGTTATCAGTTGCATGTACTTGATGTTTAAATACACCAGATACCTTTTTATCTAATTTGTATTTATCCACTCCATAGTGAAAATAAAGTCCAGCTTGAGCACCCCAACAAACATGTAATGTCGAATATACATGTGTTTTTGCATATTCAAATATTGCACATAGTTCTTCCCAATATTGTACATCTTCAAATTTCATATTTTCTACAGGTGCACCTGTAATTATTAAACCATCAAAAAATTGATTTTTAATTTCATCAAATGTACGGTAAAATGCTTCAAGGTGTTCAAAGGAAACATTTGTCGATTTGTATGTTGCAGTTTTCAAAAATGTTACCTCTAGCTGAATCGCATTATTTGCGAGCAGTCTTGCAATTTGTGTTTCAGTTACTATTTTTGTTGGCATTAAGTTTAGTACTAATATTTTAAGTGGTCGAATCTCTTGTGTTTTTGCACGTTCTTCATTCATTACAAATACATTTTCATTTTGTAACGTTGTATAGGCAGGTAATTCTTTAGGAATAATTAATGGCATTTTAAATGTTATCTAACGATTTTGAAATATCGTTAATCAAATCATCAATATTTTCAATACCTACACTTAAACGTATTAAATCACCTGGCAAGCCCGCTTCTTGAAGTTGCTCATTTGTTAATTGACGATGTGTTGTACTTGCAGGGTGAAGACAACAACTTTTTGCATCAGCAACATGCGTTGCAATAGCTATAATTTCCAAACTTTCCATGAATGTAATAGCATCTTCAATTGATCCAGCTATTCCAAAACTTAATACACCACAAGTTCCCTTAGGCATATACTTATTTGCTAAAGCGTTATATTTACTTGATTTTAATCCTGGATAATTCACCCAATTAACTTTAGGATGATTTTCTAAAAATTCAGCAATTTTTAATGCATTACTGCAATGTCTTTCAATACGTACATGCAAACTTTCAATCCCAAGATTTAAAAGATATGCATTTTGTGGAGCTTGTATTGCACCAAAATCACGCATTAATTGTGTTGTTGCCTTAGTAATATATGCCCCACCTAAACCAAAGCTTTCACAATATATAACACCATGATAACTATCATCTGGCTTACATAAACCTGGGAATTTATCTGGATATTTCATCCAGTCAAATTTTCCAGCATCTACAATACAACCCCCTACTGCACTTCCATGCCCATCTAAATATTTTGTCGTAGAATGTGTTACAATATCTGCGCCATAAGATATTGGATTACAATTGATTGGTGTTGCAAATGTATTATCAATAATTAACGGTACACCATTTTCATGTGCAACAGTTGCATACATTTCAATATCTAAAACAACTAATGTAGGATTAGATAATGTTTCTGCAAACACTGCTTTTGTATTAGGTTGAAATGCTGCTTGTAACTGTTCTTTAGAACATTCTGGGTCAACAAAAGTAAATGAGATACCCATTTTTTGCATTGTAACCTTAAACAAGTTATATGTTCCACCATAAACCGCACTACTACAAACAACATGATCACCACAATTTGCGATATTAAATATAGCATAAAAATTAGCAGCCTGACCAGATGAAGTAAGCATTGCAGCACTACCTTTTTCAAGTTCACAAATCTTAGCAGCTACTAAATCATTTGTTGGATTTTGTAGTCTTGAATAAAAATATCCTGCTTCTTGCAGATCAAAAAGTTTACCCATTTTTGATGCATTATCATAATGAAATGTTGTACTTTGTACAATTGGAATTTGTCTAGCTTCTCCGCTTTCTGGATGATATCCAGCATGTATACATAATGTTTCTTTATTCATTTAATTTACCCCCATAAATATATAATATCTAGTATAACGTTGTTTATATTATTTTACAATATTTAATAATTTCTTTTATAAAATTTCCCGATTGTTAAGCCTTGTATCACTGTAGTAAATATTACTATCGCAAATGTTGCAATGAGAATACTATGGAATACATTTTCATCAACAATGTCTATTGTAGTAATCGCTAGAGCTAGGCTAAGTGCTCCTTTTATTCCAGCATAAGTTAATAAGTTTGTAAATTTAAATAATGATAAATCTTTAGGACGAACTTTAAAAATTGCAGTAGGAATAAGTACCGAAATATATCTTGCAAGAAAGTTAGAAATTATTGCAATTAATATAACTATTTCATTAAAAGTTGTATAACGATATATATGAATAAATGTAATTCCAAGTAACACATAAAGTGTACTGTTTAATAAATCTTGTATAACTGCCCAAAAATCTTGATATATAGTCATATCAAGAATTCTATTATTTGGCTTTTCTTGGTTTTTTTCAATTATAGAAGCATAAACAATTCCACATATCACAGATGCAATTGCTCCAGATACACCAATTTTTTGACACAAAACATAGGCACTTGACACTGCAAGTAAACTTATAAAAATTTGCATAAAGCAATCTTTTGTTCTTTTAAATAAATATAGTGATATGCTACTTACTAACAACCCTATCACTAGGGCCCCAACTACTTCAAATGAAAGAGTTGACAAAAATGCAAGTGGATTAACACTAGTATTTCCAGATTCAATAGAAGAAGAAACTACTACAAACAATGCAAGTCCTACACCATCGTTAAATAATGATTCACCTTCGATTATAATTGCCAATTCTTTTGATAGTCCCGCTTTTTTTAAGATACTCATTGCTGCTATAGGATCAGTTGGCGCTACAATGCAACCAAACATAAAACACTCAATTAAAGATAGTGTGTGTATCCCAAGTACATATAGTATTCCATATGCTAGTAATCCATATATTATAGCTCCGAGTAATGTAGTTATTATTGCAAGTACTAAAATCAGTTTAAAACTTGGTAGTAGACGCTTTAAATATAAATCGCATGCTCCCGCAAAAAGCATAAAGCATAAAAAACCATGTACTAAAAAGTCATCAATAGTAGATAATGGTATTAAATCACTAAAAATAGAAAAATTAAATATCATTTCTATAAATATAATAAGTATACCAATAGCAATTGAACTAAGCAAAAGTGCGATTTCACTTGGTAATTTAGTATATTTTTTATTGATAAATCCTACAATTACAATAACCCACAGCAATCCAACAAACAAAATTAATTGATTATATTCCATATGTATGTACCTCGCTTTATATAATAATAGCATGAAAAAAATTGTTATACAAAAATGATACAATATATAATAAAAAGAATTATAGAAAAGTACTACAATTCTCTCTTTAAATTTGATTTTGTCTCTTTAAAGTAGCTGCATGATTTAAAGACTCATTAGATACAATCTCTCCAGAAATCATTTTTGCCAATTCTTCAATACTACTTTGCGTATCTAATAATTCGATTTTCACATCTACGCTTTCTTCATTGTTTATTTTCATCACATGATAGTGATGTCTTGCAAAACTAGCAACTTGTGCTAAGTGAGTTATGCAAAATACTTGCTTATCACTTGCTAAAAGCGCCATTTTCTTACCGATACTTTGGGCAACTTTTCCACTAACCCCACTGTCAGCTTCATCAAAAATAATTGTACTAATAGCCATTTGCTTCATTGATAATATTTTAATTGCAAGCATTATTCTTGAAAGTTCTCCTCCTGAAGATACTTTATGTAATGGTTTTGCATCATATCCAGTATTTGTGCTTATCATAAATATTATTTTATCAATTCCGTATTTTGTTGGAGTTGTTTCTTTGAAATCGATATAAAAATCAACATTTGGTAAGTACATATCCTGAAGTTCTATAATCATTTTATCTTTAAACGTTGTTGCAAACTTTTTTCTACAGTCAGATATATTTTTTGCAATCAAGTTAATTTTATCTCTTGATTCTTGTATTTTCAAAGATAAATTTTCAATAACTAACTCTCTATTATTATATACTTCAATTTTAGAAATAAGCGTGTCTCTTGTTTCTAAAATTGCTTCAACACTTTGTCCATGCTTTCTTTTTAATCGCTGTAATAAAGAAATAGTATTTTGAATTTCTTGCATTCGATATTCATCATAATACAGATTATTAAAATCATTATATATTTGTTCATTAACGTCATTAACTTGATAATACAGATCATATAATTTATCATATGATTCGCGGTACTCTTCAATATCCGTAATATCAGATAGTTGTTTTAATGCAAGTTGCATCATTGCTATTACACCACTACTTGAGTTATCCATATATTGACGAAAATGTGTCACTTTTTCATTTATTTTTTGAAAACTACTTAGTTTTTGTCGTTCTTCTTCCAGTGCATTTTCATCAAAATCAGAAAAATCCAACTCGTTAATTTCATCTAATTGCGCTTGATAAAATGATATTTGTTCATCATTAAGTTCATCATTTAACAATGTCTTGTATTGTTTTTTTAAGGAAACGTATGCTTCGTACTCCATAGTATAACTATCTAGTAATACATCTACTTCTTTTCCTATAAGCGAATCTAGAATTGATAAGTGATTCTCTGGATCAAATAATGAATGTGTTTGAAACTGACTATGGATATCAATTACATTTTCCATAACACTTTTTAGAAAGCTCTGTGTAGTGTTTCGGTAGTTTAGTTTAATTATGCTTTTGCCGTCCTTATTAAAGGACTTCGAAACAATAAGTTTATCATCTTCGATTTCAAAATTATTATTTGATAAAATTGTTTTAACTATTGCATTATTTGTTATGTCGAATACACCTTCAATAAAAGCTTTATCTTTAAATTTGCCTACAAAACTCGATTGAACACGTTGTCCAAGCAATTGACCAATAGCATCAATAATTATTGACTTTCCAGCACCAGTTTCTCCAGTGAGTACAGTCATTGAATCATCAAAATCAATATTCAATTGTTTAATAATCGCAAAATTATCAATTAAAATACTTTCAATCATCTATGTTCCCCCTACTGTTTTAATTCATTGTGTGCATCTCTTACTACTGATTCAACATCAATATTTGTACTATTTCCATTCATTACAAACTTCGCAATGAATTCAATATTACCTTGACCACCCGTGATTGGTGAAAAAGATAGTCCTTCTAATATCAAGTCATGTTCTTTACCATACTCAATAACTTTTTCTATTGTACTTTGATGAATAGCTTTATCTTTTATAATTCCCTTTTTTCCAACATCATCTCTACCTGCTTCAAATTGTGGTTTTATTAGCGCTATGACTATAGAACCTTTTTCTAAAATTCCTTGTAGTGGTAAAAATATGTGTTTTAAAGATATAAAAGATACATCAATCGTTGCTATATTAGGAAGCCCTTGTTCAAAGAAATCTTTTGTAACAATTCTAAAGTTTGTCTGCTCTTTTACTATAACTTGACTATTATTTCTAAGTTTCCAAGCAAGTTGATTAGTACCAACATCAATTGCATAAACAAGACTTGCACCATGTTGCAAAGAACAATCAGTAAAACCACCAGTCGATGAACCAATATCTACAACAATTTTATCTTGAAATGAAATATCGAATAATTTTATTGCTTTTTCTAGCTTTAACCCACCACGAGATACGTATGGCATAACATCACCTTTGACATAAAGATTTGATTCTACATCAATTTTAGTACCTGGTTTATCGATAATATCATAATCGTCCCGTACAATTCCTGCCATAATTGCTCGTTTTGCTTTTTCTCGTGAATCAAAGAATCCTTTTTCTACTAATAAAACATCAATTCTTTCTTTCATTATCTATTGTCTCCTTACACAATTGATATAGTGATTCTATATCAATACCATCATTTATATATATGTCTTGTATACTCCCTTGTATAGAGTACTTGTCTTCAATAGCTTTTGTTAATAATGTAACTTCTATACTATTTTTATGATAAAAAGCACTTACATACTGAAATAAACCACCTGCTTCTAAATCAGTTTCATATACAATAATTGGAATATTCTTCGATGCTAAATCAAGCAACATCGATTCATCCATTGGTTTGATGAATCGAGCATTTACAACAGTACCTGAAATATTTCTTTCTACTACCATTTCTCTTACTTTGTTGACATTTTCGCCATACGTTATAATAATTAACTTATTGCCATAATCATATGATAACCATTTCCCATAGACTAAATCACCATTTAGTTCATTAGAATCTTTTTTTGTACTTCCGCGTGGTATTCTCATAAAGTATGGCTTATCGAAATTATTAAATGCATAATCAATATATTGATTTGCTTCTTGTATATTACTTGGTGCAAAATATACTATGTTTGGTAGTGGCAAAAAGATAGAAAGATCAAACACACCATGATGCGTTGGTCCATCACTACCAACAATTCCAGCACGATCCACACTAATAAAACATGGCAAATTCATTCTTGCTATATCGTGATTAATTTGATCGTATGCACGTTGTATGAATGATGAATATACAGATATAAATGTTTTTTTCTTACTAATTGATAGTCCAGCAACAAATGTTAATGCATGCTGTTCTGCAATTCCTACATCAAAACATCGATTTGGAAATGCTTCAAATAATCTTTCCATTGCACTACCTGAAATCATTGCTGGAGTAACTGCTACTACATCAGTATCATTTTCCATGATAGAATATATTTTATTAGAAACAACATTAGACCAAGGAATCATCGTATTATCACTTTTACTAAGCGGCAGTCCTGTTTCTATATCAAATGGACCTGGACCATGCCATTTTCCACTAATGTCTTTTTGCGCAAATGAGTAGCCTTTTCCTTTTTGACTAATAACATGTACTACTACACTGTCTTTACTCTGTTTTGCAACTTCAAGTGCTTTAATCAGTTCTTTTATATTATGTCCATCAATCGGACCTAAATGACGTATTCCAAAGTCATCAAATACTGTTGAAACAGTTAGTGTATCACGCAAGGCATTTTTAATGTTTGAAGTTGATTTGAAGAATGCTTTACGTATTTTTCCCTTTGAAAACGCTCTTCGATAATCTTGCTTTAAATGGTTATATGTCGAAGAAATACGGACATTTGATAAAAAATGAGAAGCATCTCCAATAACCTTACCAATTGACATCTGATTATCATTTAAGATTAAAATCACTTTATTTGGAAGTGAGGATAAATGATTTAGAGCTTCAAGCGAGGCTCCTCCTAGCATTGCACCATCACCAACCACAGGAATAACATCATAGTTTTCATTATTTAAATCTCTTGCAACTGCCATCGCAACTCCTGCACTCAATGCAGTCGATGAGTGCCCTGCCTCCCAAACATCATGTACTGATTCGTTTTGTTTTTGAAAACCAGAGAGTCCATTTGTTTGTCGTAATGTTGAAAAATCCTTTGCTCTTCCAGTTAATATTTTATGAACATAACATTGATGTCCTACATCAAAAAATATCTTATCTGTTGGTGAGTCAAAGACATAATGAAGTGCAATTGTTAATTCTACAATTCCAAGATTACTAGATAAGTGTCCACCTGTTTTCGAGACATTTTTTATAATAAACTCTCGAATTGTAGTTGCTAAACTATTTAGTTGTTGTTGATCTAATTCCTTTAAAAATGAAGGATTAATAATTTCTTCTAGTTTCACTTATTTCACTCTTTTCTCTATCGAATTAATTAAATCTAATACTATGATATGATTAATATCTAGAGATTTAACTAATTCTTTTATTTTATTAAAGTAATCATTTACTAATTCTTGAGCATCATGAATTGATAATAACGTTACATACGTAGATTTTTGGTTTTTAATATCACTACTAGCTGGCTTTCCTAGAATTTCACTAGTACTTGTAACATCTAAAATATCATCTTGTATTTGAAACGCTAGACCTAAGTATAAACCAATCTCTTTCCATCTATCTATATCTTTTTTTGATACAATATTACTTGCAAGCATAAAACAAGAACTAATAAGTGCACCTGTTTTATGATTATGTATTTTTCTTAATATATCGATTGATGCTTTTTTATTTTCATACTCCATATCAAGTATTTGACCATATATCATGCCATTTATGCCACTTGAACCAAAAAGCAATGTAAGACATTCAAGTTTCAATGTATCATTAATATCACTGTTTAAAATAACATTCATTGCTTCATTTAATAAACCATCACCTGCAAGAATTGCTGTTGCTTCATCAAACTCACAATGACATGTAGGTCTTCCACGACGCATATTGTCATCATCCATCCCTGGTAAATCATCATGTATTAATGAATATGTATGTACCATTTCTATTGCACAAGCAATATCAAGGTATTCCATATAATCAATATTATAACTTTCTAGTACAATGCAAAAAAGTAATGGTCGGATACGTTTCCCACCAGCAAATGTGCTGTACTTCATAGCTTCTAGTACATTACTTGGAGTATTTTTGTCTAGTAAATATTCTAAACGTTTATCGATATGTTTTACAATATCATTCATAGTTATTCCTCCGCAATAAATTCTTCTACTTTACCACCTACAACTATCTTTGCAACTTTTGCTTCAATATTTTCTAATTTTTTATTACAAAATGATGTCAGTTCAATTCCTTCTTGAAATAAATTCAAACTATCATCAATAGGTGTATTTTCGTTTTCAAGAGCCTTAACGATTTCTTCAATTCTTGCAATCGCTTGTTCAAATGTTAAATTTTCCATGTTTTTCTCCTATTTAATAACCGCCTCAATACTTCCATCCTTAAATTCAATAGATATTTCATCATTTGTTTTTAGCATTACTTTTTTAACAATTGGGTGATTATCTTTCTTTACAATAGTATATCCTCGGTTTAATACTTGCAAAGGGCTAAGTGCATCAAGCTTTGCTACTTGTAAAACAAAGTTTTGTTTTTTTAATGTTACATGTTTTAAAACACTATTATCTAATTTTGCTTTAAGTACTGATAGTGCATTTTTATGATCATTTATAAAATGTATTTTTTGATTTTGAATATTTATATTTAATGCCTGAAATTCATCTTTTTTATATTGAATATTTTTTGTGATATGTTTTTCTAATTCTTGAATTTTTGAATCAATGTATACTTTTTTACCTTCAAATAACTTTTGAGGATTTTCAAACAGATAAAATGTTTGTAATTGTTTTACGTTAGACTTACATAATTTAAGTTTAGATGTAAAAACACTTTGTAGTTGTTGTTGTTTATATAATATGTTTTGTTTTAATTCAACAATATCAGGTGTCGCAAGTAAAGCTGCACCAGTTGGTGTGGGAGCTCGCATATCACTTACAAAATCTGCTATCGTAAAGTCTACTTCATGTCCAACGCCACTAATAATTGGCGTATTACAACTGTATATAGTACGGGCGAGTGATTCTTCGTTAAAGTTCCATAAATCTTCAATAGAACCTCCGCCACGTCCTAGAATAATTGTTGAAAAATTAAGCGTATCTACATACTTTAAAGTTTTTTCTATTTCTAAATATGCACCCTTTCCTTGTACTGGTATTGGAAATATATACACTCTAACAACTGGAAAACGGTGTTTTATTGTTTTTAATATATCCATCAACGCTGCACTTGGATTTGCAGTAAGAACTGCTATCTTTTGTGGAAATTTCGGTATTTTCTTTTTGTGTACTTCATCAAATAAACCTTCTTTGTGCAGTTCTTGTTTGCGTTTTTCAAATTGTAAAAAAAGACTTCCAATTCCATCTTGCTCAATAGTATTTACATACAATTGATAAGTACCTGCAACTTCATACACTGATAAGCTTGCACCAATCAATACTTTGGCACCATCTTTTATATCAAAATCAATCAACTTTGCTTTCGAAGAAAACATTACTGCATTAATTCTTGAGTTTGAATCTTTCAATGTAAAATATAAGTGCCCTGAACTATGTCGTTTGAAATTAGAAATCTCACCTTTAATATATATTTTTTGTAACTGCATATCTTGATCAATCTTTGTTTTTAAATACTTGTTTAATCCACTTACAGAAACATATTTTTTTTCCATTATATTTTATTTAATACACCATTTATGAATTTATAAGATTGATCATCACAAAATTTCTTCGATAATTCAACAGATTCGTTGATTACAACTGTTTTATCGTTTTCTAATACTTGTAATTCAAAACATCCATTCAATAATATTGCTTGTTCCATTTTTGATAAACGGTCCATTTTCCATCCTTGCTTAAGGTTTTTCCCTACTGTAGCATATAACACATCATAGTTTTCTCTAATTTTAGAAAACGTATCTAAGCAATATACTATTTCTTCTTCTTTGCTATCTTTGAATTTTGGATCATTTATTGCTTCATCATGTTCTAAAAAAGAACGTGCTTCATCTTGATCAATTTGTGTTAATATATATTGATATAACATTACTACAATTTTTTCTCTAGTTATTTTTTTTCTTATTTTTTTCATACATTTCTACCTTCCAAACATCTATCATGATTTTACCACAAACCTTGTTATTTGGAAATAAAAACCTACCATCTAATATGATTATCTCCAAAACAAAAGGTATATTAAAAATATACCTAGTATTTAAAAATTAATTGCTGCAATAGTAACATTAACTTTACAAAAAGTTACCCCTGTCATTTCCTTAACAGCATTGCTTATTTTACTTTGTACCAAATTTGTAACCTTTGTAATATTTTTACCATAGTTTACATTTATATCTAGTATTATACTAACTTGATTATCTTTATTGATTTGTACTTGCACTGCAGATTTCAATGGTAGAGTCATTGCTTTTTGATTTCCAAAAGAAATTTCTTCAATACGTTCTAACTCAGCTATCGCAATACCTTCAAATACCTGAATGCCGATACTTGCCCCACCATAACTTGTTTTGTTTAAATTTAAATATTCTTGGTTCATAATAATTACTCCTTTATATACTTACATTGTATAATAAACTATATGTATATTTCAAGCTAAGTCTAACAAAGTTTATATATATACCTACATTCTATGTATTATTTTTTGAACGTATAAAAAACAAGTATATTTATATACTTGTTTTTGCATGTTGACTATGCACGTCCTTGGTATTTACCATCTGTTGTATTTACAACTACGATTTCACCTTCACTAATAAATAAAGGTACTTTGATTTGGTATCCAGTTTCAATAGTTGCATATTTAGTAGCACCTGTTGCTGTATCACCTTTTACTGCTGGTTCCGTTTCAATGATTTTAAATGGAACATTAATCGGTAATGATAACCCTAAAACTTCTCCTTCAAAACAAGTGATTTCAACATCATCACTTTCTTTCATAAAGTTCATTTCCCATTTCAATCCGCTTTCATCGATTTCAATTTGCTCATATGTTTCATTATCCATAAATACTAATGCAGTACCTGAGTTATACAAATATTGCATTTTTCTTTTTTCGATATGCGCTTTTGCAACTCTATCGTTTGCACCATATGTTACTTCAGTAGTTGATCCACTTCTCATGTTTCTCATTTTTACTTTAATATTTGCTGCTGCACGTGCAGTCTTATTGTGTGATGCTTCTAATACAATAAATAAATTCCCTTCGTATTGGAATGTCATCCCTGGTCTTAAATCACCAACATTAATCATATAAATTCTCCTTATATCTTTTTCTCGTTAAATTATACCAAATGCAGCTTTAAAAGTGAATACTTTTTTATCAAAGACAATTTACTATAAATATTCAAACTTCGTTAGAATTACCTCGTCGATGTCTATTTGACAAACAAATTCAGTTTGTATGTTTGGATTTGCAACTCTAGTATATATTTCATAGTAACTCCCAAAGTCATCAACTGTAAAATACACTGTAGTATCATCAATTGTTATTTCGTTACTAAGCAATATATCATTTTGAATCGAATATCGATAATGACTTATAATTGATAGTTCCAATAGTCTTGCTTCATCAATATTTTCAATTTGTTTTACAATATTTGCTTGTTCAATCGTTATTGTTGTTAGATAAAGAATATTTGACAGTAGCACAGTAAAAAGTACTAATGTTATTTGTAGAACGTTACCACGATTATTCATTTGTAGTCTCAATAGCTGTCGCAATCCAAAATACATAATCATTCTCCTCATAAGTCAAATTCATATAAACCTTTTGGTTTACTATATCAAAAGATAAATTGGAAACTGAGTCTAAAAAAATAACGTATCCTGGTTTTTTTATTATTCGATTATTATCTAATTGAATAGTAAATGTCTTATTGTCCTCATCTGTATATTCAAGAATTGTAGAAGCTTTTATATCATGAGATGTATATAAAGTATTTGTTAATTGTGAAGCTGCAATATGTGGCTCACTTGATACCATGTGATGTTTAGGCGATAATAGAACCACATGCAAAATACTTGTAAGTGACATCGTTATTATAATAACAATAAACAGACTAAACAGTACCTCAATCATTGTAAAACCATGGTTATTATTACATCTATAGATTCTTGATACCATTGTGAATTTTCCTTTTTTTCTCTTTCGATATTATACTCTTGGTATATTGTTTGTTGATGATTATAACTAAAAAGTATTATTGAATAAAGCGAAATTATAATACTTGATGTAATAAAATATATAAAGAATGCAAATAGACTATCAATAAGTAAACTTCCTTTATTATCGAACATATATTTTCCCGCTTTCTAATTGTAATACAAAATTTATACACTCACTATCTTTGCATAAAAGAACCGTTTTAGCCATATTTATATTTCCGTTTTTTGTAAAGTGAATATTATAGTCTTCACTAAATTCGTAACCCTGAAGGATATACTCCACATCATGATCTAAAATAACAATTTTATTGTCCTTAAGTACTATTTCAACTTTATCACGATTGGTAATCGCAAGATACTTTGCAGTATCAACAGCGTACTTTGTAGTTGCAACGACATAGTCATAATTGTTTGTTTCAGTTATCATCATTGGGAAAGTAAGCAACATAATGCTAATTATAGTTGCTACTACAAACAGCATTTCAACAAGCGTAAAACCAGAATTACTCACTGTATGCTTGTCCATCTTGAATATAGATTGCACTACCACTTGGACAAGTTGCCTGATTTTCTTTTAAGTATGGATGTGTTCCAGATGTTAAATCGCTAATACTTGTTGGCAGTATACCCGTTTCAATTTGATAAAGTATTATTTGAGCATTAACTACTTCTACTTGTGCTAAACAGCTTTTTTCTTTAACGATGTTATTTTTATTAGTAACATTCGGGATTACAAGTAACAAAATAATCAATATAACACTAATACAAAAAATAATTTCAATCATTGTAAAACCTTTATTATTATGTTTCATAATTCCCTCCTACATTATATTTACAATATCCATCAATGGAATAATAATCGATAAATAGACAGTAATCACAAATGTTCCTATAAATAAATACGTTATTGGCAAAACAATAGAAATAATTCTATCTACAAACTGTTGAACAATATCAATCGTTAATGAGATGTAGTCATCCAAATTTTTATTATTTTTTTCTTGTTTAGATAATATTATTAAAAACGCAATAATACTTTCTTCAAAGTAAGGTATACTTTCATACGATGCTTCAAGAGACATTCCTTGACTTATACTACAATACAGTTGATATACAAGTGATTGTATAGGCTGATTCTTAGTGTTTTCTAACATAAAATGAATTGCAGCATTAAAGTCATATCCACTTTTTAATAACTCATTGTAAAGAAGCGCAAAGGAAAGTGAATAATATTTTTTTAAGATTGCTCCTATTCCTTTTATATTGATGAATTTATGTATTAATTGATGATTTCCTGATTTTATAGAATATAATAAAATCAAAATACACACAATACTGCTAACCAAAACAAATAACATCAAAAATGGAATAATTGTAAAGCTTTTAAAGATAATTATTTGCATCATTGATGGTGATGTAGAAAACTGCTCTAGTAATGTATTTACTTGTGGCATTAAAAAGATTCCGATAAAAAATAAGAATAAAATCAAAAATAGTATAAGACATGCTGGATATCTTAGTTTTTTTAAGAGTTGTTGTTTAAGAGCATTTTGTTTAGTACATATTTCAAGTGCTTTTTTTATTGCATATGAGCTTTTATTTGTCATTTCGAAAAACTGGAAATACTTAATAAATTCTTTAGCATAGTTTTGCTTACATATTGCACTTGACAGGCTATTTCCTTGTTGTAACATAGATTGAATATTTAATAATCTCTTTTTATCACCTAGAAGAGATGTTAACTCTATTACATCATCAATATCGTAGTCGCTTTCTAACAAAGAAGCTAATATCTCTAGTTCTTTTAACTCTTTATTCATCTATTACATCTCCAATATCTAAAAGTGCAATCTCTTTTGTAATTGTTAGTAGCGACTGTTTAAAAGAAATATATTGAATGGTATTAGATGAAAAATAGGTTTGTATATCGTTTGTATTGATTATTTCACAGAGTACAAATGGTTTGTTAATAGTCTTCCTATATAACATTTTTTGACATAACACCCCTACTAATATTTCTTGTAAATCAAGGCGTAAGCATCCTAGATTTTCTAATCTAAGCAATGTCGATATTGCACTCCCTGCATGGATTGTTGCAAGGACTAAATGTCCTGTTAAAGCACATGTTATTGCGAGTTTTGCAGTCTGTTCATCACGTATTTCTCCAATCATAATTACATCAGGATCATGCCTTAATATCTGCTTTAATGCACTATAGTAAGTAACCCCAAGTGCTTCATTGATTTGTATTTGTAAGCAGTATGGTTTTGTGATTTCAATGGGATCTTCTAATGTTACAATATTCCGTTTATATCGTTTATGTATTTCATCTATAATAGTGTATAGTGTGGTTGATTTTCCTGATCCTGTTGCTCCACTTACTATAAATAACCCATATTTCCTTTTAGTAATTAGCTTAATATAGTTAGTAATTTCAGTTTGATAAAACAAATTTTCGATAGTGATTTTTTGATGATTATTTAATATTCTAATTACGATGCTATCACTTTTAAAAGTTGGTAATGATGAAACACGCAGATAATAGTCTTTTTTATTGTAAGAGAAATGATAATGACCAGTTTGTGGTTTTTTGATATAGTTGATGTCGATTTTACTACAAAATCGAATGTAGTTAAATAATTTTTCTCCTTGATTTTTATCAATTGAGAATTTAAAATGCAAATTACCAGTTTGTCTAAAATATATAAGGCAAGTTTTTTTTAACATAATATGGATGTCGGTTACATTGTTGTCTATTGCTTGACGGATTATAGATTCAAATTGATCATTCATAATCATTCCTCCTATTATCATATACCTATATATTAAAAAAATTGCTTTAAAAAAGACCACATACATTGTGGTCTACTGTAAATATGGATTTGTTTGTTGTTCTTGAAATATCGTAGTAGAACTGCCATGCCCTGGATACACTACTGCATCAAATTGATAACCCTTGATTGTTTCAAGTGTTTGTTTAGTTTCAAAATTACTAGATCCCGGAAAATCATATCTTCCTATTGAACCATTAAAAAGTACATCGCCTGAGAAAATGACATTTTCTAAGGGCAAATGAATCATTGAACTACCTGGACAATGGCCTGGTAAATGCAACCATGCAATATCGAACCCACAAATATTCATTTTTGAGTTTGTTGCTTCAACAATGGCTTTTATTGTAAAAGGTGTTTGAAAAGTAGAAAGATTTAGTTTTTCATTATGTAATAATTCAATTGTATCTTCATGACAATACACTTTACATTTAAATTGATCAAATAGATAGTCTACTGCTCCAATATGATCAAAATGTCCATGTGTTAGTAATACTGCATCAAGTATCAATTCATTTTCACGAATGTAATTTGTAACTTTCTTACCATTGTCTCCAGGATCAACTACAAAACAATGATTTATATCATTGCTTACGATATAACAATTTGTTTGATAACTACCTAATTCCATTTTTTTTATTTTCATATTTTCCTCCTAAAGAAAAAAAGCCATAAGGCTTATTTCTTTTCTTTATGTACCATTTTTTTATTACATCTTGGACAGTATTTATTTACTTCCATTCTCTCTGGATGATTTCTTTTATTTTTTGTATTAATATAATTTTCTTCACCACATGTAGTACATTTTAGGATGATATTTTCTCTCATGTTAGCACCTCCTATATCTAAACTTCGATTATAATAATATCACAGTAATTCAATAATTACTAGTAAAATTTAAATTTATTCGTATTTTTCATAATATGCATCAACTACTGTTCTTGGAACCTGATAATATGCTGCCCCAGCATTCAATCTAGGTGCAATAGAAACAAATACTAAATCAACTTCATCACTATCTGAACTAGTAGTCCAGCCAGTATTTAAAAGGTTTGCATAGTCGATAGCAGTACCCGTTGAATAGTCAAAGACCTCAGCACTACCAGTCTTTCCATAAACTGTATAATCACTACCAGACCAGTGGGCACGACATAGTCCATTAGAATATGTAACACACGCACGGTATCCAGCATGAATTTGTTCAAATGCTGTTTCTTCAAAGCTCACATCATCTAAAACCTCAATATCGTTTTGATATGTCACAGTTTTATTTCCTTCTCCATCTACTGTATATCCTTCACTTACAAGTCTAGGAGCAATGCGTGTTCCTCCATTTGCAAGTGTTGACACATATTGAGCAACTTGTATAGGTGTATAGCTATCATATTGACCAATTACTAAATCTAGAAGTAATCCTGAAGTTCTTGAATCAGTAGGACCGCGGTAACCTAAACTTTCCTCAGGTACATCAATACCCGTTTTAACGCCTAACCCTAACTCACTTAAATCATTACGATATATGTCAAACGCATCATAATCTAACACTAGTGGTTGATTATATGCATAACTACCCCCACCAAGTCGGATTGCCATTTCAAACATAAATATGTTAGATGATCTTGCAAGTGCAGTAATGTCATCAATTGCCCCTAAATTTGTCCAAGATGACTTTTCTTTAGTACCTTGAATTTTCATTGGTTCATCTATAATAATTTCACCAGGATACGTTAAATCATGTTTATAAGCAGAGTAAATTGTACCACCTTTTGTAGTTGAACCGATAAGATACGCACTTTTATATGCACCATCTGCATAGTCGTATATTTCTCCAGTTTCACGGTCGATTTTTTTACCAGCCATTACTAAAATATCTCCATTGTTTGGATCCATAATTACTAAAAACATTTCAGTAAATAATTCATTCGTAGTATTTGCTTTTAATGCATCAATAATTTCTTGTTCAGCAAGTTCTTGCAACTCCCAATCGATTGTTAATCGTAGATTCGTACCTGAAGTACCAGAAGTCATTAAATTTGCAACACTATCACCATTATCATCAGTAGTAATAGAGTACGTAGAATTTACCCCACGTAATAACATATCGTATTCTTCTTCTAATCCAGACAATCCGACACGCGAGTCATTTGACATTCCAAGTGACAAAAATTCTAAAGCAGATTCACTAGGTAAACCGGTTTGTTGAGTAGAAACTCTTCCAAGCACACCTGTAAATGAATCATCATGTATCACATTTCTTTGCCAACCAGTCTTAATCTCGATTCCTTTTAATAGTGTATGATTTGTTGAAATAACACTTGCTTCACTTGCCGAAAGTCCTTCTAGTAAAGTGGCTGAACCACTAGTGGTTTGTAAGATTGTTGTTTCAATCCATGTTTTGAATAAAACTTCATCACTCATATGTTCTTCCATTATTTCAGGTGTGATTAAAGAAATTTGTAAATTATATAAATCACGATCATAATTATTGCTATTAGCAAGTTCTTCTTTTTGTTCATCGCTAATTAGTCCATCTACAAAATCAGGAAATGCAATTAAGAAATAATCTTTTCGTTGTCTTTCATCAATTTCCTCAAGATCATATTCTACATGATCATATAAATAATTGGCAATTGCTTTTGCATCGTCTTCACTCATATCATTTATTGAAAAATAAACTGCATCTATTGAATTTGTATTATCCACCAACATTACACCATCTCGGTCTTCTATTGTACCACGACTAGCATCTTGGCTATATACTTGTACACCATAAATATCCAACTTTACTCGATACAACTCTTCTTGTGCGATTTGTATGTATGAAAGTCTAAATATTAAAATGAATCCTATTACAACCATAAATCCAGCAATGCCAAGCAGCCTTGCCGTAATCATATTTTTTTGTTTATTTTTATTTTTATTTTTTTGTTCTTCAGAGCCTTCAAAGCGTACAGAAGGTATATCTTTTTTTCTTTTGATTTTCACTTTTTACCTCCTTATTGCTATATAATACTACACATTTAATATAAATGTAAATGATACTGTATTATTTCACATAGTAATGGGGTTAACAATGTTAACCCCATTTTTTAATCATCATCAACTGATAGTATTGCCATAAATGCTTCTTGAGGAATTTCAACATTCCCTACAGCTTTCATACGCTTTTTACCCTCTTTTTGTTTCTCTAATAATTTTTTCTTTCTAGATATGTCTCCACCATAACATTTTGCAAGTACATTTTTACGCATTGCTTTAATTGTAGTACGAGAAATAACTTTCCCCTGTAGTGCAGCTTGCACTGGGACTTCAAACATTTGTTTTGGAATGATTTCTTTTAATTTTTCACAAATGATTTTTCCTCTTCCATATGCAAAGTCTTTATGGACGATAGTAGACAGGGCATCTACTACTTCGCCATTAAGTAAAATATCCATTTTTTGAAGTTTACTTGTACGATATCCAATTATTTCATAATCAAATGAGGCATATCCTTTTGTACCTGATTTTAATTTGTCAAAGAAATCATATACGATTTCAGATAAAGGAATTGCATATACTACATTACGTCTTGTATCATCAATATAATGAATATCAATATATTCACCACGTTTATTTTGACATAGTTCCATGATTGCCCCTACATATTCATTAGGTGTCATAATTGAAGCTTTTACATAAGGTTCTTCAATATGATCAATTGTTTGTGGTGCAGGTAGCATTGATGGATTATCGATAACAACCATTGTCTTATCTGTTAAAAAACAATGATAGATAACTGATGGTGCAGTTGCGATTAACTCTAAATCAAATTCACGTTCTAATCTCTCTTGAATTACATCCATATGCAATAAACCTAGGAACCCACAACGGAATCCAAAACCAAGTGCTTGTGAAGTTTCAGGTTCAAACAATAATGCCGAATCACTTAATTTCATTTTTTCTAATGCTTCCCTTAAGTCTTTGTATCTTGCATTATCAATTGGGTAAAGCCCACAAAAAACCATTGGATTTAATTGTCGATATCCAGGTAGTTGTACATTTGACTCATTTTGAAGTGTCGTAATCGTATCCCCTACATGAACATCACGGATTGATTTAATTGATGCACAAACCCATCCTACTTCACCTGTTACAAGTCTATCTTTCTTCAATTCTTTTGGAGTACGAACACCCACTTCTGTTACTTCATAAGTAGCTCCAGTAGCCATAAATTTAATTGTATCTCCAACTCCAATCGTACCTTCAATTATACGAACAAATACAATTACACCACGATATGCATCATAAAATGAGTCAAAAATCAAGGCTTGTGTTGGGTTGTTAATACTTCCTTGTGGTGCCGGAAATTCTGACACAACTTTTTCTAATACATCAATAATATTTAAACCTGTTTTGGCCGAAATCAATGGCGCATGGTCTGCAGGTAATCCCACAACTTCTTCAATTTCATTTATAATTCTTGGTGCATCTGCACTAGGTAAATCAATTTTATTAATTACTGGTAATATTTCTAAATCATTATCTAACGCTAAGTACACATTAGCAAGTGTCTGTGCTTCTACTCCTTGTACAGCATCTACTACTAATATTGCACCTTCACATGCAGCAAGTGATCTTGAAACTTCATAAGTGAAGTCAACATGACCTGGTGTATCGATTAAGTGAAACAAATATGTTTCACCATCTTTTGCTGTATATGAAAGTTGAACAGCATTTAACTTGATTGTTATACCACGTTCTCTTTCTAATTCCATACTATCTAGTAGCTGTGCTTTCATCTCACGATTACTTACAGCTTGTGTTAATTCTAATATTCTATCTGCTAATGTACTTTTTCCATGATCAATATGGGCGATAATAGAAAAATTACGAATTTTGCTTTGATCTATATTCATTGTTACACCCACTTTCAAGATAAAATTATATCAAAAAGTAGTACAAATTAAAACATAAACAGTTCTAATTTTTATAATTTTTGCACTGGATTTAGATACTTATCTAGAAAACTGACTTTTTCAGCAACAACTTCCATTGTTGTTATTCTTTGATGTTCTGAAGTTTCAAATGTTCTAGTTTGTAATCTCCCTTTTATACCAACCATAGAGCCAATCGTTGCACAGTCAACAAGCGCTTCTGCAATTCCTCTCCACAGCACAATCGTTACAAAATCTGATTCAACGACTCCCACTCCATTTTTAAACCCTTTTTCAATTTCTAATACTGCTGTGCTTAGCTTAGTTCCTGAAGAAACCTCTTTTAAAATAGGTTGTTTAACAACCTTCCCAACTAAAACTACTTCATTAAACATAATAACTCCTCCTGTTTTTCTTTTATAATTTCTATATGACTATATCAGTCATATATATGTACTGTAACTTTTTACGAATTTCTTTATTTCTGACCAGATTTTTTCATTATATTTATTTATTATGCTATGTATAGCATTTGGGATAAAAAGTATGTTTTTAGGTATTTTAAAAGCAAAGTACGGATACTGGCTCTATACTTTTACTGGGGGACAAATAAGTCTTCCAGTTTTTCTTTACAAT
>CAYJPL010000005.1:0-64504 GCA_964372125.1 uncultured Erysipelotrichales bacterium
TTGTTAAATTAAGTGATGATACCATATTAAATTGTAAATTACACATATTTATGATAAAATATGGAAACGTAAGAAGAAAATAAGGAAGTAAGAAAAATGAAAAAACTATTGAATCGTAGAATTATAGGTGGTATTAATTTAATAATGATTTCAGTGTTTTGTGTAGTGGTTGCAAATTTAAATATTTTACCAATACATTATCTTATCGCAATGATCATTTTATTAATTGCTATTTATGCAGGGTTGTATCGTTTGATGAATCCTAAAAAAAATAAAATTGGTTGGAATATTACCGCAAAACTTATAAGTTTAATTTTAAGTATATGTTTATTATTAGGATCTAAGATGGTCATTGAAGGAAATAGCTTTCTAGGCTCACTACAAAAAACATATCAAGAACATAAAGTAAGTGTAATTGTTTTAGTAGATTCTGATATTGAAACAGTAACAGATTTACCAGGTAAAAACCTTGCGATGAATACTACTGTTGGTGGTGTAATACTCGCAAATGCTGCTACACAAATAGAAGAGGATGCAGGTGGTGAAATCCACATAGAAGAAACTCAAGATTTTAATACGTTAACTGATAAATTATATAATGGTGAAGTTGATGCAATTGTTATCAACGAAACAAATCGTTCATCAATTATTGAACAATACCCTACATTTGAAGAAGATACACGTGTTGTACATCAAGTAGAAATTATTGAAGAAATCGAAGGTGCAAGTGATGTGAGTGTTACTAAAGAAACATTTACAGTGTACCTAAGTGCAAATGATTTTTATGAAGAAGATGCAGGAGCAGATGGGTTTAGAACAGATGTAAATATGTTAGTTACTGTTAACCCAACAACAAAACAAATATTACTTACAAGTATTCCTCGTGATACATTTGTACCATTATCATTTGCACCAGGTTATTATGATAAATTAACACATCTTGCAAACTATGGTTTAAATGATACTATGGATACAATCAGTGGATTCTTAGATGTTGAAATTGATTATTACGCTACAGTAAACTTTACATCATTTACGGATTTAGTAGATGCAGTTGGTGGTGTTACTATAGATAATCCTAATGAATTTACAAGTGGTTTAAAAGCTACTGACGGAAGAACAACTTATGATTTTGCAGAGGGTGAAATCGATCTTGATGGAGATCAAGCACTAGCATTTGTTCGTGAAAGAGATGCTTTCCTTACAGGAGATAATCAACGTGGATTAAATCAACAACTTGTGGTTGAGGGGTTAATAGAAAAAGTATTAGATCCAAATATTCTATTTAAATATAGTAATATACTAAGTAGTTTAGAAGGAACTATTGAAACAACAGTTAGTGATGGAGCAATTAAATCACTAGTACAAATGCAATTAAATGATATGTCTGGATGGGATATTTATTCGATTCAGGTGTATACTGAACCAGATCGCTCAACAAACTGTTATAGTTGGATAGGTCAAAGTTTATCTATTTCAGTTCCATTTGATTTTTCTATTAATGAGATCAATTCATTAATAACAGCAATGGAGAATAATCAAGAGATTAGTGAAGTGAATGATGAATTTATCATTGAGGGTGAATCAGATGATGCTTCAACTACAGAATAATAAATATAATGCAAAGGGGCAAATTTAGTTTGTCCCTTTTTTAATAGTAATAAAGTTGTAGAATTTTTGTTTCTTGATTATTGTTAAAAAACAAATGGAAGAAAGGGTTATTTTATTTTATAAAAACAGATAACTGTTCATATTCTTTTCACGTAATTTATGATAAAATGGTACAGACGAGGTGATCTAATGAAAACAGATTTAATAGACGTTAAAGAGATTAATAAAATTGTTGATTTATTAAAGGAAAAAAATGTTGTTGCTTTTCCAACAGAAACCGTATTTGGGTTAGGTGTATCTGTGAATTCTGTTCAAGGTTTAGAAAGTATCTATGATATTAAAGGGCGCCAAAGTAGTAAGGCAATTACACTAATGGTTGCTAGTGTTGAACAGGCAAGAGCATATGCAAAAATTAGTGATTATGCATTTAAAATAATGGATACATTAATGCCAGGAAAATTAACAATTGTATTACCAAAAGTTGATAGTCTAGATAAGGTGTATACAGCTGGACTTAATACCATCGGAATACGTATACCAGATAGTGAACTCGTGTTAGAATTATTACAAAAAGTTGGACCAATGTGGGTGACAAGTGCAAATCTTTCAGGTGACAAAGATATGATTAAAGCTGTAGATGTTTATCAAGTATTTGATGGTAAAATTTCTGCTGTTGTAAATCAAGATGCCGGTAATGATAAACCAAGCACAGTTGTTCTAGTTGAAGATAAAAGTGTAACGATTCTACGTCAAGGAAGTATTAGTAAAAAAGAAATTATGGAGGCAATAGTATGAAAGTAGCATTAGCATGTGATCATGGAGGATTACAGTTAAAAGACGCAATTAAAGGGCATTTAGAAAAAAATGGTTATGAAGTAGAAGATTATGGAACTTATAACGGTGATAGTGTTGATTATCCTGACTTTGCTGGTCGTGCTGCAAAAGCAGTGGCAGCAGGAGAATGTGATAAAGGAATTGTAGTATGTGGTACTGGAATTGGTGTAAGCATTGTTGCAAACAAAGTAAAATCAATTCGTTGTGCTTTGTGTCATGATGTGTTTAGTGCTAAGGCAACAAGAGAGCATAATGACACAAACATGCTTGCAATGGGGCAACGCGTAATTGGTGAAGGACTTGCCTTAACAATTGTTGATACATGGTTAACAACAGAGTATGAAGGTGGTAGACACGATTTACGTTTAGAAAAAATGATGGCTTACGAGGGGGAATAAGTATGAAAGATACTGCAGTATTTGAAAGTATTGAAAGAGAATTACATAGACAAAGAAACAATATTGAATTAATTGCATCAGAAAACTTTGTATCAAATGATATTTTAAAAGCAACAGGTTCTATTTTAACTAATAAATATGCTGAGGGGTACCCAGCAAGAAGATATTATGGTGGTTGTCAGTTTGTAGATGAAGTCGAAGCATTAGCGATAGAAAGATTATGTAAAATTTTTAATAGTGAACACGCAAATGTTCAACCGCACTCAGGTGCCCAAGCAAATACCGCAGTATATCTTGCATTACTAGAACACGGTGATACTGTTCTGGGAATGTCTCTTGCAGACGGAGGACATTTAACACATGGTCATCCATTAAATTATTCGGGTATTAATTATAAATTCCATAGCTATGGAGTAGATCCAAAAACAGAAATGATTGATTATCAAGATTTTCAAGAAAAAGTAAAAACAATAAAACCAAAATTAGTGGTTGCAGGTGCAAGTGCATATGCAAGAAGTATTGATTTTGAGTTTATGAAAAAATGTTGTGATGAAGTTGGTGCATTATTTATGGTTGATATGGCACATATTGCTGGATTAGTAGCAACTGGTAATCATCCATCACCATTTCCTCATGCAGATGTTGTAACTACTACAACACATAAAACATTACGCGGACCTAGAGGTGGTGTAATTCTTTGTAAAGAAGAGTTTGCTAAGAAGATTGATAGTGCAGTTTTCCCAGGAATGCAAGGTGGACCATTAATGCATGTTATTGCTGCAAAAGCAATTTGTTTCCATGAAGCATTGCAACCTTCATATAAAACATATATTGATAATGTTGTAGCAAACGCTAAAGCAATGGAAAAAGTATTCCACGAACATGATATTAAACTTGTTTCAGGTGGAACAGATAACCATTTATTATTACTTGATGTTCAAACAAGTTTTAATATCAGTGGTAAAAAGGCTGAAAGGCTACTAGATGAAGTAGGTATTACAGCAAATAAAAATGCAATTCCATTTGATACACTGCCACCATTTAAAGCAAGTGGTCTTCGTATTGGGACACCAGCAATGACTACCAAAGGATTTACAAAAGAAGATTTTGAGGAGGTTGCAAAAATAATAGTATATCGCCTACAAAATGAAGAAACCGATGCTATAAAAGAAGAATGTATTAAACGAGTAAAAGCATTAACTGATAAAGTAACAATGTATCAGGAATTAACATACACAGGAGAATAAATATGACAACTAAAATATTAAACCATCCGTTAATTGATCATAAATTAACAGTCATGAGAGATGTAAATACGAAATCAAATATTTTTAAGCAAAACCTTGATGAAATTGCAATGTTAATGGCATATGAAGTTACTAAAAATCTACCAGTAGTTGACAAAGAAGTAACAACACCACTTACAAAAATGGTAGCATGTGAACTTAAAAGAGAAGTTATTTTAGTTCCAATCTTACGTGCTGGTCTTGGATTAGTAGATGGATTTCGTACAATTATTCCAACTGCAAAAGTTGGACATATTGGAATTGCTCGTGATGAAGAAACGCTTCAACCACATGAATACTACGCAAAGTTCCCAAAAGGATTAGAAACTAGTGATGTGATTATCGTAGATCCAATGCTTGCAACTGGAGGTAGTGCAATTGACGCTATTGAAAATATTAAAAAACGTGGAGCAAAACATATTAAACTTGCTTGTTTAGTAGGAGCTCCTGAGGGTGTAGCAGCAATTGAAAAAGCACATCCTGATGTTGAATTATATTTAGGTGTACTAGACAGTCACTTAAATGAGTCAGGTTATATCGTACCAGGTCTTGGTGATGCAGGAGATCGCCTATTTGGAACCGAATAAAAAGTTATATAAAGAATTATTATTTGCACTCCAACTTGGAGTGCAAGTAATTAGTAGCTTTCTACTAGCAGTAATAATAGGATTATGGCTTGATAAGCATTTCGGTACAGAGCCAATATTTATTCTATTGTTATTGTTATTTGCATTTATATATACTATTTCATTATTACTAGGAGTCGCAAAGAAATGAATGAAAAAAATGTCTTAAAGACATCACTAAAAATATTTATTATTGGTTTGATAATATGTATTATTCCTAGTATAATGTCTAGGAGTATTATTTATATTAGTGGATTAACTCTAGGCTATGTAGTAAGTGTGTTAACATTTCTACTTATTATTAAAACATCCACGCTATTACTTCAAATACGAAGTAATACAATTGTAATTATATCGTTTTTAACATTATTAAAGACAGCACTATACGCAAGTGGGTTTCTCATTGCATTGCTTATGCCAGAGGTAGCAAACATAGTCACTGTTTTTATTGGATATTTCATTATAAAGGTAACTATTTACTATAGTAGTTATCGAAGTAGAGGAGGTGTAACGAGTGAGTAATGGAACAATAAATATTGTTATCCAGACGGAGTTGATATTCTCTTTAATTATTATGACTGTTCTTAGTATTGGTTTTATTGTGTTAGGTAAAAAAGTTGCATTAGCAGATCCTACCAAAAAACCAACTGGGGTTGTACTTGTTGTCGAAACAAGTGTAAAGATGGTTTATGATTATTTAAAGACAATTATGCCCGCAAGTTTCGAAAAGAATTATATACCTTATTTTGCGATGTTATTTGTATATCTGATTATTTCGAATGTTAGTGGGTTATTTGCATTTGCAGCCCCAACGTCGAACTTCTCAATTACATTAGCATTAACATTGATTACGTTTACGTTAATTCAATATAACGCAATTAAGAAAAAAGGTGGAATAAAATTTATCTTAGATATAGTATGGCCACCAACAAACATATTAGGATTCATTGCCCCATTAATTTCATTATCAATGCGTATCTTTGGTAATATCTTAAGTGGTACTATCTTAATGGGATTAGTATATTCTTTTACAGGTTGGTTATCAGGGTTCTTTTTACCAATCGACCTTATTGGGCCAATATTTGCCCCAATATTACATATGTATTTCGATGTATTTGCCGCAATGGTACAAACATTAGTATTTGTGACTTTATCTAGTATATTGATCGCTATGGAAGCAGAGTAGACTAGTAAAGATATAGAAAAACAGAAAAAAAACTCAGGAGGAATAAATTATTATGACAGAAGGATTAATCGCAATCGCAGCAGCAATCGCTGTATGTGCAGGTTTAGGAACAGGAATTGGGGAAGGGATCGCAGCGAGTAAAGCAGTAGAAGCTGTAGGTAGAAACCCAGAAGCAGAAGGTAAAATCCGTACAATGATGATCTTAGGGATCGCACTTTCAGAAACAGTAGCGATTTACGGTTTATTAATTTCATTAATTTTATTATTCGTTTACTAAGATTACGATAAGGAGATAATAACGTGAATATTGATATTGCAGGAAAACTATTTCCCAATATTACGACAATTATTGTTCAGCTACTAGCTACTGGTGTTATGCTTTTAATATTTAAAAAGTATTTATGGGCACCAACTCAAAAATATTTTGCGCAGCGTGCAGAGTTTATTGAAGGTTCAATAAACAGTGCTAAAGAAATGCAAGAAAAAGCACAAAGCTTTGTAGAAGAAAGTGAAAAACAATCACGTCAAGCTGCTGTAGAATATCGTAATATTGTAGAACAAGCAAAAACTGATGCAACAAAAGCCAAAGAAATTATTATGGAACAAGCATCAAAAGAAGCAAAAGAAAAAATAGAACAAGCATCAAAAGAAATAGAAGCTAAAAAAGCTGCAGCTCAAAGTCAAATGAAAGAAGAAATCATTGAAGTTGCTATTGAGGTTGCAAGTAAAGTAATGAATAAACAGATGGATGATGAAACAAACAAAGCGTTAGTAGAAAGCTTTGTAAGTGAAGTTGTTAACTAATGGAAGCAATTGCTAGAAGATATGCTGAATCATTATTTGATTTAGCATTAGAGCAAGATGCCGTATCATTATATGCATCGAATATGGAAACAGTATTTTCTGTTTTCAATGACAATCCATCAATTGTTTCATTTTTTAGTCATGTTATGGTTGAAGATCAAGATAAATATCAATTACTTGATAAAAGCTTTGCATCTTCAGTTGATAAATATGTACTAAACTTTTTAAAATTATTAGTTAAGAAAAGAAGAATACAGTATATTTTAGATATTTGTAGAAGTTATAAAAAACTACAAAATCAATACGTTGGTATTGAAGAAGGTATTGTATATAGTTCATTTGAATTAACGGATACACAAGTAAAAGAAATTGAAGAAGCTATCTCTAAGCGAGAAAACAAAAAAATTGTACTTACATCAAAAATAGATACTTCTCTTATTGGTGGTATAAAAGTGCAGTTAGATAACCGTATTATAGATGCAACAATTCAAAATAAATTAGATATATTAAAAAAAGAACTATTAAGAAAGTAGGTGACAATAGTGGGGCTTAGACCAGATGAAATTAGTGCTTTAATTAAAGAACAAATTAAAAACTATGATAACGTCTTAGAATTAAAAGATGTTGGTACAGTAATGACAATCGGTGACGGTGTTAGTTTAGTACATGGTTTAGATAACGCGATGTTAGGTGAATTATTATTATTCCCAGGTGATGTTTATGGAATGGTAATGAACTTAGATGAAGATGCAGTAGGTGCCGTACTACTTGGATCTGAAAGTGCGATTAAAGAAGGAGACGAAGTTAAGCGTACTGGAAAGATTATCGAGATTCCTGTAGGGGATGAAATGTTAGGTAGAGTTGTAAATCCTTTAGGTCAAGCAATTGATGGACAAGGAGAAATCATTACAGGACAAACAAAACCAATTGAAAGAGTAGCTAGTGGAGTTATGACTAGAAAGTCAGTAAACCAACCATTACAAACTGGAATTACATCAATTGATGCAATTATCCCAATTGGACGTGGTCAAAGGGAGTTAATCATCGGAGACCGTCAAACAGGTAAAACAGCTATCGCAATTGACACAATCTTAAACCAAAAAGGACAAGACATTTATTGTGTTTATGTTGCTATTGGACAAAAGAATTCAACAGTTGCTCAAATCGTAGAAAAACTACGTAAAGGTGGAGCATTAGAATATACAACAATCGTATCTGCAAGTGCTTCAGAACTTGCACCGGTACAATATATTGCACCTTATGCTGGTTGTGCTATTGCAGAGCAATGGTTAGATGAAGGTAAGGATGTCTTAATTGTATATGATGACTTATCAAAACATGCCGTAGCATATCGTACATTATCACTATTATTAAAACGTCCACCAGGACGTGAGGCATATCCAGGGGATGTATTCTACTTACATTCACGTTTATTAGAACGTGCATGTCGTTTGAATGAAGAAAATGGTGGTGGTTCAATCACTGCTCTACCAATCATTGAAACTCAAGCAGGAGATATCTCAGCATATATTCCTACAAATGTAATTTCAATTACAGATGGACAAATATTCTTACAACAAGAACTATTCAATGCTGGATTTAGACCAGCAATTGATACAGGACTTTCAGTAAGTCGTGTTGGTTCATCGGCTCAAATTAAAGCAATGAAACAAGTTTCGGGATCTTTAAAATTAGAACTAGCACAATTTGCAGAAATGCAGGCGTTTGCTCAGTTTGGTTCTGATTTAGATGCGGCTACTAAAGCAACATTAGATCATGGACAAAAAGTACGTGAAGTATTAAAACAAGCACAATATTCTCCACGTAGTGTAGAAACGCAAGTTCTTACATTATTTGCTTTAAAAAATGGATTTACAAAAACATTAGAAGTAGATCATATCGCTAAATTCATGGATGAATTAATTGAAAACATTACAATGAAAAATCCAGAATACATTAGTGAAATCACTACAAATAAAGCAATTAGTGATGAGTTAGATGCAAATCTTAGAACAAGTATGTCAGCATTTGTATCACAATTTGAAAAAGCAAACGCTAAGGGGTAGAAAATATGGCAGGATCAATGCAAGAGATTAAACGTCGTATTAAATCTGTTGATTCTACAAAAAAAATTACTAAAGCAATGGAATTAGTTGCAACATCAAAACTTCGTAAAACAAGAAATCAACTTGATGAACTAAAACCATATTATACAATGGTACAAGAAACTGTTGCAGAAATCTTGGAAAGCAATAAAGGTTTAAATGACTCTCCTTATTTACGTGTAAATAAGGAAGGTCCAACTGCTTATATTGTAATTAGTTCAAGTTTAGGTTTATGTGGTGGATATAATACCAACGTATTTAAAACAATGGTAAGTGAAGTTGATAGTAGCGACTATGTATATACAATTGGAACAAAGGTAGAAAAATTTACTAGTAAAATGGATATCAATGTAAACAATCAATATACTCATTTGAATAGTACTTTAGAGTTTAAAGATGTAATTAAATTAGTAACTGACTTAACTACAAAATATCGTAAAAAAGAGATTTCTAAAATCAAAATCATCTATACTGAATTTGTAAATAACTTAACGTTTACTCCTCGTAGTATTACATTACTACCAGTAGATACAACTCAATTTGATGAAATAGAAGTAACAAAAAAATATACTGAATTTGAACCTAGTCCAAATGCAGTACTAGAAAGTCTAATACCAATGTACTTACAAGGTGTAGTTTATGGATATTTAGTAGAATCAGTAACAAGTGAAAATGCATCAAGAAGAACATCAATGGAAACTGCGACAGATAATGCAGAAGAACTAAATGAAAAATTATTATTAAGATATAACCAAGCAAGACAAACAGCAATCACAAATGAGATTTCTGAAATTGTTGCTGGGGCAAATGCACAATAGATAGGAGGTACAATATGACACAAAACATAGGTAAAGTAATTAGTGCCAGAGGACCTGTAATCGATATACATTTTAGTGGTGATAGCAACTTACCAGCACTAAACACTGCCATCAATATCCAAAACGGAGATGACATGTTAGTGGTAGAAGTAGCACAACATATCGGAGACGATGTAGTACGTTGTGTTGCCATGGGACCAACAGATGGTATCGTAAGAGGTAAAGAAGCAATTGATACAAAACAACCAATTTCTGTACCAGTAGGTAAAGAAACGTTAGGACGTATGTTCAACGTACTTGGTAATGTAATTGATGGTAAAGAAGAAGTAGCAGCAGATGTAAAAAGAATGCCAATACATAGAGTGGCTCCAACATATGCACAACAAAGAACAGAAACTGAAATATTAGAAACTGGTATTAAAGTAGTAGACTTGATTTGTCCATTTATCAAAGGTGGTAAAATAGGTTTATTTGGTGGTGCTGGAGTAGGTAAAACCGTATTAATCCAAGAGTTCATTAACAATATAGCAACAGAACATGGTGGTTTATCAGTATTTGCAGGTGTAGGTGAGCGAAGCCGTGAAGGTAATGACTTATATTATGAAATGAAAGAAAGTGGTGTAATCAACAAAACAGCACTAGTATTTGGTCAGATGAATGAGCCACCAGGAGCACGTTTACGTGTAGCCTTAAGTGGTCTTACTATGGCAGAACATTTCCGTGACGAAGAAGGACAAGATGTACTTTTATTCGTAGATAACATCTTTAGATTTACACAAGCAGGTGCTGAGGTATCAGCATTACTTGGACGTGTTCCGTCACAAGCAGGATACCAACCAACACTGGCAACAGAAATGGGTGCACTTCAAGAACGTATTACATCAACAAAACAAGGATCTATCACATCAGTACAAGCAGTATATGTACCTGCCGATGACTTAACTGACCCGGCTCCTGCAACTACATTTGCTCACTTAGATGCAAAAATTGTACTTGATCGTTCTATTGCAGCATTAGGAATTTACCCTGCAGTAGATCCACTTAACTCTTCTTCAAGAGCATTAGATCCGTTAGTTGTAGGGAATGATCACTATGAAGTAGCTCATGGTGTACAAGAAATCTTACAACGTTTCCAAGAATTACAAGATATCATTGCAATTCTAGGGATGGAAGAATTAGGTGAGGAAGATAAATTAATCGTTGCACGTGCAAGACGTGTACGTAACTATTTATCACAACCATTTACTGTAGCTAGCCAGTTTACGGGAATGGATGGAAAATATGTCCGTGTTGAAGATACAATCAAAGGATTTAAAGAAATTCTAGAAGGTAAGCATGACTTACTTCCAGAACAAGCATTCCATAATGTTGGATCGATTGAAGAAGCTATAGAAAAGGCTAAAACACTATTGTAATGAAAAAATTCTCATTACGTATTGTGACTCCAAAAGGAATTTATCGAGATATCGAAGTGGAGATGTTAAATCTTAGAACAACTTCAGGACAGATGGGTATTCTTGCAGGTCATATTCCACTTGCTAGTGGAATAGAGATTTCAGAAATGAACATTCTTGTAGATGGTAATCGTACACATTTTGCGATAGCTGGTGGATTTGTTTATGTAAATGACAGTGAAACTACAATTATCGCTAATGGTATTGAATCTCAAGATGAAATTGATGAAGAAAGAGCTACAAATGCAAAGCTAAGAGCAAGTGAAAGACTTTCTCAAGCAAAAGATAAAGTTGATTTAGAACGTGCTGAATTTGCATTGAAAAAAGCACTTAATAGAATTAATGTAAAGAAAATATAAAATTCAATTTTCAAACGTATTAGAATTTATTCTAATACGTTTTTTTATAGTACTAATAGAGGTTATCTAGTACTATAAGCATTGCATATTGACTAAGTAGGAATTTATTGATATGATACTCTAGTAAAAAAAGTATTAAAAGTGCAATAAAATTGGAGAGAAAAGGAGATAGAAATGAGTAAAATAATGAAGTTAATAGCAGTTTTTGCATTAATGATATCTACTGTTTTTGGTGGATATGCGTACATGACATTTGCAGCTGATGCAAGTCATGCAACTATGCAAAATGAAGTATCGGTTGAGCAGGTAGGAGAAAACCAATTTACTATTAAATCAAACTACGTTGTAGAAACTGCATATGTAGGAGATGCTTTTAGTGAAGGCACAGATTTATTTACTATTGAAGAGAATGTAAATAATGAGTATGTTACAAATATTATAAATGATAGTATTAAGGCTACAAGTGGAACAACAGGAGCAGCTTTTAATCGAATAGATGATTCTATCAATAATCAAACAATATTATCATTTGTTCCAACAGGAGCAGCCCCGCATTATAATTATTGGGTTATAGGAAATACTTTGTCTACAGTTGGTAAGTCTTTTAATGGAGTATATACTATTGACACAGTTGTACCAGAGTTTGTTGATGCGTCATTACTTAATGCTGAAGGAAACACGTTGTTTCCTATAAGAAATTCTAATTACGATTTAAAAGAAAATGGAACAATCGTTAATCAACAAAGTTACGGAAATCTTAACTTTGTGTATGGTATATCAAGCTTACAAGTAGAATATGTGGGACTTCCAGAAGGTCATGGAAAAGGTATTAATCATGGTGGAACTGTTGTAAATGCATTGTATGCTCCAACGTCATATAGAGGGTATATTGCAGACGCAAATGTTACTGCACCCGAAAATACAATGCTTGATGAAGCAAGCATTGCAAGTGAAACAACAACATTTACAGGTATTGATACTTATGAAGTAGGAGATATCTTTACCGCTGCAGATGGAAAAGAATATAGATGTACGGCAGTATCGATACCTGAAACAGGAACATATAACAGTGGTGCGGGTACTTACGTGGTAAATGAAACTTCAGGATCACACAATGTTGTATATACATTTGAACCAACAGCTGTAACTTTAACATATGATGGTTTAGGTTTAGTAAGTCAAAATGAAACATTAGATATCCATAGCGAAGTAATAATTGATTTTGGATATGATGGTATTGCTGATGATAGAGTAACTATGGATACTAATAAAACAATTCCAAACCCAACACGTGATGGATACATATTTAATGGATTTGAATATGACGCAGAAACAAAAACATTAACTGCAAACTGGTTAGAAGATATATTAGAAGATACTGATAAAGATGAAAACGGAGCTGCAACAGGTGATGGAATCGCAGATATCTATCAAACAGTAGTTACATATAAAGTAGAAAATGGAACATGGGATGGAACAGACAATGCTGATAAAACAGAAGTAGTAACGTTCTACAAAGATAAGGTATTATCAACAGAAGCTGATGCTATCGCAACACTTTCAAAACCAGAAGACATGGAAGCAAATACTGGATATGAAAATGGAACATGGGATAAAGAAGAAACTTCAATCACATATGAAGAGAAAGATTCAAAATATGAATTTACTCATTCATTTGTAATTAAAGGATATGATGTTACATACCCAGGTGTAAGTGGAGACGGTTTAGTGAAATTACCACACGGTACACTAGTAACTATTGATAATGTAAATGGTACAGATAATCGTGAAATTACAATTGAACAAGTTGAAAACTTAGAGGCACCTATAAAAGATAAAGCAATTTTTGATGGATATACATATGATGCTGAGACAAAAACATTTACTGCAAATTGGCTAGAAGATGAAAATAATGACAAAATTCATGATATATTCCAAACTAAAGTTATTTATAAAATTGTTAACGGACAATGGAATACAAGAAATACAGTTAGCGAAGAATGGATTACATTTACTTTAGATGGTGCATATTCAACAGAAGCTAATGCTGCTGCATTGTTAACTAATATACCAGCTAGTATGTCACCTATGAGTGGATATGATATTACAACTGGGCAATGGATTGCTGTACCTCCTAGTGAAGTTACATATACAACAGATGTATTAGTATTTACATACTATTACCAAGAACAATTAAATGTATCATACTTTGGTAAACCAGAGTCTGGATTAGGACAATTATTAGATGAAAATATTTTATTTAATCGTGGTGAGATCATAACAGTTAATGATCATAATGGTAGTGAAATTTATACGATTACATTATCGGAAGACACAGCACTTGTACAACCTACAAGAGAAGGATATACATTTGTAGGTTATACATATGACGCTGAAACAAAAACACTTAATGCATCATGGGATAAAAATGTTTATTCTGTTACATTTGATACTGATGGTGGAACAGATATTGCGCCAGTGATTTTGAGTGAAGGAGATTATATTACAGTTCCAAGTATTCCAACTAAAGAAGGATTTACATTTGAAGGTTGGTATTTAGATGCTGAGTTTACTCAAAAATTTGATTTTGAAACAATGACAATGCCAGCAAACGGTATTACATTATATGCTAAATTTGTCGAGGATAAGACTTCAACTACACCAACTACTGGTGATGATATGCCTATCGCCGCTTTAATGATGGCAGCAGTTGTATCAGGTTTAGGAGTTATTCGTTTAAAAAGAAAAAAAGAAATTAATTAAATATATAAAAGCTGTTTCCTAATAGGAACAGCTTTTATAATAGAGTTATGTTATATTTTTAATATTTTATTTTGACATATACATTACAATATGTTATTATCATTCAGTACCATATATCCTACTTGTTAAATATGAATTAATTGTATAATGTTCGTGTATGTGTGTGAATTCATAACTTACTAAATGTGATATTGGTTAAAAGAAAGTATACTTGCATAGTTACTTTCTTTTTTTTACTCAAATAGATGTAAATACCAATATTGTCGTTTTAAACAATATGTAGCACAGTTATATATAAGACCATTAATAATATTAATACCAATATCATTTGGAAGTATATTTTGTTCAACGATATATGCACTACGAGTATTTTTTTCAAGAAAAATAATAGCACTACCTAAATATAGTGACTCAATACCACTTTGTAATAACTTTATTGTCTCATCAACATATGGAGCATTATTTTCTTTTTCTAAATACATTAAATATATAGGTAATGAAATAGTACAAGTAACAAGTGTAGTATTATCATTGTACATAAGATTATAGTCATGCTTACAATATGTGAAATGATCCTTAATATTCTCGTTTGATTTTTTAAAATCAAAAAAAATTCCTCTATTAGCATAATAGTATTTATCAATGATGGTTTCATCATTACATATTTCTTTTAGATATTTATCTTCGATAAAGTTAAAATCATCATCTACTAAAGTAATAGTATTTGATGACAAATTTGTATAAAGTGGATTTTCCTGAATGTCAATATTTTTGAAACTTGACTCATTTGCATGAGCGATTATTAAATCTTTAAAAATATTAACAGCTTCATGATTAGAGTAGTCACAAACAAGGCCATCATAAACACATATAGTTTTACCATCGACAATAGATATAATCGCTGTTGCGATTATATCATTATCTTTATAAAGGGCTACAGGGTAACTTAAGGAATTCATTTTTAGATATGTAGTACTCTGAAAAAAGGTAATATTATATGTTTTAGAGAAGGTTTCAAACTCGTATTCATTTATATGTGTTTTTAAGTTGTACATAGATTTCTCCTTTTGTAAATTATATTAAATAAATGTCTAACAAATGAAGATGAAAAAAGGGAAACTGTGTTGCATTTAATACTGTATGTGTTATAATCACCACTATGATGAAAATAGAAAAAGAAATACAAAAAGCAATAGAAGTAATGGGCTATACACCATTAAATGAAGTACAAAAACAAATTATACCAGCATTATTGGATAATAACGATGTTGTTGTACAAGCCAATACTGGAAGTGGTAAAACTGCAGCATATACAATACCACTATGCCAGCATATTGAATTTGAAAATGTATATCCACAAGTATTAGTACTAACTTGTACACGTGAGTTAACAGTACAAGTACGTCAAGAGTTCAGTCGTATAGGTAAATATAAAAAAATTAAAGCGTTATCGATTTATGGTAAAGAGAGTATGGAAAGACAACGTAATGCTTTAAAACAAGGATATCATGCAATTATTGCGACACCAGGAAGATTATTAGATCACATTAAGCAAGGAAATGTTTCTTTGGATACTATTAAGTATTTAGTTATTGATGAAGTTGATTATATGTTTGATATGGGGTTTTATCCACAAGTAGAACAAATTCTAGACTACTTACCAGGTAATGTTGTGAAATCTTATTTTAGTGCAACATATACACCACAAATAGAGGAACTAATTGAATCAAATAGTTTAAATTATCAACGATTTAATGTTATGAATAAATTAAAAATAGACCATCAATATGTATTATGTGATGATTTAGATGAAGCAATGGTAGAAACCATTACACATTGTAATGGTGAAAGTATGATTGTATTTTGTCAAAGAAAAGATGAAATTGATGAATTATCAAAATACTTTAGTAGTTATAATATTAAACATGTAAAATTACATGGTGATTTACTTCAAAAAGTACGTTTTGAAAACCTTCAAAGATTTAAATCTGGAAAAGTAAGAGTACTACTTGCAAGCGATGTTGCTGCAAGAGGTATTGATATACAACGTGTAAGTCATGTTTTACACTATGGAAGACCAGCTAATAAATACGACTATATCCACCGTAGTGGACGTACAGGACGCGTTGATGAGTTTGGTACATCTATTATTGTAAGTAAAGATAAACGTTTTATGGATGTGCTAGAATATTCATGGAAAGAATTTGAGCATGGTGAATACCAAAATGTTAATACACCAATCGAAAAAACAGATAAAGATAAAGTATTTAAAGATACTGTAGAGAAGTTATATATTGGTGCTGGAAAAGAAAAAAAGGTTCGTACATTTGATATTGTAGGAACACTATGTTCAATTGACAATGTGAGCCAAGATGATATTGGGGTAGTTGAAGTACTTCAAAAAATATCATATGTTGAAATCTTTAACGGAAAAGCAAGTTACATTGTTGAACAAATGAAAGAAAAAAGATTAAAAAATAAAGTTGTAAAAGTACAAATCGCAAAATAAAGATACGCCTACTGTAGAATGTTACAGTAGGCGTATTTTAGAATATCTTATCGATAATTATTGCTAGGAAATTATTTAGAAAGTGTAGTAGAATAGCTGGATAAATACTTTTACTTTTATATGTTATATACCCAAGAGTGCCTCCTAAAAAGAAACCAGTAACTAATTGAAGGATATTCATATGGTAAATACCAAATAGGATACTTGTTACTAGGATCGCAAAGAATGGTTTTTTATCAACTTTGAAAGCTTTTAATAAGAATCCCCTAAAGAATACTTCTTCACATATTGCTGGTAAAATCGCAATACATAAAACTTGTAAAAAGAAGTTATTAAATACAATTAAATCACTAAACTGTTCTACAAAGGTTGCAAGTGATGGTATAAGCATTAGTAATATATTTTGAATAACGATTACTAGGAAAAGTGAAATAATTACTAGTGGTATACCAATTAATAAATATTTAAGTGAGAATTTACGTAAACTAAATGTTTCAACAATACTACTGCGAGTATATATACAGTAACTAACTGGTAATATAAATATAATGGTTTGTATAATAAATACCGATATCACGATATTACTTGTAAATGAAGCAATGATTCCTGAGGCATAGAATAATATTACAAGTCCTACACTAAATAGTAAGATACCATCTCCACTTCCAGGTATGCCACTATAGTTTAACTTTCTTCTACCGTCAAATAATTTAATACTTTTTTGATTACTAAAGAGTATTGATTCACTGGCATAAGATTTAGAAAGTAAAACGATTGTAATGGCACAATATAATAGATTCGATAATATAACGAGTGATATTTGAACAAGGTTGCCATCAAAAGTAAATATTTCTTTTACAGCAAGTGAAATATTTAAAATCGGTATAAAACTGTTTGAATAAGATAAAGTAATTGATGGCATCGTTGTAAAGTATGCTGGAATCAGTATAAGAAGCATTAATGGTGTACAATAATTTTGTGCCTCTTTAAAAGACTTCGCAATAGATACAACAATCATTGTAATGGCACTTACAAAAAATGAGAAAGAAACTAAACATATAGAAGTTACAAACAACGGAAATACTAATAAAGTATAATCAATTGATAAAGAACCACCATTTTCAATTCCAGATGTAATTGAAAATACAATATACCAAATAGATAAACCTATTGATATTACATTCAACAAGGTTGATACAATTCCACAAAGTGAAATTGTAATAAACTTAGAGGCTACTATTTCTAATGGTGTAATAGGTAAACTTAATAGTGTTTCCAAAGTATTACGTTCTTTTTCTCCAGTTACAATATCAATTGCAGGATAAATTACACCTAAAACAACACCAAGTAGTAAAAGCATGGGTAATAACTGCCCTAGAGCTTTTGCGATTATTTCGGTATCACTGGCTAAATCAAAAAAGTGAAGTTCTTCAAATTCAATCGCATTAATTTCTATTTCATGATCATCAATAGTTGATTCTAATAGATATACTTTATATTCATCAAATAAATTTTCAAAGTTTCCACTGGAAAAACCTTGATCTATTAAAGTAGAATTATATTCAATTACAACATTATCACTGCTATGAAAATATAAATCATAAGTACTATTTGTAGATTTATCATGTGTAATATCTAAAACACCATCATACTCATCATCAACAAATTCTACAAAAGATTCAGGTACATCTCCTCCAATATATATGGATGTTGCAGATGCAATAGCATCTGATTGCAGTGTTTGACTAATCATTGTAAAGCCAATTAGTAATAATGGATATAATAATATAGGTATTAAAATCATTGATAAAATAGTTTTTTTATCACGAATAATATCAGTAATTTCCTTTTTTATAAGGCGGAGCAGTATATTAATTCTCATGTAAAGTACCATCCGTTCCTATTAATTTAAAAAATAATTCACGTATTGTTGATACTTTGTGCGTAGATTTTAGAGTATCTATAGCTCCTTGTTCAATAATTTTACCATTATTTATAAGAATTATTCGGTCACAAATAGCCTCTGCTTCTTCCATATAGTGGGTAGAATATACAATACTTTTACCTTTTTTCTTTTTATTTTTCATAAAATTAACAATATCTTGTGTGCTTATTACATCTAGTCCTAAGGTTGGTTCATCAAAAATATATAACATCGGATCATGTATTAAACATCTTGCGATATTTGTTCTTTGGTATTGTCCAGTAGAAAGTGTATCTATTTTATTATCAATAAATTCACCTAAATTTAAGTCACTCGTAAGACCATCAATACGCTTATTTAACGTTGCTTTATCTATTTGATATAGCATACCAAAGTTAAATAATAGCTCTCTAGGGGTAAAACGACCATATAATTTTGTATTATTTGAGACATAAGATAACTGTTTTTTTATGGCGAAATCGCTATTTTTATAACTTAAACCATTTATGTTAATTGATCCTTCATCAGACTCCATAATACCTGCTAATATTCTAAGAAGTGTCGTCTTACCTGCACCGTTTGGTCCAAGTATTCCAACAATCTCGCCACTTTGAATATCAAACGAAATATTTTCCAATGCAAAAAAATCCTCATTAATTCGACGTTTTTTATTATTCTTTTGTTCTACAACATGTGTAAACTTCTTTGCTACATTAAAAACTCTTACGATTTCCATAAGTTACCCTCCCAAGTACCAATTAAATAAATAGTACAAAAAAACAAACGATTAATCAATAACTAATAAAAGCATATCGATAAATAATGATAAATATGTTATTTTATTTTAAATAATAGAAAATATTTGAATTTTCATTTTTTCTATGCTAGTATTACGAAAGTGAGTAAGGGAGTTACTCAACAAACTTTTAAAAATTATTAACTGGGAGAAAATTTAATATATATGTTACAACTAAGAAGGGGAGAGCTTAGATTTTAGGTTACCGTTTTTAGGACGGCTTTTTTTGTGTTCAAATGACTCTAAAAGTATAAGAAACAAATCGATAAATATGTATTGATGTGATTTCTACGATAGTTAAAAATAAGTTTTAAAAAAATCGAACCTTTTGAAAAAACGTACCGTCTATATACTGTGCCAATTAAATTCTACTAGTTTGGTAGGAAAAAAGTTTTAAAAGTTTTGAAAAAAATCGAACCTTTTGAAAAAACACACCGTCTATATACTGTGCCAATTAAATTCTACTAGTTTGGTAGGAAAAAGTTTTAAAAGTTTTGAAAAAAATCGAACCTTTTAGAAAAACACACCGTCTATATAGTGTGCCAATTAAATTCTATTAATTTGGTAGGAAAAAGTTTTGAAGAATTTTAAAAAAATGAACTTTTACAAAATTCACATCGTCTATAGTATCGTGACAATTACGAGCGCTTTGCTAGAAAACGAATTGTTGATCTTCTTAAAATAGAAGACCAACTAAATTTTACCTCATCATTCCTACTAATTTGCTATATATAGTAGGTAATGGAAATGGGTATATGTGAGTAATAGTTCAAGATAGTTGGGAGGCTGAAGTATTGAAAAATATACAAAAAGAAATAAATACAGAAAAAGGAAGTGTATTGTTATTTTGCATTGTGATTCTTTCAATCATGACAATTACATTTACAGTGCTCTTTGCAATGAGTAATGACAGAATGATTTCATCAAAGAAAAGTGCGGATGTTTCAGAATACCAGACAATCGTCGAGTCTTCTGCAAATGCCTATCTTGCTGAATTTGATCTAACAATACAAATCGCAAAAGAAGCAACCAACTATTATATCAATGCAGGGTATTATACAAAAAACAGCCCAATTGAATTTACAACAGAACTTTATGCAGAGCCAAATAACTACAATGCAATACTACAAAATGCAGTAACCAGTGATTTACAAGCAACAATGAGGGATGAGTATTTACTACTACCAAACCATGATGAAGATACAGTACTAATATATCTAAACAACATGTCAGGGAGTATATATACAGAAGTATTATCCAACTTGTTAAAAAATAGTGTGGCAGATGGCAATCCAGAAGGTTATAACAAATCTTTATTAGAATATAGAATCGAAGATATTCGTAAAATAAATAATCAAGATATGATAACAAAGTATGGATTACCTGATGATTATAGTATGTTTACAACAAGCGCAAGCTTTGTCGTTAACAATACATATCACTTTGGTGTAGGTATTAGTAACAAAGTAGATGCAAGCGGAATTGACACATCTTATAGTGGGGTTTCAATGTTTGACCACTATATTGAATTACAGGTAGCTTCAACGCCTGGAACTACAGTAACCAAAGCAGAAGATGGTTCAGGAGAATTCGTCTTTGAAATAACGGGTACTGGAGAAGACATTATCGTAATTGGTTGGAAAATTAATCCAACAAAGTAGTATGATTTATTCAGTCAAGGACTGTGTAAATATAAAAATCATTATAAAAATAGAGGAGAGAAGAAAAATGATTAAAAAATTACAAGCAAAAAAAGCAGAATTAGAATTAAGAGGAGAGCAAGGTTTTACATTAATGGAGTTAATCATTGTTGTAGCAATCATTGGTATCTTAGTAGCAATGTTATTACCACAATTCACTAACTACACAGACAAAGCAGCAGGAACTTCATTTGAAGCAGATGCAAAAAATATTTTAGCAGTAGGTACAGCACACATGTTAGATACAGACAATTTCATTGAAGCAGATGAATTAGAAGAACAAACTGATAAACCAGAATCTATGTTTGGAGTTTCTGGTGGAGTAATCACTTATACTGATACACATTCAGGTGTTACTATGGTTGCAACAGTTGATGTTAACACTGGAGACATTACTTATGCACTTAGTGGTGGATCAGCTGATAAATTAGATGCAATTGATAACGGAATTAGTGACCCAGATGTTACTAAAACAGCTAGCTAATAAATAATTAACTTAATAGAATATAACACCCAATGAAAATTGGGTGTTTATCTTAGATAAAGAGTATGGAGGAAAAGATGAAAAACAATCAAAAAGGTTATACAGTGATAGAGGCAATTATCGTACTTGCATTAATTACATCATTACTATGGGTTGTGTTTTCAACCTCATTCTTTCAACAGGATTTCAATGAAGAGGAGAGAGAAACTGTTGAAACTCAGTTTAATTATGCGTTAATTGAATATTATGGGTTGTTTGAATATTATCCATTTGCACAGTCTTTAAAAGTGGGAGAAACTGACGCAATGTATGTACCAGATGCTTCACAAATAGTAATTGCTGAAGATGATTTGGAACTTATATGCGATGAGTTAAAGCTGTATACAGGGTATGATATTGAATCAATTGCAGATGCAAATACATTATTAAATAAATATGATATAAAACTTACGTATAAGAATAAACATATTGCAGAAGTTGAAGTTTTAAGAAAACCTTAATAAGGAGATAAATCTATGATGAAAATAAAAAACAAAAAAAGAAAAGATAGTGGATTTACACTTGTTGAGGTACTAGTAACTGTATTTATATTTTCAGTAATTGTTATTGGATTACAATATACAGTACTTATTAATTATAAAAATGTCGATATGATAAAGAATGAAGTATATTTTGGGGATGCTCCTGAAAGAAACTACAATTTTATTAGAAATATAATTGTACAAAACCAGGAGGCGGAGAGTACATATTCACCACAATTTGTAAAAATAATAGATAGTGGAGAGGGAATTCAAATTAATTTGGGTAAAGAAGATGGTGTAACATATTATGGATACATCATGCTAGCAGGTGAAGGCGCTGATGAAAATGAATTATATTATCATGTTTCTACCTTAAGCACAAAAACTCAATTAAGCGATTTAGATATAGAGAAGGGCAATTCGTTGTTACTTTGTAAGGATATGGATGAAATACAATTTTCATTATCAGCAGATGGATTGTTAACAATTGAACAAAGATTCATCAAAGAAGCATCAGGACACCAAGATTATAGTGATCCAGATCAAATACTTGAAAGTACAAAAGTACTAAAGTTATACGTATATAATTAATTTATGATAGGAGAGTAGTATGAAAGTTAATTTATTATTTAGTAAAAAAGATCAAATTATTGTGATCACATCTAAATCAAAAAATAAAGTGTCTGGTAGCTATATATTAGAAAATAAGGATACCATTGATGAAACAGGACTTATGACAAGTCCAGAAGAAACTGCTGATTTTTTGTTAAGAGAGTTCCAAAAGAAAAAGATCAAACCAAAAACAATAGGAATTACTCTTGATAGAAAAGCAGTAATTTCTTTCCAATTGACTGTTGAGTCAACATCAAAGAAATTATTGGAACAAATGGTAAAACTAGCAGTTGAAGAGAAATATCCAGGTACATTATCAACAAATGTACTATCATTTAAAATATATTCAAACCAAAAAAACACATATAATGTTGGAGTAATGCTTACTTCAAAAGTAATCATTGATAGTTACTTACGTTTTACAAAAAGACTTAGAATCAAATTAGATTACATTGAAGCATTACCAAATGTATTAGCACAAACATTTAGAAATTATAACCATGCAAGTGATAAAGCAATAAAAGATATGAATATTCAAACACTTGCGGTTGGTATTTCAAAAAACAATATGCATGTTTTATCACTAAGTAACTATGAAGTTACAATGTCTAATACAATATCATTACCTGCATATATATCGGCAGATGGTGATGTTGAGGCAAAAAACAGTAGAATAGTAACAGGATTAAATCAAGTAATAGCAACAATTGATAATGATGCAAAACTAGAAGTGTATGTTGAGTATGAAGATGATGATTCATTAAATGGAGTAGATGATCTTAAAGAAAAACTAGGAGCACTAGTTAATGCAAAAATTCATATTGTAAATGAAACATATGATGAGCTTTTAAGTAAATGTTATGAAGTATTAGTAACTAGAAAAGCTGAACAATTTCAAAACATTGATTTTAAAACAAGTTTAGAAATTGATAACTTCAACAGTCATGTTGGGGTTAATAAGATTGTATATTATGGATGTATATTATTTGCAGTCGTAGGTATCGCAATTGGTGGAACATCAGGTTATTTTGTAGTAAATAACTACATATTAGATGATAAAATTGATAAAAAAAATGAGTATATTAGCACTCATAGCTATATTGATGACTTGATTGAACGATATGATACAGCATCTGATAAATATGATAGAGTAGAAATCATTGATCAATTCTTAACTTATGCAAAACCTGATTTTATTGCAGTAGAAAGTGAATTAAACAGTATTGTTGCAACAAAAAACGAAAGTACAGTATTTAATGTATCAGTATCACCATCATTAGAAGTTCAATTAGATGGACAAGCACCAGCTTATGAAAATGTAGCTGCAATCATGGATGATATTACAGAAAAAGATGAATATAACAACGTATTCCTTGCAAATATTTCTGAAGCAGACGGGATTCATGGGGATGATACTGTATATTTCACACTAACATTTAACTATGATTTAAGTAAAACATTTAATGTTGAAACAGAAGAAACAACAGAAGAAACAAACACAGAATCACCAGCAGGAGAGGAGTAGAGAATATGAGTAATATAATTAGAGATTATTTAAATATTTCATGCGATAATATTGAATTTATATTAGAAGCTGATATCACAAAATATTATGCAATTGAATTAGATGCAAGTTGTCAAAGCATTGAAATCCTTGCAAATCCAACAAAAACTGGATGTACCTTAAAAGGTGATACTGGTGTTAAAGAATTAAAAACAGGAGTAAATACATTTGTAGTTGAAGTGATTGAAGAAGATCAAACTACACATATATTTAATATATCAGTTGTATGTAAACAAACTAAAAAATCAGAAAAAATTAAAGCTGTGAAAGTTAACGGAAACAACATTTCTTATGATTTTGATGCAAAAGCATACACTGTAGAAATTAATGAAGATATTGATACAGTATTTGTAGAAGTAGAAACTGATAACAACAGTGATAGGATCACTGGGGATATTGGGGATATTACAATTGAAGAAGGACAAAATCCATTAGTGTGTTCAATTGAATTTGCATCAACAAAAAACAAACAAATCATAGATTTATTAATCGTTAAAAATGCAGATGATAATCAAACGAAATTATTTGATAGTGAAAGTTTTACAGAACAAGAAAATGTTGCAGATGATGAAGATGACGAAGTATTCAACTTCCAATTTGGAGATATCGATACAAGTGCCTTGTTTGGAAATAATGCTGGTGTAAACGCAGGATTTTCAACTCCAACACTAGATACTGGAGAAGAATTAGAAGTTAGCGATGAGCCACTATTTGGCATAGAAAACGAAGATACAGAAAATACATTATTTAATTTATTAGATGAAGAATCTGATACACAAGAAGAAACACTATTTAACAATCAAGATGAAGTAATAGAAGAACCTGAGACTGTTATTGAAGAAACAATACCAGTGGCTGAAGAAACAACACCAGTTGTTGAACCTAAAAAAGAAGTTTCTAAACCAATTTTCAAAGACATTATTGCAGTTGGAATTAGTGCTAAGTATTTACTTGCAAGCGATAGTGATAGTATTAAAGAAATGGTTGAAAATGATAGTACAAACTTTGATCAAATACAAATGCAACCTGCATTTTCACCGGAAATTACAGAGTATCATATAAATGTATATGACAATATCAAAGGTATTTACTTTATTTTACAAGCAGAAAATAAAACACATTTATATAAAAATGGTGACTTTAAAAGCGTAATTATTGGAATGAACAGTTTTGAGTTCACAATATATGATCCTGAAAATCAAGTAACGAATATTTATAAGTGTACTGTTGCCTGCCAACCTGCACCAGTTAAAGAAGAAGTTATTGAAGAGCCAGTAATTGAAATAATTGAGCCACAAGTTGAAGAAGAAGTTGTATACGATGCAAGAATAAACAACATGTATATTCCTGGTACAAGACTTCAACCACCATTTTCACCAGAAATCAAAGATTATAAAATTCTAATCCAAGATAAAAAAGAAGCTAAGAAAGCTAAATTACATGTTTTACCAATTAATAAAGATACAGACATCGTGTATCCACAAGAAGTGTTAAATATTAATACACTAAATGATAAAATCACAATAACTACAACACATGGAACTGACAAGTGTACATACACATTAGAAGTAGAAAAAGAAGTGGCTCCAGTAAAAGAGAAAAAAGAAATCGACTGGTCTAAATACTTTTCACCAAGTGTAGTAAATCTTATTGAAAAAAGAAAGAATACAGTAGTTAAAACATCAAACTATAATGCTATTGATTTTAAATTAGTAGGTATATTACTACTACTTATGGTTGGAGTATATGTAATATTTAATTTTGCATTTACACCAATGAAAGATAAATATGACATGTTATCATCTGATTATGAATTATTAGAAATACGTGCAAACGATATTGCTAATAAGTTAGAAAAAGAAGATGAGTATCTAGCAGAGATTGAAGAGTTTGAAAAACTTGAAGAGACATTACTTACTAGATATCCTGCAGTAGCACCACAACAAGAGTCACTACTTACAACACAAGATATCTCTGATGCAACAGGAATTGATATCGAAAATATTACTATTGGTGCTCCTACAGAAGTAGATTTATTCTACTTCCAAGCTAAAATACAAGAAAAAGGTCTACAGTCATTATTAGATACAGAAGCACTTGTTGAAGGCGTTACTGCTACAACAGAAACGACAGAGACAACAACAGAAGATACAACACAAACGACAGAAACAACAGAGACAACAGAAGGAAGCGAAGTCACAAAAACAGAATCGCAATATTTCAGAGTTTTATCACAAAACATCTCAATAACAGGTACGAAATCACAAATCACGTCATTATATGAATCATTATATGGTGATCAACGAAGTGTTTATATTGATAATGTATCATGGGCACGTGAAACTGATGATGGAAGTACGAAATATACTATGAGCTTCACTGTTGATTATTATCAATATATAGGAGAATAATTATGACACAAAGATGGGCAATTACAAATCTATTATTAAAACAAAATAAAATATCGTATGATCAAGTAAAAGAAGTACAACGTAGATCGTTAGAAAATACAGTTAGTGAACAAGATGCTATCATAGAGCTTGGTTTTGCAACAGAAGAAGATCTAGTAAATATTTTTTCAAGTATTTATGGATTTGAAGTAATTAACATTGAAAGTGAACACTTTACAATGGAATCTATTTCAAGTATTTCATACGATGCATGTTTAAAGTTAACAGCAATACCTTTAAAGCTTGATGAAGAAAGTAAAATTGCTGCAATAGTTATTAATGACCCAACTAACATTACTGCATTAGAAACAATAAAATTACACTTTTCTGGATATCAAATTGATTTTAAATTATCAAAGAAATCTGATATTGAAAATGTAATCCACTTATTGTTTTCTAAGCATAGTGGAGAACTTGCAACAAAAGAACTTCAAGATACAAAAGAAGAAGTTGAACATAGCGCATTTCAAGCATTAGATACTGAACGTGATGAACCAATTATTAAATTAACAAACTCTATTCTTACAGAATCTATTAACGCTAAAGCAAGTGATATTCATATTGAGCCATTTGAAACATATATGTCAGTACGTATACGTGTTGATGGTAGATTACGTGATGCATTACGTCTACCAATTCAAAACTTTCAAGGGGTTTGTACAAGATTTAAGTTAATAAGCCAAATGGATATTTCAGAGAAACGTGTTCCGCAAGAAGGAAACATTAAAATGAAATATAATGGTAAAAATATCGATATTCGTGTTTCTACATTACCTAATACGTATGGAGAAAAAATCGTAATGCGTATTTTGTCAAAAGACAACTTAAATATTCCAAAACAAAAACTTGGTTTTTCACAAGAAAACTTAGACGATATTCGTAGTATGTTAGAAAATCCTCATGGGATTATTCTTGTAACAGGACCGACAGGTTCAGGAAAAAGTACAACACTTTATTCATTCTTAAATGATGTAAAATCACCAGAAAAAGCTATTGTAACAGTTGAAGATCCAGTTGAGTATTCAATCGATGGAATTAACCAAACACCAGTTAATGTTAAACAAGGAATGACATTCCCTGTTGCATTACGTAGTATTTTACGACAAGATCCAGATATCATCATGATTGGGGAGATTCGTGATGAAGAAACTGCATCAATCGCAATTCGTGCAAGTATTACAGGTCACTTAGTTATGTCAACATTACATACAAATGATTCTATATCAACAATTTCAAGGTTATCTGATATGAACATTGAACCATATCTATTAGCTGATTCATTACGAGGAATTATTGCACAAAGACTTCTAAGAAGAGTGTGTAGTCATTGTAAAGAAGAATATTTGTCAAGTATTGCAGAAATGCGTATGTTAAGATTGAACGCTCCAGTTCCATTAGTAAAAGCAACTGGATGTAGTCATTGTAATCATACAGGATACCAAGGACGTGTTGGTATTTATGAAGTATTAACAATCGATAAAACATTACGTTCGTTGATTGAAAAGGGAGCAACAAATGAAGCATTATTAGATTATGCTGTAAATAAGGGGAAATTGAAAACTCTGTCAACAGTAGCTGTGGAAAAAGCTTTAGCACACGAAACGACGGTTGAAGAGTTGCAGGAGGTTATGTATGACATACGATAATGGACAACATGTAAATGATGATAGTTATAAATATTATATTATGTTAAAAGGGATGCTAAATAGCATCAAATCAGCAGATGCAAGTGACTTGCATCTTAAAGCTGGTAGTTATCCAGCAGTAAGAATTAGAGCAGAAATAATGGTTTTATCATCATTTCCAATGATGACAGAAAAAACTACTAAAAATATCGCAAAGATGTTACTTACAAGATTTAGTCATCAAAAAGACAAAGAGTTAAATGGGATTAGTGAAATAGACTTAGCATTTAGTATTCCAGAAATTGGAAGATTCCGTGTTAATATCTATAAACAAAGTGGTACTTACTCACTTGCAATAAGAGCATTACCATTAGAAATAAAAACATTTGAACAATTAAACTTACCAAATGCAATTAAACAACTTGCATATAAATCAAATGGTTTAGTACTTGTTACCGGACCAACAGGTTCAGGGAAAAGTACGACACTTGCAGCATTGATTAATTTAATCAATAGCACACGTAATTGTCATATCATTACGATTGAAGATCCAATCGAGTATATTCATAAAAATGATTTGTCAATTGTTTCTCAACGTGAAGTTGGAGCAGATACAAAGAGCTTTAATGATGCACTTCGTAGTGCTTTGCGTCAAGATCCAGATGTTATTTTAGTAGGAGAGATGCGTGACCCTGAAACTATCTCGATTGCACTATCTGCTGCTGAAACAGGACATTTAGTACTTTCAACATTACATACAGTAGGGGCGGCTAAAACAATCGATAGAATTGTTGATTCATTTAGCCCTGAAAAACAGCATCAAATTCGTTATCAACTTGCAACGGTATTACAGGGGGTTATTTCCCAGGTAATGATTCCTAAAAAGAATGTTGCTGGTTGTACAGTTGCAACAGAAATTATGTTAGTAAACAATGCGATTTCTAACTTAATTCGTGAAAATAAGCCACATCAAATTTTAAATGTTATTCAAACTAATAATGATAAAGGTATGATTACTCTTGATCAAAATCTAGAGAGAATGGTTAGAAATAATCAAATTACTACTGAAGATGCATTATCGAAATGCCAAAATGAATCATTATTCTTGAAAAGCATTACTGATTTAGGAGGAATTATGTAAAATGATTGCTTTTAAATATGAATCAATTAATCGTGATGGAACAATCACGAAAGGAAAAACTGTTTGTATTAATAAAGAAGCACTAGAAGATGAACTCGCAAGAAAAGGTGAGGTATTAGTTAAATGTGCAAAGACATTTGATATTAAACAAAAATTAGGTTATACCGGAGTAAAGTTACGAGATATTATTATTTTTACTCGTCAGCTTGCAGTAATGATGCAAGCAGGGGTAAACTTACAAACAAGTATTGACCTGATTTCATCAGGTACAGAAAACGAAAAATTAAAAAGTTCACTTATTGCAGTTGGTGAAGACTTAAAAGCCGGTGTTACACTGTCGGATTCAATGTATCGTACAGGTATATTTGATGATTTCTTAGTTGGTCTAGTAAAGATTGCTGAAGTCAGTGGGTCAATCGATGAAGTAATGGGTCGTGCAGCTGATTATTATGAAAGTGAAGGGGTACTACGTAAGAAAATTAAATCTGCAATAACGTATCCAATCATTTTATTAGTACTAGCAATTGGTGTAGTTACATTCTTAATACTTGGAGTAGTTCCAGTATTCTCAGGTTTATTTGCAGACATGGGAATTACAGATTTACCAGCAATGTCAAAGTTAGTAATTGGTATAAGTGATTTCTTAGTAGCTTATGGTATATTCTTGCTACTTGGTATTATTGGTGCAATCATATTTGTTATTAATTTCTTTAGAGTAGAAGAAAACCGTAAACTATTGGATGCATGGGTTTTAACACTACCATTAGTTGGTATTTTAATAAAGAAAATAACTGCCGCAAGATTTGCAAGAAGTATGGATATACTTCTAAAAAGTGGGGTTACAATCATGGAAACATTTGATCTAGTAGATTGGATTATTGGGAACATGGAAATTCGTAAACGTTTAAACAATTCTAGAGATGTAGTAGCTGCTGGTAAAACATATACTATGGCATTACAACAAGCAGATGCATTTCCAGAAATCTTAGTTAACATGGTTAAAGTTGGTGAAGAAACTGGTTCGTTAGAAACAGTTTTAGATAAGACTTCTGTATTCTTTGAACAAGAAGCAGAATCGGCAATCGAAGCATTTATTCGTGCATTAGAGCCAATAATACTAATTATTATAGCGGTACTAATCTTATTTATTGTATTAGCTGTATTCTTACCAATGTTTGACTTATATAATGCAATTTAGGAGAAGGGTATGCAATTAATATTTTTTCTATATGGAATAGTCATCGGATCATTTTATAACGTAGTAATATTTCGAACTATTTCTAATCAGTCAGTAGCATTTCCAAGCTCACACTGTTATAGCTGTAAACACAAATTAGGAACACTTGATTTAATTCCAGTATTTAGTTATTTGTTTTTAAAAGGTAAGTGTCGATATTGTAAAGAGAAAATCTCTATACAATATCCACTTGTCGAAATTGCTTGTGGTGTGGTATTTGTAATGCTTTATAATTATTTTCAAGTAGTATCGATATCATTAATATTAGCGTTAGCTTTCTTTTCAGTAATGCTTATTATATTTATGATTGATTTAAAAACAATGATTATTCCAAATAAATTTGTATTAATCGCGTTATTCATCGCAATTGCCTATCAACTTAGCGTATATCCTATATCAACATCTTTAATCATAAATATGGCTATTGGTGGAATAAGTGTGAGTGGTACCTTACTGGCACTATATGTATTTGGGATATTTATACTAAATAAGGAAGTCATCGGATTTGGAGATGTAAAACTCTACACTGCAATCGGTGTACTTTTAGGAATGCAGTATGCTTTCTTAAGCTTATTTATTACTGTTTTAGTTGGTGGATTGGTTGCTACAATCTTATTGGTTAGTAAAAGTAAACTTATTAAAAATAGAGAAATGCCATTAGGTCCGTTTATTTGTTTAGCGACATTTATAGTATATCTATATGGACCAATGATTATCGATACATATTTACAACTTGTTTTATATTAAGAGAAGGGAGGCGAATACATTGGATAAAAAAGGACAACGAGGTATGACCTTAATAGAATCATTAATCGCTATCATGGTTTTATCAGTATTTTCGATTGTAATATTTTCTACTTTCAAATATTCGTTAGATGCAAATAATACATCAGATTTAATAACGCATATTGAAGAAGTAAAGAATGCAGTATTTGAACAATATCAAGCAAATCCTAGTATAGAGAACCTTGAACCAATTATGCCTACAGGATCTACAAAACTAAATGAAGATCAGTATCAAGTATTTTATGATAAGAATTATGAACCGACAATGACAGAAGATGATGCTACAGTAAAAATGTTATTTTTACGTGGTGTCGGTACAGAGGATAGAGAAGGTTTTCTTATTACTTCAAAAAAGACAACATTAGAGGTGCGAGTATATACGAAACAAGAAGTTGCTGGGGTAATGCAATGGGAACTTTTTGCAACAACGGTTTCTGATGGTTCATCAAAGATAAATGCCTTTCAATTTACTGATGATAAAGGAGAAAGTGCTACTGCAAGTTTAGAAGTACAAGGAATCAACACAACTGTATCACATGGTGGACAAACAGGTTCAACTATTATTGTTTCAAATATTCGCTCAGGTACTCCTTTGTTTGAAATAATGGATGATATTACAGAAACACCTGATGAAGGTGCAGTAATCGCTTCTAGAAAAGTAGAGTACTATAATGAAAGTCTTATGGATTGGGAAGAGGTTACAAGTGTATCGATATTTTTAACTTCTTATCAAAAGATTAGAATAACTTATGAAATTGATGAAGAATTTGGATTGAATTTACTAGTACCTGAATATTTGAGTACTGATTCAAAAGAAACAAATGCTACAATTATTGATGTACCATTTGTGAAAAATGGTACATCATATGAAGATTTATCAATTGATAGCTTAACTGCTATATTCAATAAATCGCAATACTCATCTATTTTCAAGAGTAATGTAGGTGGTATTAATATTAATTATAAAGATATTATTTGGACAAATATAAGTGATGTAAACGATGTTATAACGTATGAGGATTTAGAATCTGGTGTTTCTTTGTTTAAAGATGGCGCATTAGATGAAGAACGTTTTAAAGGTAAAACATACATTGCCTCAATAGAAGGAAATCCATTAGATCGTCACACAATAAAGTTTTCAGTACAAGATATTGATCTTAGCCTAGTAAAAGGTGGAAGTGAAATATTAACATATATTGACTACGCTGCTACAGGAGATAGTTTATATGAAGCAAGCATTGCTAAACTTATCTTTAACAGTGATGAAGGTATTATGTCATTATATTCTGTACCAGATTTTTCACTTGCTAGTGTAGGTCAGTACAATAGTAGCTTTACAACAATAATTACGGACATAACAAGTAGACTAGAAAGTGGGTCTATTACTATAACTGGTGATGAGTATATCGGATTAATTTATCAAGAACCTACTGTAGAACTAGAATTAGAATTACAAAAAAATGGTATACCAACTAGTGATAAACTTGTCATAAAAGTTGGAATTGGTGAGAAATTAACATCTACTACCTTAACAAATGCATTAGTGGAACAAACTGCAACAAGTGTAGATGTCTTTAATATGTTTGAAGGCTACTCGTTTGAAGGTGCATTTATTAATGGAAAAAATTACCTAAATGAAGTTATTGATAGTTCACTAGCAGGTGAAAAAATTGAGCTTCGTTATGCCCGTGCACAAAAAGCAATGGATATAGAGATAAATGTTGATGCACGTCATTTATCAGAGTACTTTACCGCAAGTTCTGTTACTGATATGGAATTGGTAAATAGAAATGGTGGTATTGAAGTAAAATTCAGTGGAGAAAAAACAACTATTCAAAATACTCCACTATTACAAACGGATGCTTATACGTATTATAGTGATGATATCATTTATTCGATAGAAGGAAGCAAATTTGAAAGTGATACTTCAAATTTTAAAAATGATATATTAAGTAATTATAATGCTGGAAGCTATGATGGTATTAATATTTCGATAACAGTACAGTACAATTATTTAGATGTGTACACAGCATACTCAAAAAACAATCATTCATTTGAAATCGACGGTGTAGAAATTTCAAGCTCGGCATTATATGAAAATTTCGCATCAAAATCAAATGCTTCATTTACCGTATCTGGAGTAGATAACACATTTGGGTTAGAAGAAATAACTGGAATAGATACTATATACAGTAATGCAGTTACATCAACAAAAACGGATATAGAAATTCCTAGTAGTGATAAGAGCAACATAATTGTAGAAGAAGCAACAGTTTTACTAGATGTTTCATTAATTGCAACGCAGGCTGATCAAAGTGACTGGGGTGGAATTAATAGTCTAGAAACTGGTAGACAAGACTTACAAATAGGGTTAGTTGAAAGAGGTTCAACAGGAGTGTTTGACTTTGTATATTATGAAGAGGGAAATCCTGTAAACTTAATGACACCTGATTCTGAGAGTACTGGGTTGTCGCTAGGAAATATTGATAACTTAGAAAAATTAACAATTATTGTTTATCGTAGTGATAATGCAAATTCATTGAGTTCATTAAATAACTATTATGGTGTTTGGACACCAGGAATTAAGTCTGGTACACAAGAAAGAACAGATACAGCAGCTACAGGTGGTATCGCAATTGATGACCTCTACCAAACAAAGAATGTATATACTCAAATCGACGAATATGACGGAAGTATAAACATTGATAAAGTAGAAGTAGTTATGGCGACAACAGTATCAAGTTATGGACAAGATATTGAAGGACAAATTAATCCTTTAACTCCTAAAACTGCTAAATCATTTGGTGCTTTAATACCAGGTGTAACAGGTAATAGATTATTGTATAGCGCAGAAGATTTACCATCAGGAATTGTTGAATATACTGAACCTTCTGGTGCAAAAGTTGATTATCATGTTACTGGTGACTTTTTTGGTGATACTGGAGAAGAGCTAACAACATGGACAAAAGAAGTTGAAGTTAGTGGTGATGATGGTATTGAATTCCCAACACTAGTTGGTGGTATTGAATTCGAAGATTAATACATAAAGAACAAAAGAGATAAATGACTGTAATAAGTTGTTTATCTTTTTTATTGTATTAAAGACAATAAAAAATGTATCTACCAATAGGTAAATACATTTTTACTTGATGTTTATAAGATTAATACAATCTACGATAGTTATATACTCCTAGCCATCTATCTAGATTAGCAAGTGTATCCACACGTACATATTCACTAGGTTTATTACCTAAAGAAGATGATCCGTATCCTGAAGCATGTACTACATTTCCACCACCGATATAAATACCGATATGGAATACACGACCTGATCCACCACCATTAAATGTGACAACATCTCCGGGTTGTAAATTGCTATATGAAACGCTTGTTCCCATTGATGAATATCCATGAGCAGTAGTACGAGAAATCGAAACTCCAGATTGGCGATGAGCCCATGCTACTAAACCTGAACAGTCAAAGTATATTGCATTTGGATTATCTAATCCTTGACCATCACCGTATCCTCCACCAGGAGCACCCCACCAATATAAGCAACCTAAACGAGTTAAGGCTTTTTGGGCAACTGCATTTCCAGTAGATGAATCACCTGGTACAAGAGAACCTCCTGAACTACTTGATGAGTTTAGGTTTGAAAATGATGCGGAAATTGCTTGTTCAACAATTTCTTGATTTGCTTCAACTTCATCTGATGCTTCAGTATGTTCCTCTAGTGACGTTAATGCTTCATTATATTGTATTTCATAATTTTCTTGTAATATTAGTTGTGTTTCACGTTGTGATGCAACAGCATCCATCGCGTCTTCTACTTGCGTTCGCTGTGTTTCAACAGTTGCTTTATCTTCTTGTAGACCAGTAATTAATTCTTTATCATACTCAGTAAGTTCATTAACACTTTCTACCCTAGAAAACATATCAACAAAATCACTAGCCCCAAAAATAAATTGAACAAAGAAATCATTATTTGTATATGATTGCATTGCATACATACGTTCTTTAATAAGTGCTTCTTTTTCTTCTATACCATCTTCTAAATTAGAAATTGAAGTGTTTAGATAAGTAATTTCTTCTTCTAAATCAGCAATTTCATCTTCTAAAGTATCTATTTGATCCGCGATTTCTTCAAGGTTTACCTCAGCAGTATCTGCTTCTCTTGCAGATTCCGCAGCTAAATCAGCATAATCATCACTTTTTTCTTGTAAATAGGAATTAAAATCACTACATGTATCTATTTGAGATGATGATAGTGAATCAGATGAACATAAGTCCATATAGTAGTCTTCGTTATCAGCAAATTCGTTTGCATTAGCATTATAAAATCCAAACATAGTAACAACTACACATAAGCTAGTTACTATTAAAATATTCTTTTTCATTACGACACCTCCATCGAGTCAAATTATATCATAGTTTAGTAAATAAAGTAACCACTAAGCTTCTTTTAACATAATTAAAATTGTATTTAATATATACTGTTTTAATAAAAAAAGAACTATTGTTCTATTTTTTGAAAAGCAATTCTTTTAGCGTTATTTGCAACATAAACAATACCGCATTCCATAAAACCATTTTTATTTAACATTTTTTGCATTGCAATATTTTCTAAGTGTGTATCAATTTTGATTGAATTAATGTGTGGGAATTCTTCCTTTGCGATTTTGAAACAATAGCTAGCATAACCTTTTTTTAGATATTTTGCATCTGTTGCCACACGATGTATTACAACATATGGGTTATCATCTAACCAAGCACCCTCAATAATACTATAATTAGAATCCACTTGACTACTTATCATACAAGTAGCAACAACCTTATCATTATCAATGACTACATAGGACTCACCAGCTTCCATATCCACTAGTAGGGTTTCCTTGTTTGGATAACCATCTTGCCACTGGTTAATACCACTCTCTTTTAAACGAATCTTTGCATCTTCATACATGCTTAGAACTATGTCAATATCTTCTTTTTTTGTTTTTCTATACTCCATTACTTCCTTCACCTCTACGAAATTATAACATAGTAGGTCAATAACATTACAAAAAAATGTGAAAAAATCGAACTTTTAGTAAAAGCACACCGTCTATATAGGGAAAGTGGCAATTTAAAAAGGGAGATATATATGACTAAAATTAAAAAAATCAGTGTTGTTACTATTATTATATTTACAATGATGTTACAAATATTTACACCATCATATAATGCTATTGATAATAGTGCAGTCACAAGTCAAAATGAACTTGTTGAAACATCAAATGGAGAAATGGAATCTAAAAAGACAAATAGACTAGGGGAAACTCAAAAGTTATTTTTAGTAACATTCCACGATGAAGATGGAAATGTATTAACAGCAGACGTTCCATTCTATACAGGTGATGGAATCAGTTATCCAAGCACAGCTACATCATTAGACAAAGAGGGATATACATTTGTCGAGTGGCAAGATAAAGATGGAAATAGTATTAACTTAAATACTTATACACCTGAATTCACTACCGGAACACCAGAAGTGAACTTATATGCAAAGTATAAAAAGATAACAAATGATAATATTATTACATACACAGTTAAATATCAAACTAGAGTAGATGGAAAGTTGATTGACATCGCTAGTGATTATGTAATAGAAATCATTGAGGGAGAAACATATGTTGCTACATCACCTGTAATTAATGGGTATGAATTAGTAGATCTAGCACAAACTACAGTTACTGTTGGTGAAAATGATTTAAGAACAATCATTGTAGAATATGTTTCTAATGGTGAACTACTTAACTATACAGTTGTTCATAAATATCAAAACTTAGATGGAAGTTATGATGAAGAAAAAATCATTAAAGCAACTACACCAAATACTGTAGTAACAGCAGAGGCAGTAAATGTGCCAGGATTTACAGTAGTTGGAGATTTACCACAGGCTTTAATTCAAACTGATGGACGTACAAAACTTACAGTAGAGTATACAAGAAATAGATATCATGTTACTTTTAATACGGATAATGGAACAGCAATTCAAAGTCAAGATGGATTACATGGAGAAACAGTATCATTAAATATACCTACAGACATTGTTAAAGAAGGATATGTATTGTCTGGATTTACGAGTGATGATGGGCAATTATACACACTTGATGAATTAAAAGAACCATTCGTTTTTGATGCAAAATCAGTAGTGTTTACTGCAACTTGGGAAGAATCAACAACAACAGTTTCGATTAATTACTATGTAGAAAAAGATGGTATTGTTGGAGAAGGTGATGTCGTAGGTCATGCAGAGTATTATGACAGTAGAGGAAAAATAACATACATCGGGAAAACAAATAATAAATTATCTCAAGCACAACTTGATGATTCAAATACATGGAATTTAAGAAAAACAGTTGAAGTAGAAGCACTTGTCTCATCAAATGTAACAGAAATAGAAGGATATAATACATACAAAAATGATGTACCAGATAGTGTAACGTTTGAACAACAAGTTGGTTATGACACTGATATAATCACTACATCATACCGAGAATTCGCAAAAGCAGATTATAGTGACACAGTTGTACAAGATGATGGATCAACAGTAATTAACTTCTATTATTCTAATCGTTTCTATGCCGCAAATTTCGCAATTGAGCCAATTGGAAATTCTATGTCAACAAGTCAAATTTATAGCATGACATTTGAAGGTAATGTATATGAACACCAAGAAATAGGATGGCCATCAAGGGAAATAAATCAATATAAAGTGTACTATAAGTATGGACAAGACATATCTGATTTATGGCCTCATCCGGTTAACGGCGCAGTATTTGAAATAACAGAAGGATATAATTTCTATGGTTGGCAAACAGCATCAAAAACATTCCTTAATCATGATGGTGGTCGTTTAACATATGTAGGAGCTTCATATAAAGTTGGACCAGAACATATTCCACTAGCAGCACCAGTTGGAGAATGGGGAGTTTCAGGAACTAGACTTAAAGAAGATAGTATTAACTTTGGGGCAGCTGCAATCATCGGACAATCAGAAGTAAAATACTATTTAGAAGCAATTCCAGGAACTGAATCAACAAGTGCAGTTGAATTTGATGGAAGATACTATGAATTATTAAGTATGAATGTAATGCCTGGTACCAACTATGCATCACAAAGCATTAACGGATTTACTTACTATGACAAAATATTAGTTGATAAGGAAACAACAGCTGATAGTACAGGTGAAAAAGTTGATCAACAAGTATCATTCTTCTATAACCGTAATCAATATGATATTAACTATGAAGTACATGGTGGTAATGAAATCATTAAAAAAACATACTATTATCAAGAACTTATTGATTTAAATGAAGTTCTTATCGATGCAACACATCCTCAAGGAGACAGTGCAGCCACGTTTGTTGATTGGTACACTAGCGCTGATTATAGCTTACTATTTGTAGATAGTGACGAATATATGATGTCTGCTGATAACTCGGCAATGTTTATGCCAAGTGAAAATATAACAATTCATGCAAAATGGAAGCTAAAAGATTATACAATAACGTATGATTTCAATAATGCTCAAGAAGATATTCAAGAAGTGCATCCATATGGGACAAACATCACAGTACCAACACCTGATGAATATACAGGATATATATTTGATGGTTGGTATTATGAAAAAGAAGATAAATATTTAACAACAGGTTCAGTTATTACTGAAAATATGACTCTAGTTGCACAGTGGCGTAAAGTTGAAAATATTCCACTTGAAGTTGAACATATTTATGTAGATGGAGATAAAACGTATACAAAATCATATACTATTGAAAACCAAACATTTGGACAAGTTATTGATTTACGTGCACTAACATCAGAAGAATTAATCGTATTAGGATGGCCTCAAGGTATGTATCATGCTGATAATACTGAAGTACAGTATACAATTAAAGAAACTGCAAACAAGGTAACATTCACATATACAAAAACAGCAGGAATTACATATGATGTTATTTGTGTTGATACTGATGGAAATACTTTAAAAACAATTAGTGATATTAATACTATTAATCAAGTTGTAACGGTTGAAGCACCTGAAATTGAAAACTATGCTCCAATAGAAAATATAATCACTAAAAATATTATTGATGAAGCAAATAGAACAATCGTATTTGTTTACGAAAATACAAAAGATACTACTGATTACAATGTGAATATTTTCCAACTACAAGAAAATGGAACATCTGTAAAATTAGAAACATTAACAATCAAAGATGCAAAATTAGGAAGTTATGTAAATGTATTAGAAGAAAATCAAGTAATCAATGCACTAACAAAATACGAAGACTTATTTCACTCTGATGCAACAGTTTCAACAAAATACATCGCAAAAACTACAGAATTTAATATCTATTTATACGATATATCATTAGCGGATAATATCACAGTTGAAGCAATTTCAACAACAATTCAATATGACTCTAATATTCATACATTAGATGAAAGCATGTTTACCGTATATGTAGATGGTGTAGAAATCAAAGATTTAGAGAAATATGGAATTACATTATCAGTAAGCGATAAAGAACCATCTTTAGGGACATCTAACAATGTCTTAGATACATTCAATAAGGAAGATGTTAGTAGCACGAATTTATGGGTGAGTGCATCTACAGCGACAAAAAGTTCACTGCCAGTAGCATTTAGCCATACAATTACTCCTAGACCAGTAACAGTAGTTGCTAATAGTGTTACGTACAAACAATCAACACAAGCACCAACATTAACATATGATGTACAAGGAATGGGATTCATTCCGGGGGATGATATAAGCATCGATGTAAAAATGACATCTACTCCTACAAATATCGGAGTTTATCAAGGGATTATTGAAGCATTAGTAAGTGGAAGTGATATTTCAAACTATGATATTACTTATGTACACGGAAATGTAACAATTTTCACAGATACTATAACTCCGACTGATCCGACTAATCCAACAGATCCAACAGATCCAATAGTACCGACAGATCCAACTGTTCCAACAACTCCAACAGATGAAGTTGAAACACAAACTGATGGTGATGAGGATAACCAAACTGATGAAATTATTGTTAATGAAACAAATAATGACAATGATGATACTAATATTGAAAGTACATCAAATATAAATGATGATAGAGAATTAGGAAACGAATTCTTTGGGATTTCAAAAAATAGTTCATGGAGTTTGTTTGATTTACTAATGACAATCCTTACTGCAGTTTTAGCACTTGCTTACTTAATCCGTAGAAAACGTGTTAAAGAAGAAGATTTAGAAGGAAAAGAAGGTTTATCAAAAGCGGAATTAGAAGACGAAAGAGTATATCGTAGAAATATGGTATCTAGAATTATATTAGTATTATTATTTATCTGTAATTTAATATTATTAATTCTTACTCAAGACTTTACACAACCAATGGTATTCTTTGACCAATACAGTATCTACTTTGCGATAATCGCAATCGTGTCGATTCTTGTAGCACTTTATGTATCATATAAAAGAAGCAATCAAGATAGCAAAAAAGATCGAAACAAAAAAGAAGAAGAATTAGTATAAATATAATTAGCTGTTGACTATAAGTCAGCAGCTTTTTGCTAGTAAAAAATAAGAGATGCAATCTTTTTTTATGATGTTGTAGTTGTGGTTGGATATTTATGTAATAATAAATATATATATTTTGAAAATCAAACTATTTACAAATAGATAAACATGTTATATAATCATGCTTGTAACTAAGGAGGATAATACTATGGTATTTGATAAAGTAAAAGAAATTATTGTAGATTCATTAAGTTGTGATGAAGAAGCAGTTGTGTTAGAAGCAAGCTTAAAAGATGATTTAGAAGCTGATTCATTAGACGCAGTTGAATTAATTATGGCTGTTGAAGAAGAATTCGATTTAGAAATTCCTGAAGATACAGCACAAAACATGAAAACAGTAAAAGATATCGTTGATTTCATCGAAGCAAATCAATAATCTAAGGACAAATAAGTACCCAGTATTACTGGGTCTTTATTTTATTAATATATTATTTTGATAATCAAAACATTTGGAGGAAAAAATATGAAAATCGATTTAGTAAAAGAATTATTAGTAGAGTTTGAAAATTCTGGAGTACACAAAATGAAAGTGGAAATGGAAGATATTAAGATTGAATTAGAAAAAGCACCAGTTGCAACTATGCCAGTGGCACCAATGCCTGTAGTTAATGCAGCCCCAGTAATGGAACAAGCAGTAGAAACTGCGGCTAAAGAAGAAGTTGCAAGCGGGACAGCAATTTGTTCACCAATCGTTGGAGTATTTTATCCAGCAAGTTCACCAACAGCGAAACCTTACGTAGAAGTTGGTTCAAAAGTAAGTAAAGGACAAACAGTATGTATTGTTGAGGCTATGAAAGTAATGAATGAAATCAAGGCCCCAACTGATGGGACAATTACGGCTATCTTAGTAGGAGCAGAAGATATGGTTGAATTCGATCAACCAATCATGATGATTGAAGGATAGTTATGTTTAAGAGAATATTAATTGCCAATCGTGGTGAAATTGCAGTACGTATTATACGTACTTGTAAAGAGTTAGGGGTAGAAGCCGTTGCCATTTACTCAAATGTAGATGAATCATCACTGCATGTACAATTGGCTGATCATGCAGTATGTGTTGGTTCTGCAAAAGCAACAGATAGTTATTTAAATATGAAAAACATTTTAGCAGCAGCAACAAGTTTAGGGTGTGATGCAATCCATCCTGGATTTGGTTTTTTATCTGAAAATGCAACATTCGCATCACTAGTAGAAGAATGTGGAATGACATTCATTGGACCTAGCGGTAGCGTAATTGATGCTATGGGTAATAAGTCTATGGCTAGAAAAATAATGATTGAAGCAGGAGTTCCAGTAGTTCCAGGAAGTGATGGAAGTATTGAAAGTGTGGAAGAAGCTGTTGAAGTAGCAACAAAAATTGGATATCCAGTATTAGTAAAAGCTTCAGCTGGAGGTGGAGGACGTGGAATGCGTAAAGCCTTTAGTGAAGAAGAGTTAAGAGAAGCATTTGTAACTGCAAGAGCAGAAGCAAAAGCATGTTTTGGTGATGATGAAATGTATATGGAAAAATTAATTCTTGATCCAAAGCATATTGAATTCCAAATATTAGCTGATACTTATGGAAATGTTATTCACTTAGGTGAAAGAGATTGTTCTATTCAAAGAAGAAATCAAAAAATGATAGAAGAAGCACCAAGTAAAGCATTAAGTCCTGTTTTACGTCAAAGAATGGGTGAAGATGCTGTTAAAGCTGCAAAAGGATCAGGGTATACAAATGCTGGTACTATTGAATATGTATTAGATAAAGATGGAAATTATTACTTCATTGAAATGAATACAAGAATTCAAGTTGAACATCCTATTACTGAAATGGTAACTGGAGTTGATTTAATTCGTGAACAAATACGTATTGCTGCAAAACAAAGACTATCTTTAAGACAAGAAGAGGTTGTTATGAATGGACATTCTATCGAATGTCGTATTAATGCAGAAAATCCAAAACTTAACTTTAGACCATCTCCAGGACTAGTTAAAGGAGTTCACTTACCTGGTGGATTAGGTGTTCGTATTGATACAACGTTATATCAAGGTTATACTGTATCTTCCCATTATGATTCAATGATTGCAAAAGTTATTGTTCATGCAAGTAGTCGACTTGAAGCAATACGTAGAATGCGTCGTGTTCTTTCAGAGTTAGTGATTGATGGAATTGATACAAACCAAGAATTACAGTATTTGATTTTACACAATAGTGAATTTGTAAAAGGGAATTTTGATACTGGATTTATTGAAAAAAATCTGGATCAATTGGTAAGCGAATAATGGAAAATGTATTTAAAGATCGAAAAGAGAAGTTGAGTTTTTTCAAGGAATTACGTAGAAAAACAAACCCTTCTAAAAAGACAAAAATACCTGATGGTATCTTTGTAAAATGCGATTCATGCCATGAAAGCATGCTTGCAACGCAATTAGCTGATAATCAATACGTTTGTATTCATTGTCAACATCATTTAAAGATGCCTGCAAATGAACGATTAGAAATGTTATTTGATGAAGGGAAATACCGTGAATTATTTCGTCATCTAGAAACAAAAGACCCACTAATGTTTCCAGGTTATATCGACAAAATAAATAAATTACAAGAAGCAACAGGATTAGATGAAGCAGTAGTGGTTGCTAGAGGATATATCGATACGGTTCGTACAGTAGTATGTGTTATGGATAGTAGATTTTTAATGGGTAGTATGGGAAGTGTGGTTGGAGAAAAACTTACACGTGCAATTGAGTATGCTACAAAAAGAAAGTTACCACTTATAATTTACTGTGCAAGTGGTGGGGCACGCATGCAAGAAGGTATTGTATCATTAATGCAAATGGCAAAAACTTCAGCAGCACTAGCAAGACATAGTGAAGCAGGTTTATTATATATTTCATATATTACTCATCCAACAACTGGTGGAGTAACAGCATCATTTGCGATGTTAGGAGATATTATTTTAGCAGAACCAAATGCATTGTTAGGGTTTGCGGGTGCTAGAGTTATTGAGACTACGATTAACCAAAAATTACCTGAAGGATTCCAAAGAACTGAATTTATGTTAGAACAAGGATTTATTGATAGTATTGTTAGTAGAGAAAATTCAAGAAAAACAGTCTCACTGTTATTACAAATGCATACAAAAGGAGGATAAATTTATGTCATTAAAAGAAGTAGAATTACAAATTCAACAATTAAATGAACGCTTATCTTCCTTAAAAGAAGATAAAGCAGTAGATCATACATTAGAAATAAAAGATATAGTAAACACTATTAAAAAACTAGAACATAATGCTTATCGCAATCTAGAAAACTATGATCGTGTATATCTTGCAAGAAAAAAAGAACGTCCAAATGTAAAAGAATACATTGAAAATGTATTTGATGAATTTATTGAGATGCACGGGGACCGTTTATATAAAGATGATGCATCAATTGTTGGTGGAATTGCTATGTTTAGAGGAATGCCAGTAACAGTTATTGGACATCAAAAAGGAAGAACATTAGAAGAAAACATTACGTGTAATTTTGGGATGTCATGTCCTGAAGGATACCGTAAAGCAATGCGTTTAATGAAACAAGCAGAAAAGTTCAAAAGACCAATTGTTACTTTTATTGATACGCCGGGTGCATATCCAGGGCTTGAAGCAGAGCAAAACGGTATTGGTGAGGCAATTGCTAAAAACTTAATGGAGATGTCAATGTTAAAAGTACCAGTTATCGCAATCATTATTGGTGAAGGTGGTAGTGGTGGTGCCTTAGCATTAGGTGTCGGAGATCGCGTTATCATGTTAGAAAATGCAATCTATTCAATTTTATCACCAGAAGGATTTGCATCAATTTTATGGAAAGATGGTAGTCGTGCTAGTGATGCTGCAGATGTAATGAAGCTAACAGCAAATGATCTATTAGGAATGCAAATCATTGATGATATTATAAAAGAACCACTAGGTGGTATTACCAAAGAACCGGTTGTTGTATATCGAAACATAAAGAATTATTTAGATGTTCAATTAAAAGAGTTAAAGAAATTATCAGTATCATCATTACTTTCAAAAAGGTACGAGAAGTTTCGTAAAATTGGAAGTGATTTAGATGTCTAATAGAGAGATTGTAAATCGTGAAATGATCAATACATTATTGGTTAAATTATTTAACCAAATCATTGATATTGAAGAGATGTACTTATTAGATAGAGGTGTAAATGATATTTCACTAAGTGAATTACATTTACTAGAAAAAATATGTAGTTTTACGAATCCAACGATGTCAGAGATTGCCAAACGTGCAACTCTTACAAACGGAACGGTTACTACAGCAGTAAAAAGACTTGAAAAAAAAGGGTATTTGATGCGTAAGCAAGATGAAAATGATCGTCGTATAATGCGAGTGTACGTAACAAACAAAGGCCTTCAAGTTGAACGAATTCATCATGATTTCCATGATGAAATGGTTGCAAGAGTATGTGAAGATACCGATGCATTAAATAACGACATGTTAATTAATGCATTGCGTAATCTTTCTTATTTCTTTGAGGAGCTAAGAGATAGATATGATGGAAAATAAAGGGTTAGAAATACTTTCGGTTGGTAGTTATGTTCCAGATAATATTATGACAAATAAAGATTTCGAAAAAATTGTCGAAACATCAAACCAATGGATAGTAGAAAGAACAGGGATTGAAAGCAGGTATATCGCTAAAGATCAAGATTCTACAGATTTAGGATATTTAGCAGCTATGGATGCTCTAAAAAAAGATATCGATGTATCAAAGATTGGGTTGATTGTTGTTGCAACAATGACACCATCAAAATATACACCAAGTACTGCATGTATGATACAAAAGCGACTAGGTTTAGAAAACCAAAAAGTAATGGCTTTTGATATCAACAGTGCATGTAGTGGATTTGTATATGGTTTAGAGATCGTGCGATCATTGTTACAAAATATGGATGACGATTGTCATGCTTTAGTAATTGGGAGTGAAGTGATTTCTAAAATTATAGATTTTACAGATCGTAGCACTTGTGTACTCTTTGGAGATGGAGCAGGAGCTATTGTATGTAAAAAAGGTGATGGAATCTTCTATAGCTATCAAGATGCTAGTGGAGATGATAAAGTACTTTATACTGATGAAAATAATTATTTACAAATGAATGGAACGGATGTTTTCAAATTTGCGATTAAAACGATTCCATTAAGTATTCATGCAGTACTTGAACAATCACCATATACAGTTGATGATATTGACTTCTTTGTTTGTCATCAAGCAAATGAAAGAATCATTAGAAATGTATATAAGAAGATGAAAATTGACGCAGATAAGTTTTATATGAACTTACAAACTCATGGAAATACATCAGCAGCAAGTATTCCACTGGCGTTAGCACAAATGGATCGTGAAGGTTTATTAAAAAAAGGACAAAAAATTATATGTGTAGGATTTGGTGCAGGTTTAACATGGGGTGCTACACTTCTAGAATGGTAAGGAGCATAGGATGAAATTAACAGAACTATTAAATATTAAATATCCACTAATTCAAGGTGGAATGGCAAATATCGCAACAGGAGAATTTGCAGCAAGCGTTTCTAATGCAGGAGGACTTGGTCTAATTGGAGCAGGTGGAATGAATGTAGAAATGTTAGAAGAAAACATTAAAAAATGTCGTGAATTAACAGATAAACCATTTGGTGTAAATATTATGCTAATGAATCCACATGCTGAGGCAATGGCAAAATTAGTAATTGATATGAATGTACCAATTATTACAACTGGTGCTGGAAATCCAGCAGCATATATTGAAGCTTGGAAAGCAGCTGGAATTAAAGTATTACCAGTTGTACCTACAGTAGCACTAGCAAAACGTGTAGTTCGCATTGGAGCTGATGCAGTAATCGTAGAAGGAACTGAAGCAGGTGGACATATTGGAGATTCAACAACAATGGCATTAGTGCCACAAGTTGTTGATGCAGTAGATGTACCAGTAATTGCAGCTGGAGGAATTGCATCAGGTAGACAATTACTTGCAGCATTTGCATTAGGTGCATGTGGGGTACAAGTTGGAACTTGTTTATTAGCAGCTGAGGAATGTCCAATTCATGATAATTATAAGCAAGCAATTATTAAAGCAAAAGATAGTGATGCTATTGTTACTGGAAGAATTTCAGGAACACCAGTTCGTATCTTAAAAAATAGAATGGCAAAAGAGTACATCAAACGTGAAAAAGAAGGTGCTACTATGGAAGAACTTGAGGTATATACATTAGGTTCACTTAAAAAAGCAGTTCTTGAAGGAGACATTAAAACTGGATCATTAATGGCTGGACAAGTTTCAGGGATGATTAAAGAAGTACTACCAGTTCAAGTGATTATTGAAAAAATGTTTGCTGAGTATAAAGAAGTATATCGTTCATTATCTAGTGAGGTATAAAAATGAAAAAAATTCAAATTGGTCATAAAGAAATGACAGTACCTATCATTCAAGGTGGAATGGGTGTTGGAGTTTCTTTAGGCGGACTTGCGGGACATGTCGCTAAGTGTGGTGGAATGGGTGTTATTTCAACAGCACATCCAGGATACCGTGCAGATGATTTTGAAAGAAATTGGAAAGAAGCAAATACTAGAGAACTTGCAGTAGAAATAAAAAAAGCTAAAGAAATAGCAAACGGGAATGGAATTGTAGCAATCAATGCAATGGTGGCAATCACGGATTATAGTTTAATGGTAAATGCTGCAGTTGAAGCTGGTGTAGAAGCTATCATATCGGGAGCAGGATTACCATTAACACTTCCTACATATGTAGAAAATACGGATGTTTTAATAGCACCAATTGTATCAAGTGGAAAAGCTGCTAAAGTAATTTTACGTACATGGGATAAAAAACATAATCGCTGCGCTGACTTTATCGTTATTGAGGGTAGCAAAGCTGGTGGTCATTTAGGTTTTTCTAAGGAAGAATTACTAGAGGATAAAGCAAAATCACTAGAGGAAATATTACCAGAAGTGATAGCTGCTATTAAACCTTTTGAGGAAAAGTACAATAAAACAATACCTATTTTTGTAGGTGGTGGTATATATACAGGACAAGATATTAAAAAGTTCATTGAACTAGGTGCTACAGGTGTACAGATGGCAACACGTTTTATTACAACACATGAATGTGATGCAAGTGATGCCTATAAAGAAGCATTTTTAGAATCTACTAAGAGTGATATTGAGTTAGTCAAATCACCAGTAGGTATGCCTGGAAGAGCGATAATGACAGATATGACAAAAGAGTTAGGACAGCTTGAATTAGGTCAAAGCTTACCAATTAAAAAGTGTTATAATTGTCTTATCCCTTGTGATCCAAAAACAACACCATATTGTATATCAGGTGCTTTGATTGAAGCTGTTAAAGGAAATATTAAAGATGGTTTAGTTTTTAGTGGCACAAATGGTTACCGAAATGATAAAATAGTACATGTACATGAATTAATTGAACAATTAATGGAGGAATGTAAATAATGAAAATAGGTTTTATATATGCAGGGCAAGGTAGTCAAACTGTAGGTATGGGTAAATCTTTATATGATAATTATCCAATTGCTAAAGAATTATATGATGCAATTGATATCTCAGTTGATGTAAAAACATTAAGTTTTGATGGTCCAATTGAGGAATTATCAAAAACAAGTAATACACAACCTTGTATGGTTGCTTTTGCTAATGTAGTTACAGCACTTTTAAAAGATGCAGGAATTACACCGGATTATACATGTGGACTTAGCTTAGGAGAATATTCAGCATTACACTGTGCAGGTGTTCTAGATCACCAAACTGCAATTGATGTAGTTGCATATCGCGGCCAAGCTATGGAAAAAGCAGTAGCTGGTATGGAAAGTAAAATGATCGCTGTACTTGGACTTAGCCGTGAACTTTTACAAGAGGCGGTTCAAGAAGCAAGTACTTTAGGTGTTGTAGAAATTGCAAATTATAATTGTCCAGGACAACTTGTAATTGGTGGACAACTTGAAGCAGTTGAAAAAGCAGGTGAATTAGCATTAGAAAAGGGTGCTAAAAGAGCAATTGCTTTAAATACTAGTGGACCTTTCCACACATCACTGTTAAAGCAAGCAAGCATAGATTTACATGAAAAATTCAAAACTGTTACATTTTCACCAATGAGTGTACCAGTAATATTTAATACAACAGCTTCGACTATTCAAGAAGGACAAGATGTTGCAAGCTTATTAGAAAAACAAGTTATGTCTTCAGTGTATTTTGAAGACAGCATTAGAAAAATGATTGATGCTGGTGTTGATACAATTATTGAAATCGGGCCAGGTAAAGTATTAAGTGGTTTTGTTAAGAAGATTAGTAAAGAAATTAAATTATACCAAGTCGAAAATAATGAAACATTAGAAAAAACAATTGCAGGAATAAAGGGGTAATATGATGAGATTACAAGATAAAGTTGCATTAGTAACAGGTGGAAGCCAAGGAATTGGAAAAGAAATTTGTATTCACTTTGCAAAACAAGGTGCAAAAATTGCCGTAAATTATATTAATTTTGGAAATAATGAAGAAATTGCTAATCAAACAAAAGCTGAATTAGAAGCTTTAGGAGCATCGGTTTTATTAGTAAGTGCAAATGTTGCATCATTTGAAGAAACAGAACAAATGTTTAAAGAAGTTGTTGCACACTTTGGACGTGTTGATATCTTAGTTAATAATGCAGGTATTACAAAAGATAATTTATTAATGCGTATGAAAGAAGCGGATTTCGATGCAGTAATTGATGTTAACTTAAAAGGTTCATGGAACTGTATGAAACACGCTACAAGAATTATGATGAAACAAAGATATGGTCGTATTATTTCAATGTCATCTGTTGTTGGGGTTATGGGAAATGCTGGACAAGTTAACTATGCTGCAACTAAATCAGGTGTTATTGGGATGACAATGTCACTTGCACGTGAAGTTGGTAGTCGTGGAATCACTGTAAATGCAGTAGCTCCTGGATTTATCCAAACAGCTATGACGGATGTATTACCACAAGAAGCAAAAGATCGTTTATCATCTCAAATACCATTAGGTTATTTAGGAACGGTAGAAGATATTGCAAATACTGTAGTATTCTTAGCAAGTGATGAAGCAAAATATATTACTGGGCAAACTATCCACGTTGATGGTGGAATGGCAATGTAAGGAGAGCGACTAATGGAAAAAAGAAGAGTTGTTGTTACTGGTTTGGGTGCTATAAGTGCCTTAGGACATAATGTAACAGATACATGGCAAGGAATTAAAGATGGTGTTTGTGGTATTGATGAAATCACAATCTATGATAAAGAACTTACAAAGGTTAAAATTGCCGGGGAAATAAAAAATTTAGATGTTAATCAATATTTAGATAAAAAAGTGGCGCGTCGTTTAGATCGATTTACACAACTTGGATTAATTGCTGCAAAAGAAGCGTATGAAAACTCAGGTTTAAAAGAAGCAACATTCGATCGTGATCGTTTTGGAGTTGTTGTATCTAGTGGTATCGGTGGTTTAGACACTATTGAAAAAGATCATACAAAAGCAATGACTAAAGGTCATGACCGTGTTTCACCATTCTTTGTACCGATGGTTATTGTAAACTTAGCTGCAGGAAATATCGCAATTGAAATCGATGCAAAAGGAATGTGTACATGTCCAGTTACTGCTTGTGCTGGTGGGACAAATGCAATCGGTGACGCTTTTAGAATGATCCGAGATGGATATTTAGAAGTAGTTATGGCTGGTGGTTGTGAAGCATCTATTACACCACTTGGAATTGGTGGATTTGGTTCGATGAAAGCACTATGTGAAAGTAATGATCCAAAAAGAGCTTCAATGCCATTTGATAAAGAACGTTCGGGATTTGTTATGGGGGAAGGTGCAGGTATGGTTGTATTGGAAGAATATGAACATGCTGTAGCACGTGGTGCAACTATCTATGGTGAAATGATTGGTTATGGTACAAGTTGTGATGCTAATCACATTACGGCACCATTACCAGATGGAGCTGGTGGTGCAAAAGCAATGATTAATGCGATTCAAGATGCAAAGATTGATGCTAGTACTGTTGATTACATTAATGCCCATGGGACAAGTACACCATTAAATGACCGTTGTGAAACAATGGCAATCAAAACTGCATTACAAGACCATGCAAGTAAGGTAATGGTTTCATCTACAAAAGGAAATACAGGGCATTGTTTAGGTGCTGCTGGTGGTATTGAAGCCGTTATTTGTATTAAAGCATTAGAGGAAGGGTTTGTACCGCCTACAATTAACTATCAAGTAGAAGATGAAGACTGTGACTTAGATATTGTACCTAATGTTGGTAGAAATCAAGATATTCAAGTTGCTATGTCAAATTCTCTTGGATTTGGTGGACATAATGCAACAATAGTATTAAAAAAATTTCAAGGAGAATAACAATGGAATTAAATAGTAATGAAATTCAAAAAATAAATCCTCATCGTTATCCATTTGCACTAGTTGACCGTATTACAGACTATGTGCCAGGTGAATTTGCTAAAGGTATTAAATGTGTAAGTGTTAATGAAATGCAGTTTTGTGGACATTTTCCAGAACATCATGTAATGCCAGGGGTGTTAATTGTAGAAGCATTAGCACAAGTTGGGTGTATTGCAATCTTGTCAAAAGAAGAAAATCAAGGAAAAATTGCTTTCTTTGCAGGAATAAATAATTGTCGTTTTAAAGGACAAGTAATTCCAGGTGATGTTATTGAAATGGAATGTGTTCTTACAAAACAAAAAGGACCAATTGGTATTGGTCAAGCAGTAGCAAAAGTAAATGGAAAAGTTGTAGTAAAAGCAGAATTAATGTTTGCAGTACAATAATAAAAAAAGAAAGCTATTTAGCTTTCTTTTTTGAACTAAACTTTTATTGGCTAATAAGCCTTCCAGTATTGATGTTAAAAAGAGGTGAATAACTAATTAATAGCTATTTGTTTCCCAGTCTTGAGACGGGGCCTCTATATTTGAAATTTTGATTGTTGAGCAATTATTGTCTGCTAACATTTTTTTACAATCTTCAATAATTTTAATTCCAGCACTTGTACCAATACGAGTAGCTCCAAGTTCAATCATTTTCAAGAATGTTTCTAAATCACGAATTCCGCCAGCCGCTTTAACTTGTACCTCGTTACCAACATACTTTTTCATTAATGCTACATCATCAAACGTTGCACCACTAGGTCCAAATCCAGTACTCGTTTTAATGAAATCTGGTTTTACGATAGCAGCAATTTTACATAATTCAATTTTTTCATCATTATCTAAATAACAATTTTCAAAAATAACTTTAGAAATTACATTGTGCTTTCTACAAACTGCTACAATTTTTTCCATTTCTTCTTGAACATATGTCCAGTTTTTTGCTTTTACTTGTGTAAGATTTACAACATAGTCAATTTCAGTTGCACCAATTTCGATAGCGTTAGCTGTTTCGAAAACTTTTGATTCAATACTTGTTTGCCCAAGTGGAAATGCAATAGCAGCCCCCACATTTACGTCAGTTCCTGCAAGAAACTCTGCGCAAACTGTAGATTGTACTTGGTTAATAGCAACCATTTTAAATTGGTATTCCTTTGCTTCATTGCATAATATTTCTAGTTGATCTTTAGACACTGCTGGGTGTAAATTAGTATGATCTATAAAACGTGATAATTCATATAAACTATATTCTTTCATAATTGTCCTCCTGTGATATTTATACAATATCACACCAAAACACTATATGTCAATACATTAAATAAATCTATTTAGTTATGTATGTAATATGTAAAGTATATATTATTTGTTTGTTATCGAATAAAGCGTTATAATAATATAAGAATATTAAATAATTAAGGAGGGATGTTATGGAAGCGTTGTATATAAAAGTCAAAAATGACTTATTAGAGAAAATTACAAGTGGCCAATATCCAAATGGTCATACAATCCCAACAGAGCATCAGCTATCAGCAATTTACAAAGTAAGTAGACCTACAATACGTCAAGCAGTTCAGTTGCTTGTTGATGACGGATATTTAGAAAAAAGAAAAAAACGTGGAACAATGGTTTGTAAGCCTAAAATAGAACAAGGATTTACACAATTTATTGCAAGTTTTGATTCGCAGATGAATTTGCAAGGATTGGAAACAAAAACTACAGTACTTGGATTTAAAAAGGAAAAAGTAACAGAAGATATAATGAATAACTTACATCTTAAAGCAACAGATGAAGTATATCGTTTAGTAAGGTTGAGATTTGTAGATAACCAACCAAATGTATTAGTTACTTCATATGTACCCGTTAAATTTTTTCCAAATTTATTGGAAGTAGACTTTACAAGCAATCGATTATATGATGTTTTTGAAAACAGTGGTCACCCAATATCACTATTAACTAGAAAGTTAGAAACATTTAAAGCCGATGAAACAATAGCTGATTTATTAGAAATTCAGTGTGGTGATCCAATGTTCTTTTTCAAATCAGTAGGGTATGATGAAAGTCATATACCAATAGAGTATTCAATCTCTAAATATCGTGGTGACAACAATTCGTTTGTTATGGAATTAAGTTTGAAAAAGTAAAAAGCGACAATTGTCGCTTTTTTATTTTTTAAATATTCCTAATGGTTTACCAAGTGGTAAAAATTGTCTTTGGAATGTAGCATTTAACACATTTGCAGCACAAGCATAGAATGATACTAATGCAATAAGTAACTCTGATATAGCAGCTACATTATGGAAAAAGTGTTCTTGAATACCAAATGTACTAAGTGATAATCCAATAAATAAGAAATCAATAAGTATAAATATGATAAGCAGTGCTTTATTTACTTCTATAGCACCGATAGTCATAATGAATGTAAAGATGAAGTAACCAACAAAGGCAACCCCTAATTGATTAATATCAGCCCCAAGTTGTAAAGATTCACCAAATACGCCATGTTGAATTAGCCAAGTTGTAGCAACTCCTAACCAAAATACTCCATAAGCAAAGAATGCTGTCCCACCAAATACATTATTTAATTTAAAGTCAAGTGCACCGGCATATAATTGAGCAATAGCTCCTAAAAATATTGCCCAGGGAATTATAAGTGAAGTTCCTTCAGTTATTCCTAATTTTTGTGACGATGCCACAAGTGTTACGATTGCAAGTCCAAATAGTCCAATCGCAGAAGGATTCCCAACTGAAATATTAACTTGATTATTTGCAGAATGATTTGACATGTTTTTTCTCCTTAATATATAACGTCATGTTGTATTAATACAAGCTTTTTGATTATAGCATATTGCTTGTAAAGTGCAACAAAAAAAGGGAACATTTTGTTCCCTTTTGTCAGTTATTTTCTTTTTCCTAAAACAGCTAATAATCTTAAGAATAAGTTGATGAAGTCTAAGTATAATTGCATTGCTCCATAAATATGTATTTTTGAATGGTCTAACGTTGGATCAGTAGCCATCATTTTAATTTTATTTACATCATAAATTGTAGCAGCCATAAAAACCACAATTACAATAAGATCAATGATAAAACCAAGTCCTTCAGCTTTAAAAACAAAAATATTTAAAAGTGATAATACAAGTGTTCCAATTAACCCCATTAGAATATATGGACCCCATTTTGTAAGGTCTGCTTTTGTAAAGTAACCAACAGCAGCAAGTCCACCAAATAATCCAGCCGTTAAGAAGAATACACTATAAATTGAAGATAATTCATATACATAGAAGATAACAGATACACTTACTCCTGTTAATAATGCGTACACAAAATATAATACTGCAACAACTGTAGGACTTAATTTTCTAAAAAGAAATGAAAATCCAAGTACTACTGCAAGTTGTAAAAGCATTACTAGATTAAAGCTTCCATCAAAAATTATATCGACTGTTAGCCCAGATGAATAGCTTAAAGTCGAGCTAATACCTGTTACAAATAGTCCTAAGAACATCCATGCAAAAGTCTTAGCTAAAATACGATTAATAACATGAGTATTATCTCCCTCATAATAATTTCCTTCGTCATGTAAATATTGATTCATTGTTTGATTTTGTTCCATAATAACCTCCCTATTTGATATATAATATATTATAATTCTTTATTAGTCAAATTTATTTAAATCAACTGTAATTCTTTTAAAGCGTGATAAATTCCATCATCATCGATATGTTTAGTAACAAAGTATGCATCCTTTTTCAAATCATCGCTTGCATTACCCATTACGACACTATGTTTTACATATTCAAGCATTGGACGATCATTATTACTATCACCAAATACATAACAATCATTTAAATCATGATTGAAATAATCAACTATAAATTGGATACCTGTTGCTTTAGAATGTCCAGTAGGTACGATTTCTTTAAAGTCACTTGCACGGTCTATAAAATCGAAACCAGGAATTAGCTTTTCTACTTTTGTAATATTTGTATCTTTAGGATGTAATATTACAAACTTATCAAAGATAATATCATCTCTATCATCTCTAAATACTGGCATATGTAAAGAAGTAAATTTCTCATAACATATATCTAATAATGGATGTGTCTTACTCTCACTAAAATATAGTGCATAACGTCCTTCATATATTGCTTCATAATTAAGACTGTTAACAATACTAACTATGTCTTTGCATTGATTATTTGTTAATTGATTATGAAATAATACTTCATTTTCAAATTCCACATATGTACCACATCCACAAATATAACCATCAGCATTAAGTTCTATAATGTTTGGCTCAATAGCAACTCTTGGTCTACCAGTGTTAATAAATATTTTATGACCTTTTTCTTTGGCAGTATTTATTGCATCAATTGTAGAGCGAGGAATAGTGTTTTTCTCTTCGTCTAGTAATGTTCCATCAATATCAAAAAATAACAATTTTTTTGTTTCCATACTTATCTCCTTATATACTTTTTCATTGTAACATAGTAGGAAAAAAGACGTTACAAAAATTTTGAAATATCCAAAAAAACATTGTATTTTTATAGTCTAAAGGATACAATATAAAGCATATTGATGGATAAAGTGAGGGGTAAAAATGTATAAAGTTGTTAAAAAAGAAAAAATGAATGACGTTGTAGAATTAATGGAAGTACATGCACCTTATGTTGCTAGGAAATGTGAAGCAGGGCAATTTATTATTTTACGTGTTGATAAGGAAGGTGAAAGAATTCCTTTAACGATTGCTGACTATGATCGTGAAAAAGAAACAATTACAATTATTTACCAAATTGTAGGATATTCAACACAATTACTTTCTAATGTTGAAGTAGGGGACACGCTTGAAGATTTTGTCGGACCACTTGGAGAGCCAACAAAGTTCGGTGATGTTAAAAAGGTTATTGGAGTAGCAGGTGGAGTTGGTAGTGCACCATTATTTCCACAACTAAAAGCTCTTGCAAATGCAGGAATTGAAGTAGATGTAATTATCGGGGGAAGAAGTAAAGAATATGTTTTATGGGCTGATAAGTTTTCAGAGTTTTGTAAAAATGTATATGTCGCAACAGATGATGGAAGTCTAGGTACAAAAGGATTTGTTACAACAGTGCTAACTGATTTATTAGACAAAGGACAAGAGTACGATGAAGTTATCGCGATAGGGCCAGTTGTAATGATGAAAGCAGTAGTAGGAGTAACTAAACCAAGAGATATTAAAACATCTGTTTCACTTAATCCAATTATGATTGATGGAACTGGTATGTGTGGATGTTGTCGTGTAACGGTTGATGGAAAAATTAAATTTGCATGTGTTGATGGTCCAGACTTCGATGGATTAGTAGTTGATTTTGATGAACTTGTAAATCGTCAAAAAATGTTTAAAGCACAAGAAGCTAAACATACGTGTAGATTAACGGGGGTAGAAAAATAATGCCAAATATGTCAAATACAAAGGTAGTAATGCCTGAACAAGAACCAATGGTTAGAAATTGTAATTTTAAAGAAGTAGCGTTAGGTTATAGTACAGAACAAGCTATTGAAGAAGCTACACGTTGTTTAAACTGTAGACATCAACCATGTAAACAAGGTTGTCCTGTCTCAGTTCCAATTCCTGAATTTATCATGGAAGTAGCAGCTGGTAATTTTGAAACTGCATATCAAATTATTACAAGTGAAAATGCTTTGCCGGCAATTTGTGGTCGTGTTTGTCCTCAAGAAAATCAATGTGAGGGGAAATGTGTTCGCGGGATGCGTGGAGAAGCAGTTGGAATTGGTAGATTAGAAAGATTTGTTGCAGACTTCCATATGGAAAATGGAAAAACAAAAGAACATAATATAGAAAAAAATAATAAAAAAGTAGCTGTTGTAGGTTCTGGTCCAGCAGGTATAACTTGTGCTGGTGAGCTTGCAAAAAAAGGATATGATGTAACAGTATTTGAAGCATTACATGAAACTGGTGGAGTACTTACGTACGGTATCCCAGAATTTAGATTACCAAAAGCTTTAGTTGCAAAAGAAATTCAAACTGTAGAAAATCTTGGAGTAACTTTTAAAAAGAATGTGGTTGTAGGTAGATCTGTTACAATTGATGAATTACAAAAAGAAGGATACCAAGGTATCTTTATTGGAAGTGGGGCAGGGTTGCCAAGATTCCAAAATATACCAGGGGAAAACTTAAATGGAGTATATGCTGCAAACGAATTTTTAACACGTGTAAACCTAATGAAAGGATACCAAGTAGATAAATCACCAACTCCAGTGTACGTTGGAAACAGTGTATGCGTTGTTGGAGCAGGAAATGTTGCAATGGATGCAGCAAGAACTGCAAAAAGATTAGGTGCTAAAGACGTATATATTGTGTATCGTCGTAGCGATAAAGAAATTCCAGCGCGTGAAGAAGAAGTGCATCATGCAAAAGAAGAAGGAATTCATTTTAGACTATTAACTAATCCAGTTGCAGTACACGGAGAAGACGGATGGGTTAAATCAATGGAATGTGTTGAAATGGAACTAGGAGAACCAGATGAATCTGGTAGAAGAAGTCCGGTAGTAAAAGAGGGAAGTAACTTTATAATTGATACTGATGTAGTAATTGTATCAATTGGGCAAAGTCCAAACCCATTAATTCGTCAAACAACTCCAGGATTAGATACTCATAGATGGGGTGGTATCATTGTTGATGAAGAAACAATGAAAACAAGCAAGGAAGCAGTTTATGCTGGTGGTGATGTCGTAACTGGTGCAGCTACAGTAATTCTTGCAATGGGTGCAGGAAAAACAGCAGCAAAAGCAATTGATGAATATTTAAATGAGAAATAACAAAAGGCCAACCACAATTATGTGGTTGGTTTTTTATTATAAATATTAATGCATCATATTTGTATCAAAAAACCCTATCAACTATAATATAGTTGATAGGGAGGAAAAAAGATGAGTAAAATAATCGTAGTTGGTGCAAACCATGCAGGAACTGCATGTATAAATACAATGCTAGATAACTATCAAGGCAACGAGATAGTTGTATTTGATGCAAATAGTAATATTAGTTTTCTAGGATGTGGAATGGCATTATGGATAGGAGAACAAATCGACGGTCCTGAAGGACTATTCTATTCTTCAAAAGAAGCCTTAGAAGCTAAAGGTGCAAGAATCCACATGGAGACGCCAGTAAGTAATATTGATTTTAAAAACAAGGTAGTATATGCAACAAGCAAAGATGGAACTAAGTATGAGGAATCATACGATAAGCTAGTACTAGCAACTGGTTCATTACCTATTCAACCAGATATTAAAGGTGTAGATTTAGAAAATGTGCAATATGTTAAGTTATACCAACATGCAAATGAAGTTATTGAAAAACTTAAAGCAAAAGATAACATTAATAATGTTACTGTTGTAGGTGCTGGATATATTGGTGTTGAACTAGCAGAAGCATTTCAAAGATGTGGAAAAAATGTAACACTTATTGATGTTGCAGATAGTTGTTTGTCTTGTTATTATGATGAATCATTTAATAGAAAAATGACAGATGTATTAAAAAATAATGGTATCAACCTAGAATTTAATCAAAAGGTAATTGAAATTAAAGGAACAGATAAAGTATCGGCAGTAGTAACAGATAAAAAAGAAATTATTTCAGATATGGTAGTATTAGCAGTTGGTTTTAAACCAAACACAAAATTAGGTGATCAAGTATTAGATACATTCAAAAATAATGCATATAAAGTATCACTTACACAACAAACCAATATCGAAGATGTGTATGCAATAGGAGACTGTGCAACAGTATATGATAATTCTATAGAAGATATAAATTACATTGCTTTAGCAACGAATGCTGTACGTTCAGGGGTAGTTGCAGGACATAATGTATGTGGCACAGAAATAGAATCAATTGGTGTTCAAGGATCAAATGGAATAAGTATTTATGGATATAACATGGTTTCTACAGGTCTTACTAAGGCAAAAGCAATTGCAAAGGGTTATGATGTACTAGTTACTGACTATACTGACAATCAAAAACCAGAATTTATTAAAAGTAATGATGAAGTATCATTACGTATCGTATACGACAAAAATAGTCGAAGAATATTGGGTGCACAAATGGCATCTACACAGGATATATCAATGGGTATACACATGTTTTCATTAGCAATACAAGAAAAAGTGACAATTGATAAATTGAAATTATTAGATATTTTCTTTTTACCTCACTTTAATAAACCATATAACTATATAACTATGGCGGCATTAACTGCAAAATAGTATAAAACAGTAGATATGTAATAGACGTATAAATGTCGTTTCGCAGTCTACTGTTTTTTTTGTTCCAAAAGATAGATATGTCTCAAAATGGAAATAAGTAATATCGTATGATATAATTTTTTAAAGGAAGGAGGAGTTGAATTATGACAGTTGAAAAATTACGAGAAGTAACTGCAAAAATACAACTAGTACTAAATGAGTATAAAAGACTGCATCAAGGTAATGTTTCCAAAGAAGAATGGATTAACTTTTTTACATCAGAAGACTTCTTAATCGTATATACAAAAAATGACTTTACCAACAAGCTTTTAAAAGTAGTTGGAGATCATACTCAAAATACTCCACCAAGCGATGATTTTTTAGATTTACTTTATGTAGCGTATGGGTTAGTAGACCTTAATCATGATGATATTGAAGATAGTGAATTAATATATTTCTATGGCATAGAAGCAATAATTGAAATTGTTATTAAGTATAGAAAACCAAGAAAACTCTCTACTCTTGATGTGTCGATATATAAATCTTTTGAAAATTATCGTATTTTAATTGCGATTGCAAAAATAGATGAGAGATGGAATTTACGTGTTTTAAAAATATATATGGAAATAATAGAAGGATATAATGAAAAATATATTCATGATACAATAAAGGAAGAACCATTAAATCACTCAATAATAACAGCTCTACCAAAACACAAGAAAACATTAACATTACTAGTACATTATTTTAGAACATATAAATTAACAAAGGATGCATATTATCGTTGTTGGAAAAATATGAAACTATATGATATTAAAAATACCAAATATCATGAATATTATGAAAGAATTAAAGAAATTTTATTAGAAAAACTTCCTATTTTAGAAACAATAGGTGATTACTTTTATGATGAGTTGAATCTAGCATTTCGAAATTATAACATAGAAGCAAAAACTAGAACCATCGATGAATTTACTCGTGAAAAAAAAGCAGTGGATAATTTGTTTAATCATTATGAATTTTTCGATGCGATCCACGATGAATTCTTTATTGAAGAAGTTTTATTATCTCTGTGGTTAGATTTTGATAAGTATATACAAACCGACTACTTTCTAGAAAAATTATACATAGCTTGTCAAGAGGATGAATCAGTTCCAAAGCGTGATCAAATAATTGAAAGAATACAGTCAGTTACACAACATAACGAAATACATGAAAAATTACTTGCTGATGAACAATCACCAATATTAAAAAATACTGTCCAAATCTACAACCGTGCATTTTTTAGATACTACATACATAGTGCATTTAATCTTGCAAAAACAAATTCTGGTGATATTGATTTATGGTATATGTTAAATGCATATTTCCCATATTCAAAAAAATGGACTGAAAGATTTTTAGAAAGTGATTTTAATAGAACAACTATTGATGTTGTTGAAGGTCAAATAGAAGTGGTATATCATCGATACTATATTGAGTATTTTCTCAATGGAAAACAAATATATGATAGAGTGATTCATTGTTCACAATTTTTCAAAATAGATGATGACAATTTATTTTGGAAATTACTACCTTGTTCTTTTGCGAGCGAAGAGGATGGCTATACCGTATTTATGGAAGTAAAAAACAGATTAGAAAAGCTACAAGCACTTACTTCAAACAGTATAGTTATTATAGCTGATTGCATAACAAGACATGTATGTAGAAAATTCGATAAAGTGTATCAAAATTTCGAAATCACTTCTTATAGTGAAGATAAAAATTCATTGTATATATGTAGTGCAAATATGTTGACAGGAGAGGTAAATACAATTAAAAAAACTGTTACTAGTACACCAACAGTACTGGAAAGTACTGTAATTAACGGTCTCGATAAGCAACAGGCGATCACAATGACAAAGCGAAATGTGGATGATTATGCAAATAATGATTATCTTATTAATCATAAAAAAATAACACTCCCAAATCATGTATATGTTAGAAGTTTAGAAAAAGGTGATAAAGAATATAATGAAGGAGATATAACTAATAAGGTGCTTGATGAATTATTTAAATTATATATTCAAGATGAAGTAATACGACTAGAGTTCCATTATAAAAATAGTGATATTGATAGGTCTTTAGTGTTAACTAATGACTTAGCGTATGCATGTCTTGTTTATGATCATAAAACATGCTCAAGATATGGCTTATTGTCATCACCTGAACTTTATTACAACAAACAAAAAAATGATAATTTTATGGAACCGATGTTCTATGGAAAAATACAAAGATATATAAATCATAAACATAGTGATAATATCACAAATAACATCACGGATATTATTTGTGATACATCATCAATAAGTATTGATCCTTTGGAAAATCAAAATAGATGGTATAAAAGAGAATTTGGGGGAGAAAAATATTATTATGATATGGCAACTATAGGTAACTTTTCATTTGATAGAATGAAACATAACTGGAATTCACCGCTTTATGTACCAATTACGCCCTATAGTTATTCAGGTAAGAGAATTGATAATCAACCAATGACTATTTCTACTCCAGAAAATGCTATTGAAGAATATTTATCTGGAAACTTGAAGAAATTGGTTTTGAAATGGAAAGTAAGTGAATTAGATCCAATTATAAATCAAGAATTAATAAGCTATGAAGCATTTATTATCTTACTTAAGGATAAAGATGAATATATGATGATTATTGGATCTGACTACTTGAAAAAACTCTATTATTTAAGAAATAGAGGAAAAGCTCCAGGATATACTAATTTCTTTGATTCAAAACAATACAGTACAGTTATTCATGAGGATACAATACAAATAAGAAATTACTTATCACTATTGTTGTTACATATGGATGCACCTTTTGTTTTCTTGAGATTATTTGAGTTATATGACTTTGGTGATCGAAAAGATGTATTTGAAGATGCACTATGCTTAGCAGGTGTCAATGATTATAATGATTGTAAAAATAGTTATTATAATATATAAATAAAAAAACGTGTGGTTTATTCAACCACGCGTTTTATATTTCCGTCTAATTCATTACCAAGATTATCTGAAACACTAAATGATAAACTGTTTTCTGGCTTTGTAATTACAAAGTCACTAGTAGATGAACTAACAAGCAGTTTTTCTGTAACATCTGTTCCATTTTCCATTATTTTTAGTGTTGACATATCGATACCTGACATATCATCTTCTAGAATAATTTTAATTGTATCTCCGTTATCTTCAAAACTAACTAAATTAGGTCCTTTATCATCAATTGTATCTACAGTTACAGTTTTTTCAAAAACAGTATTATCACTAAAAGTAGTACTGATAGTGTATGATCCATTAGTATTAGCAAAGAAGCTAAGTTGTGTACCATCCATTTCACTTTTAATAAAGTTCCCAGCAGGTCCAGTAACTTCTACTGATTCAATGTTATATGCACTTTCATAGTTTGCAGTAACAGCAACTGGGCTTAAGTCAAAATCTCCAGTTGTATTAATTTGTACATCAAGTTCATTTGTTGGAGCTGGTGCGCCTAAAGTTAAACTTGAAGCAACAATAACTGCCCCAATACCACAAGACATCGCAATTGATGTGTTTCCACCACCTGATGGTGAAGGAGACATCGCGCTTACAGCTTTAGGCATAAGTAATCTTCTAACAATTGATGCTGGAAGAATCATGAATGCTAGTGCACGTAAGTATGCATGTGGTCGTTGACTCATCATTTTATTTTTTAGTAATTTTTTTGCAGAATGAAGTCGGCTTTTAATAGTACCTTCTTTAGTATTTGTAATCATCGCAATTTCATCCATTGAACGATCTTCAAAGTATCTTAGATATAGTACTGTACTATATTTGGAATCAAGTTCATCGATTAAATTTAGAATTTCATCACGCTCTTCTTTATCGGTGATAATATCACTTGGATTGATGTTATCAGTGAACTGTAAAGTAAGTTCCTCATCATCAGTACTGATATGATTACGTTTTCTTCCTACAAAGTCCATACATTTTGAATGAGTAATTCGATTTAACCAAGTGTAGAAAAACTTTGGTTCTTTTAATGTATGAATACTTGAGTGTACTTTGATAAAAACTTCTTGTGTAACATCTAAAGTATCAGCTTCATTTTTTAATATAGTTAGGGCATAATAGTATACTCTATCGTAACTTGTAAGATAAAGTTGCTCAAAAGCACCATCATTACCATTTTTAATTGCATGTATTAATTGTTCGTGTTGTTGCATGTAATTCACCTCTTGTCTATTATGACAAAAAACAATAGACAAATCAACCTATTTATTAAATATGCATATATGTATTAATCAAAATTATTTCAAAAAAAATGAACTTTTTCTAAAAAAGTATCGTCTATATAGTGTAGTCATAAAAACAGGTAATATATAATTCGTATAACACACACACACACAAACAAAACGAAGCCTGTAGCTAACTGCTAAATAGAAGCAGAAAACAAAAGAAATCTTAGTAAAACAAACACACTATGTTTTACTGAGATTTTTTTTAAAAAAAATGAACTTTTTCTAAAAAAGTATCGTCTATATAGTGTAGTCATAAAAA
>CAYJPL010000005.1:64604-89006 GCA_964372125.1 uncultured Erysipelotrichales bacterium
CTAAATAGAAGCAGAAAACAAAAGAAATCTTAGTAAAACAAACACACTATGTTTTGCTGAGATTTTTTTTAAATAAAAGCCCAATGTGAATTTCTACATGCTAGTTAGCATGATTGAGAAATCATATTGGGGCTTTAATGTTTTATCAGTTGTTTTTTAACATATCATTCATGAATTTTGCACGTTTGCTAAATACTTTTGTAAATACATTTACTTGAATAATTAAGCAAGTTACAAATATAACAAGTAATACAGTTGTTGAAATATTTTTGTTATAAGTAAAATATATAATTATATTGATTACTATATTTATAAATGATACAACTTGTAATTCTGCTTGAGTATAATATTTATTAAGCGAATTTTTAATAATACATATTATTGCAAGTACAACAATAATCATTAAAATAATTAGATTGATAATCCATGTATATTCAAATTCATTTTGTAAACCACTTTGTAAAAGGTTAGTTATATTTCCTGGTGTACTGGCTTCATCATCTTTTGTGATATCTGAGGGTGAAGTCAATGTTGATGGCGCTGATTGATTAATATTTGTACCAGTTATTAACCAACTAATATCTGGATTTGTAACAGATTCTACAATGGTTGTATTTAGTGATGGTATATTCTCTGAAGTATCTAACGATGGAATATCAGTTGATATTGCTTGAAAAATTGGATAAAACACCATATCATCATTAGTATATAAGGAAGATACATCAATTGCTTTGCCATCTGGTGAAGTAGACCAACCAATATGTTTGTAGCCGCTACTTGCAATTACTGTTGGGAGCACTATTTCACCACTACTTGTTGATAACTTAGTAGACTGTGTTTTTTCATCTAATACTGAAAATGAACCGTATGACTGATTTGTAATAGTAAATGTATTAACAGTAGGTGTTACTAAAAAATCTACTTCTTCAAAAATGTTCTCATCACTTATGCTTATATCAATGCTTTTATTACCGATAAGTTTGTAACCACTAGGGATATCTTGTGGAGTGACATTGTACGATATACCATTTCCTATTCCAAACGCTAATTCTGTTGATGAGTCAAATTGATATAGTGAAGATGAAATAATGTTTTGGTTTTGGTTTTCATCAATTACAATATAATTTTTAGTAATACTAGCTGGACCAACTGGTAAAGTTATTTTACTTGAATCTGCAATTTCTATTTGAATAGATTCATTTTTAATATTTTGATAAGTCAAGCTACTAGATTTACTTGGTAAGTAGTATCCAGCTGCTAAGTTCTGATTTCTTTTTATTAAAATAGAAGTAGACTTAACTTCATTAACTGATAATTCATCCATAGAAATAGTGATTTCTTGTTGATTTAGTGTAACATTTGATGGTAACGGATTACTGCTATCAATGTAAGGTGTAAATTCTTGTGATAAAGTTTCCGTAATTGTAATATCTTTAGCGATGATAGTTACTGATTCTTGAACCCCGTTAAATGCATTAGCCATCTCTTCACTCGATGAAACATTAACATACGATGAATTTGAATATCCGTTAACTAAATTCATTAAACCATTATTTTCGCCTGATATCATTAGACCTATAGCGTGTATAACTACACCATTATTCTGTAATTCTTTTGCTTTATCGACTCCAGAATTCGGACTTGTTGGTTCGCCATCTGAAATGAATATTATTTGAGCTATGCGATCCTCACTTAATGTTTGCTTCAATATTTCTTCACTTTTGATAAGTGCGTCTTCATAATTTGTCATACCATTTGGTTTTAGATTTTCTACATAGCTTTTTAGTGCATCAGCATCATTACTTAATGGCCCACTGCTAGTTGCAGTTGATGAATATGAAACAATACTAATACGATTATTGTTTTTATTGTTATCTACAAGTAATAAATCAATTAATTTGCACAACTCAGTTTTTGCATATTCGAATCTACCATCACTATTATTCATACTTCCAGATGTATCAATTGCAAGTACTATATCGTATCCACTATGATTAGTTGATGATGATAAATCAAATGTAAGTTCTCCAATTCCATTTTGATAATCAAGCCATTCTATATTTTTATGTATATCTATATCTTCTGTATGTTCAATCTTCTCGTTTGCATTATATGTATCACCTAATAGGATACTAGAAAATAACAAACAAAAAATGATCATTAGTTTAGTATATCTCTTCAAAATAATTCCTCCTATTGTACCTACAAAATATAATAACACAAAACAATCTAATATACGAAAGAAAAATCGATATAATAAAAAAATTTATTCTTATAGATGTCATTATTATCATGATAAAAAATGTATGGAATGCTTTATCTGTTTGTAGTATACTATAAAAGAAATGAGGTGTGAAAAATGCATAAATTATTAAAACCATATAAAGATTTAGTCCCTTTTTTAGGAACTGCATTAGGTGAAAATGTTGAAATTGCGTTGCATGATTTAACTACTGAGGAACAAGAGGTTATTGCAATCGCAAATAATCATATTTCTGGCAGAGATGTTGGAGCAAGGCTTTCAAATTTGTCTATATATTATCTAGAAGAAAAAAAATACCTTGATAGTCCATTTGTTACAAACTATAAAACAGCAGGACCGGATGGAAAGTTAATGAAATCTGCAACATATTTTATTAAAGAAGATGGAGTAGATTACCCTATAGGAATGTTGTGTATAAACGTAAATATATCTGATTTAGAATATATTACTACAACTATGAAAAAAATATTAGGAATTAAAGAAGAACGTGATATAGAATTTAAGTTAGAAAATCCAATTGAAATTTTATCATCTCCGCTTGATGAAATGATAGATTTATACATGAATGAATGTTTAGAAGAAATGGGCTTCCCGGCATATTTTGCAGTTGAACGTTTACATGTAGAAGAAAAGATAAAAGTTGTAAAACATTTACAAGAACGAGGGACATTTAAAGTTAAAGGTGCAATAGTATTAGTTGCAGAAAAACTTGCAGTGTCAGAACCAACAATATATCGATATTTGAAAAAAACAGAGAAATAGGAGAACACAATGAAAGAAATCGTATATGTAAGTGGACATCGAAATCCAGATAGTGATTCGATTTGTTCTGCGATAAGCTATAGTTATTTATTAAACAAATTAGGGCGTTATAATGCTGTTCCAGTACGCTTAGGTAATGTTAGTAGAGAAACAGAATATATTTTAAAATATTTTGGAATTGAACATCCAACATTATTAAAGTCTGTAAAACAAAAAGTAGAAGATTTAGAATATGATAAAGTTACCGTGTTTTCTAAAGAATTAACTCTTAAGACTGCATGGGCATTAATGAAAAAACAAAACCTAAAATCAGCACCAATCCTTGATGATTATGGTCAGTTATTGGGATTATTATCAACTTCTAATATGATTGAAGGTTATATGGAGAAATGGAACAGTGATATCTTAAATGATGCAAATACTCCAATCGAAAATGTAATTGATACATTAGAAGCTAATGTAATCTACCTAAATGAAAAATTAAAAACAATTCAAGGTGAAGTACATATTGCAGCAATGCGTGGTGAAGAAGCAACAAAACGTGTTGGCCATAATGATGTTGTAATCATCGGTGGTGACCGAGATGATGCAGTGCTTGCAATGATCCAAGCAAGTCCAGCATTATTGATTCTAACAGGAGCAATGTCAATAGAAGATACTATTTTAGAAAAGTTAAAAGAAAAAGGTATTAGTGTAATTTCTACAGGATTTAATACATACTTAGCATCTCAACAAATTGTGCAATCTATTCCAGTAGAACATGTGATGCAAAAAGGAAACTTAGTTACTTTTTCAACAGATGATACACTAGAATATATTAAAGAAGTAATGTCACAAACAAGATTCCGTAGTTACCCAGTAATTGACTTAAATAATCACTGTGTCGGAAGTGTTTCAAGATTTGCGTTACTAAGTGGATTTAAGAAAAAAGTAATATTAGTAGATCATAATGAAAGAGGTCAATCAATTCCAGGTGTTGAAGAGGCAGTAATCTTAGAAGTAATCGATCATCATCGTGTTGCTGACATCCAAACTGTAGGACCACTATTATTTAGAAGCGAGCCAGTAGGTTGTACGGCAACAATTATAACAAAATGTTATATGGAGCAAGAAGTTGAAATACCAGCTGCAATGGCTGGGATAATGTTAGGGGCAATCCTTTCAGATACATTATTATTCAAATCACCAACATGTACTTCACAAGATATTGAAATCGCAAATATGCTTGCAAAAATTGCTGGTATAGACTCAGAATCTTTTGCGATGGATATGTTTAAGGCTGGTACTTCATTAGTTGGTAAAACTGTAGAAGAAATATTCCAACAAGATTATAAACGTTTCACATTAGAAGATCACAATGTTGGAATCGCGCAAGTAAATTCAATGGATATTGAAGGGTTCTTACCATATAAAGAAGAGATGTTAGCTTATATGAATAAAGAAGCAAATGATCATGAATTAGATTTCACATTACTATTATTAACGGATATCATCAATGGAAATAGTGAAATATTCGTTGGAGGTCCAAGATTAGATTTAGTAGAAAAAGCGTTTGGAGTAACTTTAGTAGATAATCAAGCCACATTAGAAGGTGTTATTTCACGTAAAAAACAAGTTGTTCCAACAATAACTGAGGCAGTAACATAATGCGTCTTGATAAATTCTTAAAAGTATCAAGAATTATTAAACGACGTACACTATCAAAAGAAATTAGTGAAAGCCAACGTGTAAAAGTAAATGATAAGGTCGCAAAACCATCTACAAAACTAAAAATTGGAGATATCATAGAAGTTGAATTTGGTAAAACAAGATTAACTGTTAAAGTAGAAATTATAAAAGAACATGTATTAAAAGATGAAAGTACAATGTTATATTCGATAGTTAAAGAAGAACGAATTGAAAGAATAATAGATTAGCTTATTTGCATATGCAAATAGGCTTTTTAATAACTAAAAAGACGACTAATTTAGTCGTCTTTGATTAGTTTGTATTATTTTGTGTTTTGTTATTATACATACTATTTGATGTGACTATGAATAAAAATAATAGCCCTGGATGTAAGAAAAAAACGGAGAAGTCAATCATACCATGAATAAGTATTGTTACGATAACACTTGTAACAAAGGCAGCATAGTGACGGTGTATATAAAACATATCTTCTACTCGCTTGATTCCTTTTATGCAATATATTAAACCTATAGAGCATCCGATGATTCCATAGCTAGCAAGTACTTCTAAGTAGATGTTATGAGCATGATGTGTTAAGTAGTTACCATAGATTGGTGCAGTATGGAAGTATCCCATAGGACCAACTCCAAAAAAAGGATAGTCACTAATGCTTTTTAGTGCTCCAGTCCAAATATCGTATCGAACACCAAGGTTTTTAACTAAATATTCAATTCTTGGTATTTGATCAATGTTAAATAGAAAGTAAATCAACACTATTAAAATTCCAGTAATATATAAATAACAAATTGGTTTATTTTTAATTAATAGGAAATATACAAAAGTAGCAATTCCAAGTGAAACCCAAGATGCACGTGAACCAGTAAGATACATGATAAATAAATTGATTGCAAGTACAACAGTATACCATATCATCTGTTTATAATTTCTATAATGCTTAGACATTTTATAGAATATTGCTAGGACAACCATTTCGATTACTGTGACATAGTAATTTGCATTTAACATTACACTATTTAAACGATTCTCACGACGTGAGTATATTTTTATAATAAACTCATCATGTCCGTTTCGTTGTAAGATTTCTAAATATTCTAAAAAACCATAAAATGCCCAAAATACAGACATAAGAATAATGAGGTCTATGATGAAAGAAAATAGTTCAGGTGTAATGTTGTCTTTGAAGTGAAAAATTAAAACAACGAAGAGTGCAATGATTATGCACACCATGACCCCTATCCAATTATGATGAAATACAGACACACCACATGAAATAAGTAGAAAATATGCAATATATTTACTGTTTGGTGATTTTTTAAAAAGGTTTATTGCTTTTTTTGAACAGAAAAGATATATTATTTCTATTATATATATAAAAGAAGCAATGTAATATGGTAATAAAAGTGTAAGGATATTTAATATAATAAGTCGTTGTTCAAAATTCCAACGCGATTTTAGTTTGTTAATAAATTCCATAGGACCTCCTAATCACGAAAAGTATACCATGCTTAGCAAAGCTGTTCAATGAAAGGATATCATATGCAATCATATTTATACCAATTTAACTATCCACCGGCGCACAAAGAATTATGGAAACTAGAAACAAAATATTTATTTAATGAACGTTTAATGGCAAAGGAACTTATTACTGATAAAGATATTCCGATTGATTGTAGTGTTTTTATAAAAGCAAAGATTAAAATTGTGGCATTTCATCAAGATATAGAAAAGGCTCTAGAAATATTAAAAGATAAAAATGTTGAATGCGAATCTTTCAAAGTCATTTATTTAAAGAATGAAAATACTCATGTTGAATATAATAAAACTCTAGAAGTTTGTAATTTAGTTAGTAAGTGTATTAAAGGTCGAATCATGATGAAAGAACCAGATACAATGATTGCAGTTACGCGAATAAACAATCAATGGTACATTGGTTATTATCAGCATGGTGTTCCTAATTGGAAAAATTTCGCCAACAAGCCATATACATTTTCTAATGCATTGGATTTAAGGCTCGCAAGAACAGTGATAAACATAGCTTGTAAAAACAATCCAAATATTACCGTAGTTGATCCATGTTGTGGAATGGGGACAGTGGTTTTAGAAGGACTTGCATTAGGAATGAATATTAGAGGATATGATATTTCACGAGAAATATCATATAAAGGTAGATTGAATGTAGAGTATTTTGGATTTGAGCCAACCCTTATTAAAAAGAGCGCAATCGCAGATATAAAAGAGTATTACGATGTTGCAATTATTGATATTCCATATAATTTATACGCTCCAATCACATACGAAGAACAATGTGATATATTAGTTCAAGCAAGGCGTATATGTAAGAGATTTATTTTAATTAGTTATGATGATATGTCTAAAGAGTTAGTGGATGCTGGATTTGAAATCATAGATTATTGTGGGGTGAAAAAGACAGAATTTACATCTTTTGAAAGGAAGCTATATGTATGCCAGTAAAGCATTCTGTTTTAAATACATATATTAATAGATATAAAGTTACTATAACGGTTGCATTTTTATGTAAAATTATAGAAGCGATACTAGAACTATTTATTCCAATTGTAGTTGCATTGATCATTGATCGGGGAATATTAAAAGATGATAAAAATGAAATAATATATTATACTTTCATACTATTTGCACTTGCAATAATAGGATATCTTTTTGCACTAGTATGCCAATACTTTGCAGCTAAGTGTAGTCAAGAAATCGCGACAGACATGCGAAGAGACTTATTTGTACATATCAACAAATTAAGGCCAACAAGTGCTGCCAAAATCCAAACTTCATCATTAATTAATCGTGTTACAAGTGATGTATTATTAGTACAACAATGTATCGCAATGACTATTCGTCTGGCATCAAGATTACCGTTTTTAATTATCGGATCACTGGTTGCATGTTATATAGTTAGTGATTCACTATTTTATATATTCATTATAGTGACAATACTATTGGCAGCTGTCATTATTATTATCACAATCCATTCAATTAATAGATACCAAAAGGCTCAAGTAACACTTGATAGAATTGTTGGAATGATTAAAGAAACCTTACAAGGAATACGTGCAATTAAAGTGTTCAATACAAGTGAAAATGAAATATCTAAATTCGACGCTATTGTTGACACGAAAAATAAACAATTAATACAAATTGGGAAGATACAAGCAATACTACAACCATTTGCGTATATGATAGTAAATATCGCTGCATTATTTGTTGTATATCATGGTGCATACAATGTATCAAGTGGACATATGAGTAGTGGAGATATTGTTGCATTAGTAAATTATTTGACACAGATATCACTAGCACTATTTGTACTAGTAAACATTCTTACACTTTATTTTAAAAGCTATACAAGTATTACAAGAATCAATGAAGTTTTTTCACTAGAGACAATGATAGAACCAACAAAAAATGATACTAATAGTAGTAATTATGCACTTGAACTTCAAAATGTATCTTTTGGATATGGTGATAAATTAATATTAGAAGATATATCATTTCAAGTGCTCTCTAAGAGTAAACTTGCTATTATTGGAACTACTGGATGCGGTAAAACTACATTAGTTGATTTACTGATGAAAAAGTATTCATTGAATACTGGGAATATTAAAATATATGGAAAAGATAGTACTAAACTCACAAGTAAAATCTTATATAATAATATTTCACTTGTGAGTCAAAAAACAATGTTAATTGCAGGAACAATAGAAGAAAATTTGAAAGTCGCAAATCAGCATGCAACAAAAGAAGAAATGATAAAAGCATTAAAAGATAGCCAGAGTTATGATTTTGTTTGTAAAAAAGGATTTGATTATCATATTGAAGAATATGGTAGAAATTTATCTGGTGGGCAAATTCAGAGAATTATGATTGCAAGAGCACTTCTAAAAAAATCTAAAATTATAATCTTTGATGAATCATTTAGCGCCTTAGATAATATTACAACAAATAAAATTCATGGTGCACTTGCAAAAATGGATATTACATGCATATTAATTACTAAAAGAATTATGGTTGCAAAAAATGCAGATAATATTGTTGTCTTAGAAGATGGTAAAATAGATGGTATAGGAACTCATGAAAGTTTGAAAAAACGTTCAAATTTATACCAAGAACTGTGTGCATTGCAGATTGATGAGGTATATTATGAGTAAGAAGATATTATATTTTATAAATGCTGTGCAAATCCCTAAAAAGACATTAATGTTACTAATATGTTTAACGATAGTTAGTGTATCGACAGTACTTACAATACCAATTTTAATTGGTAGAGCGATTGATTTATTGATACTTAGTACAATAGATTTTACTACATTAAAATATAGTCTACTAATAATAGCGCTATTAATACTGTTATTTTTCTTTGTTAGTTATGCAATCACATGGAAAATAAATAAGCTTGCATATAATGTTAGTGGAAATTTCCAAAAACAATTATATAAGAAAATATATCGTTTGAGTCTATTAGATATTGATAAAAGTAAGCATGGAGAAATTGCGAGTCGCTTAACAAGTGATATTGATTTAGTGATAACTGGTGTAATATCAAGTATTACTTCATTAAGCAGTGGTATTATAACAATCATATTTACAATTATAATAATGTTGTTTTTAGATATTGTAGTAGGATTAGTTGTAATCATTTTAACACCACTATCACTGCTGGTTGCATCATTGATTGTTGCTAGAACACATAAATACTTTCAAGAACAAGTTGAGCTACGTGCTAATATTACAGCTTTTGTAAATGAGAGAATTGAAAATCAAGAAATGATAATGCAATACAATTATGGAGAAAAAAATATTGAGGACTTTGATGAAATTAATAATAAACTGCATAAAAATGGTATAAAATTCCAGTTTTATGGTGCACTTGTCAATCCAACAACTCGTTTTATAAACAGTTTGCTTTATGCAAGTGTTTGTTTAGTAGGGTCTTTTGCGGTATTACAAGGAAGATTTGAAGTTGGTGTACTAGTATCATTTCTTGCTTATGCAAGTCAATATACAAAACCGTTTAATGAACTAGCGACTGTATTTAGTGAAGTCCAAATTTCAATGATAGCGATGAAAAGGATTGAAGAATTCTTAGAGTATGATGAAGTAACAATAAACTCTAAAAATCAATTATCAAAAAATATTGAAGGACAAATTGATATAGAAGATATTTCATTTGAATATACAAATGGCATGCCAGTAATAAATAACCTTTCAATAAAAATACCATCAAAAAAGACAACTGCTATTGTCGGGCATACGGGATCTGGAAAGACTACAATCTTACAACTGTTACTTGGGTTTTATACGTGTACAACTGGTAATATTTATATTGATGGAAAAGATGTTAGTAAGCTTTCTGCTAGTGATCTTCATCGTTGCTATGCGATGGTATTGCAAGAGCCTTGGATATTTGATGGAACAATTAGAGAAAACATTATCTATGCAAAGCCAAATGCAAGTCATCAAGAAATGTTGGAAATCACAAAATCCACATATGTTGATGAATTTGTATCACATTTAGATAAAGGATATGATACGCTAATAACTAGCGATAGAAGTATCTTATCAAAGGGGCAAAAACAACTTATTTCTATAGCACGCATGATGCTTGCAAATCCACAAGTCATATTATTGGATGAAGCAACTAGTGCTATTGATAGTGCTACTGAATTAAAGATACAAAATGCAATTGAAACAATGATGTCAGGTAAAACAACAATCATTGTAGCCCATCGACTGTCAACGATAAAAAATGCTGACAATATTGTTGTCATGGAAGGTGGCACTGTTGTTGAAAGTGGAAGTCATGATCGATTGATGAAACAGGATGGTTATTATAAAGAATTATATGATATACAATTTAGATAGGAGACAATATGTCAAAAATAACAACATATAGTGGTAAGAAAGTAAATCCATTACAAATGACAAGTGAGGATGTAGATATATTAGATATCGCCCATGCACTTTCATTTATGACTAGAGCTAATGGTCATTTTCAATCATTTTATTCTGTAGCTCAACATAGTATTAACTGCGCTCTAGAAGCAAAACAGAGAGGATATAGTAAAATTGTACAACTAGCATGCTTGCTACACGATGGTAGCGAAGCATATTTAAGCGATATTACCCGACCTGTTAAACCGTTATTACCAAAATATTTAGAAATAGAAGATAAACTTCAAAACAAGATTTATAAAACATATATCAAGCGTGATTTAACAGATGAAGAGTTACAACAAGTTAAGCAGATAGATGATATATTATTAGTTGCAGAATTTGATGTATTAATGAAAACACATGATTTTGTAGTCAAAGATCCAATTCAAGCAACATTATGCTTTGAGACTGTTGATTTTAAAACTGTTGAAGAAATGATGATAAATCTATTTAAAGAATTAAGTATATAAAAAATCCTCAAAGAATATTCTTTGAAGATTTTTTTTAACGACATTTTTGTAATGCGTGCTTAACACGTGTAACATCTAAAAAGCGCATCGGTGTTTCATAAGACTTTTGTCCATATGTAAATCGTAATTTTGTGTCTTTTGGATAGCTAACACGTTTTACTTTGCGGTAATCTAACAAGATTTTTCCTATTAACATCTGACGATTACCAATAAATGTAATTTGTCCAAAAAAATACGATATAATAAGTGTTGCAGTCGTACCAATATTAAGTATTGTAAGTGTTGTTGTCATATCTGTTTGAAAGTTTATAATCGCAAAATATACACCTACTGTACAAATCCCGATATATATTATACCTAGGATAGTATAGAATATTAATCCCATAGTATTAATACATAATGTTAATGATTTATCACTTTTTTTCAATTTTAACACTGTGTATAATAACGACAGGTTAACATAAAAAAGCCATAGAAAGATGACCAATACAATAATTGGTAATATAGAAAATAAGATATCCATAATGAACTCCTTTTTATAATCTAATATTATTATACAAAAAAAACATGTAAGTGCCTACATGTTTTTTAATATTTATTGTATTTTAAATTCATTTCCAATAATTTCGTTGGTTTTTTGAGTGAAATCTTCGATAATATTAGAATCCACATCTTTTAAAATGTAATGCTCTTGTTGTAAGTCGGTTGTATAATCTGAAAGTTTATATACAGTAGGGTTTGCGTTTTTGATATCAGTAGGACTTGATTCATAGTGATTTATAAGCATTGTCCAAGTAACATTTTCAATTACGACATCATCATCTTTTTTTACAAAGTCCATTGTAACCATACCTTCTAATTGATTATCAACAGATTCCATAGTGCTAATGAAATTTCCTAAACTATAAATTACTAGTGTTTGGTTTCCATCAACACCTTCAACCCATTCCATTGGTTGAATCACGTGTGGATGATGTCCAATAACTAAATCTACACCTAAATCTGCAAATAGTTGAGCATTTTCAGTTTGCAAGGCATTTATTTCATAACTATTTTCATCACCCCAGTGGGCAGATACAATGACTACATCAGCTTGCTTTTTAGCACGTGTTATATCACTAGTTATTTGTTCTTTATCAAAACCATGAACTGCATAATCTTTATCTGTTGTATATCCATTGGTACTATACGTATATGCAACAAAGGCAAATGATATTCCTTCACGTTCAATTATCTTCACTGAATCAGACATCTCTTGGCTATTGTTTACACCTACTAAAAGTACCTCAGGATACTTATCCCATATTGAAATAGTGTTTTCAATCGCTATGTATCCAGCATCTAATGAGTGATTTGTAGCAGTGTTTACAACATCAAAACCAATATCAGTTAAATCAGATGCTAACTGCTCAGGAGAGTTGAATGCAGGATAACCAGTAATACCTAGATCATCGCCACCGATAATACTTTCTTGATTTATAAATGCTAAATCTGCTGCTTTAACATCACTAGCAACATTTTTGTATAATGGTAGAAAATCATAAGTATTATCACCATATTCACCACTATTTAGATCACCGGCAGTGTAAATTCTTTCATGTCCGATATTATCACCTACGGCTAAAAAAGAGACACTACTTTCTGTGTTTGTTGTTGTTTGTTCTTCAGTTGTTTTGTCAGAATTTGTATCATCGCCTGTAAAAAAATTAAGTGCAAACAAGATTCCGGCAACCACTGTTAAAATCGCAAATATTGCAATAATAACTTTTGTAAGATTTAATCGTCTTTTTTGGTACATAATTATTCCTCCACTATTCTAGCTACATATTCATCATAAGTTAACCCCGATGCTTCAATTTCACTAGCAAGTTCAACTCCTACATATCGTATATGCCAACTTTCATAAGAGTATCCTGTTAGGTGGTCACTGTTTTCTAAGTAACGTAAGATGAATCCATATTTTGTTAATTGTGATTTAAAGAAATCGTAGTGCTCAGAGTCTATGATTTCTTCATAGTGAAGACCATCAATAGAAACATCTGCAGCTAACCCTGTAGCATGCTCGCTATGACCAGGTTTGGCAACGTATTGATCACTGTATTCCGTACCATATACATCAACCATATTGTTATAAATTTCATCTTGGAACTCAGTGGAACGATAACCGCTATACACATAAATATCAAAACCTTCTTCTTTGCAAGCCTCAGCCATTTCTAAAAAAGCTTCAGCTGCAACTTTTTGTAACTGTTGTCCTTTGAAATCGTCGACAACAACTAAATCACTAGGGACCCAATCTAGTGGAAGTTGATACACTTTATTAACGAGAACATCAATTGCATCAGGCTCATCAATAATTATTGGATCATTTGTAAAAAAAGGTACATCAATATGCATGTTTACATGAGTTACTACGTCTTCGATAGAAAGCTCAGTATTTTCTTGTTGGTATGCAAGGTATCTGTCTTCATTTTCTGCTTTATAATAATCAACTACTGCAAACTTACTTGTTTCTTCTTTGATCATGTTATTGTCATTGTTTTGAGTGTCAGAATCTTTTGTGTTTGTAAGTTTTAAAATACCAAACACCAAAGCAGTAGTTACTGTACAAAATACAACACACACAATTACTAATTTTTTATAATTTAATTTCTTCATTGTATACTCCTTTATCTATTTCATTTTATCAAATATTTAATACTATTAATAGTGTTAAATACACCAAAAATTAATTGACTTTTTAGTTAGTAGATGCTAACATAAACACACGTTAGTTAAAGCTAACTTACAGGAAGGTATCATATGCTAAAGAAATATAAAATAAGTATTATACTTGCAATATTAATAATAATTCTATCTTTTGTTTCAATATTTGTAGGGGCAATCGATATAACACCAATACTTCATGGTGATTTCACCAATTTTGATTTATTGCTTATCACAAGAATGCCAAGACTTCTTGCAATACTTTGTACAGGAGTAGGTATGGCTGTTGCTGGTTTAGTAATGCAAAAGCTATGTATGAATAACTTTGTGTCACCAACAACTGGCGCAACAGTTGCTTCAGCACAGTTTGGGGTACTCATATCAATAATGTTATTTGCTAATGCTACATTAATGCAAAAGACAATGATTTCATTTGTTACTTCAATATTAGGAACATGGTTATTTGTATTTTTTATTCAAAGGATTAAATTTAAAGATGTTGTCATGGTGCCCTTGATTGGAATTATGTTTAGTACAGTTATTAGTGGTCTGACAAATTACTTTGCATACCGCTTTGATCTATTACAAGTTTTACAATCTACATTAGTAGGAGATTTTTCACTAATTCTTAGGGGAAGATATGAAATTGTCTTTTTGGTAATACCATTAATTATTATTTCATTTATATATGCAAATCATTTTAATGTGGTTGGTATGGGAGAAGATTTCTCAAAGAACCTTGGAGTTAATTATAATTTAGTACTATTTATGGGACTTACGATTGCAGCTTTAATAACTGCAAGTATTGTAGTTACGGTTGGAACGATTTCATATATCGGACTAATCGTTCCAAACTTGGTTTCAATGTTCCGTGGAGATAAGATAAAAGAGAGTTTATTAGATGTTGCACTCTTTGGTGCATTATTTGTATTAATATGCGATATTGTTGGAAGAATTGTTATTGCTCCATATGAATTACCAATTGATTTAATTTCTGGAATAGTAGGAAGTATTATCTTTTTAGCATTAATGTTTAAAAGATTGAGCCCTAAAAAAAGGAGAGTAACAAATGCAAAAGCTTAAATATATGATGCAAGATAACAAAGTAAAAATGACAATGTTAATTATATTATCTTGTGCTTTAATGGGTGTATACATGACACTAGACTTGAATATGAAATATTTCGAGTATGCAATGTCTATTCGTATTCCAAAGGCACTAGCAATACTTATTGCATCATTTTGCATAGGTTGTGCAAGTATAGTATTTCAATCAGTAATCAATAATAGAATTGTAACACCGTGTCTACTTGGAATGAATTCATTATATGTGTTAACACATACAGTTTTAGCACTTACAGTAGGAGTTACTGGTACGTTTCTAGCAAATAAGAATAATGCATTTATTTTAGATTTAATTATCATGGGCATATCAGCTACAATTATATATGGTTATCTATTTAAAAAGACAAAATATAATGTATTATATGTACTGCTTTCTGGAACCGTAATAGCGACATTGTTTACAAGTATTTCTAATACTATGATGCGCGTCATGGATCCAAATGAGTTTACAGCGTTGCAAGATAGTTTAATTGCTGGTTTTTCAAATGTTAATAGTGATATTATTTTATTATCAGTAGTAATTATCATTGCAGTAATTGTTGTTTTTTGGAAACATATACAAATACTAGATGTGTTAACGCTTGGAAAAAACCAAGCAATTAATTTAGGTGTTGATTATGATAAGAGTATTAGTAGGTTGTTACTTGGAGTAACAATAATGATTGCAATAGCTACAGCACTTGTCGGTCCTATTTCGTTTTTAGGATTAATTGTCGCAAATATTTCAAGAGAGTATTTTAAAACATTTAAACATAAATATTTAATGATTGGTTCATTTTTAATGGGTGTAATAATTTTAACATTTGGTCAAGCTTTAATTGAACATGTGTTTAATTATAACGCGGTAATCTCAGTGTTTATAAATGTCTTAGGTGGAATTTACTTTTTATACTTAATAATAACTAATAGGGGTACATAAGATGAAAATAGATAGTATAGTAAAACAGTATAATGGAGTTAATGTTGTAAATGATGTTAGCTTTAAGATTGAAAGAAATAAAGTTACATCTTTTATCGGACCAAATGGAGCTGGTAAGTCAACAGTATTAAACATGATTACTCGTCTTATTGCTCACGATAGTGGAGATATACATTTTGGAGATGTAGAACTTAAAAAATGGAAAAGTAAAGAACTTGCTAAAAAGCTTGCCATATTAACACAATCAAATAATATCCAAATGAAATTAACAGTAAGAGAATTAGTTGGTTTTGGTAGATTTCCATATAGTGGAAATACACTAACAAAAGAAGATTATGTAAAGATTGATGAAGCAATTGCTTACATGGAATTAGATGAATTTAGTGATCGATTTATCGATGAGCTATCAGGTGGACAAAGACAACGTGCCTATATCGCAATGGTTATAGCTCAAGATACAGAGTTTGTATTCTTAGATGAGCCTACAAATAATTTAGATATTTATCATTCATCAAATATGATGAAAATGGTTCGTAAGCTTTGTGATGAATTAGGAAAAACGGTTATTTTAGTTTTACATGAAATTAACTTTGCGTCATGTTATTCAGACTATATTGGAGCATTTAAGAATGGTAAACTACATACTTATGGAACAGTAAATGAAGTAATGACAAAAGATGTTTTAAAAGATTTATATGGAGTAGATTTTGAAATCCAATATATTAATGGAAAACCAATATCTATTTATTACTAGTAGCAAATTGCTACTTTTAAAAAAATTTTATGTTAGTATTTGCTAACTGAAATATAAAAGAAAGAGGAAGAGAAGATGAAAAAAGTATTAAGCTTATTTATGGTTGCTATGCTTGCAATCACACTAACTGGATGTGGAAGTAGTAAAGAGAGTGGTGAAGAAACTACTGCAGAAACAGTTGAAATTGAAGTTGCAAATGCAAATGGAGAAATGATTACAGTTGATTTCCCGCTTGACCCACAACGTGTTGTAGTATTAAATTATCAAACATTAGATTTCTTAGATGCTATGGGATTAGGTGATCGTGTAGTTGGTGTTATCGCATCTGGATCAATGCCAGAACATTTACGAAAATATGCTGAAGATGAAAATATTGTGAACTTGGGAAGTATGAAAGAATACGATATGGAAGCAATCATGGAATTAGAACCTGATGCAATTTTCTCAAGTGATCGTACTGTAGCTGCTTATGATGATTTTACTGCTATTGCACCAACAATGGCTGCATATATTGATTATGAAGCTGGGTTCTTTGATAGTTATAAAGAATTAGCTAGTACACATGCAAAAATATTTGGGTTAACAACAGAGTTAGATGAAAAAATTGCTGGTTATGAAACAAGAATTGATGAAATCGCAAAAGTTGCTGAGGGTAATGATGCAATGTTATTAATTTTTGCTGGTGGATTAAATGTTTTAGGTGATGATGGTAGAGCATCAATCGTTACAAACGAAATGGGATTCACAAATACTTATACTGGAGAAGATGTTAATCATGGGAATATCTCTTCTTATGAAGGTGTTTTAGAAGCAAATCCTGATTATATCTTTGTTTTAGATAAAGATACAGCAGTAGGAACTGAAGCTGTTGCTGCAACTCAACAAATGGATAATGAGGTTATTCAAAAAACAGATGCTTATAAAAACGATCAAATTATCTATTTAACTCCAGGTGATGTTTGGTACTTAGCTGATGGTGGTATCACATCTATGGACTTAATGATTACTTGTATTGAAGAAGCATTAGGTATTAAGTAGTATTTAATTAGTCACACTATGTGTGGCTTTTTTTCATCTAGTGAAAATGTAGTTTTGTAATATGAAAACAAATAAATAAATATTATGTTACTATATTATTGTCCCAAATATAAGTATTCGATTTTCCCGGATTGAATGCGAATATTTTTACAAATAGCTAAGTCTATTTGTATTTCCTGACAGGCAAGTTATTGTCTGTTTTTTTTATTTCTAGAAAATAATAAAATTCGCATACTGAATATGCTATTATGTTAGATATATGGAGGAAGCGGTATGTACAAGTTGTTATTAACAGATTTAGATGAAACATTATTGGTAGATCATCATATTCCAAGCATGAATATAGATGCAATTGAAAAAGCTAGAAAAAAAGGTGTAAAAGTAGTTCCGTGTACGGGTAGAAGTTATCAGATGATTCAAGAAGTACTACAAGAACTAGGGAGTCATAAAAAAGCAGGTGAGTATTCAATTTGTTTTAATGGTGGATTAGTGGTTGAAAATAAAGATGACAAAGTATTATATTTTAATGGGCTAGGCTATGAACATATGGTAGAACTTTTAGAGTATTCTAAAAGATTTGATGTAGGGGTAATGATTTTTACATTGGATATGTGTTATTTAGTAAATCCAGACCAAGATGAAATTGACCGTAAGATTGCCCAAAATGGTGAATTTGAAGTAATTTATGGAGATGTTGATTTATCTTTGTTTGAAGGTAAAGAAATCGCAAAATTGTTATATATAAAAAAAGATATGGATTATTTAAAAATGATAACGCAAAGTCTATCAGATGAGATTGAAACAATGGGTATAAGTGTTAGTTACTCTTCACATAGATATTTAGAGTTCAATGCTAGTGGTGTAAATAAAGGTGCTGGACTTGCATTTCTTGCTCGTCACTTAGGTGTAGAAATTAGTGAAGTTATTTCGATAGGAGATAATTATAATGATTTAGAAATGCTAGAAGTTGCCGGATTAGGGTGTGCTGTAACGAGTGCATATCAAGATATAAAAGATGTTTGTGACTATGTTACTAAAAAAGATTACTTCGAAGGTGCAGTAAGTGAAGTTATAACAAAGTTTATTTTGGAGGAACAAGAAAATGTATAAATTAATTGCAAGTGATTTAGATGAAACATTATTAGATGATCATCATTGTTGTCCTAAGGCTAACGTAGATGCGATTTTAAAAGCTAAAGAAAAGTATGGAGTTAAGTTTGTACCTTGTACAGGTAGAGGATTTGCTTCAATTAGTCCAGAATTAAAAGCAACTGGGTTATATGATTTACCTGGCGAATATTCGATATCATTTAATGGTGGCGCGATTACTGAAAATAAAGATTCAAAAGTTATTTCATTTAATGGATTAGGATATCCAAAGATGAAAGAAATATTTGAACAAGGTTTACATTATGATGTTTGTATTCATGTTTATACAATCGATAAAGTATATGTATATAATATCAATGACGATGAAAAACAACGTTTTATTAATCAAGGTGTAGACTGTATTATAATGGAAGAAAATACTGTAGATTTCTTAGAAGATGCACGCATTGCTAAAATATTATATCAAAATACAAATGTTCCATATTTACAATCACTAGAACCAAAAATGCAAGAATTAGTAAAGGATGTTGTAGAGGTAAGTTATTCATCAAATCGTTATATGGAATTTAATGCTCTTGGTGTTGATAAAGGAAATGGTATTCTTTTACTTGCAAAGATGTTAAATATTTTACCTGAAGAAATTATTGCAGTAGGAGATAACTACAATGATTTACCGATGTTTAGAGAAGTAGGGTTAAGTGTTGCTGCCAACAATGCTGTTGACGCAGTAAAATCAGTATGTGATTATACTACCAAAGCAAATAATAATGATGGAGTACTTGCAGAAGTAATTGCAAAGTTTATCTTTAATGAAGACGTTTAATCAAATTATTGAACATGAAAAAACAAAACCCTATTTTAAAGAAATAGAAAGCTTTATCGAAAATGAATATCAAAGTAAAACAATATTTCCACCACGTGATTGTATCTACGCAGCGCTTGAGTATTGTGAATATGAAGATGTAAAAGTTGTAATTCTTGGACAAGATCCATACCATGGAATATATCAAGCAAATGGTCTAGCGTTTAGTGTAAATAAAGCAGTTTCATTGCCACCTAGCTTAAAAAACATTTTTAAAGAGATGGTCGATGATTTAGGTGTAGAAATGCCTTATCATGGTGACTTGCAAAGTTGGGCCAAACAAGGTGTTTTGTTATTGAATACAACGTTAACAGTTGAACAAGGAAAGGCAAATAGTCATAGTAAATGTGGTTGGCAAATTTTCACACAACAAATTATTGAGGAATTAAATAATCGTGAAAAACCAATGGTATTTATTTTATGGGGAAGTCAAGCAATTGAAAAAGGAAAAAATATTGATAAGACAAAACATTGTGTAATTGAAAGTGTGCATCCTTCACCACTTTCATCATATCGTGGTTTTTTTGGATCAAAGCCTTTTAGCAAGGCAAATCAGTTTTTAAAAGAAAATAATATAGAAGAGATAGATTGGAGTATCGATGAGTTATTTTAATACAATTGGAAAAGCGCTGTCATATATAGAATCTAAAAGAAGCAAACGTACACTTGAAGACTTTAAAAAAACGATTAAAACAAATAATATCAGTATTGATTTTACAAATATAATACATATCGCAGGTACAAATGGAAAAGGATCAACGATACAAATGATTATGGAACTCTTGAAAAATCATGGATATCAAGTAGGAACATTTACTTCACCGTATATGATTTGTCATAACGATCGTATGTGTATAAATGGAGTACCAATTAGTGATCAAGTACTATTACAATATATAAATGATTTGTACGAACTTATTGAAAAAGACGGCCTATCAATGTTTGAAATAGATATGTTATTAATGATGCGTTATTTTAATGAAGTTAATCCTGACTACTGTGTTATTGAAACTGGAATTGGTGGTCTACTTGATAAAACAAATATCTTTAATAGTAAAGTTAGTGCAATTACTAATATTGCACTAGATCATCAATTTATGTTAGGTAACACTATAGAAGAGATTGCTTATCATAAAGCTGGAATCATTAAAGAAAACCAGATATGTTTTACAACTGAAAAACAAATAGAAGTTTTAGATGTATTTAATAGAGAAACAAGTATAAAAAACAGTAAATTACAAAACGTAGATATCAATAGACAGTATGATTTTCTAAATGTTGCAACATATCAACAAAGTAATATCTCGCTTGCAATCGCAATCGTAGAATCTTGTATAAATATGAATAAAGAAATTGTCCAAAACACAATTAACAACTTTAGACTTCCAGGAAGATTTGAAAGAATAGGTAAGTTTTATGTTGATGGTGGACATAATATTGCTGGTATAAAAGCATTAAAAGAATCAGTAGAAAAATTAAACAATAAATCTGTGGTATTTATATTTAGTGCCCTAGCAGATAAAGACCGCTCACAAATGCTAGATGTATTAAGTGCTTATCCAGTTATAGAAGTATATTTTGAAGATGAACGAAGTAATAATATTGGATTGTACTACAAAGATGCTATCGAGCAAGTAATAAATGAGTATGATACAATCGTACTTGCTGGTTCAATGCATTTTGCAAGTATTGTTAGAAAATATGTAAATACCATATAATCAATATATGGTTGCACTTTTTTGTATATCGTATAAACGACAATTTTTAGGCATTTAAATAAATTAAGTTCCATCAAATGGAATAGATTTATAACTTTAGGTAGTCAAAAAGGTTTTGAGTAGCCCCTCTATCGTGGTGATAGACATTTCTTTTTTTTTTGATATAATTAATTTGAAAAGTGATTAAATTCGTATAGTAGTTAGTGTTTAAATAGGGGGAGATTATGAAAAACAAGAAAAAATTATTTTTACTAAGTTTCATTTTCGCAATGGGATTTATTACTACTGTTGTATTTGCTAATGTAGATGTGTTTAATCAAAACACACAAGGCAGTAACGAGAATGATGTTATAGAAAAGAATATAGTTAATAATATAAAATATGAGGCAACATGGGCATTTGATGTGTCAGATGTAAATCTTCTAAATGATAATGCCGATGTGGTTGCAAGTGTTAAAGTAAAAAAAGTAGGTGATGCTTTCTTTGTGGAAGGGTCAGATTATATGATGCCTTATCGAACTGTCGAAGTAGATTTAATAGATGTTTATAAAGGAACAATCGATACTACTACATTTTTAGTGCCAGGTGGTGTTGTATCGATTCAAGATTATATTGATGCATTTCCAGACCATACAAGTTTAGAAAAAGCTGGATATTATGATTTTGAAGGTGACAAACAAAATAGTTATGTTGCATTTGATGACGGGGCAAATGTTCCTCTTGAAGTAGGGCATGAATATTTAGTGCACCTAAATGCACACGACGATGTTTATAGTTGTAGTAGTAGTGGATTCGATATCTTTGAAAAAGACACTGCACAAGCAAGATCTAAAACAGATAGTTTCACGAATGCTATTACAAACAAGACAATAGCAACAAATGATATAAATTAAATAATAAAACTCTTAGAGCTCAATCGTATGTTTCTTATGATTGGGCTTTATTATATAAAAGAATAAATGTTCGTAGTATTAATAATTTAATAAGATACTAACAAATACTAGTTATCTATGATATATTTATAGAGAATTGGAGGGATACTAATGAAAGTATTAGCAATTAACGGTAGTCCAAGACAAAAAGGAAATACCTATACTGCATTAATGACTGTAGCAGACAAATTAAAGGAAAAAGGAATTGAAACAGAGGTTGTACAAGTTGGTGCAATGTATATGCAAGGGTGCAAAGCCTGTAATGCGTGTGCCAAGTTAAAAAACGAAACGTGTCCAATGTATAAGGATGAATTAAATGACATTGTACAAAAAGCAAAAGAAGTAGATGGAATTTTACTTGGTTCCCCTGTATATTACGCAGGTGTAAATGGAAGTATGAAAAGCTTTTTAGACCGCTTTTTCATGGTTTGTGGGGTTAATGGAAATTTAGTACGCCATAAGGTTGGGGCATCAATTGCCTCGGTACGTAGAAGTGGTGGAATTCAAACAGTTGATGAATTAAATAAGTATATTCAATATTCAGAAATGATTATGCCAACTTCAAATTATTGGACAGTAGTTCACGGAAATGTACCAGGAGAAATCACTAACGATTTAGAAGGGGTACAAATTTTAGAGGTTTTAGGTGAAAATATGGCTTGGATTATGAAAGTTATTCACGATAGTGATGAGCCTAAACCATTGAAAAGCAAAAAAGAATGGATGAACTTTGTAAGGTAGGTAATGTATGGAAATAGTGGATTATACATGGTTGAATGAACCAAAAAATTATAAAGTAACAAATGATGAGATTATCATTACCACAAGTCCACATACTGATTTATGGCAAAGAACGTATTATCATTTTCAAAATGACAATGCGCCGATGTTACAGTTTGAAACAAGCCAAAAATATTTTTCTTTTGTGGTGAAAACAAAATTTGAAAGTAATCATAGATTTGATCAATGTGGAGTGATTATGTACTTAGATAGTGAAAATTGGATAAAGGGTTCAATTGAATATGAAAATAAAGAGTTCCAACACTTAGGAAGTGTTGTTACAAATAATGGATATTCTGATTGGGCAACATCGCAAATTTCTGCTGATATTAAAGAAATGTGGTATCGTTTAAGTCGACGTAAAGATGATTTTTGCATTGAATGTTCAAAAGATGGTGTTATATTCGAGCAATTAAGAATATGTCATATGTTTAATGTGAAAGAAAAGGTACAATTTGGAATATATGCATGTAGTCCAGAAGATTCATCATATGATGCAACATTCACTAATTTAGAATTTGGTGAGTGTAAATGGTTACAACATGTAGGGCAATTACCAGACTAAAAAGAACATGCTAGAGCATGTTTTTTTGACTCTGTGTCAAGAGTGGGGGACAAATAACTATTAATTAGTTATTTGTCTCTTTTTTTCTATAAATTGGTAACCAAATCCAAGATGTAGAAGTATTCGTTTTCTTAAGTTTTGAAAATAGCGATAGCCATAAGCATTGCGTTTTACTAATTTAACTTTATTATTCATGCTTTCAATAAATCCATTATTGAAAGATGTATAATAGCGTTTGCCATTTCGTATATAGCTTGCTTTATATGTAAGTGATCGTAATATTGGCATAAACCAATTCTTCCTAAAGTTTTTAGCTGTTTTCATATAAAATATATTTTTTGTATCAAAAATATTATCTAACCATTCATTAAGAAGCTTTTTATAATCATTTGATGGTTCATGTAGAATCTTTAGAAAAGATTGATAAATATCATAATTTTCTTTTAAGTCACTACAGGCATCAAGTTCTAATATTGCCTCTACTAATTGTTTACTTGTATAGTGTTTTTTAAAATAAGGAATATATCGTGCTTTTTTATCACATAGTTTCTTTTTGTATTTATCAAACAGATGTAAGTTACGTTTGATTAAACTACTTAATGATTCATCATTCATTTTCTTACAACATTGAATTCGTGCTTGTGTTAGGTTATCACCTACATTACGTACATAATGAAACTTATCTGCAATTCCATGATAATGATTTTTACCTTTTTTCTTTCATTATGACCAAATGCAAGAAAGT
>CAYJPL010000006.1:0-86365 GCA_964372125.1 uncultured Erysipelotrichales bacterium
ATCAATAAAAAATACTTTTAGAAAGTGTTGACAAAAAATGTTCAAGAGTATATATTACTAGTTGTGTGTGTGCGTGTGAAACTCAGTTTATTCAAGGGAGAAGACGTACAATGAAAAAAATCGTAAGAAAAATATCTTTAGCTACATTAGCATTCTTATTAGCAATGCAAGTAGCACCTAACGTTGCATTTAACGCAGCAGAAACAAATGAAAATCCAGTAGAAGAGCAAGATAGTGTAATTGCTACTGATGCTGATGCAAACAATTCAAAGGAAAATAATACAGAAGAAGAGCAAGTAGAAACAACAGAAGCTATTACTACACAAACTGCTAAAACTACAAGCAATTTAGTAGAAGTAGTATCAGAAACTGAGCAAGAACCAGTAAGTGCTATTCCTGCATCAGAAGTGGCTGTACCAACAGTTGATTATGATAAAAAAATCGTATATGCAAATGGTACCCCAATTACAATAGTAGAAGGAAATAATGGTACAAAGGTTTACTATTATGATTCTTTTGGTACGCAAATTTTTGTTGACTTTAGTAAAGATGAAACAACAACTGACTATACTAAAGATTTAAGTAACTATACAATCTTTGGTGGTGCAAAAAATAGTACAGTTGCAAATACATCAATCACGCATAAAAGTGGTTATGTAGGTGAAATATATGGTGGTGGACATGCGACAGCAGGAAACACTGCAACAGTTTTAGGAAATGTAGAAATATATATAATAAACGGAGCAAGTAGTGATGTAGTATATGGTGGTGGATATGCCCATACCGGAACAGCAGTTGACACTGGAGAAGCATTAACTGAAGTAAAAGGTAATGTAATAATCGATATAAGAGGTAGTGGAGAATCGTATGCTATCTACGGTGGTGGATATGCCAATGCACATAATGGAAATGCAAAGTCTACTATTAACGCAAGTGATATAACAGTATCTGGAAGTTATAATTTTTCTAGAATATTTGGTGGTGGTATGGCAAGAGGAACAGATGGATACTTAGGTGAATCACTTGTTAATACGAACACTTCAGTAAATGTGTTTGGAAATGTAGAAGCTTATGGAAGTACATATAGTAACCAACAAGCTATTTTTGGTGGAGGATACGCAGTAAATAATTACTCTAGAGCTGATGTTTTATTAAATACAAATGTAAGTGTTGCAATTAATGATTATACAAATATTTCTGTATATGGTGGTGGTTTTGCTGGTGAATATGAAGCAAACACAGGTGAATCAAGAATGGCTGCTGAAGAACCAAGTACAGAAACTTCTAATCCAAAAAGCGTAGTTGCTAATGTCCACGGAACTACTACGGTAAATGTATCTAAAGGTTACTATGATTCTGTATATGGTGGTGGTTTAGCTGTAGGAACATTCCGTCAAGCAAAAGTATTATCATCAACAAATGTAAATATTTCTGATACAACAGTAAACGCAGTATATGGTGGTGGTGTAAGTGATGGTGAAGTTGTTAGTGAAGAAAAATACGAATCACGTCCATTAGCAGATATAGGTAAAGCAGGACAAACAACAAATGCAACAAATGTAAATTTATCAGGTAAATCTTTTGTACGTTTAGTTGCTGGTGGTGGTTACGCTGATAATTCATCAAATACAGTTTATGGAAATACAAATATAGATATAAATACAACTACAAGATATGATGGTTCAGTTGTATATGGTGGTGGAGTTATTACACCAACTTATGGCCAAGCAACAATCGTTGGAAATACAAATGTGAATGTTCAAAGTGATACATCTACATTTAGCGAAATCTATGGTGGGGGTGGATTTGAAGTCGCTACTGCTTTAGAACGTAGTACTGAAGTAGAATTAGCAGTTACAAAAGACTATATTCAAGCTGCCACAACCGTAACAAAATCAACAAACGTAACAGTAGACGCAGATGCTGAAGCTGTATATGGTGGTGCTAATGCAGGAAGTGTAGAAGAAAATACAAATGTTATAATCAATGGTGGAATGCTAGAAACTGTATATGGTAGTGGTAGAGGAAATGCTCTTACACAAGCCGGTTCGGATGAAAGTTACGAAAAAGCAGCTAGAGAATCTATGTGTTTTGTAGCAGGTTATGTTGCTGGAAATACACATGTAACAGTTAATGCTGGAGATGTATCTGTTTTATTTGGTGCAGGAGGATATACATCTTCGTTTAGAGATGATGTAGTCTATGGTAGTGATTATGTAGGTTATAGTGTTGCTCCAGGGGATATAACGGAAAATCCATTTACGAAAGATGATGATCTTAAATTAGAAGTAACACGTTCTACAGAGGGCGGAAATACAAACCTTAAATTAAATGGTGGAAATATTGGTATTGTAATAGGTGGAGCATATAATGGTGCAATAAGCAAAGATACAAATATCGTTATTGACGGATCAACTATTCAATACGTATTTGGTGGAACAATGCAATTCAACACAGTAGAAGGTAATACAAATATTACTATGTATTCAGGTAAAGTAGCTAGTGGAGACGAAGTGATAGATAATATTTTACCAGGAATATACGGTGGTGGTTTATCTGCTAAAGTTGGATATTTAATTGATGATGAAAATCAATTCTTCACAAACACATATAAAACTGTTAAAAATGATGGTTATGGTAATGCTACAATTAAAGTGTTTGGTGGTGAAGTTGCTACGGCATCTACAGATAAAGATGTCTCATCAATAATTGGTAGTGGTATGGTATTATTTGAAGTTTCAGGAGAAAAGTACAGTGCTACTGATTCAAATCCATTTGTAAATAGTTATAGTATAAATAGAGTTGCTGAAGAAGAGTCAGGTGTAAGTGACTTAGAGTTTATGGATATGATATTCCCTTCTAATAATGGTGATGTTTTTATATTTGTAGATCATGATGTTACATTCGAAGGAAACGCTTATAAGGAATTCTTCAAAGCTGAAACAGTAAATATTGATGAAGAAACTATATATGATTTAAAAACAGTAAATGGGGATGCAACGATTGTTATCGACCAACCAATGAAAACAATTGATGATAGCTATACTGTAAATGGTGCAGCTGAAGCACAATTCTCAGCTGAAAATTATACAACAATGATGGAAGAAAATGACAGTGATGTGAGAAGTTATGTAGAACCTACAGGAACAGGTTTAGAATGTAATGGTGAATCTTTAAATATCCTACGTCAAGAACAAAGAGGTAGTACAGAAGTAACAACAGCGGATGGACAAATTCTTGAAGCATGTGGCGAAAATGGTGAAGCATGGACTATGCCTCACTGGAGTATCCAAGGTGATGTTGAATTACCAGATGACGTAACAAAAGAAATTACAATTGAAGAAAAACAAGAGTTATACATTCCTAATGATGCAAGCCTTACAATTCCAGGAACTGAAGATTTAAATAATGTAGGGTATATCGTAACTGCAAAAGGATTCTTAGGAAGAGGAATTGAAAACGGTGAGTATGTAGACGCTAATACTTCAAATGAAGCATCAAGAATTTATCGTGGAGATGCAATAAATTCAGTGGTTCTAACACCAGTACATGCAACTTATACGCTTAATGAAAAAGCGACAGCAATTGAATCAACAATATCAGATAGCTATGCCTTCTTATTAGAAGGGGACAAAATCAAGTATGATAGCTATACTTGGAAAAAAGATGGTCAAATAATCGAAGGAGCATCAACGAGCGTAATGCCTTCAACAGATACATTATGTGCGGATGTTTATTCTGTAACTGCACCATATGATGTAATGTTTGAATCAGTACCATCAACTACAGGTTTAGTAACAGATGGTTCAGCAACAGCACTTGCAACAGTAAATGTAACTGTACAACATACAGTAACTTACCCTGGCGTTAATCCAGCTCCAGAAGGTGAATTACCAGAAGATTCATTTGTTGTAGATCATAAAGAAGAAGTGATTATTGATAATAATGATGGAACTCCACCAAAAACAATAATTATTGAAAAAGATACAACAGTAGACGAACCAACAAGAGATGGTTACACATTTGAAGGGTATGAATATGAGCCAACTACAAATACTTTAACTGCAACATGGACAGAAAATGAATATACAGTATCATTTGAAGAAAATGGTGGAAGTGAAGTAGAAGATCAAGATTTAAAATACAAAGACAAAGTTCAAGTACCTCAAATTCCAACAAAAGAAGGGTTTGTATTTGAAGGATGGTATTTAGATAAAGAATTAACAGAGAAATTTGATTTTGAAACAATGACTATGCCAAACCATGATTTAGTATTATATGCAAAATATGTATCTGCAAATGCACCAGAAACTGGTGATAATACAATTACATATATGTGGACTGGGGCTATGGCATTAGCAGTAGTAGGAGTGCTAGTTTTAAAAAAGAAAAAAGAAGTAGAATAATATTTATACAACAATAATGGGCATTAGCTATATTGAATTATTCAGCGTTTTAATTATATGAACTATCAAAAAAACACACATGTATAAGTGTGTTTTTTTGTTATATACCTAACTAGTGAAAATTCAAAGTGAGGGAACTCAAAACCAATTACATAGTACTAGAAATGGTGAAAGACTGAAGTGATTTCTAGTATAAACTATTATTTATTAGTTGTGTAACAACATAGAAAAAAGAGATAATTATTCGTTAATTAAAGACGAGAACTGTCTTTTATAAGCCAGTCTTAAAGAGTAAATATCCCTAAAAATAATGGGAAACGTAAACTACTGGGAATAGCGATGATATTAGATGGAGTGATGAAAACTTCTATGCATGAGTTTGGTTAATGGTTAAGGCATAAAATATACTAATAGTGAAATATATTCTATTTTATATAATAATAATGAACTTTTTTGTACTTTTATACGTCTAATTAAAGAAGCAATTTTATACAAACTTATAAAATGAATATTTGAGGAGAAAAGAATGAATAAAATCAAGAAAAAAATATCTATTGTATTAGTTATGTTGTTAGTCACATATCCACTCTCTAGTGTGAACGCACAAAGTGAGACCGATCAGGTAAATGTTGATATTAGTGAAAACAATGAATTACTAAAACGTGTAGAAATAGAAGAAACTATACTAAGTCAAGAAACAAAGGTTGGAGAAACATACGAAGTTGTATTACCAGCAACCGTTACTGCGATATTTGAAACAATAGATGCAAATGGAGATGTTATAGAAACAGAAAAAACAGTTGATGTAACATGGAGTGAAAAAGATAGTAAAGACTTTAGCACAAAAAATGCTGACATTTTTGAATACGAACTTTTCTTAGTAGATACATCTATTGAGTTATCAAAAGATGTAATACTTCCAACAATTAGTGTAGTCATTAATGAAGATATTCAAGTATTATCTGATACAACAAAAGCAGTTACTACACCAGAGGTTTCAGTTATAGCATCGAATTTACCAATATACGATGGAACAGATTCTACATTATGGAACTATGTAACAAATGTAACAAGCGGTTTTGTTACAAATTATTTGGTTAATGTAAAATTGCCAAGCGACAGTGGAATACACTACATTACAATTGATATTAATCCATACGCTATACTAGATACTACGAATAGTGATACAGATGTATTTCCATTTCATATTACTGCTGCACCTGAACCAGATAAATATACTGAGGAGGTTGATGTAATGTTGTATCCAAATGCAAGTCAGCCTACTCGTGCAGTATATAAAATAGACACTACTGGATTACATGATTTTGAGATGACAACGAACATTGTTGTTGGATTTGGTAGTGGAAAAAATCAATATGAAGACCATGAAGGTACGACTTATGATGATGCTAGAGGGACAATTGCAGGAATTATTGGTGCAACACTTATAAAATATCCTGCTGCACAATTCGGTGTAGGTGTTAATGCTTCAACTACGGTTGTTGATGCAAATACATCAATTGCATTAAGTGAATACGAATATTTAGGTAAACATGTACCTAACTTTGACGGATTAAAATCATCAGAATTATTTTCTAATAGTGAGATAGTCTTTGTAGAGGGAAGTTATGTACCATCAAGTATTGACAAAAGTGCTACAGCATTTAGTATCGAAACTACATTGGCGGAAATAAAAAAAGCACAAGCATCTACTGACGAAAGTACAGTTGTACCAAAAGGTTTATTTTTGTTAGGTGATGGAAAAGTGTATTTTGGAACTGGAGAAGCAGGAGAATATCAAATAGCAGAATATGCACTTAAAACAAATATTATTAACGAAGAACATTTACCTGTTGGGAATGTGAACTATAATGTAAATCTTCCAGAAGGTTTTGACCAAGATAGTGCAACTAGAAACTACTTTGACTACCAAAGTAGCTTCATACAAAAATTAGGATATGCAGTTAATACAAGCACTAATAATTCATCACTACGTACAAGCTCTGATGTACCTAATTCAACTGCATTATTTTCAACAAATATTCCTACAAACACAGGATTACATTACTTTGAGGGATCTGCTATGCTAGATACAGGTACAGAGTACTATATAAGTCAAATATTAACTGCACGTGCGACAGTTATGGGTAATGGAATTGATGGACAAAGTATAGAAAATTATGCTCCTGGTACGGTAATCAAAGCAAATGAGGCATCAACTATTACATGGGATGAGTATAATCCTGAAAAAGACACAACGGTAGATAAGTCACATGATTTAGGTACATTCACAATAAATGTACCCGAGTACACGTATGTAGATCGTTTAGAATCTGATATTACATCACCTAGTGGTATAACTGGTGCAGAATTACCTGACCAAAAATATTATTTCACACTATATAATGAATCTTTAAGTACAGATTTAACAGAAAATAAAGTAATAGAGAAATACGAAAATGGAACACTAACATTTACTATTCCAGAACAATTTGATGCTACTTCAGTGTGTTTTGACAAAAACTTTGCACCTGCACTGTTCACAGGATACTGGTTAGAAGGGGAAACAGAAGCAGATATAAAAGCAATACCACAAAGTAAAGAAGTAGAAATACCAGAAGGTGTAAAAAAAGTATATTATAAAATTAACGAAAATGGTTTGCCATCATCGTATACTACAAATACAATAGACATAACTGGATATTTTACTGGTGTCTTTAATATTGGAGATGAATCTGAAATTGTTATAAATGTAGATATTACAAATGCTAGTGAGTCTGAATATGGTAATGGAATTACAGATAGAACAATTAGAATAGATGATGAAAAAAATAAAACAGATGTTGCGCTTTTAAATGGAGAGTATCAAAACACAATAGATTTAATATGGCCAGTAAAAGGACTTTCAGATAATGCAGAAGTATCAATTACAGAAAATAATGATACATCAGAATATTTCCTAAATGATTACTCGGAATTATTTAGTGGACCAAGAATTAGTGTGTTTACAAGTGATCACACAATAACAGCAAACGGAAATGACAATGGTGCATTAGATCATATAGTTCCTTCTATTTTGTATAAAGATGTTGAACTTACTATAGAAGCAGAACCAAAACATATGGAACAAATTGGTGCATTATATGTGAAATCTGGAAAATATGGAGAATCTCTAGGGTACACAATGAATGAATCAGGAGATGAAAAAATCACTATTGAATATACGACAAATCTTGATGATACAAAACAAAGTCAAGTGATATCAACAACTGGTGGAAGTCTAGTAATGAAAGATGGTGAATATTTAACATCTGTAACATTATCTATCCCAGAGTTTCGTGTATATAATACAAGCGAAAAATACGCAAAAGAAATAATAGGAATTTCATATAGAAGAGATTCAGAAACGAAATCTGGAAGTTTTGATTTTATAGATAACAGTGCAACAAGTCAAATAGGGGTTGAAATGACAGCATCTAACTATATTCATACTGAAATAGCTCGTGAGGCAAGTGGAATACAACACTTTAAAATAGAAGCGGATCATTATGTGGGATTTGATGATATTAAAGTTAGTAACTACACCGGAGATGCAGCACATCCCTTTGGTTTCTACAGTAGCTCTGATAATCCGAGATTTGAAATTGGAAGTGAATCGTATAATAGTCCATATAAATATTCAAAATATAATACATCAGGTGAAGAATTAAAATTGCCAGAAGGAAGTGCTGTTTACTTCCAGTTAAATGAAAAGTATTTTGATTTTGTTGGTGAAGAAAATGAAAATCTATCTTTATTACTAGATAATGAAGGGAATACATGGATCCGTTATGAACTTGACAATACACAAGGTATAGTATATTCACAGGATACTGATTTTTATACGGCACTAGGTAGCGATAGTTTCAAAGCTACATATAATTTACAACACAATGTAACATATCCGCTATTCTTAGAAGCATATGTGGATTTTGGACCTTTATTTGCATTAGATAAAGCTGATACATGGAATAATGTATTTAAAGTTAGAGATACATATACTGTAGTAGAGGATACATATGGAATAACTTTAGATAGTGATAAAGAAAATGATATAAATACTAAAAACATTACAGACGGTTTACGTCTTGTGGATTTTGGATTAAATGAAGAGCCAAATGCAGATGGAACACTTTCGAGTGAAGCACTTGTTAATGGAAAGCACTTAATACCTTTAATTACATTAGCAAAAGCATACGCTAGTGCAGTTACTCTAGATCCTGGTTTAGATACAAGCATTGTTATAGGAGAATCAGGAAATCAAGATTATTATGCAGATCAACATGATGAATTAAACTTGGAGGTAGGTTTTTCAAAATTGGATAGTGATAACTTTAAATCAGTAATAACAATTCCTAATGATGGAGATATCAATGTATATTTAGAGAATACAGATCTAAAAAGTGATGGTAATTGGACAATTAAATATTTAGATAAGGATGGAAAAGAAACATCTGATCCACTACTAGTAAAAACAATAGAAGTTACTAATACAGCAGGAGTATCTGAAAGTGTGGAATTAAAATTCTCAATAACTGCCGATAGTGAGCAAATTTATAATGCTGCAGATGGAACCATTTCTACAGTAGAAGCAAAAGTTTCAGCAGATGGTGGAACTACATACGGCGATACTATAACAGCAACATACAAATTCAAATGGTATGAAGTAAGTGGTATTATATTTAATGATAAAAATTATGACACTATCAAAAATGAAGAAGATACTGCAGTAGATACATACCCAGTGTTTAAAAATGGAAATACGACAATAGATGAATCGTATGTTAAATATGATTCAACTACAGGGCTATATACAGTTAAAATACAACCATCGAAAGAAGTGATTAACTTAACTTATCAGTTAAATGCAGGAAGTGCGTTTACAAAACAAACATCAATTGGTGAAAATGTAGCAACAAATAATAACCACCCAGTTGATGACGGTATGAAGTTCTTTGCAAATACTGATGCGTTTATCATTACAATGGAATTAGGGCAAAATATAACACAAGAAGAATTATTAAATGGAAACTTAGATATAGGAATTATAGAATCAGATATAATTGTTGATCCAGGAGAAACTGATGAAAATAAAGAAGAACCTGGTGATGGAATTCCTGATATTTATCAACAAGAAGTTATTTTTAAAGTTGTTGGTGGTACTTGGGATGACGGGTCTAGTATAGATAAAAAAGATACAATCACTTTTAAAGAAGGAGAAGAACATTCTGAAACTGGAACAGGAATAATAGAAAATATTCCAACAGGACAAGAAAAACCAGGATATACAAGTAAGTGGGATGTAACACCTCCAACTACAGAAGTAAAAAAAGAAGAGTTAGAAGAAGTCTATACATTAGAATATATACCTAATGAATATACAGTTGTATTTAATTCAAATGATGAAAGTGCAATGGGATCAATGGAAGATCAAAGTTTCACATATGATGAGTCACAAGATTTAACTACAAATACATATTTTACAGATAAAAAGGTATTCGTTGGTTGGTCAACATCAGCAGATTCAACAGAAGTAGAATTTACTGATGGAGAAAATGTATCAAACTTAACAACAGAAAATAATGGTACTGTAAATCTATATGCAGTATGGTTAGATGATACAAACAATGATGGAATAGCTGATATGTATCAAACAAAAGTAATATATAAAATTGTTAATGGATCATGGGCTGGGCGACAATCGGATGATGATATCACTGAATGGATTACATTTAGAGATGAAAATGGAGAGCCGTCTATTGAAGAAGGTGCGACAGGAGTAATTTCAAATACACCAGGAAAAATGTTCGCAAATGAAGGATATGATCAAAATACAGGAAGATGGATTACACCAGTAATGACAATTATTCCTGAGCCAACACGAGAAGTGTTTACGTTCGTGTATACATATGGTCCAATGTTAGTAGTAACATACCCAGGTGTAAGTACTACACCTGAAGGTGAATTACCGACAGAATCATTTGAAATTGAAAATGGTGGAAAAGTTACAATCGATAATGCAGATGGAACAACAGCTGAAGAAAAAACAATTTTAGAAGATACAATGCTAGAGGAGCCAACAAGAGAAGGTTATACATTTGAAGGTTATGAATATAATCCTGAAACAAATACATTAACAGCAACATGGTCACAAAATGTAATTGAAAATACTGAAAGTAATTTACCAGAAACTGGTGATAATACAATTACATATATGTGGGTTGGTGCAATGGCATTAGCAGTAGTAGGAGTGCTAGTTTTAAAAAAGAAAAAAGAAGTAGAATAATTGAGTAAAGGACACTAAATATTGTGTCCTTTATCTATTATGTAGATGTATTTTAATAAGTACTTTTTTGTTTACAAAGCAGATATTTATAGTAAAATATATAGAGGATGAAAAGGAGGTACAAATATGTATGATATTATAGTAGTAGGTGGTGGACATGCAGGGATTGAAGCAGCACTTGCAAGCGCAAGAATGAATAAGAAAACTGCATTAATTACATCGAATATCGAAAATATTGGATCACTTCCATGCAACACTTCAATTGGCGGACCAGCCAAAGGTATAATAGTTAGAGAAATTGATGCATTAGGTGGACAAATGTCAGTTACTGCTGATAAAACAGCACTTCAAATGAAGATGCTAAATACTGCAAAAGGTCCAGGAGTACAATCACTTCGAGCTCAAGCAGATAAAATGGTGTATCCAAGATATATGTTAGAAGTATTAAACAAACAAGAGCGATTAGATATAATAGAAGGTATGGTTGAAGATTTATGTATTGTTGATGATACAGTAACAGGTGTTATTTTAGAGGATGGGACAGTCTATTCTAGTACGATTGTTATCTTAACAACCGGAACATACATGCAAGCAGAGATATTGATAGGTGCAACGAAAACGCCAAGTGGCCCAGATGATCAAAAAGAATCTAAGCACTTATCAAATAAACTCGCAAGTTTAGGTATGAGGATACAAAGATTAAAGACCGGAACACCACCACGTATAGATATTGATTCTATTGACTATACAAAAACATCATTGCAACCAGGTAGTGATGATTATTTATCATTTAGTTATTCAACAACGGAATTTTTAGATATAAAAGATCAAACACCTTGTTATTTAACATATACAAATGAAACAACTCATAAAATAATAAATGATAATTTACATCGCTCAGCAATGTATTCTGGATTAGTAAAAGGAGTGGGACCAAGATATTGTCCATCAATTGAAGATAAGATTGTAAAGTTTAGTGACAAACCACAACATCAAATATTCTTAGAACCAGAATCTAAAGAATTAAACACTGTATATGTACAAGGATTCTCTTCATCAATGCCATATGATGTACAAGATGAAATGATTCGTACAATACCAGGATTAGAAAACTGTAAAATTATTAAGTATGCTTATGCAATCGAATATGACGCAATTGATCCTTTACAGTTAAAACCAACACTAGAAACAAAGTTGGTTGATAATTTATATACTGCTGGACAAATTAATGGTACTAGTGGATATGAAGAAGCAGCAGCACAAGGACTAATGGCAGCAATTAATGCAGTATTGAAATTAAATGGAAAAGATCCATTAATACTACAAAGAGACGAAGCATATATTGGAGTAATGATTGATGATTTAGTTACAAAAGGAACAGAAGAACCATATAGAATGCTTACAAGTAGAGCAGAATATCGATTACTTATTAGACATGATAATGCTGATGAAAGATTGATTAAATATGGATATGATGCTGGTTTAGTACAAGAAAAGAATTATCAAAACTATAAAGATAAGATGAATACTATATTTGAAGAAATTGATAGATTACAAACGATTCGCTTTACACCTAAACATGAAATAAATGAAACATTAGAAAAACATGGTTCTTCAAGACTTCAAGAAGGAATTAGTGCTAAGGAACTTATTCAACGACCAGAAATGTCGTATGATATTATTTTACCATTTATTGATGCACCTAAAACACTTACTCTAGAACAAAGAAAAAGAATAACAATCTTAATTAAGTATAAAGGTTATATTGATAAAGCAAGAAGACAAGCTGATAAGCAAAAGAAAATGGAAGAAAAGAAAATTCCTAGTGATATAGATTATCAAGATATTTTTAATCTTGCATTAGAAGCAAAGCAAAAATTACAAGAAATTCGTCCTCTTACAATTGGACAAGCAAGTCGTATATCGGGGATAAATCCTGCAGATATTTCTGTATTACTAATATATCTAAGACAAAAGTATAATGAGGAAACACTATGACAGTAGATAAATTTATAGAAGTTTTAAAAGATAAAGGCATTGTATTAAATGACAAACAAATAAAACAATTTAATACGTATTTTGAAACACTTGTAGAGTGGAATGAAAAAATGAATTTAACGGCTATTACAGATGCTGAAGGAGTATACTTAAAACATTTCTATGATTCACTAACAATCGCCTTCTCTTTTCCTTTTAGTGATCAAACAATCGTAGATATTGGTGCTGGCGCAGGGTTTCCAAGTATACCATTAAAAATAGTCTTCCCTGAATTGAAAGTAACAATCGTAGATTCACTAACAAAGAGAATAACGTTTTTACAACACTTATTTAAAACATTAGAACTAGAAAACTGCAATGCTATAAGTGCAAGAGCAGAAGAGTATGCAATAAAACATCGTGAAAGTTATGATATTGCTATGGCAAGAGCAGTAGCAAGACTAAATATTTTAGATGAATTATGTTTACCGCTAGTAAAACAAGATGGATATTTCTTATCTTTAAAAGGTAGACAAGCAAGTGAAGAAATCATCGAAGCAAAAAAAGGTATCGCTAAATTAGGTGGCGAAATCAAAAGTGTTGATTCATTTACATTAGTAGACAATGAAGATCAACGTAGTAATATTATTATAAAAAAAATAAAAGCAACACCAAAACAATATCCTAGAATGTTTTCTAAAATTAAAAAACAACCGCTATAAGGAGTATTATGAAAAGAGTACTAAAAGAAATAGATATAAAAAAAATAGTTGCCCATGAAGGGCAACCAAGAACAGTATTTGATAATGAAAAAATCATTGAACTTGCAAACTCTATAAAAGAAAATGGTTTGTTACAACCCATAACAGTATACAAGGACTTTAACAAATATGTAATTATTGCTGGTGAAAGAAGATTTCGTGCATGTCATGAATTAGGATTAAAAACAGTACCTTGTATTGTTACTAAAAAGACAAACGAAGAAGTTGATGTACTAGCAATCATTGAAAATATTCAACGTGAAGACTTATCTGTAATCGAGGAAGCAAAGGCATTAAAAAAATTACTATTTACTTACGGGTATACTCAAAGTGAATTAGCATCAAGGTTAGGTAAAAGCCAATCTACTATCGCAAATAAAATGCGATTATTAAATCTTAATACCGATATCCAAGATGCCCTTGCAAATAAGTCAATTACTGAAAGACATGCTCGTGCAATGCTAAAGCTACAATCAGATAAACAAACAGAAGTACTAAAAACAATTATGGAAAAAGGTCTAAATGTTCAACAAACAGAAGAGTATTTAAAACCCAAGGAAGCAAAAGAAAAGAAGAAAAAAGTAGTAATCAATAATAAAATGATTTCTAAGAATATGAAAATAGTTGTAAATACTATTAACCAATCAATGTCATTAATTGAACAAACTGGTTATCACGTTGAAAAAGATATTAGTGAAAATGATGAAGAGCTAATAGTTACTATACGCATAAAGAAATAATTGTACAAATTTATCACATAGTTATCACAAATAAAATTGTTATCATTGCTTAGAAAGAAGGTAGAAGAATGAAGAAAATAGTTAAACAATCAAAAATGTCATTATTCTTATTCATTATGGCAATTTTATCTGGGATATATACTTTATATGTTGGATATGAAGCATTTAAAATGATTGCAGAAGCAATTGAGCTTGGAAGTGTTACATATGAAAATGATATGGGAATTATTGTAAATCACTTAATAACATCAATTCAAACATACTTATTTTATACAGTAGCATTTGTTGCATTAGGATATATTGCATACAAGTTAAACGATAAAACTGAGGAAGTTGTACAAGAAGAAGCAGATCAATTTGTGGAAACTATGAATGATGGAGAAACTATTGATACTAAAAATGTTGAAGTACTTGGAGTTGATGACTTCATTGAAGCATTTGGCCAAGAAGAAAATACAAAAGAAGTACAAGAAGAAAAAGAAAACTAGTTCAAACGAACTAGTTTTTTATTTTGTAGTACTTCCAAATCCACCATTACGAATATCTGTAACATCATCATCTTCAACAATTCCAAAAGCAGTAAAGATACCTTGTGAAAATCCTTCACCAGCAGTTAAAGATACCGTTTTATTCTCGTTTGAATCATTAGTAACTTTGATAAATATATGACCCTCATTATCACTATTAAAATAATCACTATCAATAATACCTACCGTATTATTTAATTGTAGACGAAACTTAAATCCAAGACCACTTCTTGGGTAAATCGATAATACCCAACCATGGTTGATTTGACAACGGATACCAGTTGGTATTTTTATTGTTTCATGTGGTGCTAAAGAAAAATCAATAGGCGTGTAAAAGTCATAACCTGCAGATCCTACAGTAGCACGCTTTGGTATATTGATTGAATTATAAATATCATTTACTTCCTTCGATGAATAATTATCAAATGTATCTAAAAAATCTTTAGTAAATTGTTCAATTGATACTTTATGAAATTTTGCGATTTTGTTCATAGTATGCTCCTTTATTATATATAAGGTATTATAACCTAAAAAGAAAAGACCATAAAGGTCTAATCAAATAAAATTATTGTATTTTTATTAATAGAAGACTTTACATCAATAACACGTTGGTTTTTAGAACCTTTCCAATGCAACTGTGCATCAAATTGACGAATATCAAACTTACCATCAATAATAACATCGATTTCCTTAATAAAAGGAATATCTTTTATATCTTCAAATAAGAATCCTGTGTAAAGCCAAATGGTTTTAGAAGGGAATAATTTTTTAAACTCATATACTAAATCACTTATTTCTGCAACCAGAAATGGGTGAAGTGGATCACCACCACTTAATGTAAGACCATCAATATAATCATGATTAATAGCATTGAATAGTTCTTTTTTTGCATCTTCATCAAATGGTATACCACTATTTATATCCCATGTCTCAGGGTTTTGACAATCAATACAGTGATGAGTACAACCAGATACCCATAGAACTGCACGAAGGCCAAAACCATTTAACATATCATCTCTAGTAATATTATGATAATTCATTACATTGAAATCCTATCTTTTATTTCTGCCATTTTTGCTTCATTTAAACGAGTATCCCCTTTTACTCTAGAGTATGAAAGATAACCATTCATACGATCAATCTTAGTTAAATTTTCACTTCCACATACAGGACATACATCCATAGTAAGCTCCTCATGTCCACAATCATCACAATATGATAATGATAAGTTTACACCTTCATAGAAACCAATTTTCATTGCACGGCGTAATAATGTTTTAAATGCACCAATATTGTAGTCGATTGGATATTTTACGTATTGAATTTTCCCACCATTACTTAAATCCCAAAAACGACGTTCTAAATCTTGTTTTTCAATAGGAGTAATATTTTCTGATACATGACAGTGGAAACTGTTAGAAACATATTCTTTATCGCTAACATTTTCTACTACTCCAAATTTCTTTCTAAATTGTTGAATTTGTAAACCACATAAACTTTCAGCAGGAGTACCATATATTGCATATAGTTTACCATCTTCTTTTTTGAACTCGTCAATTTTTTTGTTGATGTATTCTAATGTTTCAATCGCAAAACTTCCATCTTCAACAATAGATTTTTTGTGATGTAAATGTTCTAACTCATTTAAAGCAGTTATTCCAAATGAAGCAGTTGCAGAAACTAGCAATGGTTTAATCTTATCAGTGATTTTTAAGTTACCACCGTAGAAACCACCCTCACAATACGCAAGTGGATTAACCGATGCTTTCATTTCACCTAGATAATCATATGTACGTAAGTGTAATTTACGAATTAATTCTAGATAATAATCTAATACTTCATGGAAAGGTGTGCTTTCTTGTTTTGCTTTTGCGTAAATCATTGGTAAATGTAATGATATTGCACCAATATTAAATCTACCAACAAAAACAGGCTTATCTTGATCATTAGCAGGATAGATTCCACCTTCTTCATAATATGGCGATAAGAATGCACGACATCCCATTGGAGAAATTGGTGTACCATATTTCTTGTAGATAGATGGTACATAACCTTCACCAGTTAAGCTTAACCAATCAGGATACATTGTCTTACTTGAACAAAGCACACCTGCTTCGAATACTTCTTCTAATTGTTTTCCTTCGCCATGTAATTCTTCATCATATAAGAATACTATTTTAGGGAATAATACAGGTTTTTTACATCCTTTTTTACCTTGTCCAATACGACGTACATTTAACATTTCAATAGAAGCCATTTTCGACCACTGACTAGTACCAGTACCAATTGAAACAGTAATGAATGGGTAATCACCACGACTTGATGCTACTGTATTAAATTTATATTCCCAACCTTGGAAACCTTGTTGGAAATTTGTACGAATATCATCAATTGCAACTTTTTTTGCATGTTCACTATCAAGACCTAAATCGATATATTTTTTATAGAAAATATCATATGACATTTGTGCATATTTATCTAATAATAAATCTACACTAGGAACTGTATATCCACCATATTGTTGACTAGCAGCAGATAAGACAATATCACCAATAACATCAAATGCAACATCTAATGTTTTTGGTTCATTATACCATAAGTTCCCCATTTCAAAGCCACCAGATAAAACACTTTGAACATCGAATAAACAACAGTTCATAGTATCACGTCTTGCAGACATATCATGGATATAAATATATCCATCACGAGCAGCTTGCAATTCATCGGTAGTTAAAAAGAATTTTTGATATAATTCCTTATTTAATTGATTAAATATTAAACTTCTTTTTGTAGAAACTAGTGCACTATCAGTATTACTATTTTCCTTATCCCCAATATACATGATAGATTGTGATTTTTTATATACTTCATCTAACATAGAGACGAAGTCTTGTTTGTAATTACGGTAGTCACGGTAACTTTTTGCAACCTTAGGGTTAACATTTTCCAAAGCTTCTTCCACAATATTATGCATTTGTGAAATGGTAATTCCTTCTTTATTTAATGAGTTTGCTTTTTCTTTAACAAACGCACATATTTTATCAACTTCACCATCTTGAAATTCATATAAACAACGTGTTGCAGATTTGTTGATTGCAACGATTACTTTATCAATTACAAATGGTTCTTTTGTATTATCTTTTTTTATGATAAACATACTATATTCCTCCAATTCTATACTCTAGTATATCTATTCTACAAATAAAAATAAAGAGAAAAACACCATAAGTTATATAAATTTTTTTATTGTTTGATAACTATATATATAATCATGAAAATATGCTATACTAGGTATGCTATTGCATCAGAAATGGTGCAAATAAATACTAAATTAATATGATATAACCAATATAAAGAATAGAATTTCGGGAGGAAAATAAATGACGAAGATCATTGCCATAACTAACCAAAAAGGTGGGGTTGGAAAAACAACAACAAGTGTAAACTTAGCTGCAGCACTAGCAAGAAAAAAACTGCAAGTATTACTTGTGGATATGGATCCTCAGGCTAATGCAACCCAAGGAATTGGTGTTAACCGTGATCAATTAGAATACTCTACATATGATGTATTAGTTGATGATGCAACACTTAATCAAGTAATAACAAAATCGTATACTCCAAACTTAGATGTAGCACCTGCAAGTATTGACTTAGCTGGGGTGGATTTAGAACTTTCAGCAATTAAAAAAGGCAGAGAACAAAGGTTAAAAAATGCTTTAGAAACAGTAAAAGAAAAATATGACTATATAATTATTGACTGTCCACCTGCATTAGGTTTATTAAACACAAATGCCCTAACTGCATGTGATTCAGTATTAATACCGGTACAATGTGAATATTACGCATTAGAAGGTCTTACACAATTACTTAATACAATATTACTTACGCAAGGAGTATTTAACCCTGATCTTTCAATTGAAGGAGTATTGTTAACAATGCTTGATCAACGAACAAATCTTGGAGTAGAAGTATCACAAGAAGTAAGAAAGTATTTTAAAGAAAAAGTATACAAAACAGTAATACCTAGAAATATTAAATTATCTGAAGCCCCATCTGCTGGACTAGCGATATTCGATTATGATAGTTCATCAGAAGGTGCAAAATCATACAAAAATCTAGCAAAGGAAGTAATTAAACGTAATGGTAAATAAAAATAAGAAACTATCAAAAGGTTTAGATGCAATATTTGGTGGTGATATATCAAGTGTATTAGAAGAAATAGAAAATAACACACCATCATCAAAGCATGTAGAAATAGAATTAGAAAACGTAAGAGCAAATCCTTATCAACCAAGAAAAGTGTTTGATGTAGATGCACTGCAAGAACTTGCGGATTCAATTAAAGAACATGGAATATTCCAGCCAGTTATATTAAAGAAATCAGTACATGGTTACGAAATTGTTGCTGGTGAAAGAAGATGTCGTGCAGCAAAAATTGCTGGGTTAGAAAAAGTACCGGCAATCGTTGTAGAATTTAGTGATCAACAAATGATGGAAATTGCCCTTCTTGAAAATATTCAAAGAGAAAACTTGAATGCAATTGAAGAAGCACAAGCATACCAACAATTAATGGAAAAACTAGAACTAACACAAGACGCACTTGCAAAACGTGTTGGTAAATCAAGAACGTATGTAACAAACACATTACGTCTACTTGCTTTACCTAAAACAATCCAAACATATGTATTAGAAGCAAAATTATCAATGGGACATGTTCGTCCATTAATAACATTAGAATCTAAAAAAGCATTAGAAATTGCCAAACGTGCAATCGCACAAAAACTTTCAGTTCGTGATGTAGAAAACATTGTAAAAGGTGTAGAGTTAAGTGCAAGTAAGAAAAACAAACCTAAGGTTGAAAAACCACAAGAATATACATATGTAGAATCTATTTTACGTAAGAAATATAGAACAAAAATTGTTGTTGATGAAAAAACAGTAACTTTTAAATATACAAATAAAAATGATTTAAATCGATTACTAGAATTAATGGGTGTTATCGAAGAAAACTAGTATTTACTAGTTTTTTTGCTAGTTTTTGATAAAATAAAAGATATAAGAGGTACCGACTTTGAAATTTAATTCAAAAAGAGATGTAATGGTACTTTTAACAGTTACTTGTATTGTAATGCAACCATGGTTAAAAGTAATATTTAGATTTGAAAAACTACAACTAAATATATTTTGGTGTATGATAGCTGTGATATGTTTTTGTATTTATATATGGTATATATTGTCATATGTAAAGTATAGAAAAGAAAAATCAGGAGTTATACAAAGAAAGGAATGTAGCTAAACACTACTAGGTGATGTATGGAATCAATACTTATTATTTTAATATTAACAATCATAAATGGATATTTTGCATGTGTTGAAATGGCAATTGTATCAGTGAATAAACATAAGCTATCAACAATGGCAAACAACGGAAACAAAAAAGCAATAACAATTTTAAAAATACTAGACGAACCAACTCAGTTTTTATCAACTATACAAGTTGCAATTACACTTGCTGGTTTCTTTTCTAGTGCCTTTGCAGCAACTGGACTTGCAGATGACTTCCAGAAAATATTTCTAGAGTACGGAATACATATTTCTACTAGTGTAGCAACAATTATAATTACACTACTTTTATCATATGTAACATTAGTGTTTGGGGAACTAGTACCAAAAAGAATTGCGATACGCCATGCGAATTCAATTAGTTTAGTATGTGTTAACAGTATAGTATTTGTAAGTAAGATTACAAAACTATTTGTATTACTCCTTACAATATCAACAAAAGCGGTACTTCGATTATTTAATATTAAAGATGAAGTAGTAACTGATGCTGTTACACGTGAGGAAGTACATCAAATATTAGCACAGAGTAAAGAAACGGGTGCAATTGATGAATATGAAAAAGAACTTATTGAATCAGTGTTAGAGTTTGATACAACGATGGCACATGAAATCATGGTTGCAAGAAATGATGTGATTTGTATTGATATCGATAAACCTTTTAACACATATTTAGAATCACTATTATTAAGAAGACATACAAGAGTACCGGTTTATAAAGAAAGTTTAGATAAAATCATAGGAGTACTACACATCAAAGATGTAATGTACAATGCTTATATTAATGGATTTGAAAACATTAAAGTTCAAGAAATCATGGTTGAACCATACTTCGTTCCAGAAACAAAAAATATAGATGACTTGATTCGTGAACTTCAAGCAACAAAAAATCATATTGCGATTTTAATAGATGAGTATGGTGGTTTTTCAGGAATTGTTACTATGGAAGATTTACTAGAAGAAATAGTTGGCCCTATTGATGAAGAAGATGATGTAGTTAAAGTATATGTAGATAAAATTGATGAAAACAGTTATCGCCTGTATGGCTTAATCACACTAGATGAATTAGAAGAATTATGTAATATAACAATTGATGATAATGACTGTAATACAGTTTCTGGACTACTTGTAAAATATCTAGGAAAGATACCACAGACAGTTGGGGAAACTGTGTTAGTTGACGATTATGAGTTTACAATAGAAATGATTTCTAACAAGAGAGTTGAAAAGTGTATTATTCGTAAAATAAAGTAGTGAATAATAGAAAAAACGTTGCATTTTTACATAAAAAACTATAAAGTATACATGAATGTATAAAGATTAAACTCATACAAAATGTGATATTGTAGGATGTATGTGTTTAATATTGAAAAGAATTTTCTTTTTGGTAAGATAGTGTAGAAAGTAGGGATGACAATGAATAAAAAAATGAGAAGTTATGGGCTTATTTTAATAGCTTTAACTGTCGTATTAACACTAATATTTCCAGAGTTTACAAAAGCTGTGGAAAGTGAAAATAGTATTGAAGAAACAGATATACCAACAACAATAAGTGAAGACTATATTGCTTTTGATGAAGAAGGTAATATTACAATAACACCAATTGAGGAAGTTGAAACTGTAGATCAGGAATCGCTTAGTGAACTAAATACAGAAGAAGGTTATCAAGTAGTTGCTATTACTGGCTACGATGAACGAATTGTAGAAGAAGTAGAAACACTAGAAGAAGCAAATGAAGTAGTAGAAACACTTGAACAAATGCAATCAATGTCTAGAAGTGCAACGAGTACCACATATGAAGTGCAAACAAGACTTGCAAACCCAGTATATGGTGTAATTGACTTTAAATATATGGGAAATGGTGTAACTAGCCCATATACAAATGCCCAAACAGGATATGCAGGATATTTATATGCACCATATGCACCAGATGCTGCATACTTAGGTATGGTAGGTGACAAGGTAAAATTCATGCAAGCTGGAGTAATAGGATTAATAGATCAAGAATATATAGGAGATATTACAGAGTATGATACCTATATTAAAGATGGTTGGATTACTTCAACATATACAGTAAAAAACGGAAAAATCTATCATAATATATCTACAAACTTAGAAGTAATATCATCTACTCAAATTGTTGGTTATCAACAAAGTTATATGAATGATAATGCTACATATTATAGTTATGATGGACATTATTTCTATACAAGCTATAAAACAATGGTTACAGATTATAAAAATGGTACATTTAAAAATTCAATCAATCCAAATACACCATATTATAACTACTATCAATTTTTATCACACCGCACTCAAACATCATTTACTGCAACGCAAATAGAACAGTTTATTGATGCAAAAACAAACACTAGTTCTAAATTAAATGGATTAGGAGATGACTTTGTAACACATCAAAATACATATGGTATTAATGCAACATTAATGCTTGGTGTAGCGGTTAATGAGAGTGGATGGGGATATAGTTATATCGCAAACTCTAAAAACAACCTATTTGGACATGGGGCCTATGACTCAAATCCTGCGTATGGTGCAAATGGATATACTTCAGCAGGTGAAAGTATAAAATATCATGCACAGACATTCTTATCTGCAGGTTACTTGGATGCATCAGATTGGCGTTATTTAGGGCCACACGTTGGGAATAAAGAAAGTGGTATTAATGTAAAATATGCATCAGATTCTTATTGGGGTGAAAAAGCCGCAGCAATAAGCTATTTAATGGAAGATTATTTTAGTAGTAAAACATATGATTACGGAAATTATAAAATCGGTATTGTAAGTGGTGATATACCAGTATATCAATCAGCAAATACAAGTAAATTACTGTATAGTACAGGAAATTCATATGCTACAATCAATGAGTATACTCTAGAAATGGGTGTGGTAATTATTGGTGAGACAACAGATAGTAGCGGAACAAAGTGGTATAAAATACAAACTGATACATCTTTAAACTCATCACGTACTGCAATATCACCAAATAGTACATATAGTTTCTCAAGAGATTATGGTTACATGAAAGCATCAAATGTAGATGTTGTAACGTATAGTGATAAGTATAGTGGTGATACAGGTGGAGATAGTACTTTAAGAATCGGAGATCCGAGTGGAGATGGAAAAATCACATCGCTAGACTATGTCTTAGTCCGAAATCATATAATGAAAACAATAGTACTAAGTGGGAAATACTACGATGCAGCTGATCCAAGTGGGGATGGAAAAATCACATCATTAGACTATGTTCTAATAAGAAATCATATAACAGGAACGATAGTATTAGACTAGATAGGAGGATTCAATGAAAATAAATAAAATAATTACATCTGTAATAGTGTTTTGTATGCTTGTCATAGGCACTTCAATGAAGGTAGATGCAGGGTCATTTAGTGTATCAGGTGGTGGAAGCGTGAGCGCCGGAAGTAAATCTACAGTTACAATATCTGTTCAAGGTGCTGCGGGGACATTTACGATTTCTGCAACTAATGGTGCAAAAGTAAGCACGAGTAGCATATATATAGATGACACAAGTGCGTCTGTGACAGTTACCGCACCTAGTTCGGGGAATTTTTCAGTAAGTGTCAAAGCGAGTGATGTGACTAGTTTTGACGGAGTAGTTGAATTACCAGGCGGTGGATATGAAGGTTCGGCTGTTACAGGTACAAAAAGTGCAAGTTTTACAGTGAAAACATCAAGTAGCTCAGGAAGTTCATCATCAGGATCTAGTGGCTCATCAAGCTCGGGTAGCTCATCATCAGGTTCTAGTAGCTCAGGAAGTTCATCGTCAGGATCAAGTTCGTCAACAGAAGAACCAGAAGAAACAAAATCAGATGATGCTACATTGAAATCGTTAACAGTAGATCAAGGGACTTTATCACCAGAATTTAGTGCTAGTAAAACAGACTATACTGTAACTGTGATGGATAAAGAAGAGATTAAAATCAGTGCAACAACAAATGATAGTAATGCGGAAGTTAGTGGTACAGGAACAAAAGAATTAAATTTAGGTGCAAACGAGTTTGATATAAAAGTTACTGCAGAAGACGGTTCTACAAAAACATATACAGTAAATGTAACTATGGATAAAGAACCAACAGTATATGAAGAGTATGGTGATACAGAGTTGGGCTTTGTACAAGATACGAGTAGTGCAAAAGTACCACAAGGATTTGAAGAAACAAAAATCACAATTGATGATCAAGAAATGCAAGCTTGGAATTCAGGTGCATTAGGAGTTACAATTGTTTATTTGTCAGATGCAGAAGGTAATAAAGATTTCTATATTTATGATGAAGGTGTACAAACAAAATTTGTACAATTAGGATTACTTGGTAAAAACATAGTATTAATAAACATCCCTACTGATCAACAAGAACGCGTTGGTATGAAATATGAAACTGTAACAGTTGATGGAACAGAGATGATGGGATGGACATTCACAGATGAAGAATTTGCGAATTATGTTATTATTCGAGTATTAAACGAAATAGGAGAAGAAGTGGAATATTTATATAGTATTGAAGAAAATACTATGATATTAAATCCAAAACAAGCTCCTGTGAGTGTTGAAGAATATGCTAAATTAGTAAAACAAAATGATCAATTAGAATTAAATGCAATGATTGCATATGTTAGTGCGGGAGTGTTAGGAGTTGTTGCACTAGGTGCTATAATTATGTTAGTACGTACAAAAAAAGCTAATAAAAAAATAGTTAATATGATAACTGAAACTATTAATAGTGAAGAATAATATAAAATAACTACAAAACTTATGTTTGGCCAAGTGATACTTTGCTAGACATAGGTTTTTTAAGTTCTAATTCTTAAAAACATAGTATTATAAATAAATACATATAACATTATTAAGAAGTGTAATCTACAATATAATATATATAAAGAAAAGAGCTGTACAAAATTGTATATTTCTTTTTTATTGTACAATTCAAACATTCGCACTAGTAAATGTTTGAATTGGATTCCTTACTGATATAGTGCTGATGTTAAATTTACCAACTCTCTTTGAAAATATTTTAGTTGGTGAATATGGGATATTCGTAATTGGACTTGAATGGCCATTTGGCTTAATTCTTCCATATGTTGCAATATTCTACGTTGTATTTACATTCTTAGAAGACTGTGGATTCCTTCCACGAGTTGCAGTGTTATTTGATAATATTATGAGAAAAATGGGTGTTCAAGGTGGAAGTTTGATAAGTCTTATCATGGGATATGTTTGTGCAGTTCCAGCAATAATTGGAACAAGAACAGCTACAACAAGAAAAGAACGGCTTATTATAACTTCAATGGTTTGTTTTACAGTTCCATGTGTTTCGCAATCGGGAGCATTAATAGGTCTGTTAGGAGAACAATCATTCTTATTAGTTATTCTAATATTCTTATTATCATTCTTAGTAATATTTGTAGTGGGTTTAGTAACTGGAAAATTATTAAAAGGGAAAGTAGATCCAATTATTATCGAGGTTCCGGATTTACTTATACCAGAAAGAAAAGCGTATTTCAAAAAATTAGTGATTCGTATGAAGGGATTCCTTTTAGAAGCAGAGGGTCCAATGTTAGTTGCAGTAATTATTGCAGCAGTAATTATTGCAGCAGGAATTCTAAATGGCTTTGCAACATTTGTTGAACCAATAGTATCTGGAATGTTAGGTTTATCAAAAGATGTGTCACTATTCTTACTATTAGGGGTAATAAGAAGAGAAATGGCTGTGGCACCATTATAAGAAATGAATTTAAATTCGTTACAATTATTAGTAGGATGTGTGGTTGCATTGCTATATGTACCATGTATATCTGTATTAGGTGTAATTTCTAGAGAGTTTAATGCAAAAGATGCTATTACGATTGGTATAACTACATTTACTAGTGCTATTTTACTTGGTTCGTTAGTCAATTTCATTGGTGGCTTTTTCATTTAGAAAAGTGAGGGGAAAATATGTTACAATAATCGAAATAATGATTGCAGCATTTTACATTCTTTGTGGAATGTTTAGACTGGCTAGATATAATTTTGGTGACTTTACTGATCACTTTGTCGGTGTACCAACCACATTTGCAGGACTAATGATGTGTATATATATTTTCATATCAAATTCGCTTTGCCACCACTGGGGTGGAAATGAAGTATATAGTATAGGGAGTTATATATTTATATGTTTATTAGGTTTTGCGATGATATCTAATTTCAAAGTAAAAAGGGTGTAATGGAGGTGGTTTTGCAGTTGCATCAGTATATCAATTGGATGTAGCCTATCAAGTAGATGGAATTGTATCACTTGCAGGATTTTGGAAAAATGTCAATGTAATAGAAGATATTGCAAGAGAGAATGTTGGTGAAACCATTGTATTACTTCATCCCCATTTAGTACTATATGAAAAATTTTTGTTTGGTGAAAATGCGGAGTTAAATGGTGTAACTGGATTACAAAATACAGATATGCCTGTACTTATGATTCATAGTGAAAACGATAAAATCGTATCGTTTGAAACAAACTATGAAGTATACAAAGAAGAATTTGAAGATGAATCAAGATTTACTTTTATTGAATATAGTGATGCTGGACATAAACTAACTGTTGTAGAGGAATCATACGATCGAATCCATGATATCATGCATCATCAACTAGAGCATGATGAAGACAGTGCTGAATTTAAAGAATTAAATGATGAAAGACATTCTCTAATTACTGATTTAAATTATGATGTAATGAATGATGTGTTAGAGTTTTGTGATGAAATAACTAAACAATAAGTTAAAAGTACTTGTAAAAATGCAGGTATTTTTAATTTACACAAATAGTTCTTGCTTTTTTAAATAGTTAGACTTATAATCTATAAGGTTTGAATAATAATTGAACCCGGATAGGAGCTTATATATGAAAGAAAATTATGATGTTATCGTAGTGGGTGCTGGTCCAGCTGGAATTATGACTTGTTATGAGTTATATTTAAAAGATCCAACTACGAGTGTATTGCTTGTGGATAAGGGGCTTGATGTTATGAATCGTCGCTGTCCTATCAAAGACAAAAAAATTAAATTTTGTCCAATTATTAAAGATAATAAACCTGGATGTATGCCGGCTTGTTCAATCACTGCTGGATTTGGTGGTGCTGGTGCATATTCAGATGGAAAGTTTAACATCACTAGTGAATTTGGTGGTTGGTTGACAGATTATTTAGATAATAATGAAGTAGAAGAGATTATTAGTTATGTTGATAGTTTGTATCTAAAACATGGTGCAACTAAAAAAATAACAGATCCAACAACTACAAAAATTAAAGAAATTGAACATCGTGGATATTCGGTAGGTCTTAAGTTATTACGTGCAAAAGTAAGACACTTAGGAACAGAAGAAAATTTACGTATTATGACTGAAATGTCAACGGAATTAAAAGAACATATTGATATGGCATTTAAAACAACTGTTGATGAAATTATTGTGGAAGATAATAAAGCAAAAGGAATTAAACTTGAAGACGGAACTAAAATTACTGCAAATAAAGTAGTATTAGCACCAGGACGTGATGGTTCAACATGGCTTACAAAAGTGCTAAAAGATCATGGTTTAGATTTATATAATAACCAAGTTGATATTGGTGTACGTGTAGAAACAAGTAATATAGTAATGGAAGAGATTAATGAACATTTATATGAAGGTAAATTTGTATATAACACAAGTGTTGGTACAAAAGTTAGAACATTCTGTTCAAATCCATCAGGGCATGTTGTAGTAGAAAATCACTCTGGGACAATGCTTGCAAATGGACATGCATATCATGATCCAAAGTTAGGAAGCCCTAATACAAACTTTGCATTGCTTGTATCACATACATTTAGTGAACCATTTAATGAACCTAATGAATTTGCACATGAGGTTAGTAGCCTAGCAAATAAACTATCAAATGGTAGTGTCATTGTACAACGATATGGTGATATAAAAAGAGGACGTCGTACAACGGTAAAACGTCTTAAGGAAGGATATACAAATCCAACATTACCTGAAGCAGTACCAGGGGATTTAGGTTTAGTTTTACCATATAATACTATGAAATCAATCATTGAAATGATTGAAGCTTTAGATACAGTTACTCCAGGTATCGCAAATGAGCATACATTATTATATGGTGTTGAAGCAAAATTCTACTCAGCAAGACCAAAAGTAAGAGAAGGTTTTGAAAGTAATATAGATGGTTTATATGTAGCTGGAGATGGAGCAGGATTAACACGTGGACTTGCACAAGCAGGTGCTAATGGTGTCGTTGTTGCAAGACATATAATAGAAAATAAGTAAATTATTGATAATAATGATTATTTCATCAAATCCCCAATAGGGGATTTTTTTGTTCTTCAGAAATTGAAACAATAATTCATGGTGTTTTTGTATGAAATAAGCAAGATAAATCACACATTTTATTTTATTATAAATACACGTTAATGAGTTATACAATCGATTGTATAAAATAGAACTTAGTGATAATATGTGACTATAATAGGAAGTAAGCGTAATGAATTTGTATGAAAGAAAGGAGATAAAATGAAGAATATAAGAAAATTATTCTCAATCTTACTTGCTGTATTTATCGCTATGCAACCTTTATGGATAGCTAGTGCAGTAGAAATAGAAAGTGAGCCATCTATTGAAGTTGATATAACAACAGTTATTTTAGAATTTCAACTAGATGAAAATACTAAAAATCAAAAAACAATAATAGACAGTAACTATGAACCTATACTTCCTAAGGACATAACTGTTATTACAAATGTATTAGATCAAAATGGAAAAATCGACGAAACAAAGGAGGGAACAACACAAGAAGTCGAAGTAATTTGGAATGAAAAAGATAGTAAAACGTTTTTAACAAGTAAAGCAGAAACCTATACTTATCAAGCTCTACTTGTTGATGAAACACTGCAAGTACAAGAAGGTGTTGAATTGCCTACAATTAATATTGAGGTAGAAGAGGAAGAAAAAAACATAGAAGAATCCACGACACTAAAAGATGAGCTAGAAGAAACAATTACACAAATACCTGAAGTAAAAAATACACCTACAACACAAAGTGAAGTTGAAGCAATCGCAATAAATGCAAGAGGTGATATATATTTTAGGAGCTCAGATATCCCCTATGCTCCAGTTGATGATAAATCTTGGAGTTGGGACTATGTAGAAAGTAAAATACCGGATACTGGCTCTTATAGTTATGCATTAGGGGTAAACTTTGATCCTGATTTAGAACCAGGAGCGAAAAGAATTATTGAGGTAAATATAGATCCATATAATAATGGAGAATATCATGCACTTCAAATTGCTAATGCTGCATTTGGCTCTGACTACATAGACCAGGACAAATCATATTACACAAGTACAAAAATTTATTATGTATTTGACAATGATGCATTAAATGGAGCCGAAGCGATAATGACATTCAGCCTTGAAATTTCCAATAAGTATAATGGTGGAACAACAAATTACCACATTGCTGAAGGTACAATTGCATCAGCAATAGGGTATATGTTATTAAATGCTCCTAATGCTGATTTAGGAATCAAAGTACAAGAATATCAACAAGGCACAGATGTAAGTGCACTTAATGAAGAACTAGTTCTAGAGGATAGTGAAGTATCGCTGAAACATACTATTCGTAGGGATAATCACGGGACACAACCAATTATCTCTGAATATTCGCTAGTTTATGAGTCACTTAGTAATAATGTTACAGATAAAACAATAACTGAATTATGGTTAGGAAATGATGGACATTTATACTATAATGATCCAACAACTAACTTACCTATAGACAGTCAGTCATATGGATATGCATTTAGATTTACTGAAGAAGATCATGCACCAGTAGGCAATTTTAAATGGTCGCTAACAATGCCAGAGGAAATACCGATATGGTACACTACTACTAGTCATATCCCGTACACGCTTACAATTAATGAAGAAAATGGTTCTTATAGTATGATAGATATTAGAAATTCACTTACTATGTCAAATGGATATATGAGTACTGGAAATGTAAGTGCTACAGGTTATGGAGAGATGCTTACTGGTATCAAATCGACTCCGACGCAAATGCAATTTGCATTCAGGAGTTCTGGTACTGGTGGGTATGGTATTAGAGGACCACTACCACTACATCAATATACAGAAAATGGTACTTATGAAAGTGAAGTAATAACAGCTGAATATGATCAAGTAGTACCAGATACGGAGAATGGTGGATACAAGATTGAACATTTCACGCAAGAATTTGGCAAAATGGTAATTCATGTACCTGAGTATGTTTATGAGGATAGAATCACAATGGAAGCATCGATTCCGGAAAAAGTAAATTATGATGATCCAACAGGAATGGAGTACAATTTCTCAATTTTTAATAATGTGCTTGATGCAGATGTGAATGAAAATATTGCTCCATATTTCCACAATGGTGGGGTTATGACAATGACATTTAATGATGAAAACTTTGACCCACATACCATTAAGCTGGACAATGAATTTGGTGAATTTATTTCATATCAAGTTGAATATGCAGATGGTACATTTGGACCAGTAAGAAATGTTAATGGTGAGTTCACTGTTGATGCAATGCCAAACTTAGCTGGATATGATGCAATAAATGTAAGGTTCAATATTTCCGAACAAGGACTAGTAAGAGATGGGTATACTGTAAATTATGAGACAGGTGGTTTTTTCACAGGTGAATTTACTGAACCAACAGGAACCAACTCAATAAAAGTAGATGTTAATTTTTCCAGTGATGGTAATGGAACTAACGCTACGCCAGTTTCATTTGATAAAGAAATAACTTGGGAATACGAAACAGGAACAGACTATTTACACCTGTATCAGGAGTTTGATAATCCAACAATATTAGTAAATGATAATAAAAATTATTTGACTAGTCACAGTAATGCTGACTTACATTTAGGAGCTGCTATTCCTGAAGATGCCATTGAATCATCAGTGGTCTATAGAAATGTTGATGTTAACATGTTCGATACATCACTTGCTACAGACGAAGAACATGCAAAACAGATAAATGCAGTACTAGCTCAAGGTGGGTATAGTTTTACATTCGATGGTACAGATAAATCAATCGAGTATGAAACATTGGATGAACCTGATGTAAAAGTATGGATTGAGTATACAACATATCTAGAAGAGGAACCTAGAAAGCAATATCTTGACACAAGGACGAAGGATACATATACAATAACCTTGGAGGAAGGAGATTATTTTACAAGTATTCACTTTAGAGCAGATAGATTACGTTTGTTAGGGCATGATGTAACAGATGCAAAATTTAAAGAAATGGAATTCGATATCGTATACTTTATAACAGATTTCAAATTTAATGCTACAAGACATAGTGATGTTCAAAAAATCACTACACCAAATACAATAGTCATTCCAGCACAAATTATTGCAGATGGATTAGACGATACATGGGCACCAAAGACAAGAACAATAGTAGACGTTAATAATGCGAAAAGATTATCTGCAAATTATGATGAATCAGGTGCGGATCGATACAACTATATCAGTTTGACCTACACTGCAACACTCACACCAACAACAATTGTTGATATAAATGAGCCAGAGAAAATAATTGCGAATGTTGTACCCACGGCAACTTCTACAAATGGACTATTAAGCTCAAGTGGACAAATGACAATAAATCTTCCATCATCATCTGGAATGCGTTCAGATACACATAGTGATACTGTGTATTATCCAGAAGGAACAAAAGCATATTTGCAATTAAATACTAAAGTATTCAAGTATATTGGAAAAAATGAAAGAATAGAAGTAGAGGTAATTGATGGAAAAACATTCTTAGTTTATGATCTATCAGGAATTCAAAATCACGTAAATAGTTTTACAATTGATAATGATGATTTCTGGGTCACAAACAATGTCGAAAGTAGAATACAGACAACAATTTTTCTAGACTCATATTTTGATATTGGTCCATTACTCGATACGTCAAATACATTGAGACCATATTATAATTATGTTCCTTCAGCGACATTACAAGGCTACTTATATGAAAATCCACTTAATTTAGAAAGTGTTGCCGGACCATCAGATACAGTTAACCGATTTGTTCAAATGAACGTTTCAACGCCAACAACTATTGATATTGCAGCGTCAGCTAATATATTCCTGTATCCTGGTATTGAAGATGAAGTGCAACAAGTTGAATCAGTAGACTATAATATTCATCATGCAAAATCATTAATGCTTGGTGTCGATGTTGGTAGTACAGATACAAATTACAAAAACTATCATATGGTAATAGAATTACCAAGAGCTGGAGTTTCATACAAAAATGCATCTATGACTAATGCGGTGATTAGCGATGAAAGTATTTATGTACGAGAACTTTCACAAAACGCTGTATCGTTAACGGGTGATTTAACAAAGCTTACAGATGAAAATACGCCAACAATACAATTTGCGAGCACAGTTTCATTTGACTTAACTAGCTCGACATCTGAACTTACAGATCTAACATTAGCAACAAACATACAAGACGCTCGATATGTAGTGGTATCTTTCCCTGAAATTCCTAAAAATACATTTGGTAGTGTGGAAGTTGCATTAACAGGTGATTTCTTTGATGAAACAGAAGTAGATGGAATCGAAAACCATACTTTATATGATGCAGCTAACGGAGCTACATCATACGCAAATGTACAAGCAAGATTTGAGTATAATGAAGAGGGTGGCACAGAAGGTGTATATCTACTAGGTAGTGGTTACTCAGTATCACCTGCGAAATATATATTTAAACATGTAGTACTATCAGGAAAAGTCTTTGAAGAAGATATTATAAATTATCCAGATGGAATTTTAAACAATGGTGATACACAATATCATCATACAAATATCATAATTAAAAATCTAAACCAATTAGATGTTGAAGGAAGTCCAGTACAAATGGAAGTGATTGCAGGGCCTGATGGAACAGGATACCAAATTATTTTACCACCTATCAAAACAGAAGATGGAGACCCAGCACCATATAACTTGTACTTGGATTTAGATGCGATGGGTAAAACCGGAACACATACACTTACGAAAAATGCATCAGATTCTCTTAATGTAGAAAACAACAATAATGCACCTAGATTTGCACCGGGTGATACGCCTGTAGGTATCCCTATTTATACAGATGAATATGGATATACTTCAATAAGAAGTGCAATACCAACAGTGCCATTAGTGACTGATTTTGAATTAGAGAATGGTTATGTTGATTTTGGTGTTTATAAAAATCCAACCGTAACAATTACACCAGCAAGAGTTACTATGCCTGAAGGACTAACAAGTACGGTAAATGTTACTATAAGCGGTGTCGGTACTATTGTAGGTGATGGATATACTCCGGTTGATGGAGGTGAATATGTTGATGTAACATCAGAATTATCTGGAGATAAAAAAACTGCAACGGTAACATTGACAGGAAAAAAACCTACTTTAGCTGTGGATGACACTAATATTTATTTAGAGGCGAATACAAAAATACTAAATTACTTTGGTGAAGAAATTGAAGGGCCAACATCAGAATACTTAGTATATGAAGGTATTTCAGTAACATTCCATCCATTCGACAAAGATGATAATACAATTATTGGAACATGGAATGATGGAACTACTGATCCAAGTAAACGAGTATTACTCAATCCAATAGATGGAGAATTTGATAGAGGAACAATATCAAATGTCAATGTTCCGCTAATAACTGCACCTATGGATCTTGAAAATAATCATGTTTTTGAAGGTTGGCAATTAGAAGATGGCACAAAAATTTACTTTGATGCTAGTCAACAAGAATTACCAGCAGATGCAAATCTATACCCAATATTCTCAATTGATGAAATAACTGATCCAAATAATGACTTAAATGGACCTTTACCAGGTGATGGAATTGCAGATGTATTCCAAACTTATGTAATTCACGAAGTTACGAATGGAACATGGAATGATGAAGTCGACACACCAGATACTACAACACAAGTAGTAACATTTATTAAAGATAGACAACCATCAATAGAGGGAGTTGGATATTACACTGTGCCAGAATCTACCCCTACTCATGGATATACAAATGGTCGATGGGATGGTACTACTTCAACAGGTGAGATACGCTACAATCCAGAAGTAGTTACATATCGTTATGAATATGCTCCTATTGTTCCAACAGTATCAATCACGGTAGAAGGTAATTTACCTGAAAATGATATAAAAGAGGTATATAAAAATGAAGATGTAACGCTAATTGCTATTGGCGTTTCAGAAGGGGCTTCAATAACCGATTTAACATATCAGTGGCAAGAACTTGGTCCAGATAATGTATGGAGAGATATACTAGGTGAAACAAATGTGACATTTGATCCACCTACAGATACGCTTGGTACTAAAAATTATAAAGTTGTAGTTACAGATACTAGAAACGATGCTACAGCAACAAGCCCGGATCAAGCTGATATTACAGTATTACCATATACAATTACATTTGTACCAGACGGCGGAACGTTTACTGATATGACAACAGATAATAAGACAGATGTAACAACGAATGAAGATATTGTAACGAACACTGTTGATCAACCAACAAAAGATTCAGCGGTATTTGCAGGTTGGATAATTGAAGGCGTAGATGGTACATTTACATCTACAGAAATTCAAGAATATCCGTTTGACAGTGATAAAACAGTAACTGCACAGTGGGCTCAAGACGTTTTAGTAGATACTGACTCAGACCTTAATGGTGAATTGCCAGGAGATGGAATTGCTGATGTTTATCAAACAATAGTACATCATAAAATAATAAACGGAACATGGACAGGTGATCAAATTACAACATCTGAAGTAGTAACGTTTAGAAATGACGATGGTAATGTATCTACGAATTTAATGACAGCTACAGCACAATATACAGTACCAGATTCTAGTGCAAATAGTGGGTATCACGAAGGACAATGGAATGGTGATGAATCATTGGGAAGTATTAGATATACTACTAATGAAGTAACTTTTGAATACGAGTATATACCAATCATTCCAGAAGTAACACAAGCAGTAACGGATCCTGGGAATATTCATCCAGATACAGATGCTGCGACAGTAAAAAAAGATACCGTGATAACATTAACTGCAACTGGTTCATCGAAAGGTGCAACAGCAGATGATCTTACATATCAATGGTATGAAAAAGATGCTCTAGGTAATTTAGTAGAAATACCTGATGCAACTGATATAGTGTATACTCCAAGTACAAATGAACCTGGAGACAAACAATATGTCGTAATTGTCACAGATACTAGAAATAATCAAACTAGTACATCAGAATTCTCAACAATTACAGTGGTGATTGAGCATGATGTTATATTTGAAGAAAATGGCGGAAGTGAAGTTACAGATCAAAAATTATATCCGGAAGATGTAATCTTAGAACCAAATATTCCAAATAAAGATGGATATATTTTTGTAGGGTGGTATTTAGATCCAGAATTAACACAAAAATTCGATTTTAGTACACCGATGCCAAATGAAAATCTAACTTTATATGCTAAATATGAAGCCATACCTCCTGTACCAGAAACTGGTGATAATACGAAAGTATTGTTATGGGCGAGTATATTAGTAATAAGTAGTTTAGGTTATATCGTATTTAGAAAAGTAAGTAAATCTAAAAACGAATAATTAAAGTAGTAAATATTTATGTAAAGGCATGGAAGGGCAGCAAAGCTTCTATGCCTTTATTAATTGATAAAACATTTAAAAATATAACTTCTAAAATGTAACCGCTTATATTATAATAAAGTATAGGAGGAAAATTTATGGCAAAAGAAATATACGACCCATGGTCAAAAATTAAAACAAAAAATGGATACGCAGCTGAAGAAGTAATTTCATCTCTGCAAAAAAGTATCCGTAAAAGTGATGAAGAACTGGCATGCAGATTTGCATTTGAACTATATATATCATCACCACAATTATTAGAAAAAATGTGGCGAAGACTCTTGGTGATTTCGGTAGAAGATATCGGAATGGGAGAACCTAATGCACCAATACTTGTAAACAACTTATTTAAGATGGCAAAAGAATATGAATACGGAGATGGTGATCAACCAATGTATTTTGTACACGCAATTCGTTATCTATGTCAATGTAAAAAAGATCGTTCAAGTGATTTACTAAAAAATATTGTAATCAAAACTACAGCACAAGGTGAACATCCTGAAATACTTGATGTAGCGTTAGATAAGCATACTCCAAGGGGACGTGCAATGGGACGAGACTCATTCCATTTCTTCCATGAAGGTGCTAAGGTAACACCAGAATTAGAAGTGGACAATGATTATAAAGAAAGATATCTAAAAATATTAGAAGAATTTGATGCAAGCAAAACTGAGGATACTACATTTGTATTCAATAGCTGGCAATTCTAAAAAACATACGAAACACTTTACAAAATTGTAGAGTGTTTTTTATATTTTTGATATAATAGAACAAGAATATTTGTAGGGGGAAGTTCAATGATAATCGATGGAAAAAAAATAGCACAGGAAATTAAAGAAGAACAAAAGCAACAAATAGTAGATATCAAAAACAAATTTGGAAAAGTACCGACACTAACTGTAATTTTAGTTGGAGAAAATGCAGCTAGCCAAACCTATGTAAAAAACAAAGACTTAGGATGTAAATTTGTAGGCATGAACTCTAATATCATAAAAAAAGATGTGAATATTACACAAGAAGAGTTAGTTACAACAATTCTGGAATTAAATAATGATGATAATATAGATGGCATATTAGTACAGTTACCTTTGCCAAAACATATTGATGAAGAAGCTATACTACAAACAATTTGTCCAAGTAAAGATGTTGATGGGTTTCATCCAGAAAATATTGCGAAACTATTCTTATCAATGCCAGGTCAAGTACCATGTACTCCAAAAGGAATGATGGTACTATTGGATAAAATTAATTGTGATTTGACTGGTAAACATGTAGTAGTGGTTGGAAGAAGTAACATTGTTGGAAAACCAGTTGCCTTACTTTGTTTACAAAGAAATGCGACAGTCACAATTGCACACTCTAAAACAGAGAACTTAAAAGAAGTATGTAAACAAGCAGATGTTTTAATAGTGGCAGTGGGAGTTCCAAAATTTATTAACGATGAGTATATAAAAGATGGAGCAATTGTATTAGATGTAGGAATCAACCGTGATGAAAATAATAAGCTATGTGGTGATGTAGACTTTAATTCAGTTGAAAATAAAGTATCAGCAATCACACCTGTTCCAGGTGGAATAGGCCCAATGACTATTACAATGTTATTGGATAATACAATTGAAGCATTTTTAAAAAGAAATTAATAGGAGGCACTATGGAATATAATTTAAATGATATTGTTGAGATGAAAAAAGCTCATCCGTGTAAAAAATCAAAACATTGGAAAATTATTAGAATGGGTGCAGACATTAAAATTAAATGTTTAGGATGCGATGCAATAATTATGTTCAATCGTAGAGATTTTGAAAAAAGACTTAAGAAAATAATAGAAAAAGCAAACCAAGAATAAATGGTACCAATACGTATATTATAAAACAGTGATTTGATAGTCACTGTTTTATAATGTGTAAAAGTAAGACATGCACTTTTATAGTTTTCTTACATCATAGTGAAAAATATGATAAAATAGGGTAGAAATGAGGTACATATATGAAAACATTAGTATTAGCAGAAAAACCATCAGTTGGTAAAGATATCGCAAAAGTACTGCGTTGTAATAAACAATTAAACGGAGCATTAGAAGGAGAAAAGTATATTGTTACATGGGCATTAGGACATTTAGTAACACTAGCAGATCCAGAAGCATATGATAAAAGCTATAAAACATGGGATATGCAAGATTTGCCAATTATGCCAGAAAAAGTATCTTTAGTTGTTATCAAACAAACATCAAAGCAATATAATGCTGTCAAAACACAATTGCTTAGAAAAGATGTCAAGGATATTATTATCGCAACGGATGCAGGACGTGAAGGTGAACTTGTAGCTAGATGGATTCTAGAAAAAGTACGTGTAAAAAAACCACTAAAGAGATTATGGATTTCATCAGTTACTAATAAGGCAATCAATGAGGGATTTAATCATTTAAAAAATGCCAATGAGTACTATTCACTATACCAAAGTGCGTACAGTAGAAGTATTGCTGACTGGTTTGTGGGAATTAATGCAACAAGAGCACTTACATGTAAATATAATGCTAAGTTATCATGTGGTAGAGTACAAACTCCTACACTTGCGATGGTTGATAAACTTGAAAAAGATATTGCTAGTTTTATTCCTAAAGAATATTATGGAATGAAAGTTAAAGCGGATGATATTACATGGACATGGAAATCAAGTAAAAATGAAACATCGGTATTCAATGAAGAAATTATTTCCAAGGCAATAAGTGAAATAGGAAGTGATGCACTGACAATACAAGATATATCTAAAACAGATAAAAAAACCTTTGCACCGCAATTATATGATTTAACAGAATTACAGCGTGATGCAAGTAAACTTTTTGGCTACTCACCAAAAGAGACATTAGACATTATGCAAGGGTTATATGAATATCATAAAGTATTAACGTATCCAAGAACAGATTCAAGATATCTAACAGATGATATTGTACCAACATTAAAGGAACGCTTGGATGCTTGTCTTGGTGGAGATTATGATGTGGCTATCAATAAAATATGTAAGAATCCCATAAAGAAACAAGCTCACTTTGTAAATAATGCTAAGGTGAGTGATCACCATGCAATAATTCCCACAGAAGAACCTGCGATGTTTGGAGCATTCAATGTAAGTGAAGCAAGAATATATGACTTAGTAGTAAAAAGATTTTTAGCAGTTCTATTACCACCATATCAATATCAACAAACAACAATTCAAGCAACAATTAATAAGCATCAATTCACTGCTAAAGGAAAAGTTGAGAAAGATATTGGATGGAAAGAGGTATACGGAAAAATAGCTGAAGACAGCCAAGATGACCAAGTTTTACCAATACTTACGAAGAATCAAAAGTTATCTGTAAGTCAGATCGATAAAACATCTGGTAAGACTACGCCACCAGCTTATTTTACTGAGGCAACGCTTTTATCAGCTATGGAAAATCCTACTAGATTCATGGAAAACACTACAAAACAACTAAGTGAAACCATTAAAGAAACGGGTGGCTTAGGAACTGTTGCGACAAGGGCTGATATTATTGAAAAATTGTTTAATAGTTTTCTTATTGAAAAACGAGGAAGCAATATCCATATAACCCAAAAAGGTAGACAACTACTTTCACTTGTACCAAATGACTTACGTCATCCAGAATTAACTGGTAAATGGGAGATGCAATTATCAAAGATTGCAAAAGGAAAATTACAATCAAGTAGCTTTGTTAAAGAGATAAAAGAGTACACAAAAACGATTGTAGATGAAATAAAAGACAGCCAGGCAGTATTTAAACATGATAATTTGACTAGTAAAAAATGCCCTGAATGCCAAAATTTCATGTTAGAAGTAAATGGTAAAAAAGGAAAAATGTTAGTTTGTTCAAATAGAGATTGTACTCATAGAGAGACGATTTCTCTAATCACAAATGCTAGATGTCCAAATTGTCATAAAAAGCTAGAATTAGTAGGTCCTAAAGAAAAACAAATGTTTATATGTAAAACATGTGGACATCGACAAGGAATGGAAGCATTTAAAAAAGAAAGAGAAACAAAAAAGAATAATGCAAATAAATCGGATGTAAAAAAATACATGAAACAACAACAAAATACAAAAAATAATGTCGAAGATTCACCATTTGCAGCACTACTTGCATTGAAGAAAGACTTATAATTGCTAAAAATAACGATATGTAGAAAAGGGGATGTGGTCTTTAATAGAGGGATATTCCTTTTTTTTATTCATATGTATTTACTGAAATTTACATGTGCATAAATGAAATTTTGTATAATGTAAGCACTTAAATATAGATAAAAGCGTTTTTATGTGCTAAAATATACAAAATGATTACATAAAGGAGGATATGATGGTAACAATCAATGATGTTGCAAGAAAAGCAGGTGTTTCAGTTTCAACAGTATCGAGGGTACTTAGAGATTATCCAAATATTAGTGCAATGACAAAACAAAAAGTACTTGATGCAGTTGAGGAGCTAAACTATGTGCCAAATGCTATTGCCTCTGCATTATCCTCAAAAAAATTTGATAGAGTTGCAATTTGGGTTAACGTAAATGACTCACGACAAGCAATTGACGAAATTAATATGCAATATATTTTTGGAGCTTTCTCCAAGGCTCAAGAAATTAATATGAATTTATTTCCAGTATTTTCACAAATGTTGGGCGAGGCTAGTACTAGTGAATTAATACGTTACTTTAAATCAGAAGGAATTACTGGAATTATTATTTATGGGCTAAATAAACATAATCAAAATTTAATTGATTTAATTGACAAGAAAATATTTAAAATTGTTGTCGTCGATGCACCAAATGTTAATGAGAACACTTCATCTGTAACGGTTAATCATTATACTGGACAATATGAGGTGGCAAAAAAATTAATAAAAGACCACAAACATAAAGAATTACTTTACCTTGCCGGTAAAGAAGATGGGTATGTTACAGATATGCGTTTAGAAGGAATGAAAAGGTTACAACAGGAAGCAAAATTCAATATGAATGTTCAATATGCAGATTTTAGTGAAAAAAAAGCTAGAGAATTTACTTTTAAGTATGGCGAAAAATCAAATGTGATTGTATGTGCTTCGGACTTAATGGCTATTGGAGCTAAAAATGCACTTAAAGAAATGAATATATTCAGACCTGTTTGTGGCTATGATGGAATTACATTAATGGGTTATGATGGTGAAGGTATGTATACCGTGAAGCAAGACTTTAAATATGTATCCCAGGCAGCAATATACGAAATGCATCAACTTTTAAATGAAGGCATCGGAAGAAGCGTTTTATTGGATTTTGAAATCACGCAGTTACATTATGAAGATATTATTGTTTAAAAAAAAGATTGTCTCTGTAGAGGCAATCTTTTTATACATTACTATTATAGGTGAGTTGTAATTTTTTATTTTTCCTGATGTATCCCAGGTAACGAAGTGTAAATAGTGTTGAGGCAACAATCCACGCCAGTGGTGAAGACAAACATAAGCCAGTAAACCCTAGTGATACAGGCAAGAATGTAGCGACTATAAAACGTACTACTAGCTCAATAATACTAACGATTAAACAATACATTGTGATACCTAGTCCTTGTAAAGCTTGGCGAATAATAAATAGTACAGACAGAAAGAATAAAAAGGGCATTAGGTAGGATACATATTGATTTGCGAGTTTAACAATCTCGGTATTTCCTGGGTCAGTAAATAAAAGTATAAAGCTATTTTTAAATGTTAAGCAAACAAATGTAGTTGCAATTGCAAGAATACCAGAAAGTAACAATGACTGATTCGTTCCTAAAATAATACGATCAAATCTCTTAGCACCAATATTATGAGCACAATATGTTGATACAGCTGCTCCAATAGCAGGGAAAATTAATGTAGCAAACTGCTCTATTTTATTAACAATAGAAATTGCGGCAATTGCGGAAGTTCCAAACTCATTAATAGCACTTTGAACTGCTACAAAACCAATAGATATAACGGAAAACTGAAATGCCATTGGAAGAGAAGTCTTTAAATGTAATGCATACTCTTTTTTATCAAAAATGAAATCACTTTTAGTAATATGTAAAAGAGGCTGTTTTTTGACAATATAAATAATGCAAAGTACTGCTGAAATTGCTTGGGCTAGAACAGTAGCCAGTGCAACTCCTGAAACTCCCATTGGAATTATAATGGTAAAAAGTAAATCAAAAATAATGTTTAAAATTGATGAAACAATCAAAAAATATAGCGGAGTTCTACTATCTCCTAATGAACGAATAATATTTGCGCCAGCATTGTACGTAGTGCTTGTAATCGCACCTAAATAAATAATTAATACATAATTATAGGCTAAATCAATAATTTCAGCTGGTGTATTGATTAGTAGCAGTAAGGGTCTTGTCGCAAAGATACCTATTAGCATAAAAAATATTGTTGTAATAACACTAATTACAATACTTGTTGCAAACGATTTTTTCAGTCCTGAATAGTCTTTAGCACCATATCTTTGACTACTTATAACACTACAACCAGTAGTAATACCTCCTGCAAAGCCAAGAATAAGAAATACCAACGAACCGACACTACCTACGGCAGCTAAAGCCTCGGGACTTACAAAACGTCCAACTACTATACTGTCTACTACGTTATATAATAATTGGAATATGCTACCAATAAATATGGGTAATGAAAAAACTAAAATTTTTTTAATTGGTGAACCCATTGTAAAATCGATATTCATAAATTACCCCTCTCAATAATTTTGTTACTTTATTATAACAAAGCAAATTCAAATAACAATATGAAACACGTGTATTTGAGTAATTTGAAAGAAATATTTGAAAACGTTTTCCGTGGATGGTAAAATAAATACAAATTAATAGGAGAAAGAAGATAAATAATATCATGAAAAAGACATTTTCAAACGGATACAGTAAAGCAATCACTTTTAGCTATGATGATGGAGTGCAACAAGACAAAAAATTAGTAAAGATATTTAATCGATTTGGGATAAAAGCAACATTTAACATTAATTACGGATTACTAGATGAAAAGACATTTTGGACTACTAAAAATACAAAAGTACAGCGTATAGAAAAAAAGGAATTGATAAATTTGTATAAAGGTCATGAAATCGCAAATCATGGCTTACTTCACCCGGCTATATGTGATGAAGAAGAAACCGAAAAACATCGACTTATTGTTGGGGGAAAAAGTAAACTTGAAGAATTATTGAATTATGAAGTAAAAGGAATGGCATATCCTTTTGGAAAAGTTGATGAAAGCATGATTAAGATAATGAAGTCTAATAATATCGTCTATGGACGCGTTGCTAGTGATAGCAAATGTTTTACACTACCAACAGATGTCTATCGTTGGAAGCCAACAGTACACCACAATGATCCTGAAATCTTTGATATTATTACTAATTTTTTAGAAACAGACTTTGAAGAAATATCACTGTTGTATATATGGGGGCATAGTTATGAATTCGATGTTGATAAAAATTGGCATCATCTTGAAAATATATGTAAACAAATAAGTAGACACAAAGATATTTGGTACTGTACAAATATCGAAATCATTGATGAACTTAAAAACATTGAAAAACACCAAAAAAAGATGTGAAAATATTCGTATTTCGCATAAAAGATAGCAGACTATAAGTAATAAAGTGAACACAATTAATTAGATATTCAATTTACACCAAAGGAAAACGTTTTAATTTTTTTTTGAAAAATGTGTGTTTTGACTTGCGGAAAACGTTTTCTTGTGGTAGTCTACAGTTGATAGGAGATTAATAACATGGAAAAAATATTACAAACAATTATGAATTATAGATATCAAAAAGACATTAAAGATTGTAGCGATGCAGAGTTATATTATGGATTATTGGATTATGTAAAAAAAGAGTTAGAAGGAAAAGCAAGAAATAAAAGTGATAAAAAACTTTACTATGTTTCTGCAGAGTTTTTAATTGGGAAACTATTATCAAATAATTTAATTAACTTAGGAATTTATGAAGAAGTAAATCAAGTGTTTGCGAAGTATGGTAAAACACTTGCAAATATTGAAGAAGTGGAACCAGAACCATCTCTTGGGAATGGTGGACTTGGAAGACTTGCAGCATGTTTCCTAGACTCAATTGCAACATTAGGGTTAGAAGGAGATGGAATTGGTTTAAATTATCATCTAGGATTATTCAAACAAAAATTTGAAAATAATTTACAAAAAGAAATACCAAATGAATGGATTGAAAATGAAGGTTGGTTAGTAAAACAAAAAGAAACATTTACAGTACCATTTAAAGACTTTTCATTAAAATCAGTATTATATGATATTGATGTAATTGGATACCAAAGTGGTGTTAATAAGTTACATCTATTTGATATTGAAGGTTTAGATGAATCATTGGTAGAAGAAGGTATTACGTTTGATCAAAAAAATATTCAAAAAAATCTTACATTATTTCTATACCCAGACGATTCGACAAGTGAAGGACACCTACTTCGTATTTATCAACAATATTTCATGGTAAGTAATGGAGCACAATATATTTTACAAGATGTTAAAAATCAAGGGTTAGATATTACAAAATTAGATGAATATGTAACAATCCAAATCAATGATACACATCCTTCATTAATCATACCAGAATTAATTCGTTTATTAATGGAAGAAGGAATCCACTTACATCAAGCAATTGAAATCGTGAGAAAAACTTGTGCATATACGAACCATACAATTTTAGCAGAAGCATTAGAAAAATGGCCAATGTCATATTTACAAGAAGTTGTACCACACTTAGTAACAATTATTGAAGCATTAGATTTATATGTAAGAATGAAGCATAGCGATGAAGCTGTACAAATCATTGATAAAGACAATCGTGTACACATGGCGCATATGGATATTCATTTTGGATATAGTGTAAATGGAGTTGCTGCATTACATACAGAAATCTTAAAAGATACAGAATTAAATGCTTTTTATAAAATTTATCCAGAACGCTTTAACAACAAAACAAATGGGATTACTTTTAGAAGATGGTTGATGCACTGTAATCATGAATTAACGGCTTTCCTTGATAAAATAATTGGTGAAGGATACAAAAAAGATGCTAATGAATTAGAAAAATTATTAGCTTTCAAAAATGACCAAGCAGTTTTAACAGCGTTAGATGAAATCAAACAAGTTAAAAAGACACAACTAAAGGATTATTTAAAAGAAATTCAAGGAATTGAGATTGATGATCATTCAATCTATGATATTCAAATCAAAAGATTACATGAATACAAAAGACAACAAATGAATGCCTTGTATATTATCTATAAATACCTAGAAATCAAAAAAGGTAATGTTCCAACAAGACCATTAACATTCATTTTCGGGGCCAAAGCAGCACCAGCATATACAATTGCAAAAGATATTATTCATTTACTATTATGTTTACAACAAATCATCGAAGCTGATGCAACTGTAGCAAAACATATAAAATTAGTAGTTATAGAAAATTATAATGTATCAAAAGCAGAAAAACTAATTCCGGCATGTGATGTGTCTGAACAAATTTCATTAGCAAGTAAAGAAGCAAGTGGTACAGGAAATATGAAGTTCATGTTAAATGGAGCCATCACTCTTGGAACTGCTGATGGAGCAAATGTTGAAATTGGAGAATTAGTAGGGTCAGAAAACATTTATACATTTGGTAAAACAAGTGAAGAAGTAATTGAACTATATAAAACAGAAGGATATGTAGCAAAAGAATACTATACAGAAGATAAAAAAATCAAAGAGATGATTGATTTTATTACAAGTAAAGAGGTTCTTGCAGTGGGAAATGTGGAAAACTTAGAAAGACTGCAAAATGAATTAATTAATAAAGATTGGTTTATGACATTATTGGATGTAAAAGATTACATTAGTAAAAAAGAGGAAGTGTTTGCTGACTACGAAGATAGACAAAAATGGTTAAAAATGTCTTTAGTTAATACAGCAAAAGCTGGCTTCTTTACAAGTGATCGTACAATTGCACAATATAATAATGATGTTTGGAAATTAAAATAAGAAATAGAGGGAAAAAAAATGAGACAGGTTGGTATACTAGCACCTATTTCATCACTACCTGGAAAGTATCACATTGGAGATTTTGGTAAATCTGCGTATCAGTTTGTTGATAAGCTAGAAAAAAATCAATTAAAACTATGGCAAATATTACCATTGAATCCGGTTGGATATGGAAATTCTCCATATCAGCCGTATTCATCTTATGCAGGTGATGAAATATATATCGCAATCGATGAATTAATAAAATCAAATTTATTATCAAAAGAAGAAGTAACAGACAAGGCAGTATATGGTAGCACCGTAGACTATGAGGCAGCAAGAAAAATCAAATCGCGCTACCTAAAATTAGCATTTTCAAGAATTCATGCTAATGCTAGGCTCACAAAAGAAATGAACAATTTTGTTTTGAAAAATAAGTGGGTAGAAATATATGCAACATTTATAACACTAAAAAAGGCAAATGACCTACAATGTTGGTTAGATTGGCCAAAAGCACAAAAAGCATGGATTGACAACAAAGAATATGATTTAACAAAACATCAAAATGCGATAGAATATGAAAAGTTTGTGCAATTCATATTCTATAAACAGTGGTTCAAACTTAAGGAATATGCAAATAAAAAAGATGTGCAAATTCTTGGAGATATTCCTATTTATGTTGGAATTGATTCAGCGGATGTATGGCAAAGTAAAGAATGCTTCTTACTTGATGATAAATCACATCCAACATTCATCGCGGGTGTACCGCCTGATTACTTTAGTGAAACTGGACAAAGATGGGGAAACCCACTATATGACTGGAAGTATCTAGAAAAAAACAACTTTGATTTTTGGATTGAACGTTTAACATGGAGTAATGAAATTTATGATATTGTACGTATTGATCATTTTAGAGCGTTTGATACATACTGGAAAATACCAGCAAGTTGTCCAACTGCAATAGAAGGAGAATGGGTTGAAGCGCCTGGTTATGCATTATTTGACAAAATTTATGAGGTTATGCCAGATATTAAAATTGTTGCTGAAGACCTAGGTGATCTTAGACCAGAAGTATTAGAGTTAAGAGATCACTATGATTTAAGCGGTATGAAAATCATCCAGTTTGAATTAGATCCAAATGAAACCAATAATGATTTTAAAGAAAAGAAAAACACTATAGTGTATACAGGGACACACGACAACCAAACAATTGTTGGGTGGTACAATGCTCTAACAAATAATGAAAGAAGAAAAATCAGAAAACAATTCTCAAATTATAGTGAGGGTAGAATTACAAATCGAATTATACACTCATGCATGGATAGTGTTGCTGATCTAGTTGTATTACCAGTTCAAGACATCTTAGGTCTTGATGATGTTGCTAGACTTAACACTCCTGGAACTATTGGAACTCCAAACTGGGAATGGAAGTTGGTAGATTTTGCACATTTTAATAAAAAAATGAAATATATTCATGAATTAATGATTGAAACAAAACGTGTCTAGGAGGATATATTATGGAATTTGCAAGTATTTATCATCGTACAAGCGATAACTGGTGTTATCCTCTTGATAGTGATACTTTAGAAATAAAAATTAGAACAGGATATGATGTTACGGCAATCAATATCTTTTATGGTGATCCTTATGAAGGTGGAATCATGGGTGGAGATTGGACATGGAACGGCCAAAAACAAGAGATTAGTGAAGTGTGCAATCTGCAATATCATAAAATTTGGACAGTACAAATCAGCCCTAAATTTAAGAGGTTAAAGTATCATTTTGAAATTTTTGCTGATCAAGAAGTAACTTTGTTTTATGAAAATGGTTTTATGACACATGAGGAAAGTCAAATTCCAGGTAAAAAAATACAAAGTTTTATGATGCCATGGCTAAATGAAATTGATGTAAAAACGACTCCCAAATGGGCAGCAAGCACAATTTGGTATCAAATTTTTCCAGATCGCTTTGCAAGAGGGAATTTTGATATAAATAATGATATTGCACTGCCTTGGGCAAGTCGTAAGCCATCAAATGAAGATGTTTATGGTGGGGATTTACAAGGGATTATTAACCGTTTAGATTATTTAAAGGATTTAGGGATTACAGGTATCTATTTAAATCCAATCTTTACAGCTACTTCTACACATAAGTATGACACTGTAGATTACTTTGATATTGACCCAGGATTCGGCGATAAACAAACTTTTAAAAAACTAGTGGTAGAATGTCATAAACGTGACATTCGTGTAATGCTAGATGGTGTATTTAATCATAGCGGAAATGAATTTCCACTATGGAAAGAAGTACTAGAAAAAGGGGAAGACTCTAATTTCTATGATTGGTTCATGGTTAACGAATGGCCAATTGATCCATACAAAGGACACACTAGGGATAAAGAGTTCTATTCTTTTGCATTTGCTGCTAATATGCCAAAATTAAATACAAACAATCCAGAGGTAATTGAATACATTGCTACAATATGTGAATATTGGATTAAAGAGTATGATATTGATGGGTGGAGATTAGATGTTGCTAATGAAATATCGCATGAATTATGTAAAGTAATTCAAAAAAGGTGTCGTGCATTAAAACCAGATATTTATATCTTGGGAGAGATTTGGCATGATTCTATTAATTGGTTACAAGGTGATGAATTTGATGCAGTAATGAATTATCCACTTACTAATGCAATTGATGATTTTTGGAGAAGTAAAGATGCAACTAATAAGCAACTGGAATATGCAATAAATACGTGTTATCAGCGCTACATGAGACAAACAAATGAAGTGTTATTTAACATGTTAGATTCTCATGACACGGAAAGAATGTACTATCGTGTAAACCATGATAAAGATGTATTTTATCAACAATTCATTATGTTATTTACAATGACAGGTAGTATGAGTTTATACTATGGAACAGAAATCATCATGGATGGGGCACATGATCCATTGTGTCGTGCGTGTATGCCATGGGATAAAATTGATGCTGGAAAATACGATGAGGATATTAATAATTTTAAATGTTTGATTTCTTTACGTAAAAATAATGATGCATTAGTGAGTCAAAATATCAAATTTGAATATAATCATGATGACAATAGAGTTATTGAATATTTAAAAGATAATCGTGTACGAGTTGTGATTAACAGCAGTGACAAGGAAATTACTTTGTCACATGAAAGTTGTTTATTTTCAAGAAAAATGAAGGATAATAAACTGCTTCCAGGTGGTGTTGCTATCACAGCAGTATAAAAACCAGAGTTCATTAAAGAACACTGGTTTTCTTTTTTGTCTGGCGATATATTTTAGGTGTTGTCCCAACAATTATTTTAAATTGCCGATTAAAATAACTAATGCTATTATAGCCAATTTCTAACGCAATATCCACAATAGGCATAGTCTCGGTTGCCAGTAAAATACATGCTTTTTCAATACGAAGATAATTTAGATATTCAATAAAAGTTTTTCCGAATTGTGACTTAAAGTAACGACAAAAATAATTAGGCGACATATTAATATGCTTAGAAATGTCATCTAAAGTGATCTGTTCTGTATAATATTGATTTAGATAAGACATTAATTTCTTATTTGTAGTGAGACTGGATTTGCTAGTAGATTCAATAAATAATTTTTCTGTATACAGTATATTGATTAATGTATACAGTTCAATCTTTGTTGCAAGTTGATATCCAATAGCGCGATTAGTATCAATATGTACTAGATTCATAATAGATTTTTTTATTTTATCAAGTATAAAATTATCGTTAACTTTATTAGGAAATAAAAGTTTTTTTGTAATTAAGGGAGTCAGTATTTGCTGCTGGCTGTAGTCCTCAATATCAAAGCTTAGATACTCTAATGGAAATACATAAGCAACATACTCCACGCCACTATTACTAGACGTCATGTGATGCATTGTTCCAGAATTAATAAAATAAACATCACCTGCAAAAAGAGTAAGCATATGTTCATCTACAAGTAGGTCTAAAGACCCCTTGAGAATATAAATGATTTCTATCTCATCATGCCAGTGTGCACAAACAATAAATTCGTTCGCCTTACAAATAAATTTGTAATTTTCAAATGGGAATTGTAAGCTACCACGTCTTAAAATTTCTTTCATAAAACCTCCAAAAAGATAATATTGTACTATAAAAAAATATTTATGTATTAGTATGTTAACACAAAACGTAATATAATACAATTAATAAAGAATAGGAGATATGTTATGAAAATAAGTTGGAAGGAAAGTGCAGTATGTTATCAAGTGTATCCTAGAAGTTTTAAGGATAGTAATCATGATGGAATTGGTGATATTCCTGGAATTATTGAAAAATTAGATTATTTGAAAGATTTAGGTATTGATGTTATTTGGGTATCACCATTTTACAAGTCACCGAATGCGGATAATGGCTATGACATTAGTGACTATCAAGATATAATGGATGAGTTTGGTACAATTGAAGATTGTAAGCAATTAATTAAAGAAGTTCATAAGCGAGGAATGAAGATTATTATTGACTTAGTTATAAACCATACCTCTGATGAACATGCATGGTTTATTGAGTCAATAAGTAGTAAAGATAGTCCAAAAAGAGATTGGTATATATGGAAAAAAGGTGACAACGGTAAAGCTCCAAATAACTGGGAGAGTATTTTTGAAGGAAGCGCATGGCAGTATGATGAAGCAAGTGATGAATATTATTTACATATATTTGATAAAAAACAACCTGATTTAAATTGGGAAAACCAAGAAGTGAGAAATGCATTATATGATATGGTGAATTGGTGGTTAGACCAAGATATTGATGGATTCCGTGTAGATGCAATATCTCATATTAAAAAGGATATTACATTTGAAGATATGAAGAATCCAGATAACTTAGAATATGTTCCGTGTTTTGATAAAATGATGAATTATCCAGGTATTGATGAAATGCTACAAGATTTAAAGAAAAATACATTCTCTAAGCATAACATTATGACAGTTGGAGAAGCAAATGGGGTAGAACCAATGGATGCTCATTTATGGTCAAGCAAAGAAAATGGTCATTTTGATATGATTTTCCAATTTCAACATCTAAAGCTGTGGAATGAAGAAACAAGTGAATTAGATTTAGTTGCTATGAAAAAAACATTAGATGCATGGCAACAAGCATTAGATGGAATCGGGTGGAATGCATTATACATTGAGAATCATGATTTACCTAGAGTTATTTCAACATGGGGAAATGACAAAGAATATTGGAAAGAAAGTGCAAAAACACTTGCATTGATGTATTTCATGCAAAAAGGAACACCGTTTATTTATCAAGGACAAGAAATCGGAATGACAAATATTCATGTTAATGAAATTGAAGAATATAGGGAACAACCCACAGCAATTCGTTATTATAAAAATATTGAAAATGGAATGGATAAAAAAGATGCAATGGCTATTGCCTATGCAACGACACGAGCAAATTCAAGAACACCAATGCAATGGGATGATGAACCATATGGTGGCTTTTCAACAGTGAGTCCTTGGATGAACACAAATGAAAATTACAAAGAAATAAATGTCGCGACACAGATTCGTGATAAGGATTCAATATATCATTTCTATAAAGAATTAATTTCTATAAGAAAAACATATACAAGCTTGATCCATGCAAAGTGTAATTTAATTCATCCAGAAGACAAAAACATTTATGCTTATACAAGAACAACTGATAAAGATACATATTTAGTCGTTTGTAACATGTCAAGTATGGAGCAAAGTTTTGACTACGGAAAAAAACTTACAGGAAAATTTTTAATTACAACACATAGTGACATTATAGTGAATGATAATATAGTAACATTACGTCCATACGAATCTTTTATGCTTAAGCAAGAAAGATAAACTATAGAATAGAAATAGGCATATATAACTCCTTTCGTTTTTGATTAAGCACTTAAATTGAAAAACGAGTTATAAACTATGTCTTTTTTTATTGTAAAGAAAAACAGGAAGACTTATTTGTCTCCCAGTAAAAGTATAGAGCTAGAGTTGTTTTCGAAGGAAACAAATCTTTTTAGATTATTTTATGAAAACGTTTGCAAAAAACGTTTTCATAAGTTATAATGAAATAGTCGGTGGAGGGAATAAGTTTACCACCAATACAAGTGAACGCATACAGAGGAGGAAATTTAAATGAAAAAAGTTGTAGCGTCAATAGCAGCACTAACATTAGTGTTAACAGGGTGTTCATCTGGAGGAGAAGAAGCAGATGGAAAAACAGTATTACAAGTACAAGCTGAAGAAAACCAAATGGCATTCTATGAAGCAGTAGAAAAAGAATTCGAAGCTGAGCATGAAGACATCGATGTTCAATTTGTTGAAGCAGGAATGTTTGACATCGTTGATTCACTTGCAACAAAAAAAGGAAATACGACAGATGTATTCATGGTTCCAAATGATAGAATTGGTGATTTATCACAACAAAAATTAATTGCACCAATCACAGCTGATATTTCGAAATATACAGAAACAGCACAAACAGCATCAAACTTCGATGGTGAAAATTATATGGTGCCAATGAGTACAGATACAACATTATTATTTTATAATAAAACAGTTACTACAGAAGAGCCAGCAACATTATCTGAATTAAGTGCAGAAGAGTTTGCAGCAAAATGGACTGACTTCTATGTGACAGCTGGAATGTTCTATTCAAATGGTGGATACATTTTTGGTGATAATAATACTGATACTAGCGATATAGGATTAGCAAATGAAGGTTCAGTAAAAGCTGGAGAAGCAATTCAAGCATTATATGCATCTGGTGATCCAACTTGGGTTGCATTAAAAGAAGAAACTTCAGGATATGAAGTAATGGTACAAGATTTTGTTGATGGAAACAAATCATATATTATTGATGGACCATGGAAAGTAGCTGACTTTGAAAAAGCAGGTTTAGCAGCTGAAGATTTAGGATATATGGCTATCCCTTCATGGGATGGAACTGCTGACTATAAACCATTAGCAGGAACAAAAGGATTGGCAGTAAATGCTTATAGTTCAGAATTAGAAGAAGCACAATTATTTGTATCATTTGTTGCCACAAAAGATTGGGGAACAAAATGGCATGAAACTACTAAAGAAGTAAATCCACATACTGAAGTAGTGTATGAAGAAGGAACACTTGCAGCGGTAGTATTAGAAGCAACTGCTAGTGCAACATCTATGCCAAACGATCCAGCAATTGGAAAAGTTTGGGAGCCAATGGCTGATGCTTTAAAACAAGGAGCAAATGGAGCAGATGTAGCAGAATCTTTAGAAGCGGCAAAAGTGGTTATTGATCAAGAAATACAAGCAATGGGTGAATAACTAGATTATAAATAGGTACATTAGTCACTAAAAAGCTAGTGTACCTTGCTTTTTTTGAAAGGAGAAGTAGGAATGAGTAGCAAAATGATATTTTGGATGTCCTTTTTAGTACCAGGGAGTGGGCATCTTGTTTTAAAACGTTATAAAGCAGCACTTTTTGGGTTTATATATACAATAATTGCATGGCTAAGTACGATCTTATATTTGATTCCTAATGTATTAAAAACATTTGTGACTCAAACAGGTGGAGAATATGCTGGAACTACAACATTAGGATATGAACCATTTCAGGATGATTCGTTTTTAATTTTAGTTTGGTTTGTGTTCACAATAGCCATTTTAGTAGTTTATATTCTTACAAACTATGCATTTGCACGTAATGCAAGAAGTACAAAACAAACAATAGATAATGGTGAGGTTGTTTTATCTCTAAAAGAAAAAGCAAAAGTATTAGCACCGGAAATCGTGCCACAAGCGATTGTTGGTCCGATGTTCATACTTATGTTTTTATTCTTATTTGTACCAGCGATTGTATCGATATTAATTGCATTCACAAATTATAAAACCCCAGTTTTACCACCAGCATTTTTGCTTGAGTGGGAAGGGTTAAATAACTTTATGGACCTATTTAGTGATCCACGTCTATCAGCTGTGTTTACTGATACGATTTCATGGACATTAATTTGGACATTTAGTGCAACATTACTAGTATTATTTTTAGGAACATTCCTTGCTGTGTTATGTAACAACAAAAACATCAAAGGAAAAAAATTCTTTAGAAGTGTATATCTATTACCGTGGGCAGTTCCAGCCTTCTTAACAATATTAGTGTTTCAAATTTTCTTCTCTCGTGTAGGAACAATGAATACAATTGTAATTCCGTTCTTTACAGGAGCAGCGTATGACATAAATACAGCGATACCGTTCCTAGTTAATCCAGATATCGCAAAAGTTGTGATTATCTTGATCCAAGGATGGCTAGGATTCCCATATATTTATGTATTAGTAACAGGGATATTACAAACAATACCTGCAGATTTATATGAAGCTGCAAATATGGATGGGGGAAATCCATGGTCGAATTTCTGGGATATTACATTCCCAATCATTATGGCTAGTGCTGCCCCAACTATGATTACTCAGTTTACATTTAACTTTAACAATGTTGTCATCATCTACTTACTGACGGGATCAGTTGTAAAAGACGTTGGGGCAACATACGGACCACTTGAAACAATAGCTTCGATGGGTTACCAATTAATGCTCGATGCAGAATTTTCAACAGCAGCCGTATTTACATTGATTACATCAGTTATCGTATCATCAGTAGTGTTATGGTCGTGGATAAAAACAGGTGCATTTAAAAAGGAGGAAGTATAGTATGACTAAAGGAAAATTACGTAAAAAATTAACGTTATTAGCAATTTATGCGGTGTTAATTACAATGGCAATTTTAATTTTATTTCCACTTTTTGTAACTTTAATGAGTGCATTTAATACTTCAAATTCACTTTATTCTACATCATTAATTCCTGAAACGTTTAGCTTTATTGATAACTTCACTCGTTTATTTACAGAGACAGATTATATTCGTTGGTATATGAACACGTTTGGAATTTCTGTTGCTGCAATGATTCTTGCAACTGCAATTATCACAGTTATGGGATTTGTATATTCTAGATATCGTTTTAAAGGAAGAAAGATATCATTAACATTATTATTAGTTATTCAAATTATTCCAAGTGGAAGTACTTTAATTGCATTATATGCTATTGCACAATCATTAGGAATCTATTCATCACAAAATGCAACGATGTATACATACATGTTTTTAACATTAATATATGCAGTAGGTGCAATACCAATGAATACTTTACTAATGAAAGGATACTATGATTCAATACCTAGGGAACTAGATGAATCTGCAAAAATTGATGGAGCAACACACTTTCAAGTATTTAAGCAAATATTAATTCCATTGGTAAAACCAATGATCGCTGTAACTGCATTATTTACATTCTTAGCACCAATTGGAGATGTTGTGATGCCAAACTTTTTAGTAGCGAGTGCGAGTGCAGCTGATAAAACATTAGCGCTTGGATTAAACGGATTGATTTCAGACCCGACAAATTCGTCATATAACTTATTTGCAGCAGGGTCAATTTTAATCGCCATACCAGCAATCTTACTTTTTTATAAATTCCAAAAGTATATTGTTGGTGGATTAACAGATGGAGGAGTAAAAGGATAATATGAAAAAAATAGTACTGAAAAATGTAAGAAAAATATACCCAGGGAATCCTGAGTATTCTGTAAAAGAATTCAACTTAGAGATAGAAGAGGGAGAATTCATTGTATTTGTAGGTCCTTCTGGATGTGGTAAATCAACTACATTGCGTATGATTGCTGGACTAGAAGATATTAGTGAAGGGGAATTATGGATTGATGGAGAACTTGCAAATGATATGAGTTCAAAAGAACGTGATATCGCAATGGTATTCCAAAGTTATGCATTATACCCACATATGAAAGTTTCAGAAAATATTGGATATGGTCTGAAATTACGTAAATACCCAAAAAACGAAATCAAAGAAGCAGTAGAAAATGTTTCTAATGACCTTGCATTATCTGATTACTTGGACCGTCTTCCAAAAAATCTTTCAGGTGGACAAAGACAGCGTGTTGCTTTAGGTCGTGCAATGATTCGTAAACCTAAATTATTCTTAATGGATGAACCTTTAAGTAACTTGGATGCAAAATTACGTACTTCTACACGTACTGAAATTGCAAGATTACATCGTGAAAAAGGTGTTGTTACTATTTATGTAACACATGATCAAGTAGAAGCGATGACAATGGCAGATCGTATTGTCGTTATGTCTATGGGAGAAATTCAACAAATAGGATCTCCTAGAGAACTATATACAAATCCAATCAATAAGTTTGTAGCTACATTTATTGGTCAACCACCAATGAATATGATCAATGGAACTTACAAAGATGGTAAATTCACTTGTTCAGGATTTAGTATTGATGTAAGTGAAGCAGATAAGAAAATATTAGATACACAAGGATACAGTGGAAAAGAAATTACACTAGGTGTACGTTCACATGCAATAAATGATGGTAACCTGTATAAAGAAACATATCCAAGAGCAACAATTACGGTTACACCAATTAATGTTGAATATTTAGGGGATAGTATTAGCGTTTTCTTTGAACCTGAACCAGGAAACTATTTTGTATCTTCTATCTCTGCTCGTAATGATGTAGAGGTTGATAAACCTTATGAATTAGTCATCGAAAACACAAAATTACACTTCTTTGACGTAGATACAGAAAAATCAATTAAGCATGAATACAACTCAAAAGAGACTGCGTAATACTGTATTAGTAATAGGAACCCTAATTATTGGGTTCTTTGCGATACAAGCAATATTATCATATACAAAAACAGTTCCACCATTCGAGTATGTAAACTATCAAACACAGTTAGAGGTATATAAAGATAGTGATAAAAACTTTGAAGAAAATAGTAAAAAAGTCAAGGAATATGTGGATGAGATTGAAGTAACAACAACAATTAACGAGGAAAATACATCAATTTATGATATTTTACCAGAAAAAACAAGTGAAACATCATTTGTTAGCAGTAATGATGATCAAGTTCGTGATATGGCTAAAGCTGCAGTAGAAGTAGCACAAGATTTTTATGGAATCGATGATGTGAAATTTGTCACTTCAGTATATGCAGTAGAGGAAAGACTTGCAGTATATACTGAAACACCAAGATCGTATCTTTTCTTTGCACTAACGCCTGATGAATCAAAAATGGTTGGAATTGTTGTTACTCCAACACCGTCAGGTTATGATATCGAAACACTGTGGACAGTTGAACAAGCTAGTGATACATCGTATGTTGAAACAGAAACAAATCGTTTATTGTTTATCTTTTCAAATCAAGTGTTTGAATAAAGCTAGCTAGTCTAGCTTTTTTTCTATGTCTAGTAATGTGTTTGGAGAAAAAAGATAATATTGTATTATTTCAAGATAGTAAAGTAGTAGTTTGATTTTTAAAATAATAATATAATACAATTATAAGATGTTATAGGAGGGCAGTATGAAATATTGTTATGGAAGTCATGATTTACAAAATAAGGAACGTGGAGAACAACAGTGTTATTTACTTACGAATGGACTTGGTGGGTATTCTTCATTAACACTAATAAATTCATTAACTAGAAATGATCATGCATTATTTATGGGGGCAGTAAAAGCTCCAGATTTACGTTATCATTTAGTAAGTCGTTTGGAAGAAGAGTTAATCATTGGTAGTAAACAATACACATTATCGTCTCAAAGTTATGTACAAAGAACAAAAGATAAAAATGGGGAAGTATATTTAGTGGATGTTACAAAAGAGTATATTATTACATTCACGTATCTTATCGAAGGCGTTGAAGTAAAAAAAGAAATTGTTGTTGTCCATAATGAAAATACAGTAGGGGTTCGATACACAATTAACAATCCATTACAAAAAGAAGTTACTTTTACAATAACACCATGTTATCAGTTTGTTGAAAGAGGGCAACTACTAAATGTCAATCAACCATTTGACATTTGTGAAAAAAAAGTATCTTCAAATGGTATAACAATGTCAATTCATACAAATAATGATAGATATACAAGTGTTGATAAACCACAGTATAATAATGATCTATATTATGAATACGATGCACGTGATGGTCGTTTTGCATATGGATGTGTAGTTAGCCAAGGAACGTATTATTATGAAGTACCAAAAACAAAAGAAATTGATCTAGTATTCACATTGAATGGTAATACCGATAGTGTTGAATTCATGATAAAAAAAGAAATAGAACGACAAAACAAGTTATTTGAGATTAGTCAGGCAAAAACAAATTTTACAAAATCATTAGTACAAGCAAGTGATCAATTTGTAGTCAAACGTGAATCTATTGATGGTCTAACCCTTATGGCAGGATATCCATTTTTCTTGGATTGGGGACGTGATACAATGTACGCTATTGAAGGGTGTTGTATTTATGTGAACCGTTTTGATGAAACAAAGAATATTTTACGTACCTTTGCAAGTCATCTAAAGAATGGTGTAATGCCAAATTTGTTTCCAGAAGGAGATAATCCACCTTTATATAATACAGTAGATGCATCATTATTATTCATTCAAGCAACATATTTGTATTATGAACGAACAAATGATATTGAATTTATTAATGAAATTTATTCAGCAGTAGAAGAAATTATCCATTTTTATAAAAATGGAACAGATTTTGATATCAAAATGGATACTGATGGACTTATTAGTGCAGGAAGTGGATTAATGCAACTTACGTGGATGGATATTCGTTATGAAGATATTTTGCCAACACCACGACATGGAAAGCCAGTTGAAGTAAATGCATATTGGTATAGTGCTCTACAATCAATCGTAGAATTCTCTAAAATATTACAAAAAGATGCTACAGAATACCAAGAGCTTGCAAAGTTAGTAAAAAAATCTTTCAGTGAACAATTTTGGAATGATGAATCACAGTGTTTAAAAGATGTGATTTCTGGAGAACTATGTGATAATCAAATACGTTGTAATCAAATATGGGCAGTGTCCGTACCATTTAGTCCGTTAGATGATAAGAAAGCAAAACTTGTAGTAGAACGAGTTTATGAAAAACTATATACTCCTCAAGGGCTTCGTTCTTTATGTGTAGATGACGAACAATTTGTTCCAGAGTATAGTGGATCATTAAAAAAACGTGACTTATCATACCACCAAGGAACTGTTTGGACATTCCCATTAGGATCATATTTTAAGGCGTATTTAAAAGTAAATAAATACTCTAGCGAAGCTGTTGCAATCGTGAAAAAACAATTAGGATACATAGAAGTATCGATGCGTGAAGGTTGCGTAGGACAACTAGCAGAAATATATGATGGCTTGTATCCAGCCTACTCAAGAGGATGTTTTGGTCAGGGATGGAGTATTGGAGAAATTCTTAAAATTGCATTGGAGGTAGAAAAGTATGCATAAATTTTATATTGATAACTACAATCAAATAAGCAGTGATACCTATGATGGAAAAGCAACGTTATGCGATGGGATTAATAAGACTGGTTTATTGTTTTTTCATGGAGGGTGCACCCTGCCTTTTGATGTAGAGCTAAAAAAGCATTATTTTGTAGAGGCTAATGGAAGTACTTATCCAGTGGAATATCGTTTTATTGTTCATAGTGAACGTTTTGAAAAAGAATATGCATACGATGGAAAACTAGGAAGTTTTTATTATGGTGAATACAGCGAATTTTATGTATGGGCACCAACGGCATATTCAATGAGTGTTGTATTGATTGATGATACAACATACCCGATGGAATACCAAGACAGTGGTGTTTATTATTGTAGAATAGATAAGGATTTAGAAGGGATAGGATACTTATATGAGGTTGAGCATCTAAGTAGACAAAGAACATTAGATCCTTATGCAAAGTCTTCATACATCAACTCACAATATAATTTTGTTGTAAATCCAAGTAAAATACATAGCATAAATAATAGTACGCCGTTAGTATGTAAAAAAGATGCAATTGTATATGAAACACATGTTCGCGATCTAACAAGTGATCCAAAAGTACCATTTTCTAATCCAGGAAAATTTGTTGGATTTACGGAAAAAGGAGTGACAGATTCACAAGGTAATAAAGTTGGTTATGATTATATTTTAGATTTAGGAGTAAATCATATTCAACTTTTACCAATTTATGACTTCGGATCAATTGATGAAAGTGATAGTAGTCATGCTTATAACTGGGGATATGATCCTGTACAATATAATGTAATTGAGGGTAAATATAGTTGTAATCCAAAAGATCCATATTGTCGTATTAATGAAGTCATTGATTTAGTGAATCAATGCCGAAAAGATGGTATTGGAGTTATTATGGATGTGGTGTACAACCATGTGTATAATAAAAAGGCATTTAGCTATGAGAAACTTGTACCTCACTACTTTTTTAGATATCAAGGAAATGATGTGAGTGATGCTTCATTTTGTGGTAATGAAACAGCAAGTGAACGATATATGGTACGAAGATTCATGAAAGATTCAATTATTTATTTAACTAAAACATTTGGATTTCATGGTTATCGTTTTGATTTAATGGGGATACATGATATTGAAACTATGAATCAAATACATGATGAATTAATGAAAATTGATCCAACAATTATAGTGTATGGTGAAGGGTGGACAATGCCTACTGCAATACAACATAATACCTGTGCAATTCAAAAAAATCATCAACAAACCCCAAATATAGGATATTTTAATGATGACTTTAGAAATGTCTTAAAACAAGTAATTATTGGATATACAAATACTAATACAAAAGAGGTTGTAGAAAGATTACTAAAAGCAAGTGATTATGTAACACCAATGCAAAGTGTAAACTATATTTCTTGTCACGATGATTATACTTTATTTGACCAATTGCATCATGACTTTGAAGAAAAAAATGTTATCAATAAAATGAAACTTGCCTATACATTTATCATATTAGGACAGGGATTTACATTTATGCATGCTGGTTGCGAGGGTGCAAGAACAAAGTATGGTATAAAAAATTCATTTAATTCAAGTATGGAAATCAATTTACTACGATATGATGAATTGTATCACCATCATGAGTTAATTGAATTTGTAAAAGAATTAATTCGAATTAAAAATACGTATAGTAAATATTTTTATGCAACGCATCATGATATAGAAAAGAATATTACAATTACTGTTAAAGATAATATAGTTGAATATAAGAACCTTGATTTACACATTTCAATTAATTTAGATACAGAGAAAAAAGGTGTAACAAATAAAGAAAATATTATTTCTATTGATGGAACTCAAGAAATAAAAGAGCAATATGAAATCTATATGATTGTAAAAGGGAATAAGTAATATATAACTTAAAAAGGAGAGAAGTATGAAAGACTTAGAAAATAAAATTATTTACCAAATTTATCCAAAAAGTTTTAAAGATACAACAGGTAATGGATATGGAGATATTCAAGGTATTATTTCAAAATTAGATTATTTAAAAGAATTAGGAGTTGATTATTTATGGCTATCTCCATGTGTAAAATCGCCACAAAAAGATAATGGGTATGATGTAGCAGATTACTTAACGATAGAACCTTTGTTTGGTACAAATGATGATTATGATATGTTTATCAAAGAAGCTAAAAAGCGTGGTATGAAAGTGATGATGGACTTAGTATTAAATCATACCTCTGATCAGCATGAATGGTTTAAAAAAGCTGTTGCAGGGGATCCAAAATATTATGATTATTATATTTGGAGAGATGAACCAAATGAAATTGGATCATATTTTAGTGGGAATGCATGGACATATCATGAAAAAGTTGGAAAATACTATTTTAGACAATTTGATGTTTCACAACCTGATTTAAATTGGGAAAACCCAGAAGTGCGTGAAGAAGTAAGAAAAATAGTACAATATTGGATTGATAAAGGAGTTGAAGGATTCCGTTTAGATGTTATTGATTTAATTGGTAAAGAACCAGATAAACTAATCACAAGCAAAGGTCCTAACTTTGTAAAATACTTATCAGAATTACAACAAAGTACATTTAAAGATAAATTATTAACAGTTGGAGAATGTTGGGGTTCTACTTTAGATGAACAATATCAAATGTGTAGTGAAAAAACATTAACACAAGCATTCCACTTCCACCAATTTTCAGTGAATCAAGTAGATGGAAATAAATGGCATCGCAAAGAGTTAGATATGGATCAACTATGTGATGTGTTTAATACTTGGCAAAACGAGTACAAAGGAATAGAAGCAGTGGTAATGAATAGCCATGATGCACCTAGACTACCTTCTATTTGGTTCAATGATAAACAGTACCGTAAAGAATCTGCAAAACTAGCAGTATCGGTATTTGGTATGTTACATGGTAACTTATATATCTATCAAGGTGAAGAAATTGGAATGACAAATACAGGGTGGACTGATTTAGACAAATATAAAGATGTAGAAACATTAAATGTTTATCATGATATTATTGGTGAAGGGTATAGTCATGATGAAACAATGAAAAAAATTGCTTTTACATCTAGAGACAATGCTCGTACTCCAATGCACTGGGATAGTACGACAAATGGTGGATTTACAAGTGGAACACCTTGGATAGATGTTGTTGATAATTACAATGAAGTAAATGTTGAAGATGATTTAAAGAGTGATGATAGTGTTTATAAGTATTATCAAGAGCTACTTAAATATCGTAAAGCAAACTATGATAAATTAAAGCAACCAGCATCATTTATAAACAAAGATGGTGTGTATTTCATGAAAAAGCCAAATCTTGAAGTTATCGCAAACTTCACAGAAGATACAAAGGATATTGAAATTAAAGGAACAGTAGTGATGAGTAACTACAAAGAAGTAACAAATATTTTAAAACCGTATCAAGTTGTTATTATTGAAAAATAATGATTATTACAGAAAAAGTAAGAGTTCCTAATTTTAATGTAGAAAAAACAATTCGTATTTATCTACCTGAAAACTATTATAATAGTTTAGATCACTATCCCGTACTATATATGTTTGACGGACAAAATCTATATGATGGAAGATATTCTTATTCAGGTGTAGGATGGCAAATAGATGAGTGTTTAAAATATTTAGGAAAAGATGTTATCGTTGTTGGAATTGACAATGCAAATGAAAAAAGAATGGAAGAATATTCCCCATTTCCAATTATCAAAACTACAGATAATTATGGGAAAACATTTGCAACTTTTGTTTGTTACACACTTAAGGCACATATTGATAAATCCTATCGCACATTACCCCAAAGGCAACATAGTGCTATTGGGGGGAGTGGCATGGGTGGATTGCTTGCGCTATATACGGGATTATTACATAATACTACTTTTCAAACAGTATGTTGCATATCAGTGACAACTTGGCTTACGGGAAATAGTACAAAGCAGTTTCTAGATATGTTATCAACTCAAAATGATAGTAAAGTATATATAAGTGTTGGTGAAAAAGAAGATAATGTACAATTTGGAAGTGGAGAAACATATAACGTTGTTAATGATTTCAATAAATTAATTAGTGCATTAAGAAAAAAAGGGTGCAGCGTTAATGCAGAAATGTTTAAGAACGGGGAGCATCATGAAAAATATTGGCGTAAACCATTTATGAATTTTGTACAATACTGGCAAGATTTAAAAAAGGACTAGCGCCTTTTTATATAGGAGAATACAAAAGACTATGAATAATATAATACAAGGAGATACATATCGTATCACAGTGTTAACAAATCAATTAGTACGATTGGAATATAATGCAAAAGGATATTTTGAAGATAGAAAGACACAAACTGTAGTAAATCGCGAATTTCCAAATGTAGAATACTTTAAAAGAGAAACAGATGAAGAAATTATTATTCAAACAAAGAATATTAAAATAATATATGATAAAAAAGAATTTACAGATAAGGGATTATCAATACAAGTACTTGGGAACTACTCTGCTTATCATAGTACGTGGTACTATGGCCAAGACTTTGATGATTTAAAAGGAACAGCTAGAACACTGGATTTCATTGATGGTAAAACCAAGTTACAAAGAGGGCTTATTTCAAAAAATGGATTTTCTTACTTTGATGATAGTAACTCTTTAATCTTATTAGATAATGGTTTTGTAGAATCACGAAGTGAAAAAGGAATTGACTTATATTTTTTTGGATATGGCAGAGACTATTATGGTTGCTTAAAAGATTTTTACCACTTATGTGGAAAACAGCCAATACTACCAAGATATGCATTAGGTAACTGGTGGAGTCGTTTCTATCGTTACAGTGAACAATCATACTTAGAATTAATGGATACATTTAAAGAAAAGGAAATCCCTTTATCAATTTCAGTTATTGATATGGATTGGCATATAACAGATATTGATCCAAAATACGGTAGTGGGTGGACAGGATATACGTGGAACAAAGAATTGTTTCCAGATCCAAAAAGGTTCTTAAATACATTACACGACCGTAAGTTGAAGACGACATTGAATGTTCATCCGGCAGCAGGAATTCGTGCATTTGAATCACAATACCAAGATATGGCAAAAGCTATGGAGGTTGATATTGAAAATGAAGAGACTGTTGAGTTTGACTTTTCAAATAAGAAATTTATAGATTCATACTTCAAATATGTAAACCAACCTTTAGAACAAGATGGTGTAGACTTTTGGTGGGTAGATTGGCAACAAGAGGGTCATTCAAAAGTTGAAGGACTTGATCCTTTGTGGATGTTAAACCACTATCATTATCATGATAATGATAGTAAGCAATCACGAGGATTAACATTCTCTAGATATGCAGGTATCGGCAGTCATCGCTATCCATTAGGATTTTCAGGAGATTCAATTATTTCATGGGAATCATTAGCGTTTCAACCTTATTTTAGCGCAACGGCTACAAATGTAGGATATGGCTGGTGGTCACATGATATTGGTGGCCATATGCAAGGGATTAAAGATGATGAGTTACAACTTCGATGGCTACAATCAGGTGTATTATCTCCAATTAACCGCCTTCATAGTTCTTGTAATGAATTTTGTGGGAAAGAACCTTGGAAGTATCCAAAACATATTGAATTAGCGATGATTGATGCCATGAAATTACGACATCGTTTAATTCCTTATATTCATTCTACAAATATTCATAATTATGAGTTAGGACGTTGTTTAATACACCCGCTATACTATAAACACCCTCATGAAGAAGATGCCTATACATACAAAAATAGTTATTATTTTGGCGAAAATATAATTGTAAATCCGGTTGTAACACCAATGGATAGTAAATCAATGCTATCTAAAACAGCAGGCTGGTTACCAGAAGGTATATGGTATGATTTCTTTAGTGATATGGTATATACTGGAAAAGGACGCCGTAATTTCTATCGAGATTTAAATACATTACCAATGTTTGTGCGTGCTGGGTCAATCATCCCGTTGGATGCTAATCCGGATTTTGGAGTAGATAATCCTGAAGTTCTTGAATTACATGTATATGCTGGGCAAAACGGAACATATGTGTTGTATGAAGATGATGATACAAACGATATTGCAACTACAACAATAAGCTTGCAGTGGCAAAGTCAACCAGTATTAAAAATTCATAAACCAGTAGGAAATATAAAATGTATACCTACAAATCGTAAATATAAGATTGTGCTGCATGGATTTAGTGATACGCTACATCATAATACAATTATTCCTTGTACCCTTGATGAAGATATTGAAATTATGTTTGCAAGTTCAGATATAAATTTTGGAAATAAAATTGAGAAATGTTTTACAATTTTACAAGCAGCAAATATCGAATACGACTATAAATCAATGTTGTTTGATATTATAAAAAATACAAATGCAAGTAAGGATGGAGTTAATTATATTTTAGCATCAAATACTATAGTTGATGATATAATGCTAGCTTTAATTGAAGTAATAAGTGGATAGTAGTAAATATAAAGATGATGCTTAAAATTATGACAAGCATATACATTTTATATAATCTTGCTTTTCCATGTGGTAATATACAATTATCAATAATTTATAAGGAGTATTATGAAAGAACTAACAATATTAATTAAGCCAGCAAGTAGTTTATGTAACATGAAATGTAAATACTGCTTTTACTATGATGTAAGTAATAAGCGAGAAATAAAAAGTCATGGGATTATGAATACAGAGGTAATGAATTGTGTCATAAAGAATGTCTTTAATGACATTGATGCAAATGGAATCATACGTTTTATATTTCAAGGCGGGGAGCCAACACTTGCTGGAATAGAGTTTTATAAAAATTTTTTAAATGTAGTAAATAATTATAAAAAAGATCATATTATACATTATTCAATGCAAACAAATGGGATTTCTTTAGATGATAAGTGGTATACTTTATTTAAAGAAAATAACTTTCTAGTTGGGATATCATTAGATGGATATAAGGAAAATATGGATATATATCGCTTTGACCAAAATGATAACTCTGTATTCAGCGTTGTATTAAATGCAATAAAAGAGTTAGATAAACGTAGTATTGAGTATAATGTCCTTACCGTTATTACAAGTAACATATCAAAGAGTGCCAAAAGACTGTATACATTTTATCAAAAACATAATCTACGTCATATACAGCTTATACCATGCATGCCAGATCTAGATAGTAGTTATGATGAAAATGCATTAAAGCCAAGTCAATATCAAAGATTCTATAGTGATTTATTTGATTTATGGAAATGTGACATTAATACATCGAAATATATTAATATAAATATATTTACAAATATATTTACACTGTTACAAAACAAAAATCCATATCAATGTGGAATTTTAGGGAATTGCTCGCTGCAACTAATTGTTGAAGCAAATGGAAATGTATATCCTTGTGATTTTTATGTATTAGATCAATATTTCCTAGGAAATGTTAAAGAAAAAACATTTAAACATATGATTCAATCACCAATCGCAAATACATTTATATGTAATAAAAGTACACCAATGAAAGTATGTGCAACGTGTCGCTATTTAAAGATATGTAATGGAGGCTGTAAAAGACAAAATATTACATTTTTAAATGATGAATTTTGTGGATATCAAAAGTTATTAGATAAAGTATTTATCTATATAGAAAAAGGCAATAAATAAAATTATTGCCTTTTTGCATGGATATTATGTTGTAAATAATATTGTTTAGGGGTTATGCCAACATGCTTTTTAAATATTTTTGAAAAATAACTATAGGAAACAAAGTGATTAATAGTTGCTATTTCGATTAGTGGTTCTGTTGTATAGTGTAGAATCTCTTTTATTTGTTTGATTTTATGATGTTGTATATATTCTGTAATTGTTTGATTCATCTCTTTTTTAAAAAGCGTTGAAATATAAGATTTATTTAAATTACAGTTTTTAGCTATGTCAGCTAAAGTAATCCATGAAGAAGAAGGCATAAAAATATAGTTTAGAATATGTTGGATAGTTGGGTGAGAACTCTTTGTAAAGTGAAATAATACATCATAGTAATCTTCAACAATAGAATACTCAAATTCCAAAAGTTGTTCTAGAGTACGTTTTGTAAGTAAAATATTAATATGATGCTCACTTAAATATAAGCAATAACTAGCAGGTATATGACGAAATATTAATGCTCTAGCAAGGGTACTTGTTGTTTGCATAAGTTCTATATTTTTTTCTTTGAAAGTCACTTTTGAATTATGTTGATGTAAGTCAATAGAAGTAGTAACTGTTTCATAATTATTAGTACATAAAACATTAATTAAATTATGTTGATATTGTAAAGTGGAAGTGTTCATATAAATCCTTTCAAGTAGTAAGCGTCTTAAATTGCTTGATAGAGATCGTGGTATACTTTTTAAAAACACGATTCATATAGGCTATAGAAGAAAAACCTACTTCGTCTACGATTTGTTGTAATTCGATATTATCAAGTAAAGCAATTTTAACATAACTAATCTTTTTATCGATAATATAAGATTCTAATGTTTGGTTGTAGTAAGACTTAAATACTGCTGTACAATGTGATTGACTATACCCTATTTTATTAGAAATATTTCTCACAGTTGCATTTTTAATATCATTAGAAATAGATGTAACAATTTTATAAACAATCGGTGAAGATAATCGATAACTAGATGTATATAGTTTATAAAAGTCATCAACTATTTTCATTTCTAATGAAAATAACTGATTACAATCTTCATGTAATAGAGTTTCAAGGCAATTATTAATTGATTTGTCTCTTAGTTGTTCAATACTTTGGAGTGAACATTCATTACCAAGACATTGAATACTTAATGATTGAATAAAAATTATTAAGTTACGAACATAATTACTATAATAAAAATGATTATTGTCTTTATTTTGAAGACTTGCTATTAGTTGCTTTGTTTTTGTTAAGTCATAGTTTGTAAATAAGTGGATAATTCGTAGTTCCTCACTATATGTATAGCGATGACTAAACATTTCTTTTGGTAAATTATTCATAAAATCTCCTTAATAGAAGTATATCATAGAATATGACAAAATACATAAACATTATTTTGTTTAAGATATGTTATAAAGCATAGAATGTATGCAGGAGGTAATGATAATGAATAAACCAAATGTAGTTGTAATTGTAGCAGATCAGTGGTCAAAAAGACTTGCTGATGGAAGAAATAATGCACCATATGTCCAAACACCAGGACTATCAAAACTATTGGAAGAAGGGGTAAGTTTTGATAATAGTTATAGTGTATTTCCATTATGTTGTCCAACACGTGCAAGTTTCTATACTGGAATGTACCCAAACAACCATAATATCAACGATAATGAAGAGATAATAAATATTTTTAAAGGCGAAATTCCTAAACGTGATGATTTAAAAACTATGGGAGAATACTTTAAAGATGCTGGATATAAAACGGCATATTTTGGAAAAGAACATGCTGGTGGATATGGCTGGGACGGTATTGATGAATTTGGATCTATGAAATACACAGGTGGAGGAATGTTAGCTGAAGGTAGTGTGTATGATCAAATATTTTTTAAAGATGCCTTAGATTATATAAAAAAGGATCATGAAAAGCCATTTTATATGACACTATCATTAATTAATCCTCATGATATATGTAAGGTAATTGGCGGTAAGGTAAAGGGTGCAACAATGGCAGATGCAATTTTCTTTTGTCGTGATGATAATGAGCCATATTTGCGAAATAGTCCAAGAGCAAGTCTACCTTCAAACTTTGATGCCCCGTTACACGCAGGAATGATTAAAGAAAATGATTATATGTTTGAAGATATTAAGGATATGAGTGAAAATGACTGGATACGTTATATATCTACATATCAATTATTAATTGAAAAAACAGATATGTTTATCGAGATGATTAATGATGCTTTAAAAGCAAAAGGGTTAGCTGAAGATACAATTGTTGTCTTTACAAGTGATCATGGTGATATGATGGGAAGTCATGGAATCTTTTCTAAGGTGCCGTTTTATGAAGAGTCAGTTAAAACACCATTTGTGATTAAATATCCTAGAATTATTCCAGCAGGAAAAACAAATAGTAATTCACTAATTAGTTCAATTGATTTAATGCCATCATTATTAGATTTGTGCGATATCAAATTAGAAAAAGAAATTGATGGAAAATCATTTAAAGAATCGTGCATTAACCCTACAGTATCAACACACGATGTAACATTTAGTCAAAATGATACTGGAAGAATGATTCGTTATCAAGATTATAAATATTCTATTAGTGAAATGGATAATAAAATTCATCATGTATTATTTGATTTGAAAAAGGATCCTGATGAGTATCATAATGTATATATGGAAGAAAAATATATGGAAATTAGTATACAACTAAACGAGATGCTGATGGAGCATTTAAATAAGCAGAATCTAGATATTGCGTATCACTATAATTATCATACAAAAGCATAATAGGGATATGTAATGGATGAAAAGAAAGTAACGTTACGTAGTTTATTTGTATCAACATTCTTGCTTAGTGCATTTACGTTTGGTGGTGGGTATGTAATTATTACACTAATGCAAAAAAAGTATGTCCATGAATACAAATGGATACAAGAAGAACAAATGCTTGAGCTTGTAGCAATTGCACAATCATCACCTGGGGCAATTGCGGTAAATATTGCGATTGTACTAGGATATCAATTAAAAGGTTTTTTAGGAGTAGTAACCTGTGTACTAGCTACAGTTTTACCACCACTCTTTATTATTTCAGTAGTTTCAATGTTTTATCAAGCATTTCAAAGTAACCCATATATTGCAACAGCACTTGAAGGTATGCAAGCAGGCGTGGCAGCAGTAATTAGTGTTGCCGTACTAGAGATGGTAACTGGCTTGATTAAAGATAAAAAATATCTTTTTGTATGCATTGCAGGAGTTGTATTTATTTTACAATACTATTTCCATATTCATGTAGCAATACTACTTGGAGTGTTTATTGTTTTAGGGATTATTAAGACTCTTTTCTCTAAGGAGGATGCAAAATGATATATTTAGAATTATTTTTATCCTTTTTACAAGTTGGGGTTTTTAGTTTTGGCGGTGGCTATGCAACATTACCACTCATTGAACAACAAGTAATCACAACACATGCTTGGCTTAGTGTTGAAGAGTTTACAAATTTAATAACAATTTCTCAAATGACACCAGGACCAATTGCATTAAATTCAGCTACTTTTGTCGGGTTGCAGATTGCTGGAATCCCTGGGGCAATTATTGCAACACTCGGGTGTGTATTGCCATCGATAATCATTGTTACAGTAATATCTTATCTATATAAAAAATATCAGCAAAATCGAGGAGCAAAGGAAATCTTTAGTTTACTTAGGCCTGTTGTAATTGCGTTGATATTTAGTGCGGGACTAACGATTATTATTGGATCATTGTTTGGAAGTGATGGAATTATATCAATGCAAACCTTGCATGTAGATATGTTAATTATTTATGGTATTTGTTGTTTTGTTTTAATAATAAAGAAGTGTAATCCGATTTATGTGATGTTACTTGCAGGAGTATTGAATTTTGTGATTTAAAGAAAGGGAAAAATATGAAAAATAATTATCCAAGTGGTTGGCTTGCATACGAAATGCAACGAGACCTTGATGGCTTTTTGGGAAGCTTAGATATTGCAGTACCTGATATTCTTACTAAAGATGATATATATGGTAAAGATCGTTTAACAAAAAAAATAAAGGCAAAAGATGTTGGAGCAATTGGACAAGATGCCGACTGGGAAGTTCAATATTTGTGGTGGAATAGTGAAAGCTTTTCCAATTGGTTAGACGGCTTAATTCGTACAGCATATGCTTTAAATGATAAAGAAAAAATAGAAAAAGCTCAAAAGTATATCTTTCATGTCTTAAATACACAAGATGAAGATGGATATCTGGGAATCTATGATGATGATTTGCGCTATAATTTTTCAAGTGAAAATGGTGAATTGTGGGCACAAGCAACATTTTTGAGAGCAGCGCTTTCATACTATCAATGCACAAATGATAGTATAGTCTTACAAAAAGTAATCAAAGCTGTAGCTGTTACAATGAATACATACGTTCAAAATGAAAGTCATCCTTTTGCACTAAAAAGTGATTATGCTGGGGCATGTCATGGATTGATGTATGTTGATGTTTGTTACACTTTGTACAAATATACAAGTGATATAAAATATCTAAATTATGCAGGGTGGTTATATGATGAATACAGTCAACAAAACTTAAGCGAAAAAGATATTCAAAAAAATCAACTTCAAGATTTTGACCTTTTGTTTGAAGGTCATGGACCTCATACTTATGAGCATTTTCGAGCATTATTAATTCATAATCTTACAAATGATGGCGGTAGCCAAGCACTTGTACAATCATACTTACAAAAATTAAGTACAAGCCTGACACCAAGTGGTGGACCGATTGGTGATGAATGGATACTAGGACGCACGGCTAATGCAACAGAAACAGGTTATGAATATTGTTCAATACAGGAACTATTACATTCATACCATATGTACTATGAAATGAATCAAGATGAAAAATATATTGATAAACTAGAATGGCTATTCTACAATGCTGGTTTTGGAGCAAGGCATCCTAGTCGTAGTCAAATCGCATATTGTCAAAGAGATAATGCATATCTAAGCTCGGGTAGTTCTTTAGAAGGCAATGCTGGTGAAAATATTCGTTATAAATACTCTGTTGCACATCAAGATGTTGCTGTGTGTTGTGTACCAAACGCCGGTAGAATTCATAGTTACTTTTTAGATGCGGTATATCAAAGTAGCGATGATCAAATCGATATCAATATATATGTGCCGTCATCAACGAAAAGAGTAATCAATGGAAACCTTATAACAATTGAACAAATTACTAATTATCCATTTGAGTTATCATCGAAAATCATTGTATCTGGAAAGGCAAAGTGCAAAATAAAACTACGTAAACCAGGGTGGGCGAAAACGATGAAAGTGAAGATTGATGGAAAAGCAATAGAGTATCATGGTTTTGTCGAACAATATTATGATAATACGGAAATTGAAGTTCAATTTGAAACAGCTGTTATTGAGCATTCTGATTTTGTTGGCGATAAGTATTATAGTTATGGACCACTTGTATACTGCTTAGAAATTCCATCTTGCCTAGAAGAAAAAAGACAATACCTGTATGGTCAAAGAGATGCATTATATACACCAAATACAAAAGAGTATCAAGATTGGAATATTGGGGAAATTGATATGAAAGTTAAAAAAATAGGAAACAGTTTCCAAAATCCAACTAGAATTCAAGGAAGTATTGTTGTAAATAATTTACAACGAGAAGTTGAGTTTACTCCAATGGGAAGTGCAATCCTTAGAAAAATAACATTTAAAAGGTAAAAACTAAATTATGAAAATATATGACCATTTATTGCAGAAGATTGCTTCTCAAGTGTATGAAAAGCTGACAGATTTAAGCGTTACATGCTATAAAAGTAATGAACCAATAGATTTTTATAAAAAAGAAGAAAAAGAAATGAGTAAGCTAAATGTTGGTGAAACGTGGGGTTCACTTTTTGATTGTGCATGGTTTATTTTAGAAGGAAAAATACCAAAGTACAATAGCTCTAAGAATTTAGTATTACAGGTCGATATTGGTGGCGAGGGTGTTGTTTATGATAAAAATTTTAATATCTTAGCTAGTATTACAAATAAAAAGTCATCTTATGGGATTCCGCCTGATAAACCGGGGAAATGGATTATTGATCTAAATAAATGTAAATCAGGCGATGATGTAGTTTTTTATGTAGATGGAAGTTGTAATGATTTGTTTGGCTATGTACAAGATGGAGGCAGAATATCAGATGCATCTATTGCTACGATTAACTTAGATTTAAAAGAATTATACTATGATTTAGAAGTTTTGATAGATTGGTATAATGGTACGAGTGCAGTCTCTTCACATCAACCCAAAGGGGCAAGTGAGGACGAAATAAATAAACAGGATTTAGCAATTGATGAATTAGAAAATATTCTCCTACAAGTTAGTGAGATATTAAAAGAACTGAATTCTAAAAATATTAAAAAAGCAAAAAATATTATAGATAAATTTTATAAACAAAGAAGTAATAATAAATCTCTTGAAATATTGGCAACAGGACATGCACACCTAGATATTGCTTGGATGTGGCCAGTTAGAGAGGGACGTAGAAAGGCACTTAGAACCTTTGCAACTGCTCTATACAACATTGAGAAATACGATGACTATATTTTTGGGGCATCTCAACAACAATTATTTGAATATGTAAAGCATGATGATGAAAAATTATTTATGCGTATAAAAGAACAAGTTAAAAAAAACAGATTTGAAATACAAGGATCATTTTGGGTAGAAAGCGATTTAAATATCCCTTGTGGTGAATCTTTAATTAGACAAATTCACTATGGAAAAAAATTTAATAAAGAGGAGTTTGATATTACATCAAATTATCTCTGGCAACCGGATGTTTTTGGTTTCACTGCGAGTATTCCACAAATATTAAAAAAATCAGGGTTGGAGTATATGTGCTCGCAAAAATTATCCCAAAATATGATAAATAAGTTTCCACATCACTCATTTAAATGGGAGGGAAATGATGATTCGTATGTTTTAGTTCACCACTTCCCTGAAAACACATATGACTCAAGAGCAAGAGTAAACTCTGTATTAAAACTTGAACGAAACTACATTGAAAAAGACATAGTACCAATAGCTTTATTGGTTTATGGGGTTGGAGATGGAGGTGCCGGACCTGGTGAAGAACATCTAGAAAGAATAAAAAGGATTAAAGACTTAAAGTATCTACCAAAAGTAAAAAATTCAAGGGTGGATAGCTTTTTAAAAGAATTTTCAAAATATGAAGAAAAACTCCCTATTATAAATGGTGAACTTTACTTTGAAAGACATCAAGGAACATATACTACAGAAGCATTAAATAAAAAAGGTAATCGTGACATGGAATATCTTTTAAAAGAATATGAATATCTAATTGCTATAAACAAATATAATTTAAATGAAAATGTTGATTGTGAGGAACTTGATGAAATTTGGAAAGAAGTATTGTTATATCAATTTCATGATATTATCCCAGGATCATCGATAGTTCGTGTTTATAAGGAATCGAGAGCACGCTACGAAATTTTAATAAAAAAATTAAAGTCAATGATAGATAAGGAATATGAAAAAGTCTTAGGAAAAAAAGCAGGACAGAAAGTAATCATAAACAATTCATCGATAGATAGAGATGAACTCATAACTATTGATGGGAAGTGGTATGATATATCTGTTAAAGCGTTATCGTTTAGTAGGCTTGATAACAATTCTATAAGTGGAAATATTTCAGTAGATATTGAAAATAAAATTATTGAAAGCAATAGTCTAAAGGTTGAATTCAATAATAATGGTGCGCTAACTCGTCTATATAATAAAAGTCTAAATAAAGAATTTATTGATGGTAAAAGATTGGAACACAATGTCTTTATCTATACTGAAAGAGCTAATGAATATCCCGCTTGGGACTTTGATGAAAATTATCGAAAAGGTGTTCTTGAACATCCGAAAATAAAAAAAATCAGTATTGAAAATGATGATATGAGAGCTGTTGCAAAAATGACATACACATACAAAAAATCAAGTTTCACCTTGGAATACATTGTCATAGAGGGAAGTCAAAGAGTCGATATAAAAGGATATTTTGATTGGAAAGATATTGATACCACTGTTAAAATTACTTATCCGATTACGGTAAAATCTAAGGATGCTCTATGTAATATTCAATATGGTAATATTAATCGACCAACCCATTCTAATACTAGTCATGATTATGCAATGGATGAAATTTGTGCACATAAATTTGTTGATATAAGTGAAAGGGATTATGGTATTGCTATGCTTTCTACTTGTAAGTATGGTTTTAGAGTTAAAGATCAGAGTTTAGAAGTAACAATTCTTAGAAGCCAAAAGAAACCAGGGGAGGAAATAGGGATTGCAGGTAGTCCTGATTTTACTAATAATAATTTTGGAGATTTAACAGAACATGAATTCTTGTATTCTATCTTTACTCACAATAATAAAAATAGAGAAGTTGATCTTTATAATGAAGCAATTGCGATAAACATGCCTATTATAGTTGCCAACGCTGATGAAAAGCACCTTGCTAAAGGGAACTCATTTGTTCGTATAAATAACAAAAATACGATAATTGATTATGTGAAAGTTGCTTTTGAAAAAAATGGCTATGTAGTTAGAGTTCTAAATTTAACAAATGAACCACAAGAAGTTCGATTTCTAGATTATCCTAATCATTCCAAAGTTTCAATTACTAATTTACAGGAAGAATTTGAAGAGAAATTTGATATAGCATATAATTTCAAATTAAAAAAGTATGAAGTTAAAACATTCTTATTTGAAGAATAGATGATTTTTATTAAAATAATCATAAATTTACTATCAAAATAAAAGAAGTACTACTAATATTGCTTATTATGTTTAAGTCGAAAATTCTTTGATATTTTGACTAGCGCAGATATTAAGGTTTTTCTTAAGATATTTGAAAAGCTCGTGCGAACAGTTTAAGGGATTATATATAACAAGTGCTGGTGGTAGTAAATATAACAGTTTTATACTACAAAAAGAGAAAAGAGGTAATAAAGTGAATATAGCAGCAATAAAACATGAAACAAAAAGTAGATATGCATATGCATATGATGAAACAACATTACATTTAAAAATAATGGTTGCCAAAAATGATATTAAAGGTGGATATGTAAAAGCAGCAGATCCCTTTAATTGGTTTCCGGATGAAAGTGGAGAATATAAATTTGATTTAAGTAGTGCCTATAATGAAAATTTACAATATATTGGAGAAACACAAAGTCATGATGTATATTTTTGTGAACTTAAGAACTGTGATTCAAAAAGAATCCGTTATAGCTTTATATTAGAAGGAAACGATGGTAAAACATATAGCTATGGAGTTAAGTGCTTAGATGTAACAAGTAATCTTGATAAAATCGATGGGTTATATAATTCATTAAACTTCCCGTTTCTTAATGAAGAGGATATATACACTGCACCCTCTTGGGTAAAAGATGCAATTTGGTATCAAATTAATGTTGGAAGTTATAGTAAAGATGGTGCATCTTGTAAAACAAATACAGAAGGAAATTTAAAAGGTTTAATTCATAAACTAGACTATATTCAAGAAATGGGGTATACAGCTTTATATTTTACTCCTATTTTTGAAGGTGCAAGTTGGCATAATTATGATACAACGGATTATTTTAAGATTGCTCCATATTTAGGAACAAATGAAGATTTTAAGGAGTTTATGGAAGAAGCTCACAAACGTGGTTTAAAAGTTATGTTAGATGGTGTGTTTAATCATTGTGGTCCACTTCATCCATTTTTCCAAGATGTAATAAAACATGGGAAAGATTCTAAATACTTTGATTGTTTCTACATTTATGATGAAAATAAGCCAGTTATTAAAGGTGAAGTACAAGAAGATGGTTTGTACAAAGAGGAAGTTGCTAAAGACTTAAATTATCGCACATTTGGATATACATCATGGATGCCAAAAATAAATACAGGTCATCCTTTATGGCAAGAGCATTTATTAGAAGTTGGACGTTACTGGGTTGAAGAATATGGTATAGATGGATGGCGTCTTGATGTATCAAATGAAGTATCACATGATTTTTGGAAAACCTATCGTAAAGTTGTTAAAGGAGCAAACCCAGATTGTTATATTATGGGTGAAAACTGGGATGATTCATACCCATGGTTACAAGGAGATCAATTTGATTCTGTAATGAACTATTCATTTACAAATGCAATGTGGGGATTATTGAATCATAAACTAACAAATAAAATACCCCTTACAGTAAAAGGATATATGCAATCAATTAATGAAATGCAAGTAATGTATCCAAGTGGTGTAAATGAACATATGTTTAACTTGATATCAAGTCATGATGTCGATAGAATATTAAACTCATTAGATAATGATGTAAGTAAAGTACTTCAAGCATATGTATTATTAATGACATATAGTGGATCACCTTGTGTATATTACGGAGATGAGATTGGTATGGTCGGAAAAGAACTATCAAATCGTACACCAATGATATGGGATAAAGAAAATCAAAATACAACAATCCAAGAACATGTAAAAAGATTAATTCAATTACGTAAAACGTATCCAGCATTAAAAGCTAATAACTTTACATGGAATATGACAGATGAAGATAAAGGAATATTAGTATTTACTAAAGAAGGAGATGACGCAGTAACTGTTATTTTAAACGTATCATCAAGCAAACAAAATGTAATTCTTCCTGAAGTAATGCATAACCAAGATATTATCGATATCTATAATGAAAAAACAATATCAGTACAAAAAGGAGTTGATGTAGAAGCACAAGGGTTCTACATCATTAAGAAATAATATGATAATTGATGCACACATTCATATGGGTGAGTTTGATTCTATAAATGGCCCAATAGATATGTCGCCTGAGATTATTTTAGAATCTATGAAAAAATATGATGTTAACTTCTGTATTTTATCAAATATCAATGGTAATGAAGCCAACCATAATGGAAGTATTTGCAGTGATGAATATCGCAATCAAGTCGATGTAAATATTGAAGCTATTGAATTTGTAAAACAACATAAGGATAAACTAGCGCTATTACTATGGGCAAGGCCAAGGCTAGAGGGTGAAGATGATAACTTTGAAAAGCTCATTAAAGATAACTTAGATATTGTTAAAGGAATCAAAGTTCATCCATTACACTCATTATTAGAAATAGATGATCCTAAGATGGAATATTATATAAATTTATGCGATAAGTACAGTTTGCCAATGATGATACATACAGCAAATACGTTTTCACATCCTCAAAAAGTATATGAAGTAGCAAAAAAAAATCCTACAGTAAATTTTGTTATGGGGCATATGGGACTAGGTATGGATAATACTATTGCTGCAAAGTTAATGGCAAAACAACCAAATCTATACGGTGATACTGCATGGGTTCAATATGATAGACTGCCAGAATTAATCACAATTTGTGGAGCACATAAAATTATATTTGGCACAGATAGTCCAATTGATGGTTTGGATACTTATGGAAAAGATTTTTATCAACTATATTTTAAAAATGAATTATTAACAGAAGAACAAACGAACCTTATTTTTATAGAAAATGCAAGAAAAGTTTATAACATACAATAATTGTAGTAAAATACTAATGGACAGATAACGAAAATCCAGTTATCTGTCTTTTAATTTACCGCTATAATTATGTTAAACATCTATTTAATATAAAATGACATTACTGTAAATGAATAAATAATCATTAAAATACTTAATACGGTATAATCAAAATAAAAAGTAGTATATATTCAGTAGTGTGACAAATGAAAACAATAAATAATTGTACAAACGGAAAAGAACAAAAAAGAAAAAATGTGAAAAAAATACGAAAAAATGATTGTAAAATGTAAATCATAGTGATAGTATGTGTTTTTTGTGTGTGTAAATAAATTACTAATATGAAAGAGGAAACATGAGTGAACCGTATTAAGAAACTATTTACACTATTATTAGTGTCATTTATTGCACTGCAACCGTTATCAACTGTTAATGCAATGGATGAAGAAGTACAAACATCTAGTGAGATATTTAGTGAAGTAAGTGAAATAATTACTGAATTTCAACTAGAAAATGAAATTACAAATCAAGAAACAACAGTAGGGAGCGATTATGCACTGGAACTACCAGAGAGCATCACTGCCGTTTTTAGTGTTGTCGATGAAGAAGGGAATATCGTTGAAGCAAGCGCGCCTGCAACAAAGGATGTTGTAGTAACTTGGACTGAAATAGATGCTAAAGAATTTTCAACTGAGAATGCTGGTGTATATACATATCAAGCGAGTCTTGTAAACGGTGCAAATACAGTGATAACTGATTTGACAATGCCAGTTATTAATGTTGAAGTAATTGATGATTCAGATAAAACTGCACCAGTTATTACTGCAGCAAATGCTAAAGTAGAAATCGGTGATGAAAGAACAATTAATGAAATTATTGGATTATCAGTAATTGATGATGTTGATGGTGATATTACTGAAAATGCAGTGGTTACATCAACTGTTAAAATTGATGTGGTAGGAAACTATATCGTATCAATTGAAGCTACTGATGCCAATGGAAACAGTGCTTCTATGGGAGTTGCTGTAGAAGTTAGTGAAAAAGAAAGTGCCGAAGAGCAAGAAGAACACGTTCCACAGCAACAATCAATTATAGGTGCGATTGCATCAAATGCTAAAGGTGATATTTTCTTTAGATCTTCACAAATCCCATTTGCACCTGCAGATGATCCTGATTGGACATGGGACTACGCAGAAACGCCAATTCCTAATACAAATGATCAAGGAGAAGGTGGATCATTTTCAATGGTACTAGGAGTAATTTATGATGCTACATTAGAACCAGGGTCAAAAAGAGTTATTGAAGTTAACATAGATCAATTTAATAATGGGGAATATCATGCACTAAAAATTGCTAATGCATCATTTAACTCAGAGTATATTGATTCAGATCAATCATATTTTACATCTGACAAAATTGTTTACGTTATTAATAATGATCTACTACAAGGAGCAGAAGCAGCAATGTCATTTAGTATTGGGGTTTCTTCAGCTTATGATGGTGGAAATACAAACTATTATATTACAGAAGGTACTATAGCATCTGCTGTTGGATATATGTTATTAAATAATCCAAATGGTGACTTAGGTACAACAGTTCGAGAATATCAACAAGGAACTGATCCTAGAGCGCTTAGTGAAGAAGCTATTCTAGAAGATAGTGAAGTAACTTTAAAACATACTATTCGTAGAGATAACCATGGGACACAACCAATTATTTCGGAATTTTCTGTAATTAAAAGTGATTTATCAGTAGATGTAACAGACAAACCGATTACAGATTTATGGTTAGGTGTGGATGGACATTTATATTATACAGATACGACTACTGGATTGCCTATAAATAGTCAGTCATATGGATATGCATTTAGATTTACGGAAGAAGATCATGCCCCAGTTGGAGATTTTACGTGGAGCATATCAATGCCAGAAGAAATACCGATAATGTATAGTACCACTCAACATATACCTTATAGCCTTACAATAGATGAATCAACTGGTACTGTTTCTGTTATAGATATGATTGCATCAACGACAATGAATAATGGGTGGATAAGTACTGGTAACATAAAAAGCTTCGGTGAAATGTTTACTGGTGTAAAGGCTGCATCTACTCAAGTACAATTTGCATTTAGAAATACTGGAACAGGTAACTATGGTCCAAGAGGGCCTTATGCATTACATACGTATACAGAAAATGGAACATATGAAAGTGAAACAATCACGGCACAATACAATCAAGTAGTTCCAGATACAGAAAATGGTGGATATAAAATCGAGCAGTTCACTCAAGAGTTTGGTAATTTGGTGATTCATGTTCCTGAATACATCTATGAAGATAAAATTATCATGGAAGCATCAATTCCAGAAAAAGTAAATTATGATGATCCAACAGGAATGGAATACAATTTCTCTATTTATAATAATGTTAGTTCGACTGATATATATAACAATAAGGCACCTTATTTCCATAATGGTGGTGTTATGACTATGTCATTTGCTGATGAAAACTTTGATCCTCATACAATTACATTAAATAATACATATGGTGAGTTTGTATCGTATCAAGTAGTTTATGCAGACGGAACACTGGGTCCTATAAGAAATGTAAGTTCTAAATTCACAGTAGATACACTTCCAAACTTAGCAGGAGCTGAAGTTACAGAGGTTAAATTCAATATATCTGAACAAGGTCTTGTCAAAGATGGATATGCGACAAATTATTCATCATCTGGACTTTTTACAGGTGAATTCACAGAACCAACGGAAGTAAATTCAATTAAAGTTGATGTTAACTTCTCAAGTGATGGTAATGGTACAAATGCAACACCAGTTTCATTTGATAAAGAAATAACTTGGGAATATCAACCTGGAACAGATTACTTACATCTATATCAAGAATTTGATGATAACTCAATTTTAGTAAATGATAATTTAAATAGTACAGGAGTAATTCTTAATCTAGGAGCAGCGATTCCTGCAGATATCCTTGAATCTTCAGTAATCTATAGAAATGTTAGAGTAAATATGTTTGATACGTCATTAGCAACAGATGCTAATCACGCAAAAGAAATTCAAGCAATATTAGCACAAGGTGGTTACACATTTAATTTTAATGGTACGGATAAATCAATTGAGTATAATACATTGGATGAACCAGATGCAAAAGTATGGGTTGAATATACAACGAATTTAGATTCGAACCCTAAAAAACAATACTTAGATACAAGTACATCCGAGGCGTATACTATAAGTTTACAAGAAGGAGAGTATTTTACTAGTCTACAATTCTGCGCAGATCGATTACGTTTATTAGGATATGATGCAACGAATATTAGCAGTGACGGAATGAATTTTGACCTTGTGTACTTTATAACTAACTTTAGGTTTAATGCAATTCGTCACGATGATGTAGACCAAATTACACCTAGTAAAAATATTATTATACCTGCTCAAATCACGGCTGATGGACTTGGTGATACATGGACACCGCCAACTGGAACATCGGCAGTAGATGTAAATAATACAAAAAGGTTTGCAGATGATTATCACGAAATTGATCTTTCAACAAGTCATAACTATGTTAATTTAAGATATACTGCAACACTTAATCCGTCAATAATCACAGATAGTATTACTGGAAAAGTCGTAAGTAATACACTACCGACTGCTACTTCAACAAATGGTCTGTTAGCAACATCAGGAAGTATGACAATTAATCTACCAACAACATCTGGAATGTTATCTAATACTCACAGTGATATCGTATATTATCCAGAAGGAACAAAGGCATATTTACAATTAAATACAGAATATTTCAAATATATAGGAGATAATGAACGAATCCAAACAAGAGTTATCGATGGAAAAACATTCTTAATCTATGACTTAGCTGGACTTCAAAATCATACAGCAAGCTTTTCAATCGACAATGATGATTTTTGGGTTACTAATAATTTAAATTCACCGGAATCACATTCAGTATTTTTAGATTCATACTTTGATATTGGACCAATATTAGATATAAAAAATACTGAAAGACCATATTACAATTATGTGGCAAGTAGTAATTTGGAACCATATTTATCAGAAAATCCATATAATTTAGAAAGCGTAGCTGCAGAATCGTCAGCAGTAAATCGTTTTGTGGAAATGAATGTATCAACAACAACTAAAATTGATATTGCAGCATCAACAAATATCTTTTTATACCCTGGTATTGAAGATAAGGTAGAACATATAGAATCAGTATCCTATAAAATCCATGATGCAAGTACATTGAAGTTAGGAGTTGATGTAGGTAGTACAGATAGAAGTTTTACAAATTACCATATGGTAATTGAATTACCTAGATCAGGAGTTACATACAAAAACCAAATTATGTCTGATGCGGTTGAGAGTGAAGAAAGTATTTATATTCGTGAACTTAGTGAAAATGCAGTAAGCTTTACTGGAGGATTATCAACTCTAAAAGAAGAAAACAAACCAATTATTCAATATGCACAATCTGTGACATTTAATGAAGCAAGTGCTTACTCAGAAATTGGTTCATTAACACCAGCAACAAGTATATACGATGCTCGTTATGTAGTTGTTTCATTCCCGACAATACCACAAAATTTATTTGGTACTGTTGAACTATCATTAACAGGTGACTTATTTATAGAACATGAAGGTGGAGAAACAGCAAAAGAAAACCATACATTATATGACGCTCAAAATGGGGCAAAATCATATGCAAATGTACAGTCAAGATTTGAATACACAACAACATCAGCAACAGAAGGAAGCTATAACATTGGAACTGGTTACTCTGTAAAACCAGCAGAATTTATTTTTGAATATGTAGTTGTTTCAGGAAAAGTATTTGAAGAGGATACTGTAAATTATCCGGATGGAATCCTAAATAATTCTGATTTTGAATATAACGCGTCAAATATAGTTATTAAAAACTTAAACCAATTAGATGAAACTGGGAATCCAGTAATTATGGAGGTTGAACCAGGAGCTGATGGTACAGGATATCAAGTTGTTTTACCACCAATTAAAACAGAAGATGGGGAAGCAGCGCCATATAACTTATTCTTAGATCTAGAGGCAATGGGTAAATCAGGAACGCATACATTAACGAAAAATGCATCTAGCGCAGTAGATGTAGAAAACAACAATAATGCACCTAGGGTTGCACCAGGTGATACGCCTATAGGTATACCTATTTATACAGATGAAGATGGATATACTTCAATAAGAAGTATAATACCGACAATACCATTAGTGACTGATTTTGAATTAGAGAATGGTTATGTTGACTTTGGTATTTATAAAAATCCAACAGTTACAGTTTCACCATCAAGAGTTACAGTCCCAGAAGGTGGTACAGCTAATGTAACGGTTTCTGTCAATGGTGTAGGAACAATCTTAGATACAGGTTATGCTCCTGTAGAAGGAAATGAATACGTGGATGTAACAACAGAAATGTCTGGAGATAGAAAAACTGCAAACGTTATACTATCGGGTACAAAAGCAACATTAGATGGTGCAGATGAAAATATTTATTTATCAGCAAACACAAAAATTCTAAACTATTTTGGTGAAGAAATTGAAGGTCCTGTATCAGAGTATCTAGTTTACGAAAGACCATCTGTAACTTTCCATCCATATGATAAAACTGATTCTACAATTGTGGGATCATGGAATGATGGAAGTGCTGATCCAAGTAAAAATGTTGTTCTTAATCCTTTAACAGGGAAATATGAGAGCGGATCATTATCAATTGTTGATGTACCATTAATTACACCACCAACTGGTGGCGAGGATAATTTAGCATTTGAATGTTGGCAATTAGAAAATGGAACGAAAGTCTACTTTGATACTAATCAAAAAGAGTTCCCAGACAACACAAATCTATATCCAGTATTCTCAGTAGATAACATTGTAGATCCAAACAATGACCTTAATGGTGATTTACCAGGTGATGGAATTGCTGACGTATTCCAAACAGTAGTGCATCATGAAGTTACTAATGGGACTTGGGATGGAGAAACAGAAACGCCTACAACAACAAGTCAAGTAGTTACGTTTATTAAAGATCGCCAACCATCAATCAATGGTATAGGATACTATACTGTGCCTGAAGCAACACCAACTCCAGGGTATACAAATGGTCACTGGAATGGTTCAACTTCAACTGGAACATTGTCATATACAAAAACTGAAAAAACATTCTATTATGAATTTGAACCATATAACTATAATGTAAACTTTGATGCAAATGGTGGTAGTGGAACTATGGATTCTCAAGAGATGGAATATGCAGTTCCAGAAGCACTGAATACAAATACATTCACTAAAGAAGGACACACATTTATAGGATGGGCAACTGAGCCAACAGGTGAAGTTGTATATACAAATAATCAAGAAGTTGAGAATTTAGTAGCAGCAGAAGGCGAGGAAGAGACACTTTATGCAGTATGGGAAGCTGACATTAATGAAGATGGAATCCCTGATAAATATCAATCACAAGTAACATATAACACAGTACATGGTACTTGGGATGGAACTGAAACGACACAAACGGTATGGATCACATACTATAAAGACGGTGAATTATCAACAGCTGATGATGCACAAGCAACATTAACACCGCCGACAAGTATTCCAAATGATGGATACCATGGTGGAATATGGAATGTGCCAGTAATACCAACAACTGTACCAAAATCAGCAGGAGCACAAGAATTCACATATACGCATGTTCATGCACAACCTGAAGTAACACAAGCAGTAACAAATCCAGGTGGAATTGCACCTGAAACAGATGCAGTAACAGTAAAACAAGGTGGAGATGTAACATTAACTGCAACAGGATCATCATTTAATGCAGATCCAGAAGACTTAACATACCAATGGTATAAAAAATTAGCAGATGGAACATATGAAGAAGTAACTGGTGAAACAGGAATCACATTCACACCACCAACAGATGTATTAGGTAATGAAACATATAGTGTAGAAATTACAGATACAAGAAATGGTGAGACAGCAATGAGTGAAGACTCAGTAGTAACAGTAGCACCATATGCAATTATATTTGTACCAAATGGTGGAACATTCACTGATGGAACAACTGCAAATAAAGTAGATTTAACAACACAAGAAAAAGTAGTTACAAATGATGTTGATCAACCAACTAAAGCTGGAAATGTCTTTGCGGGATGGACAATTGAAGGTGTAGATGGAACATTTACAACGGAAGAAATTCAAAACTATGTATTCCCAGGAGACAAAACAGTAACAGCAGTATGGTTAGAAGATATATTAGTAGATAATGATAAAGATACAAATGGAGCAATTATTGGAGATGGTATCCCAGATATCTATCAAACAACAGTAACGCATGTAGTAGAAAATGGAACATGGGATGGAGAAACAGAGTTAGAAGTAAATGAAGTGGTAACATTCTATAAAGATGGAGAATTGTCAAATGCATCAGATGCAAGTGCAGAATACGACGTGCCAACAAGTACAGGAAATTCTGGATATACAAATGGAGCATGGCAAGGAGATACATCAACAGGAATAGTAACAGGATTTACAGCTGATGAAGTAATCTATGAATATGCTTATGGTCCAATCGTGCCAACAGTAAGCCAAGTGCCAACAGCACCAGAGTCAGTATCAATTGACAGCGAGAGTGTA
>CAYJPL010000007.1:0-81178 GCA_964372125.1 uncultured Erysipelotrichales bacterium
TATTATTTTAATGATGATACATATTCATTGGCCATTTGCCCTGCAATAGCTCCATCATTTGTTGCTGTTACAACTTGTCGCAATACTTTAGCGCGAACATCACCCGCTCCAAAGATTCCTTTAATACTTGTCTCCATATGTTCATTAGTAAGAATATATCCTGTTTCATCTAATATATCTAAATCTTTAGCAAATGCAGTTACTGGATCTAATCCTACAAATGGGAAGATTCCTTCTACTGCTATTTCGCTTATTTGATCTGTATTACTATCAATAATGCCTAATGCAGATACTTTATTGTTTGTTTCAACAATATGGTGTGGTTTCTTTAAGAAGTGTACTTGAATTTTATCGTTTGCAAGAATTTTATCTTGAACAATTTTGTCAGCTCTAAATACATCACGGCGAACAATTAAATGTACTTTACTTGCAAATTTAGATAAATAGTGTGCTTCTTCTAGTGCTGAATTCCCACCACCAATTACTGCTGTTTCTTTTTCTTTATAAAACGGTGCATCACATACTGCACAATACGATACTCCACGTCCTGTAAGTTCTTCTTCTTTTTCAAGTCCCATTTTTCTTTCAACAGTACCAGTTGCAATAATGACCGCTTTTGCAATGTGCACAGTTTCACCGCAAATTACATGTTTTTCATCTCCATGGTCTTCAATTTTATCTACCATTCCATATTCATGCTTTGCACCAAAAGAAAGTGCATGTTCATACATTTGGTATGCTAAATCCGGTCCAGCTGTCGCTTTTGTTCCTGGCCAGTTTTCAATATCTGCAGTGACATTTAATTTCCCACCTGGAGCTCCTGCTTCTAAAATCATTACTTGTAATCCAGCTCTTGAAGCATAGATTGCAGCACTAAGTCCTGCAGGACCTGCACCAACAATAATTACATCATTCATTATTAATTACCTTCCTTTTCTATAAACGGGATAATTTCAGCCATTTCATCAATCATTAAATCTGGTCCTAACTTTTCCATTGATTGATATCCTTTAGGTGTCCACTTAACACCAATTGAATGTATTTTAGCATTCTTTCCAGCTAAAATATCAACTGTATTATCTCCAATCATTACCCCTTTTGTTACACCTAGGTTTTTCATTGCCAGATTCACACCTTGTGGGTCTGGTTTTGTTACTTCTACATCATCTAATGCGATAACTGTATCAAAGTACTTTGTTAAATTAAAAGTATCTAATCCTATCATTGCCGCTACTTTAAACTTAGTAGTTACAATCGCAAGTGGATATCCTTGATTCTTTAAATATTCTAAAGTTTCAACAACTGTTTTATATACATAGACATAATCTAAATGTTTTTCATGATTAAACTCACGATAGTATTCAATTAACTCTTGTGTCATACTAGGATCAAAATATTTCTCAAAAGAAGCTTTTAATGATGGCCCTAAAAAAGATAATAATTCTTCTCTAGATAATGTATGTTCTGGTTTGTATTTTTTAAATACCCATTTAAAGCTTTCTAAAATCAACTCATCCGTATATAAAATTGTTCCATCTAAATCAAACAATACTCCATAATCTTTTTTCATCATACTCCTCACTTTCTATTATATCCATTATATATTATTTTGCTAATAGAATACATAAAAAGATGCTAAGCATCTTTTTATAGGTTACCATCGATAATTCTTTGTTTTAATTCAAGAATTTTTTGTTCGATTGTTTCAATTGTATAAATGAAGAATGAATCTTCTTTACCACTTGGATCATCTAATCCCCAATCCTCACGATGAGAGCATGGTAACATTGGACAATTCACATTACATCCCATTGTGATTACAATATCAACAGTAGGAATATCTTTAAGTATTTTACTTGTTTGTGTTTCTTCCATATCAATACCATGAACATCTTTCATTAATCGAACTGCATCTTGATTAATTTGTGGTTTTGTTTCTGTACCTGCTGAATAACTTTCAAATACATCACTTGCTAATTTTTTTCCTAATGCCTCAGCAATTTGACTACGGCATGAATTGTGTACACACACGAATGCTACTTTTGGTTTTGTCATTTTTACGTCTCCTATTTAAACCATGATTTTGTATTGTTTGCAAATTTTACAAGCATTAACATTACTGGTACCTCTACAAGTAACCCAACTGTTGTTGCAAGTACTACTGGACTATCGATTCCAAATAATGTAACAGCTAATGCTACTGCAAGTTCAAAGAAGTTCGATGCTCCAATCATTCCTGCTGGCGCTGCTACACTATGTGGTAATTTTAATAATTTTGCTCCACCATATGCTAATGCAAAGATTAGTACTGTTTGTAATACTAAAGGTATTGCGATTAATAATACATTTAAAGGATTCTCAAGAATTACTGTACCCTGTAATGAGAAAATAATTGTTAATGTTAGTAATAATGCAATTACTGTTACATTATTGAATTTCTTTAAGAATACATTTTCAAAATAATCTAAACCTTTTGATTTAATAATCGTTGTTCTTGTAACAATTCCAGCTACTAGTGGAATGACTACGAATAATATTAATGATAATAATAATGTATCCCAAGGAATTTGCACTCCTGTAACACCTAATAAGAATCCTACAATTGGTACGAATGCAACTAAAATGATTAAGTCATTTGTAGCTACTTGTACTACTGTATATGCTGCATCACCATCAGTTAAATAACTCCAAACAAATACCATTGCAGTACATGGTGCAGCTCCAAGTAAGATTGCACCTGCCAAATAATCATTTGCAAGAGCTTCTGGTAACAGTCCTTTAAAGAATACAAAGAAGAATAAATATGCTATTGCAAACATTGTAAATGGTTTAATTAACCAGTTAACAATCCAAGTAACATATAAACCTTTAGGGTTTTTTCCTACTTCTTTAATACTTTTAAAATCAACTTTTAACATCATTGGATAAATCATTAACCAAATTAATATCGCGATTGGTAATGATACATTTGCATACTCAAAGTTCCCTAAAAACTCTGGTATTGCAGGTAGCAATGAACCAATTAAAATCCCTGCACCCATACAAAGCACTACCCACAGTGTTAAGTACTTTTCAAAAAATCCTATTTTCTTTTCCACTTCTAAAGCTCCTTACTAATCATTTCTTTTGCATTTTCTACAGTAATTAATTTACCTTGACATAATACTTTACTATTTACAACTAATGCTGGTGTTTGCATAACACCATATTTAGCGATTGTTTCCATATCACCAATATTTACAACTGTTTCTTCGATCCCTAATTCTTTAACCGCAACTTGCACGTTTTCGAAACTTTGAGAACTCTTTTTACAACATGCTCCAAGAACAATGATTTTTGCTCCAACTTGCTCTTCAATAGAACAAGTATTTCCACATGCACAAGGTGCTTCTACTTTTTTAATGTCTTTTACTTCTACTTTCTTTTTTCCAAAATTTAAAAATGCCATCTTTCTTTTCCTCCTGTTGTTTTATACTAATAAGTATTGGAAGATATTAAATAAATATCCAACAATAATAATTCCACTTGCACAAATAATAATAAACGCTGCTAACAGTTTTGGTTTAACTGCTTTTTTCAACATAATTAATGATGGTAAACTTAATGTTGTTACTGACATCATAAATGCTAATATAGTTCCTAGTTGAGCACCTTTTGAAAGTAATGCTTCAGCAATAGGGATTGTACCAAATATATCTGCATAGATTGGAATACCCACAATAGTTGCTAAGAATACACCAAATGGATTATTACTTCCTAATAAGTTTTCAATTACATCTTGTGGTATCCAGTTATGAATTACTGCTCCAATACCAACACCTACTAAAATATACGGGAAAACTTTTTTGAATGTTTCGACAACTTGATCACGAGCATATGCAATACGATCTTTTCTTGTAAGTTCTTCTGATTCAATATCGATGTTACTTGCATTCATAATGAAATCTTCTACATGTCGGTGCATCCCCATTTTATCAAGAATTGTACCACCAATGACTGCAATAACTAAACCAACGATTACATAAACAACAGCAACTCGCCATCCAAAGATACTCATTAATAATACTAAACTACCTAGATCTACCATTGGGGATGATATCAAGAAACTAAATGTTACTCCCACCGGCAACCCGGCACTTGTAAATCCCATAAATAACGGAATTGACGAACAAGAACAAAACGGTGTTACTGTACCAAGCAAAGCTGATACAATATTTGCCCATATTCCCTTAAAACGACTTAAAATACGTTTGCTTCTTTCTGGTGGAAAGTAACTTTGAATATATGAAATCATAAAGATTAATGAGCATAATAATACGACAATCTTTATTACATCATATATAAAAAACTGTAAGCTCCCACCTAATGGTGACGTGATATCCAACCCTAGTGTTGTAAGCAGCGATCCAGCTAAATCATTTAGCCACTTCATCCCTAAAACTTGAGATTGAATAAAGTCCCATACTGAACTAATTATTTCCATATAATCCTCTTTCTTATATCAATTTTTTTTGATATGTTTCATTTTTTTAATAGCAACAGTTATGTTGCTATTGTTTAGTAATTTCTTTTAATAACATGATAGCTTTTTGGCTTCCACTATTACATACGCGATAGTTTGTCCATTTACCACTTTGCGAGCTTTTAACAACTCCCGCTTCAATTAATATTTTCATGTGATACGATAGTGCTGATTGTGCTATTCCTGTTGCATCAATCAGATCACAGGCACACTTTTCACCTTTATTTAATTCTTCTAAAATTCGAAGTCTTCTTTCATCGCAAAAAGCTTTAAACACTTTTGCTATTTCATTTCCATTACATTCACAATCCATTATCTTCACCTCATATCAAATCTTTTTGATATGTCAATAATACTACTACATTCACAATATGTCAATACTCATATCAAAATATTTTGATATATTTTCCAAATTATTAGTAAAGGACAATTAATCAATAATCGTCCTTTACTATTATATATTATCTAAGTCAATAATTTCATCACACTGCATTGCTAATTCTTTGTCGTGGGTGGCAATTAGTACAATTTTTCCTTTGTTTGTACACTCTTTTAATAAGTTAAATACATTTGTACTATTGTCTTCATCTAAGTTACCTGTTGGTTCATCACATAAAATGATTTTAGAAGGTTTTAAAAATAATCTTGCAAGTGCCACTCTTTGTTGTTGTCCACCAGACAATATATGCACCTTTGTCTTCAAATCTACATCAAGTCCTACTTTTTTTAATACATCTTTCATTATTTTTGTTTTATCCTTTTTCTTTATGTACTTAAGTGCCATATTTAAATTGTAATAAATACTTTCATTTTGACATAATGCATAATTTTGAAATAGGTAAGATATTTCTTCTCTTCTAATCTTTGTTGCTCGAAAACTACTTGGTTTGCATAATTGTTGATTATCAATGATTATCTTTCCTCTTGTAGGCATATCTAAAAGTCCAATCATATTTAATAACGTTGATTTCCCGCTACCTGACTTCCCAATGATAGCGATTGTTTTTCCTGTATCACATTGAAAATTAAAATCTTTAATCACTTCATGTTTTCCATATGTTTTTGATAAGTTCTCAATTTTTATCATGTTAGATCTCCTTTATTTAGATTTTCAACCATAGACTTTTTATGTATCATCAATGCTGTACAAAGAAGTACTCCTAAATCAAACAAGGCAAGTAGAATTGCTGGAAAAATCATAAAATCAAGATATACCAAGATTGCTGCTAAAAGAGCATAGATTAAAACTTCTTCAATAAATAAATCATAGTATATGTCAATAAAGCGATATCCATGCATTTTCTTTACAGTTATTTTTTGTCGATTTACTTTAAAGTATTGCTGTGCATACTGAATAATAGTGATAATTACCACACAAGATGCTACAAGGAATATAAATAAACTATTTTTCAACATGTTTTCATAAGTATGTTGATATGTATTGAGCTGGTTTTCTAGTGTTGCGACATCTATTTTACCAGTAAAATATTCTCCCGCTTGATCAGTAATATCATCATGGTAATACACATCAATAATTGGACTTCGCTCAATTGGTTGTACTAGATCCATTGTAACAATAAATATTGGGTCAGATTCGTTAAAATATATATATGAAAATATCGGTAAATTCTCAAGATTCTTACATACAATAATTTCTACATCCAATACTGTAGTAGGTAGTGCAAGTGCATCAATATCTAAATCAGCATTACTTGTCAATATATATACGTCATCACTGTTTTTATTAAAATTCACTTCCTGATTATCTTTATCTAAAATAGACTGTAATGTCGTATAGTTATAGTTTACTTCGTAAACAGGTATTTGTATTTGTTGTTCCCCATTTGGAGATATTTCATAGTACGAGGACTCTTTGAAATATATCGCCCCTTTTTCATTTAGTAAATTGTATCCTTCTAAATACTCTTTTAAAATTGGTTCATTAGTAAAATCCTTATTTGGATTTTGAAAATAATCATCATAATACCTTGATAAATCATATCCATTATTTCTATATTGTGGCTTAAGTGTTTCAATATAGTGATAGTTATTATCTATTTGATTTATATCGTCTATTTTATGCAGAGCAAGACTTGATAACGAATAGTCTCCAATTGCTCCAAGAAGTAATGGATACAGTGCTATTATACATATGATTTTTATGATTGTACTTGTCGTCATAAAAACTCTCATATGTCGATTCCCTTTAAGTAAAATTGCATTACTTGTGAGAGATATAACTATTAAGTACAACGACAATATACTAAGGTAGAATATACTTTCTTTGATTGTCCATTTCATTAAATCAATGAGTAGAGATATTGTTACACTATTTATCTGATCTATGTAGAAACATGAAATGATTCCAATTGTCATAATAGGACAAATGATAATAATTAAAATTGGTATCATGAAAATCTCTTTAAATATCGAAAAACTATGATATCCATGTAATCTCATTACTGCTATTTTCTTAGTATTCTTGCTAATAAATGTCAACAATACAATACTTGTTAGAAACAAGCAAATAAGTAGTGGTAAAAATAAACGTTCTTGTATGTTATTTTGGATACTAGGCGCATCTTGGACATATTCTATTTGTTCATTTATATAATCTTGATAGTCTACACCAATCGATTCTATGGCACTATTTACTTCTTCATTAGAATAACCATAAACTGTTATTAAGCCTGGATGTTGTACTAACAGGTTAAAAGGTTTTATTTCGACATCAATTGATTTATTTAATAAATATAGATTTTCCCCACTTTGATAGTAATTGGTATTACTCCCATCAAAGACAAGCGATTGTGTTGTTGCAATATCAAATATTGTGTCCAACTCTCCATCATAACAAATATCATAGTAATATTGATTGCGTTCTTCATTAATATTATATACTTCTACTAACACATTGTATTGTTTACAAACTTCTTCAATTTTATTATTGAATATATTTAAATCCGTATTATAAAAATCTTCATTAAATAACAAACTACTACTTACCTTATCTTCCTTATAGCCATACAACAACATTGTATCTGTAATAGACTTTTCTTCATGTACTGCGACAATAAGGGTAAATACAATGATATTTGAACATATCATTAGTAACAAAAATAGTTTTTTCATAGAACCTCCTATTGTACATCAAAATAGAACCTTGTATTACACATAATACTAACAACTCTTTATATCAAAATCACAAAAGGAACGCTTAATCATTAAGTTACTTTAATTTTACATGTTATCTTCAATAAAATCCAGAATCATGGCTATAGACTTCTAAACAAAAATGAACTCCTACTGAAATTATATATATATATCAAAGAATATGAGAATATAAATATTACCTTAATCGAACCTAGACATACCAAGAAAATGCCTACTATCTATTTTCATAGTAACGAAATACAAAAAGTAACAATATATAAATATATTGTTACTTTCCATCATTATATTATTTATTTTTTGATTATATTCCATAATTTCATAATATTTGTTGTTGTTTGTTCAAGTGCATCTACACCATTTTCTAATGCCTGTTGAAGTGGCATTGCTTCATTAACAATAGAAAACATTGCAGTTACTCCAATATCATATAAATTTGATGCTTCTTTAGTAACTCTACCAGCCAATACAACTAATGGGATTTGTAATTCGCTTGCGACAGTTGCGATTCCTGATATTGTTTTACCATTAATTGTTTGACTATCAACACTTCCCTCACCAGTAATGATAAGAGATGCCCCGGTAGCTTTATTTTTAAAATCCACTTTATCTAATATTGTTTTGATACCACTTTGTAGCGGTACTCCAAGTATTGCAAGTGCACCTGAAACACCACCTGCAGCTCCAGTTCTTGGCATTGTTGTTAGATCAATACCAAATTGCTGTTTTACCGCTTTAGACCATGATACTAGACTATCTTCTAGATATTCAATTTGTCCTGGCGTTGCACCTTTTTGCTTACCAAATACATGTGTTGCACCCATCGGTCCGGTAAATGTATTTTCTACATCACTTGCGACTTCAATCTTACAACTACCAATGTTTTCAATAGCTTTTGTGATATCCATTTTTGCGATTTGACCAATAGAATCTATAATACAAGGAAGGATTACGTTATTTTTGTCATAGAACGTTACACCAAGTGCATGTAACATTCCATAACCACCATCATTTGTTCCAGAACCACCCAAACAAATAATAATGTTTTCATTTCCTTGGTCAATTGCATCAAGAATCATTTGCCCTAGTCCAAATGTAGTCATTTTTGTAGGATCTCTTTTTTCTGCTGGAGTTTGTGCAATACCACAGCATGCTGCAATTTCAATTACAGCATTTCCATTTGCTTGATGATACGTGGCAGACATAACATCTTTACCAAATGGATTTTGTACCGCAACACCAACTGGTTGAAGCCCTAAGGCTTCACCAATTACTTCTGCACTTCCTTCGCCCCCATCAGCCATAGGAATTAATATTGTCTCAACGTCACGCATACCACTTGCATGAATTGATTTTTCTATTGCTCTACAGGCGTCTTTAGCACTAATACTTTCTTTAAAAGAATCACATGCAATAATAATTTTTTCCATATTACTTTTCAATCAAGAACGTTTTTACTTGGTTATGTTTAATTGTTTTTGATTCTTGACTTACTTCCTCATTTAAGTTTATTACACCAAGTACATTTCTACTTACTTCTAGAGTAACATCTTTTCTAGCAGTATTAAATACACGATATACTAAATCATTATTATTTTCTGCTTTTTTTAGAACACTTAATACAATATTCTTATCTGTTTGTTCAAGTAATGAATAATTATAAGGTACTGTGAAATTTACTTCATTTAATTTCATTGCATTATAAGGCATTTTGTTATAAGTAACTACTGGTGTTACATATTCTTTATGTCTTCTTGCAAGGTTTGTTTGATCTGCTTCTGTAACGATTGCAAAGTCAAAAGTCATTGTTGTTAATAATTGTTGATCAGGTGTAGGCATTTTAATACCTGATGGACGACCTGGACGACGAACTAATTCCTCTTTTCCTAAGTATCCTGTAGATCTAAATAACGTGATTGCTAATGTGTTATAGTTATCACCAATGATTTCGAATTCACGAATTGAGTTAGTTAATACCGCAATTGGACAGTCCTTTATAGCAACATATCCAAGCATTGGGTAAATAGCATCTGGTCTTTCAGACCATTTTTCTTGTTGCCATACATCCATTGCATCATCATATACTGCTCTTTCAATCATACCAAATTGATTATCACTTACAGAGAATGCTCCATGGATTGAAGTTGGAATTAATGCACGAACTCGGTGATCGCAAGCTTTATTATCTAATGTCATAGATAGTGCAATATTTTTACTTCCTTTTGTAAGTGTTAATTTAATTTTTACATCAACTGATGAATCTACTACTTTTGCTTTTCTGCTATCTAAGTTTGCTGGTACATCAAATGTATAAGCAATTGTAGCAGTCGTTGATAATTTTGACTGAATAATTGATGTTGTTGCCTTTGCATCTTTAGATGTAATTACATAGTCATCAATTAACGGTGAATAATCATATCCATCTCCATCATCACTTCCATCTTCTAATAACAATACATCATCATATGTTGTATTTAGTTCTTTATCAACAATGCGCAATGTACCATTATCATTAATAGAAATAGAATAATATTCATTTTCTATTGTTGTATCATCGTATGCTGATACACTCATGTCTGCTTCGCCTTCGATTACAAAGTATGTTTTGTATCCCATTGAAGGAATAGTATCTTCTACTTCAACTACATATTGTACAAATGGATCATAATTTCCATAATGTACAATTTGACGATCAATTAATCCAGCATCAATTTCTTCTTTTTCCACAATATGGTATGGAATGTTATTTCCATTTTCATCTTGTAAAACAAAGTTTTTCATTCTTGTAATAATTGTTCCTCTTACAATTGTATTTCTTGTATAAGGAAGTAAATTGTAAGCAACAAATTTATCTAATGAGATATCTAAAGACATTGCATCAGCAATTTTACGTTTGTAGAAATCGATCGTACGATCTACTTTTTCATTTGCTAGTACAAAACGTGCCATAATTTCAGCATGTACTTTATCACTACAACAACATCCAATCGAATCATGAGCATGATTTTTCATGATTTCTTTCCAAATGCTTTCTATCATACCGTGGAAATATTCAAATCCTAAAGTATGGGCAATACTTGCAAGTGGCTCTAAAATATTCGTAATTTTGTTTTCAATTACTGTATTAATTGCTTTAATATCAGCTCTTGACGAGAAAATTGAACGGTGTACACGCATGTATTTACCATCTAATAATTCCCCATGTAATGTATCATAATCATCTTTCTTTTCTAATTCTTTAAATAATAAGTCATAATTACTTAAGAAAAAATCTTTTTTAGGGTAAATATTTTTTAATTGATCCATTACTTCATAAATATCTTTTTGAATAGGCATTTGATCATGTCCGTTTGGAAGTAACAGGTTTTCACCTGTTGCTCCTCTTTCTAATACAGGCATGTATTTAGAACAACGAACTGCTAATGCTTCTTTTTCAACTGGTAAGTATTTACCAATCGCATATCCTAAAGGTAACAGTTGTGTTAATACTTTTGAACCATCATCGCTTGTCCAATAAAATTCAGTATTGCTGCTTCCCATACGTTCGCTTGTACCACGCCAGAACATACTACGTTTGATATTAAATCCATTTAATATCATTGGCATTTGTCCTGATTGACCAAATGAATCCGGTAAATATCCAATGTCCATAACTGGTCCAAACTCCTTGCAGTCTTTGTGCCCATATAATAAGTTTCTTACAATCGATTCACCACCAACTACCATTTCATCTGTTTGTGTATACCATGGACCGATGATTAATTTTCCAGCTTGAATCAATTTCTTAACTCTATCTCTATTTTCAGGCTTCATCCCAAAGTAATCCTCTAGAACTGAAGTTTGTCCATCTAGTACATAGTATGGATAGTTTGGATCTGTTTCTAATCGATCCATAATTTCTTCCATATTATTTATTAATAATAATTTTGATTCTTCTGCTGTAAAATACCACTCTCGATCCCAATGCATATGTGGTACAACATGTACTTTATTTGTCATTTATATCACCTTTTTATATCTTATTTTTATTTCGCTGCTAGTTTTCTCATTTTTTGTTGACGTAATACTACTAATAACACTGCTGAGATAAGTGCTCCAAGTACTGCTGCAAAGAACCAAATCGCTGCACCAACTGGTAAGTTGTCTGTCGTAAGTACTAATGCTGAGAAGATACCAGCTCCTGGTACATCTAGACCAATGTTTGCAACTGCTACGATGGCACCAGCTACTGCTGAACCTGTACATAATGAGATCATTACACGGATTGGATCAGCCATCATGAATGGGATTGCCCCTTCAGTAATACCTGCTAAACCAAGTAACCAAGTTGAGTTCCCAACTTCTCTTTCTTCTTCACTGTAAATGTCTTTTTTGAATTTTGTTGCGAATGTTACTGCAAATGCACTAACCATTTTTACTGATGCAAATACACAATATGGCATTAATACACCATCACTTAGCGCTGCAACACAGAATGTATATGCTGCTTTATTTACTGGACCACCTAAGTCAAATGAAACCATGATACCAATCATTGCTCCTAATATTGCTGCGTTTCCACCTTGAAGCGAAGCTAAGAAGTCAAACATAATAGTATTTAACCAAGCAACTGGACCACCAACTACAAATAATACTAATACACCTGTAATTGTTACTGATAATACTGGATAAACTACGAAACTAACGAATCCAGCAAGTGTTCCTTTTGCAGGAATTGCTTTTTTAAGTGCACGAATTAAGTAACCAGCGATAAGACCACCTAGCATCCCTACTAAGAATCCTCCACCTACAATATTAGCTCCGATACCTGCTGCAAAACCTGCTGCTAAAGCTGGTTTTTCACCAATTGAATAAGCCATGTATGCAGATAATACTGGTACCATGATACCAAATACTTGGCCACGGAAAGCATCTAACATTTTTAACCAATGTGTTGGATCTAGTTCACCCCAAATTGTAGCATCTCCTAAACCTGTTATATTACGATAGATAACAATGAATGCTCCAAGCATCCCTGCTGCTACGATAATTGGTACGATGTGACTAATACCAGTTAAAACTGATTCTTTAATTTCTTCTACTAATGATTTTGGTTTATCATCAACTTCAACATACTCACCAGCATGTCCACTTTCTGCTTTATCTAATGCTCTTTGAATAATTGCTTTAGCATCTTTTAATGGTGCTGCAACTCTAGTTTTTTCTGTTGCTAAATGTCCAAAACGTTCCTCTTGTTTTACTGCAACATCTACTGCAAAAATTGCTGCTGTTGCATTTTTTAACATTTCATTAGTATGACGATCTTCAATTCCGTTTGCACCTTGTTTTTCAACATATACAGTTACACCCATTTCTTTACCAGCTTTTACTAAAGCCTCAGCTGCCATATATGTATGTGCAATCCCTGCTGCACACGCTGTAACTGCAACGATTGATTTATCGAATACCGTTACTTCTGTTTCTTCTTTATCTTCACCATCTAAATTTGCGATGAATTCAGCAACCGATGTTGCCGCGTAAAGTTTACTTGTATAATCTGGATTTGACATTCTTGTCATCATTTCTGATAATAACTTCATTTGTGTTCCATCTTTATCCTCTGCAGGAATTGCAAGTAAGAATACATACTTTACTTCATTTGTGTCAACCACGCTTGGCCAGTCACCAACTACGTCATTTAAAGTCATTACTGCAAAACATGCTTCATTTACAGAATCCGATTTCCCATGTGGAATTGCAAGTCCAGCATCGATTCCTGTTGGTGAAATTTCTTCACGATCCATTACTGCTTTGTAGAATGCATCCTTATCTTTTAATTTTCCCTCTACGAATAATTTTTCTATTAATGCTTTGATAATGTCGTCTCTTGAATTTAATCCACTATTTAATTCAATTAACTTTTCATTAGTTAATACTGATAATTTCATATAACTTCCTCCTATTAGTATTTTCATAGGTATAATAACACGTTATTTGTAACCCATTACAAATTTGCCATATATTCACAAAAGTACACATATACAAAAATGTACCGTGTATTTATACACAGTACATTTGCCAAAACAATTCAGTTAACTCCCGTAGCATCATCATCATACCCGTTCTATCGGTTACATTGTACCCATTTATCTTCTTATCTGGACCCCAAAAATATAATGGGATATCTGCAAGCATCGCAAGTGGGTTTTCATAAAAGTGCGTAATTGATACAATATACACATTCTTTTTCTTTACATCCTTAATCCATTGGTTGATTTTTTCGTTTTGCCCACTAGCACTTATCACAAAAAACATATCTTTATCATTACAATGTTCAATGCGATACTCTATTTCACGGTACGTATCGTATACCGCAACTTTATAATCAAAACAGTGAAGATAATCAGCCATTTGTTGGCAATAGTACAGTGATTCTCCTACACCGATAAAGTGTATTTTTTTTGCACTATTTATTCTAGATGCCACTTCTTTAAAAGTATCATAATTGATTAGTTCTAATGTTTTAGTAATGTTTTGATTAAATAATGTATTTGTTTTAATAATTCCATATCTCTCTGCATGTAAAAGTACTTTTAGCTGAGAAAAGCCATCATATCCTAGTTTTCTACACAATCGCATTACTGCATTAGGTACAGTAAATACTTCCATTGCTACCTTTTGTATAGAAATTGTATTTAATTGATCACGATTTTCACGAATATACTCGATAATCGCATCATCCGTATCATTCAATTTGAATTCATGTTGTAATACGCGGTCTTCAAAATTCAAAGTTATCCCTCCACTTCTTATTAATCATACCACTTTTTACATTTCATGGTCAAACATTCTACAAAAATAATAACCTTACTTGTATAGTATAAGTAAGGTTACTAATTTTTATAATATGTATTTTCTTTGTTTTTTATACTTTTGGATACAAACAGTAATTCCTATGATACCTACAATCAAGAAGATAACAGAAGTTACTTGAGCCATTCTTAGCCCCATAAAGTATAGACTATCTGTTCTTAACCCTTCAATGAAAAATCTAGTAATCCCATACCACACAAAATATCCAAAAAATGGTACACCTTTTGCTTTTATAAATTTAGATACAACAAAGTACAACAAGAGAAACCCTACCAGGTTACAAACAGATTCATAAAGAAATGTCGGGTGATAATATGCACCATTAATAAACATTCCCTCAATAATAAAATCTGGTAAGTACAAACTCTCTAAAAACTGTCTTGTTACTTCGCCACCATGAGCTTCTTGATTTAAGAAATTACCCCATCTTCCAAATGCCTGTGCAAGTAAAACGGTTGGCATAGCCATATCGGCAACATCTAAAAAAGGAATATTACGTCTTTTTAAAAACCAAGCAGCATACGCAAGTGCTAATAATATACCACCTTGTATCGCAAGTCCACCATCAGTAATCGCAAACATCGATGCTAGATTATCTTTGTATTGATTATTAAACTCAAATATTACATACCATATTCTAGCTCCTAAAATTCCTGTTAATAAGATACCAAAGAATAAGTCTGATAATGTTTCTTTGTCATAACCAGCCCTCACAAATTTTCTTTGTGTTAAATAATATCCACAAAGGGCACCTGTTAAAATTAATACTGCGTACCACTCAACAGTTAACGACCCAATTTGTAATGCAGTATTTCTGTCAGGGAACAATGCCATTATTCTTCCTCCCTGTTTTGAGTAATATTCTTAGCAATTCTATCTAAGAACTCTTTTCCAGAATCAACACCGTATTCTTTCAATCTCATATTCATAACTGCAGATTCAATAATTACTGCCATGCTTCGCCCACTAGATACCGGTACAACAACTTTTGGTACATCAATATCCAATATTTTTTCAACAGCTTCTTTTTCATCAATCGCTATACGTGTATATTCTTTTGAAGGAACCCAACGATCTAATTGAATTACGATATTGACTTCATCTTGATCAAGAATGGAACTGATACCAAACATTTTTGATACATCAATTACACCAATTCCTCTGATTTCTAACATATTCGATAATACAACTGGAGCCTTACCAATTATAGAATGACCTATTTGATATAATTCTATAGCATCATCGGCAACAAGCAAATGACCTCTTTTTACTAATTCTAATGCAATCTCAGATTTACCAATACCACTTTCACCTTTAATAATTACACCTTTACCATATATATTTAAAAATACTCCATGCATTAATGTTTCTGGTGCTAAAGCTTGTGATAATTGATTTGTCAGATCTATTGATACTCTACCTGTCATTTCATCTGTCACGAATATTGGGAAATTTCTTTCTATTGCGATATCCAGCAATATTTTAGGACACGCTTTTCCTTTTGCGATAATGATACAAGGTGTTTGTGTATCAGTAATTTTAGGGAAAATTTCATGTTGTCGTTCATCACTCATTTCGTCAATGAATGCCATTTCCTTTTCTCCTAAAATAATAATTCTACGAAAATCACTATGAGTGAAAAATCCAGCCAATTCAAATCCAGGACGATTGATTTCCGCTATATAAATAGGTCTTTGCAATGATTCACTATCTCCTGATACTTGTTTATAGCACTCATCGGCAATTAATTTTTTAACAGTTATAAATTTAGACATTGTCTTTCCTCCCTACAATACGTCTTTTAAAAATAATCCAGTATAGCTTTCTTTACACTGTGCAACTTTTTCTGGTGTTCCAGAAACAACAATTGTTCCTCCACCACTTCCGCCTTCTGGTCCTAAATCAATAATATGATCTGCAACCTTAATAACATCTAAGTTATGTTCAATAATAATTACACTATCACCTTGATCTACGATTCTATGTAATACATCAATCAAACGTGAAACATCATGACTATGCAATCCTGTTGTTGGTTCATCTAAAATATAAACCGTTTTACCAGTTGGTTTCTTTTGTAACTCACTTGCAAGTTTTACCCTTTGGGCTTCTCCGCCTGAAAGAGTAGTTGCACTTTGCCCAAGTTTAATGTACCCTAGTCCAACATCATACAATGTTTGTAACTTCGATTTGATTTTTCCTAAGCTATCAAAGAATTCTATTGATTCTTCAATAGTCATCTCCAATATATCATAAATATTCTTATCTTTATAGGTTACTTGTAATGTCTCCTCATTATATCGTTTTCCACCGCACTGTTCACACGGAACATATACATCTGGTAAAAAGTGCATTGAGATACGTTTCAAGCCATCGCCTTGGCATGCTTCGCAACGTCCACCCTTCACATTAAATGAGAATCTTCCCTTATCATATCCACGCATTTTTGCTTCATTTGTTTTTGCAAACAAGTCGCGAATATCATCAAACACTCCTGTATATGTTACAGGGTTTGACCTTGGAGTTCTACCAATTGGTTCTTGGGATACTTCAATTACCTTGTCGATATTTTCTAATCCTAGGATTTCTTTATGTAATCCTGGTTTTTCTTTTGAACGATAAATTGTCGACATCATAGCTTTTCCTAAAATATCGTTTACTAGTGTACTTTTACCACTACCACTTACACCAGTAACCACAACCATTTTTCCAAGTGGGAATGTTACGTTAATATTTTTTAAGTTATTTTGTTTTGCACCTTTAACTTGGATTTTGTTTCCATTTCCTTTTCGTCTTTTTTTAGGTACTTCAATTTTTATTTTTTTAGCTAGATACTGTCCTGTAATAGAGTCTTCACATTCCATTATTTCTTGTGGTGTACCAGCTGCTATAACCTCACCACCATGAACTCCAGCTCCTGGTCCAATATCAATGATATAGTCACTTGCATGCATTGTATCTTCATCATGTTCGACAACGATAACGCTATTCCCTAAATCACGGATGTTTAATAATGTTTTAATTAGCTTATCATTATCTCTTTGATGTAATCCAATTGATGGTTCATCTAGAACATATAATACTCCAGTTAAACGTGATCCAATCTGTGTTGCAAGTCGTATACGCTGTGCTTCTCCACCTGAAAGTCCACCTGCTTTTCTTGACAATGTCAGATATCCAAGTCCAACATCATATAAAAAGCCTAATCTATCCTTAATTTCTTTTATCACTAATTTAGATATTTTTTGTTGATACTCATTTAGCTCTACTTGTTCTAAAAAAGGTAGTGCATCACTTATTGCCAAATCTGTAAATTCACTAATATTTAAACCACCAAAACGTACACTTAGTACTTGTTCATTTAATCTTTTACCATTACATGTAGGACACGTATGTTCTGCCATAAATGAAGCATACCACTCCTTTGACCATGCCGATGTTGTTTCTTGAAAACGACGTGTAATTAGCGCCTTAATCCCTTCAATTGGTTTTACCATCTTTGTAACTCTACCAGAACTCGAAATCAACTCATATGCTATTGGCATTGTTGAACCTTCAAAAATTATTTTTAGTTCCTTTTTTGTAAAATCTTTTAGAGGTTTTGCAAGATCAATATCATAATGATCACACAACGTAATAAATTGTTGCCATTCAATACGATCTGTTCCAACTGCTGTTTTAAAATAACGTATTCCACCTTCAATAATACTTAAGTCCCAATCAGGAATTAATAAATCATCATCCACTTCATTAGTAACCCCTAATCCTCTACATGTATGGCAGGCTCCTAACGGGCTGTTAAATGAGAACAATCTTGGTTCTAATTTAGGAACACTAAATCCACAAATTGGACAAGCTAGGTGTTCTGAAAATAATCTTTCTGATTTATCAGTTAGATTTTCTACAATAACTTCACCACCTGTTAACTTTAAACTTACCTCTAGTGAATCAATTAGTCTGCTACGATAACCCTCTTTTTTAATAATACGATCTATTACTACATCAATGTTATGACGTTTATTTTTGTCTAAGACAATTTCATCTTCTAACATCATTGACTCACCATTAATTTGAACACGTACGTAACCATCTTTAAGTAATTGTTCTAATAATTCTTTATGTGTTCCTTTTTGATTTTTGACAACACGCGCTAAAACTTGCAGACGACTACCATCCTCATATCCATCAATAATATCAGCCATTTGCTTAACTGTTTGCGACTCTATTACTGTACCATGTGTCGGACAGTACGCTTTTGCAACTCGAGCGTACAATAATCGCAAGTAGTCGAAAATTTCAGTAACTGTCCCTACTGTAGAACGTGGATTATTTGATGTTGTTTTTTGATCAATTGCGATTGCAGGAGACAACCCTTCAATACTATCTACATCAGGTTTCTCCATATTACCTAAAAACTGTCTTGCATAAGCGCTTAACGATTCAACGTAACGTCTTTGACCTTCAGCATAAATAGTATCAAATGCAAGTGATGTTTTTCCTGATCCAGAAAGACCTGTCATAATAACTAGCTTTTCTTTCGGGATTTCTAAATCAATATTTTTAAGGTTGTTTTCTCTTGCACCTTTTATAACTAAATTATTACTTTTCATTATACTCTACCTTTCATGCAACTTTGCATAATTTCTTCTCTACTTTTACCTTGTAATTGTAAATCAAATGCATTTTCTAAAAATGATTTACGATCCTTAGGTTCTATATACTCAATATCTTTACCACTAATTAATGGTCTAGGTAAATCCTTTGGTTTTTTTAAAAGATATTCATCAATTTGTTCAATTACCAAATAACTAAGGTAACCTCTACCTAGTTTATCACATTTTGTTAAGTAGACCAAATCATTCAAAGGAATATTTTTGTCAATTTTCTCCAATAATTTGTAGAAATAGTAATCACTTTTACCTTTCCTAGCCATGTATGCTATAGTCATATGATATCGTATCATAGTTTTAACATATTTATGATATTTCCTTGGAAATAGTGTTATAACTTCGCTGTCAAATATATCAACTCCAACACTTGCGTGGTTAGGCGCACTACCACTACTTGTAGTAGTAGTTGCTTTACCAATATCATGTAGTAAGCATGACCACATAAATGCTTCAGGATTACTTGTTTTTTCCTTTATTATTGCACCTAAATCAACAACAAGCATGCAATGTTCAAAGACATTTCCTTCGGGGTGATAATCAGGTCGTTGATCTGTTTTTTCCATAGCCGATAAATAACTTGGAAGACCACCAATAGATTGTAAAAAGCGTAGCCCAATTGAAGGTTGCATACTCAGGAGCATTTTTCTATATTCTTCATATATTCTTTCATTAGGCAAATGATTTAACATACCTTCTTTTACCATTTGATGACAAACAGCTTTGGTTTTACTTTCAATGGTAAATCCAAACCTAGAGGCAAATTGCGCTGCACGCATAACACGTAGTGGATCTTCTATAAAATGTTTTTTGCTTATCATTCGGATACATTTGTGTGCTATATCATCCATACCACCGTATAAATCGATAACTTCATCATTATCTATATCATATAGCATTGCATTCATCGTAAAGTCACGACGGAGTGTTGCGTCTTCTATTGAAAGGTTATGATCACATTTGATAATGAAATCACGATGGCCTAAACCTGTTTTTGTTTCTGTTCTAGCAATCGCAAAATCCACGTTCTTTAAACAGTCAACTCTTAATACTCCAAAACATTTTCCTTGAATACCTACTTTTCCAAACTGACTCAGTATATCGTACATTGTTTCTACATCAATTCCGTATACTTCAACATCTATATCTTGTTGTTTACTATTATTTACTATAAAAAGATCGCGGACAATACCCCCAACTAAATATACTTTTGCACCTGCTTCTTGCAGAGCAAAAATTACTTTTCTAGTTAGTGTATCTAGTTCAATTTTATTTTTCACCTTGTAGTTCAAGTAAGATATCTCGAAGTTCCATTGCACGCTCAAAATCAAGTACTTTGGCTGCTTCTTTCATCTCATTTTCAATTTCTTTAATAACTACTTGGCGATCTTTTTTAGTAGCTTTTTTACCTTTTGAAAGTAAACTGCTTGCATCATCAATCACTTCTTGTCCACGGATTGCATCATGTACTTCTTTAATAATTGTTTTTGGAACAATGTTGTGTACCCTATTATATTCTTCTTGAATTTCACGACGACGATTTGTTTCTTCTATTGCATAATTCATAGAATCAGTCATACGATCACCATACATAATTACATACCCTTTACTATTACGGGCAGCACGTCCAATTGTTTGTATTAATGATCTATTACTTCGTAGGAAACCTTCTTTATCAGCATCTAAAATACATACTAAACTTACTTCTGGAATATCTAACCCTTCACGTAGTAGGTTAATACCTACTAATACGTCATATTTCCCCAAACGTAATCCACGAATGATTTCAATACGCTCTAGAGTTTTTGTATCCGAATGCAAGTAGGCTACTTTGATTCCTAACTCTTTTAAATATACACTTAAATCTTCAGCCATACGTTTTGTTAGTGTTGTAATTAAAACACGTTCATTTATTTTGGTACGTTCATTTATTTCACTTACAATATCATCAATTTGCCCCTTTGTTGGTCTTACTTCAATAATTGGATCTAGTAATCCAGTTGGACGAATAATTTGTTCAACGATTTTATTATCAACTTTTTCTAATTCATAATCACCTGGTGTAGCTGAAACAAATATTGCTTGTTTTGTAATACTTTCAAATTCTTCAAATTGCAATGGTCTATTATCTAGTGCACTAGGTAAACGAAAGCCATATTCGACTAATGTCTCTTTTCTAGATCTATCACCATTATACATCCCGCGTACTTGCGGCAACATTACATGGCTCTCATCAACTACTAGTAAGAAGTCATCTGGAAAATAATCGAGTAATGTATACGGACGTTGTCCAACATCACGGCCATCGATATGCCTCGAATAATTTTCTATTCCTGGGCACATACCTACTTCGCGTAACATTTCAACATCATGCTTTGTTCTTTGTTGTAGTCTTTCGTGTTCAAGAAGCTTTGCTTCATCTTGAAATTGCTGCAATCTCTCTTCTAATTCTTTATCAATGTTTTCACACGCCTTTAGCATTTCTTCTTTTTTGGTTACATATCCGTATGCTGGATATATTGTATAAGTGTTATAATTTCCAAGAGTTTTACCAGTCAGTGGATCAACTTCACTTATTTTTTCTACAACATCCCCAAATAATTCAATACGAATAATCCAATTTTCTGTATGACCAGGGACAATTTCCACAACATCTCCACGTACTCTAAACGTACCTTTAGTTTGGTCCATGTCATTTCTTTGGTATTGTCGTTCAACTAGAAATGTTAACAGTTCTCTTCTATCTATTTCTTGATCAATACGTAGTGAGAAAATCATTTCTTTATATTGTTCTGGATTAGATAAACCATATATTGATGCCACTGATGCAACAACGATTGTATCTCTTCTTTCAATTAATGAATTCATTGCAGCAGAACGTAACATTTCTATTTCATAATTTGTTTTTGAATTTTTATCAATGTATAAATCTCTACCTGGAATATATGCCTCTGGTTGGTAGAAATCAAAGTTCGACACAAAATATTCTACACGGTTTTCTGGAAAGAAATCCTTTAATTCAGAATATAACTGCCCTGCAAGTGTTTTATTATGAGCTAGAACAAGAGTTGGTTTACCTGTTTGTTGAATTACATTTGAAATAGTAAATGTTTTTCCAGTACCTGTTGCACCTAATAGTACTTGATATTTATTACCATCATTTACCCCTTTAACCAGTTTCTCGATTGCTTTTGGCTGGTCACCATTTGGTTTATATTTTGATACTAATTTAAACATAGTTTTCCTCCTTGTTACTAAAATTTTTTATTTATATCAGTTACATATAATACAATTACTTATTATTTATAATATCATAGTTATTATCATACTTTAGTATATATTACATTTATATTTTTTCAACTAATTACGCTTAGTATACAAAAAGTAATGTATTTCTACATTACTTTATTGATTCACTTTTTTTATTTGTTGTTCTAATTCACGATACTGAAGATCATTTTCATCTTCGTTAGCATGAATCATAAAATAACTTACAAGATATGCTTGATCAGTCACATCATATTTACCGTTTTCTTCTATTTTTGCATCTTTTTCAAATTGCATTAATGCTTCTTTTGTACTATTTGAGAAATAGCCATCTGTTCTATCAACATCATATCCAAGTATTTTAAGCATTGACTGCATTGATTCGATTGCATCATGAACACTGTCAACTTCTAATGCTTGTTCAAACTCCTCAATCATAATACCATCCAAGCTAGCATTATCTACTTCGATATCTGGAGTAAGCCCAACTCCTTCAATTGTCTTACCATTTGCGGTTAACCATGATGCATAAGTATATTTTACAACTGATCCATCACTAAGTGTGGCTTGTGTTTGTGCTGTTCCTTTTCCAAATGTTGAAGATCCAATTAATGTAAAGTTTGCTTTTTCTTGTAAAGAACCAGCTGTTAATTCAGATGCACTGGCAGAATTTTCATTCATTAAAATGTAGCTATTTTCAAATCGATACTTCGTTCCGCCACTAGCTTTAGTTTCCTCAGGTGGTCCATCTGCACCTTGCAGTTGATAAATTGTTTCACCTTTTTCGATAAATAAATCTAGTATCTCTTGTGCTGCTACTAAATATCCACCACCATTATCACGAACATCAATGACAAGTGTTGTTATTCCTTGTTGTTCAAATTCTTTTAGTGCATTTTCTAGAGCACTTGCAGTATCAAGTCCAAACGTAGTAATTTCTACATATCCATATTTTATACCATCTACTTCTCGAACCTCTGCGGTTACAGAAATATCTAAAGCACGTCTTTCGACTGTTACTGTTCTATTAGTTGAACCACTAACTAAAGTTAATTCTACTGATGTTCCTTCTGGACCTCGTACTAGTTCTTTGATTTCATCATCATTTTTTCCTGCCAGTGATGTACCGTCAACTGCAGTTATTATTTCACCAGCTTGTAATCCGACTTCCTCCGATGGAGTATGTTCATAAACACGCACAATCATTGCACCGCTATCAACTGTATGAAAGCCTACTCCAATTCCTTCATACGTTCCACTTACATCATTATTGAAGTCTAGTGCTTCTTCTTGTGTTAAATATGAAGTATGTGGATCATTTATACTTCCAAGTAAAGCATCAATTGCGGCTTCATCAATATTTAATTCTTCACCTCTAGCATTGTACCAATCTTCATCTATAATTTCATATACTTCTTGTAATAAATTATCTTCATCTTTATCTACAATTGTATCTCTTGGACCTAGGAAATATCCCGCGCCAAATCCAATTCCTAGAGAAATCACGATTGCAATAACAATAATCCATTCTAAAAAATGTGACTTCTTTTTTGGTTTTATATTTGTTGTAATATCTTTGTCTAATTCGTTCACACTATCACCTCTTTTACCATTCTAACATATTTTGTTTTATTTCATAACAAAAAGTTGAATGCATAAAAAAAAAAGAGCCCTAAGGACTCTTTAAAGTTAGTTATATTACCCTAATTCAGCAACATATTTGATTGTTCTAACCATTTGGCTAGTGTATGAATTTTCATTGTCATACCAAGAAACAACTTGAACTTGAGTAGTTCCGTTATCTAATTGTGTAGCCATAGTTTGAGTTGCATCAAATAATGATCCGAAGTCAATTCCTACGATATCTGCAGAAACTAATTCTTCTTCTGTGTATCCAAATGATTCATTTGAAGCTGCTTTCATAGCTGCATTGATTTCTTCAACTGTTACTAAACCATCAACTACTGCAGTTAAGATTGTAGTAGAACCTGTTGGTGTAGGAACACGTTGAGCTGAACCGATTAATTTTCCATTTAATTCTGGGATTACTAATCCGATAGCTTTTGCTGCACCTGTTGAGTTAGGTACGATAGAAACTGCTGCTGCACGAGCTCTTCTTAAGTCACCTTTTGGGTGAGGACCATCTAAAGTCATTTGATCTCCAGTGTAAGCATGGATTGTAGCCATGATACCACTTTTGATTGTTGCAAGTTTGTTTAAAGCATCTGCCATAGGTGCTAAACAGTTTGTAGTACATGAAGCTGCAGAAACTACAGTATCTTCAGCATTTAAAATGTCATGGTTAACATTGAATACTACTGTTTTTAAGTCATTTCCAGCTGGTGCTGAGATAATAACTTTTTTAGCTCCAGCATCAATATGTGCTTGAGAAGCATCTTTTGAACAGAAGAATCCTGTACATTCTAATACTACGTCTACTCCTAAGTCTCCCCATGGAAGATCTTTAGGATCTCTTTGTGCATAAATTTTGATTTCGTTACCATCAACAACGATTGAATCTTCTTTAGCTTCAACTTTATCAGCTAATGCATATCTACCTTGAGCTGAATCATATTTTAATAAGTGAGCTAACATTTTTGGGTTAGTTAAATCGTTAATTGCTACGATTTCGTAACCTTCTGCTCCAAACATTTGACGGAATGCTAAACGTCCAATACGTCCAAATCCATTAATCGCTACTTTTACTGCCATGTAATAATTCCTCCTTGAATTGTATTTTTACTTTTTCATTATATTCTATGAGCCATATAAAATCAACAAAAAACATTTATGAAACCACTTACATTTGTGAAAAAATTATTAATGTCCCATTAATCATATAAATCTGTATTATATTGTTGCTTACTTTTAAAAAAAAGTAGTAGATATATTAATATCTACCACTTAGATTTATTCTTCTTCAAATACTTCTTCGATGCTGTCTTCTTCTACTTCTTCTATTTCTTCATCAGCATAGATATCATTCATATCAATATGTACTGAATCAAATACATGACGGCTACGTAAATCCCATTGATTTTCACCCACTGTGATAAAACGACCATCTAAGGTAATGTTTGTATAGAATAAAGAAATCTTTTCTTCCTTATCTTCTTCATCGAATCCTTTTATTTCACTTACTTCTTTCCAAAGACTTAAAAACGCCACTGCATTCTTCTTCTTTGTCATTAATTCATAAGCAATATCTACCATTGACATATTTTCCATATATCTTCCTCCCGCATTCTACATTTTTTCTGGTGCGCTTACACCAATTAAATCTAATGCATTCGCAAGCGTGATTCTTGTTGCCGCTACGAGTGCAAGTCTTTGCATACTTAATTCTTTATTTTCTAAATCGATTACATAACAATCATTGTAGAAACTATGGAATAGTTGTGCTAGTTTTTGAACATAATTAGCAATTTTATGAGGGGCTCTTGATTTTGCACACTCAACAATCTCATTTCTAAATTCATTTATATGTTTCACTAATTCGATTTCTTTTTCATTTACTAATAGTTCATAGCTATCAGCCATTTCTAATTTTGCCTCAGCTGCCTGTCTTGCAATCGAACACATTCTAGCGTGAGCATATTGTGCATAATATACAGGATTTTCATTTGATTTAGATCTTGCAAGTCCAATATCAAAGTCAAATGGAGTATTTGGTGCTTTTGCAGCAAAGAAATATCTTGTTGCATCAACGCCAATATCTTCTATTAAATCTTTAATAGTAATTGCATTCCCTGTACGTTTAGACATCTTCACTGGTTGTCCTTGATCCATCATACGAACCATTTGAATAATATCTATATTTAACTGATCTGCATTGTATCCTAAAGCTTGGATTGCAGCCTTCATACGGTTGATATATCCATGATGATCTGCACCTAGTAAATCCACTAAGTACTCATATCCACGATTAAACTTGTTTAAATGATACGCGATATCAGGTGTTAAATATGTATAACTTCCATCACTCTTGATTAATACACGGTCCTTATCATCATCAAATTTAGTTGATTCAAACCATAATGCACCATCAAGTTCATATGTATATCCAGCTTCTTTTAATTTTTCAATTGTTGGTTCAATGCGATTTTCAGTATACAATGACGTTTCAGAAAACCAAACACTGTGTTGAACTCTAAAGTCAGTTAAAATGTCTTTTATTTTTTGTAACTGATTTTCGACACCTTGATCTCTAAAGAAAGCAATTGCTTCATCCTTATCAACATTTAAGTAATGATCTCCAACTTCTTCTTTAATCTTCGTAGCTATCTCTATAATATCTTTACCAGCATATCCATCTTCTGGTAATTCAACCTCTTGTCCAAATAATTCTAAATAACGATAATATAATGATACTGCTAAATTATGTATTTGATTTCCTGCATCATTAATATAGTATTCACCCACAACTTCGAATCCAGCAGCTGTTAAAATACGACAAATGCTATCTCCTACTGTTGCACCTCTGGCATGGCCTAAATGTAATTCACCTGTTGGATTGGCACTTACATATTCAATATTATATTTAATTCCTTGACCATAATTTGTTTTACCATAGTTTTCTTTTTCTTCTAATACTTCACTAATGATTTTAGTCATTTGTGCTTTATTTACAAAAAAGTTAATAAACCCTGGCCCTGCAATTTCAATTTTTTCTACACTAGCTTCTTCTTTATTAAAAGCCTCCACTATTAATGCAGCAATTTCACGAGGATTTTTCTTCAACAATTTTGTCATTTGCATCGCAACATTTGAAGAATAATCGCCATGAGTTGTATCTCTTGGAATTTCAATCACTACATCTTCTAATGCGTACTCACTAACAAATTCACATTTTACTAACGCTTCTACAATGGCCTGTTTAAGCGCTTTTTCAGTTTTATTAATAGCCATATTTTTACCTCCTTCTAGATTCTTCTTTTTCTTATATAAATTAACACTATCCTTGCCTTAAGTCAATCCTTTTCAATTATAAAAGCGGTGCAAAGATTCTTAGCATTGCCCCAAGAAAACTATGAAACTTCCCTTTTTTTGCAAAGTCAATTGTAATCTCATTACTTACCTCTAATGTTAACATAAAATCTTCTTTAATATCTTTGATGACATCATTATCATAGATGTATACTCCACATTCAAAATGTAAGAACAAGCTTCGGTAATCTAAGTTAATTGTACCTACCACTCCAACCATATCATCACATACAAATGATTTTGCATGTAGGAACCCTGGTGTATATTCATAAATCTTTACGCCGCCTTCAAGTAAGCTTGGATAATATGAACGTGTTACCTTAAATACTGTTTTTTTATCAGGTATTCCAGGCGTCATTATTCTTACATCTACCCCTCTTTTACAAGCAAGTATCAACGCTTTACTAAGTGTTTCATTTAATATCAAGTACGGTGTGAATATGTATAGATATTCTCTTGATTGATTAATTATATTTAAATACACATCCTGCCCTACTTCACTTTCATCAAGTGGTGAGTCCCCATATGGAGCTATATATCCTACATTTGAATATTCTACAAGATCATAGTTTGAAGGATGATACTTAGAATATTCCTCGTTTTGTTGGACGCTTACATTCCAACTAGATAAAAACATTGTTGTAAGATTCCACACAGCTTCACCTTCAAGACGAATTCCAGTGTCTTTCCAATGACCAAACCTTTCTTTAACATTAATATATTCATCTGCTAAATTGATACCACCAGTATAACCTATCGTACCATCAATTACTGTAATCTTTCGATGATCACGGTTATTCATAGAAAAATCTAAAAATGGTACTAAAGGATTAAATGCAACACATTTAATTCCATACTTTTGAAGTTCCTTATAGTAACGTGAGGGTAGTGTGAATAATGATCCAAAATCATCATACATAAACCGCACCTCTACTCCTTGTTCCACTTTTTGTTTAAGGATAGTAACTATCTCATCAAACATTTCTCCTTGTTCAACAATGAAGTATTCCATAAAGATAAAATGTTTTGCATTCTTTAAATCTTCAATAATATCTATATAATTGACATCACCTAATGCATAGTATTTTACTTTTGTATTTTGATACACTGGAAAACCTTCATTTTCAATATAGTGCAGTTGACTCTTTATTGTTAAATGATTAACATTCTCTACCTTTTTATATTTACTATTGTATTTAAATATTTGTTTTAATTGAACATTGTAAAGTTGTAATAGCTTTTTGGATGGCTGTTTGTCACCAAATACAAAATAAATTATTCCTCCAAAATAAGGAAATACTAGGATTATTAAAATCCATATCATCTTATAGCCAGCATCGACATCTATATTAATAATATAAAGTACAGCTAAAAAACTTACAAACCAAAGTAACTTTTCTAAAATAGGTAAAGATTGTAACAAACCAAAAATAACTAAAAAACCTATTAATATTTGGAGAATAATTAATGCTGCAATAATAAACAGTCTTTGTTGCGTTGACTTAAGTACTTTCATATTAGTTATCTAACTTAGTTAACCTTATTAATATATATACTTTTGTTAACTCTTCCTTTCCATCTAACAATATGTAATTAATCTTTATTGTAGAATCATTTTGTAACCCAATTAATTTAGTTGTTAACATCATTGTACCATAAGGACTATGATATTCATTTTCAACTACCTTATCCATCACTAGTCGAAGTCTTGTATTATTATTTTTTAATAATACAGTATCTCCTTCTACTTTAATTAAAAAATGCATATCACCGCTACAAAAAGTTACTTGTTGATATGTATCATTTATATACTCACCTACTTCTTGGTAAGTCATTGTTTCACTATGTTCTGGATATTTAAATATTGCTTTATAATTTACTTTTACGATTTCTTTCATTTTATCACCAAACTTAGTATATCACACTTTTATCAATAATTCTCTTAGTGTTACTATGAAATAATCACTTAATAAATAAAAGCAGACTATTATCTGCTTTGTTTTGGGAAAAATATTTTTATATCTTTTTTACTTTTTTTAGAGTTTGTGATTGCTCCTACTATTTCAGAAATAGCTGGCAGGGCAACTAACCCATTTTTTGTAGTAATATTAATTTCATGAATATCACTCTTATTTCCGTAATAACGATATGGTATTTGACTTTGGTCATCTTGTACGACGTAATACTTTGTGTCAAATCCTAAAGCTTCATATTCTTTAATAATATTATCTACTTGTTTTTTGCTTTCAACATCTTGATAACCAAATAAATTTCTGTTTAAGAAACGCTTTGTTAGGTCTTGTAAAATTGGATCCGTCGACATTGAGAACTTCTTGAAGTAATAAAAAACAACTCCCTCATCTAAATCAGTATATTGTTGCTCATTTACTCTTCCACTGATAAAAGGTTCTAAAAAACAAATATCTCCAAAATCAAATCCTTGATGATATAAATCACTTACTCTTTTAAAGATACAAATCAATAATTGCTCATATGCTCTAGCCGTTGGATGATAATAAACTTGCCAATACATATGATATCTCGCTAAGATATAATCTTCAATCGCTTGGACACCACTACTACGATATACAATTTGTCCATCCTTAACAGTCATAATACGTAATATTCTTTGTAAATCAAACTGTCCATAAGTTGTTCCAGTAAAATATGAATCACGCAATAAATAATCCATGCGATCACTATCAAGTTGACTACTTACCATTTGAACTAATATTTTATTTGGATGATCCTTTTTAATAATACTACTCACCACTTTACTAAAGCCAGTATGAAAATTTTCAAGTACAGTGTTTACTTCACTATTTCCTTCAATAATTTTAACAGTATACTCCTCATGATTTAATCCAAACACATCTTCAAAGCAATGCGAAAACGGACCATGTCCAACATCATGTAATAGTGCAGCACACATAACTGTTAGTTTATCATAATCACTTATATAACTACCAATACAGTTTTCATTACACATCATTTTAGATATTTGGTACACCCCTAGTGCATGACAAAAGCGTGAGTGCTCAGCACTTTGATAGACTTGGTATGTTCCACCTAGTTGTCTTATTCGACGCAACCTTTGCATCTGAGCCGTATCAATTAAATCTAAGATTACTTGATGTTTTACACTTATATAATTATGCACAGCATCGCGAAATACCCTACTTTTATCTAAAGCAATACTATCTAGTGTAAAATCTTTAACATTCATACCTATTCCTCCACTAATTCAAAGCGATATTCTTGTACTACCTCTGGGTATTTATCAGTGTCAACTTTTGACATAAACATTTCTTTGTCTCGCACATACACATCTTTATTATTATATAATTGTTGATAGACGATAACTTCTTTTAATGTTTCGCTGTCATACGCCACAAAGAGTACTTTATATAAACGATCTTTAAAATGTCGATATATTCCATTAATTTTAACTTCTCTTTCCATCTAACCACCCTTTCACTGTATATCTATTATATCACAATTATGATATATCATATAGATATTAGTAAACATCACTAATTATTTGTGTTATACTATTTTTTGGAGGTGTATTATCTATGTATACAAAAATAAATGAAGCAGCAAGCTATATCCAATCGGTATATAATAAGCCTATTGATATTGCAATCGTGTTAGGTTCAGGACTTGGGCCATTAGCCGATGAAATCGAAAATCCAATCGTTATTAATTATAGCGATATCCCACATTTTCCAACACCAAAATTAGTTGGACATGCAGGGCAATTAATCATTGGAACAATGAAGGGTAAAACAGTTCTTGCAATGAAAGGACGTTTCCACTATTACGAAGGATATCCAATGGATATCATCACTCTTCCAGTGCGTGTATTTTCTAAGTTAGGAATTGAAAACTTAGTATTAACAAATGCATGTGGTGGAATTACAGAAGGATTAAACCCAGGACAAATCATGGTTATTAAAGACCATATTGGTTTCTTCTGCCCTAGCCCTCTTCGTGGACCAAACTTAGAAGAATTCGGACCTAGATTCAAAGATATGACAGAAGTATATTCTAAGAGACTTGGAAGTCTTGCACATGAAATCGCTGATGCAAATAACATTAATCTTGCAGACGGAATCTATGCATTCTTTAGAGGTCCAATGTATGAAACTCCTGCAGAGATCATGTCATATAAAGCATTAGGGGCTGATACTGTAGGTATGTCAACAGTACCTGAAGCAACTGTTGCAAGACATTGTGGAATGACTACATTAGGTATTTCATTAATCACAAATAGAGCAGCGGGACTTGGTGCTAGTGAATTAGACCATCAAGAAGTTGTTGAAGCTGCCAATAAAGCAGAAAAAGACTTAGTAACACTAGTTAGTGGTATTATTGAAAAGTGGTAATTAACAAGGTAACCAAAGAGTTTCTCTTTGGTTACTATTGCGTTTAGAGAAAAAGGAGTAATGCTTTGAAGAAGTATAAAATATTTATTATATGTTTAGTATTTTCTTTTGTTTTAAGTGGTTGTTCTATTATTGAAGGAACGTCCTCTAAAGATACAGTTCATTCTACAAACTATAAAACACAAAAAAGTGATCTAGGTTATACAATTGATGATGATACATTAACCTACTTAGACACACAGTATAATATTATCGAGGTTGATGGTGGAGATAAATCCGGTATCAGAGAGCCACTGTCCGCTGTTGATATTGGATTTAGTGATCGCGAATACTGGGCGCTTACTAACAGGTATGGTCAACTTGTATATGTTCTAGCACCTACTATCATTTTACAAGATGATGGCACTGAGCCGGTTACTGATGATGGTCGATACTATCATGATGAGGCCAATGTTCCTGGTACGGAACATCCCGATTTAGACCAAGGTCATATTATTGCAGATTCTTTAGGCGGCGTTGCAAATGCATATAACATAACACCTCAAGACTCTATATTGAATCGTCATGGTGATCAGGCATATATGGAAAAAAATATTCGTGATGCTGGCGGGTGTAGTAATTTCGTTGCGAAAATAGAGTACATAGATACCACTACTCAAACACCAAGTATGTACCATTATTCTTATACATTACTAGGAAATGATATTATTGATAGTTTTGAAAATCAAAACCCCGAAAATCCACAAGAAGAAAATTCAAGTAATACCATTGTTGATATCGATATAAATAACAATGGTATTGTAACAGTGCGTGAGGCTATTGATGCTGGATATCAGATGCCAATAACTAAAGACCATTGGCTGTATCCATATATGATAGATAATGATAACGATGGATTTGTTGGTGAATAAGGTGCTACTTTATAGTAGCATCTTTTAGTTTTTCAAAAACTGAAAAACTTAAACATTTAGTTTCTCTTCATTTATACTATTATTATCAAACCTAGGAGGAAATTATAAATGGCAAAAGGTGTAAAAATTGTTACTATAGGTGGAGGAAGTAGTTATACTCCAGAATTAGTAGAAGGTTTCATCAATAGATATGATGAATTACCAATTCGTGAAATGTGGCTAGTTGACATTGAAGCGGGTAGAGAAAAAATGGAAATCGTTGGTACAATGGCACAACGTATGTGGGATGCTTCTCCATATGATGTTAAAGTACATTTAACTTTAGATAGAAGAGAGGCATTAAAAGATGCTGACTTCGTTACAACTCAATTCCGTGTTGGATTATTAAATGCACGTATTAAAGATGAAAGAATTCCATTTTCTTATGGAATGCTTGGGCAAGAAACTAATGGTGCTGGAGGAATGTTAAAAGCATTTAGAACAATACCTGTAATCTTAAGCATTGTTGAAGATATGAAAGAGTTATGTCCAAACGCTTGGTTAGTTAACTTCACTAATCCCGCTGGAATGGTTACTGAAGCAGTTCTTAAATATGGTAACTGGGATAAAATCATTGGTTTATGTAACGTACCAGTAGGTGCTATCATGAGCGAATTAAAATTATTAGATGTAAAAGAAGAAGACTTAATCTATAAATTTGCAGGATTAAATCACTTCCATTGGCATAAAGTATACAATACAGCTGGTGAAGAAATCACTATGGATATCATTGATAAATATTACAATGCAGATAAAGAAAAATTACCTGCAAACATTCATGATGTTCCATTCATTGAAGAACATTTAAGAAAAATGGGTGTATTACCTTGTGGATACCACAGATATTACTATATGGAAGACGAAATGTTAAAACATGGTTTAGAAGAATATGCTGACGCAGAAAAAGGAACTCGTGGACAACAAGTTAAACAAACAGAAGCAGAATTATTCGAACTATACAAAGATCCAAACTTAGATCATAAACCAGAACAATTATCAAAACGTGGTGGAGCACACTACTCTGATGCAGCTTGTGAAACAATTGCCTCAGTTTATTCAAACAAGAAAACTCATGTTGTAGTTTCTACAAGAAATAACGGTGCAATCCCTGATTTACCACATGATTGTGCAGTAGAAATTTCTTCATACATCACAGCAGCTGGACCAATGCCAATCGCATTTGGGAAATTAAATTCTGCTGAAAAAGGATGGCTTCAAGTAATGAAAGCTATGGAAGAATGTGCTGTTGAAGCTGCTGTTACTGGTGACTACGGTATGGCATTACAAGCATTTACATTAAATCCATTAGTAAAAAGCGGAGCTATTGGTAAACGTGTATTAGACGAGTTATTAGTTGCTCATAAAGCACACTTACCTCAATTTGCAGAAACAATCGCTAAGTTAGAAGCTGATGGTATTACAGTAACTGACGAAATCGCAAGAGAAATCGTGTAATTTGAAGTCCCTCATTAGGGACTTTTTTTATAAAATCATATATGATATTGTTATAGTGAGGTGAGATGATGGAAGAAAGATATATTTTATTATTAAAACAGCTTGAGGCATTGCTTCATGGTGAAACAGATACAGTTGCAAATTTAAGTAATGTTAGTGCGTTATTATTTCATAGCCTTGATAATATAAACTGGGCTGGATTTTATATTTATAAAAATAATGAACTTGTTTTAGGACCATTTCAAGGAAAGACTGCATGTATGCATATTCCTTTAAATAAAGGTGTTTGTGGGAAAGCAGCAACTACTAAAACAACACAATGTATTGAAGATGTACATGCCTTTCCAGGACATATTGCCTGTGATTGTGCAAGTAATTCAGAAATTGTAGTACCTATCGTTATTGATAATACTTTATATGGAGTATTAGACATTGATTCATTTGAATATGCAAACTTTAATAGTGTAGATGTTAAGTACTTAGAAAAGTTTGTAGAAAAATTAAAGGAGTTTATCTATGTATAATTATGGAATCATAAGTTGTGCATCAATTGTTTCAAGATTTGTAGATGGTATTAAAGAAAGTACGAAAGGCAATGCATATGCAATATGCTCTCGTAATATAGAAAAAGCCAAACAAACAGCAAGCAAGCTAAATATTCCTCATTTTTATGGTAGTAGCGAGGAAATATATAATGATCCAAATATTGATATTGTGTATATACCAACAATTAATTCTTTACATTTTGAGGAATGCAAAAACGCATTGCAAGCCAAGAAACACGTTATTGTTGAAAAGCCATTTACTTGTAATCCAGAGGATACTAAAGAGTTGTTTAAAATTGCAAAAGAAAATAATTGTTTTTTAATGGAAGCACAAAAATCAGTATTTTTACCAACCACAAATAAAGTAAAAGAATTATTAACAAACAATATTATCGGTAATATTAAATACATTGAACTAAAAGCCGGCTTTCCTGGAAGATTCGATTATGATCACTGGATGTATGACATTAAAAAAGGCGGCGGTGCACTGTATGGTAGCGCCACTTACACAATTGAACTCTTACAATACTTATTTGATATGCCTTCAATAAAAGCAGATGGAGTTGCAAAAATTGGTCCAACAAATGTTGATGAAACATGTAATTTCCAGCTTTTATTAAATGAAGAAATATTAGTTTCTTCAACCATTTCAATGGAAATACCACTACAAAATGAAGCAGTTATATATGGCGATAAAGGATATATAGCAATTCCTAACTATTGGAAATCGCGTGAAGTATTTGTAACTATGCACGATGGTAATTCTATGCACTATCCATTTAATTTCAACAGTGAATTTTTATTTGAAATAGAACATATTCATGAATGTATAGAAAAAGGACTTCTACAAAGCCCGGTAATGACTAAAGAAAAAACAATTGAAAGTGCAACTATTGTTAGCAACTTACATCATAAATGGAAATTATTATAGGATATGTTTTACTACATATCCTTTTTATTTAAATAATTAATATAAAAAGATGGTCATATGACCATCTTATATTTTTGTGTCATAATAGTTTCTAACTAATGACTGTGTTTTACGAATATGCGTTTGGATTTTTTCTTTAGCTTTTTCGACATCTCTTTCTTTTATTGCTTCGTATATTTCTCGATGTTCTATTGCAGCACTTTCAAGACGCTTAGGCTGACGAATCGAATGTTTAGAAGTTACATGAATATAGTAATTTATATCTTTTAAAAGTCGTTCAAAGTATTGTGACTTTGTTCCTTTATAGATTGATTCATGGAAAGAAATGTTTAATTCTTCAAATTTTTCTTGATCACATTTTGTTGCATAAAACTCCATCAATTCACAAATTTCTTCTAGTTTAGAAAGTTGTTCTTCATCAATGCGTTCAATTGCAAATCCAATTGCTAATTTTTCTAATACATAACGTATTTCTAGCATATCATCAATATCTCTTCCAGAAAAACCAAGCACATATACCCCTTTATTTGGAATACTGTTTACTAATCCTTCTAATTCTAATTGTTTTAGGGCCTCACGTATTGGTGTTCTTGATATATTTAATTCTTTAGATAATACAACTTCATTTAATTTTTCGCCTGGTTTGTATTCCTCATTTAAAATTTTATCCCTTAATAATACAAATATTCGACTCCCTAATGAACCATGGCTAATATTTTCGAATAATTTATTTGTCATTTTCTTTCCCTATAATACGCATGCGACTTCATTGATGAAAGCGTCCGTTGTTGCGTTCCCACCAATATCAGGGGTTGTGTATTTTCCTTCTCCTATAACTTTTGTTAATGCATTGCGTAGTCTTCTTGCTTCATCTGTATATTGTAGTGCTTCTAACATCATTGCAAATGCAAGTAATAATGCAGTTGGATTTGCAATGCCTTTTCCAGCAATATCTGGGGCACTACCATGCACTGCTTCATATATACGATATTCATCACCAATATTTCCACTTGGTGCTAATCCAAGCCCTCCGACTAATCCGGCACATAGATCTGAGACAATGTCTCCATATAAATTTGGAGCTACTAATACATCATACTTTTCAGGATTAATAACTAATTGCATACACATATTATCAACTATCACATCGGTAGCTTCTATTTCTGGATATTCTTTAGAAACATTTTTAAATGATTCTAAGAATAATCCATCACTAAACTTCATGATATTTGCTTTATGTACAGCCGTAACTTTTTTACGTCCATTCTTTTTAGCGTACTCAAAGGCATATCGACAAATTCTCTCGCTTGCCTGACGAGTAATTAACTTAACTCCATTTGCGATATCAGGAGTTACCATGTATTCAATTCCTTTATATAAATCTTCAGTATTTTCTCTAATAATAACCAAATCTATATCTTGGTATCTTGAATTTACACCATCAAAACTCACTATTGGTCGAACATTAGCATAGGTATTGAATTGTTGGCGCATTGCCACATTTACACTTCTAAAGCCAGTTGCTAACGGTGTAGCAGTTGGACCTTTTAATACCCATTTATGTTCTTTAATAGCTTCGATTGCTCCTGGCTCAAATAGCTCACCAGTTGCATCAGCATATTCACCACCAATTTGATATGATACCCAATCTATGTCTAATTGTAAAGCTTTTGTTATAGAAATTACACTTTTTGATATCTCTTTCCCTATTCCATCTCCTGGTAGTAATACTGCCTTCATTATACATTTCCCCCTAGTTCTTTTATTGCATTTAATAAGCCACCATATTCTATCATTGTTTTTTCTCTACTAGCCAACTCTAATGGTAATTCTATTGATGTACCATTAGTTGTGTTTCTAACTATCACATTTCCATTCGACGCTACTGCATCAACGATATTTTCAATACAATAATCATCTTCTAGATTGAAGAAGTCACTTTGCGTAGTAGATATTACAATTGGTAAAATTCCATTATTAATTAAGTTTGAGCGATGTATACGTGCAAATGAATTCGCAAATACTGCTTTAATTTTTAAATAGTTTGGCACTAGTGCCGCATGTTCTCTTGATGAACCTTGTCCATAGTTGTCCCCACCAACAATGAAGCCACCGCCATTTGCCATAGCACGATCATGGAATTGATCATCCACTTTACAAAATGCAAACTTTGCAAGGTGTGGCACATTTGATCTATAAGGTAGTAGTTTTGAATCGGATGGTACGATGTGGTCAGTAGAAATGTTATCTCCAACTTTTAGTACAACTTTACTACTGATTGTATCAACCATCTTCTCTCCACGTGGGACTGGTTTAATATTCGGTCCCATATACACTTCATTATTTTCATCATACTCATCAATAAAGAAAGTATCATTTTTGATAAATGGTGTATTTAAATTTGTTTCAAATTCTATATCCTTGTCAAAATCTTCACTTATTACACCTTTTATTGCACTAATCGCTGCAATTTCCGGAGACACTAGATACACACTAGCGTCATTTGTTCCTGATCTTCCTTTAAAATTACGATTTATAGTACGTAAAGAAACACCTTTTGATAATGGTGCTTGCCCCATTCCAATGCATGGTCCACATCCACATTCTAATATTCTAGCCCCAGCTTGAATCATAGTTGCAAGTGCCCCATTTGTTGAAAGCATCGCAAGAATAGAACTTGATCCTGGTGCAATTACTAATGACACATGGTCAGCTACTGTATTTCCTTTTAAAATACTCGCAACATTCATTAAATCACTATAAGATGAATTCGTGCAACTTCCAATAACTACTTGATTTACTTTAATACCAGCAACTTCACTTACTGGCACAACTGCATCTGGGCTATGTGGTTTTGCGATCATCGGAACTAGATTATCCAATTCTACAACAAGTTCTTCATCATACGTTGCATCACAGTCTGCCTTTAGCTCAACATAATCATTCTCTCTTCCTTGTTGTTTTAAATATTCACGAGTCTTTTCATCTGTTGGGAAAATTGAAGTTGTTGCTCCTAGTTCTGCACCCATATTACAGATTGTTGCTCTTTCTGTTAATGTTAATGAATCTACTCCACTACCAGTATATTCAATGATTTTGTTTACGCCACCTTTTACAGTTAACTTCTCCAATACTTTTAAAATAATATCTTTTGCACTTACAAATTTTGATTTTGTGCCAATTAATTCTACTTTTACAACACTTGGACATGATAAATAATATTTACCAGTTGCCATTGCTACAGCTACGTCTAATCCACCTGCTCCAATAGCGATCATCCCCATTGCCCCACATGTTGGCGTATGCGAATCTGATCCTACTAATGTTTGACCAGGAATCGAAAAATTTTCTAGTTGTAATTGATGACATACTCCATTACCTGGTTTTGAAAAAACAATACCGTGTTTTTTGGCTACACTACGAATAAATTCATGATCATCCATGTTTTCAAATCCAGTTTGTAACATGTTATGGTCAATATATGCAACAGCTTTTTTCACTGCTACATGTTTGATATTCATCGCTTCAAGCTGTAAATATGCCATAGTTCCTGTTGAATCTTGTGTTAATGTTTGGTCAATTTCTATTGCGATTTGGTTCCCCGCTACCAAATCACCATCAACCAATTTTGATTTTAATACCTTATATGCTAAGTTTATACCCATATCATTACCTCCATCGATTGTATACAATTATACATTTTTAAGCAATTTATGTAAATAGTTTCGTTTTAATTTTTACAATTTTACTTGATTTTATGCTAAAATATCAAAAGAGGTGAAATTATGATAATCGAATGTTCAAACGTAACAAAGTCATTCCAAGGTGAATTGTTACTTAAAAATATAACCTTTACTATCAAAGAAAAAGAGCGTATTGCAATCGTTGGTGTAAATGGTGCTGGAAAAACTACAATATTAAAAATACTAGATGATCAATTAGAAATTGATAGTGGTAATATCTTTAAAGCAAAGGATATTTCTATTGGTTATTTAAGACAAGAACATAATTTAGATATGAGTAAAACAATATATCAATCGGCACTTGATATTTTTGATTCCTTAATTGTCATGGAGCAATCACTGCGTTCCTTAGAACAACGTATGGGTGAAAACTTTAATGATGAAGTAATGAATCAGTATGACCGCTTATCACATCAGTTTAGTGAATTAGGTGGTTATATGTATTTAAGTAAAATTGAAGGTGTATTAAAAGGTGTCGGATTCACAAAGGAAGAATTCAATATGGTTGTTTCTACTCTTTCAGGGGGGCAAAAGACAAGGCTATCACTTGCGAAATTGCTATTACAAGAACCAAAACTGCTTTTACTTGATGAACCTACCAATCATTTGGATGCAAATGCCATACGCTTTTTAGAGGGATATCTAAAAGGCTATCCACATTCTATTATTTTTGTCAGCCATGATCGATATTTTATAGACCAAGTTGCTAATACTATTGTTGAAGTAGAAAATGGTAAATCAAAAGTGTATAACTGTATGTACCATGAATATTCTATTCGTAAGCAACAACTTCGCGCAATTGAACTAAAACAGTATGTAAATCAACAACGTGAAATTGCTAAAGCACAGGCGAGTATTGATTTACTTAAATCATTCAATCGTGAAAAGTCAGTTCGCCGCGCAATGTCAAAAGAAAAACAACTTTCTAAAATTGAAAGAATTGATAAACCAGAATCATTACCCGAGAGTATTTCAATGTCATTTACTCCCCGTTTAGAATCTGGACATGAAGTCGTTAAAGTAAAAGATGTGGCAATTGGATATAGTGACATTCTATCTAAGAATATTGATTTTACAATAGTAAAAAATCAAAGAATTGCACTCGTTGGTCAAAATGGAATTGGTAAAACAACGCTCTTTAAAGCAATTATGAAAGTATTACAACCAATGTCTGGTAAAATAACCTTAGGAAGTAAAATAGATATTGGATATTATGATCAAGAGCATACTTCTCTTTCATTGTCATCTACTATATTTAATGAAATATCTGATGCCTACCCTAAAATGACAAATACTGAAATACGTTCTATTCTAGCCATGTTTAATTTCAAAGGTGATGATGTGTTTAAAGAACTTAGTGTATTGTCTGGTGGTGAAAAAGGACGAGTAGTACTAGCTAAGTTACTGTTACAACAAGCTAACTTTCTACTATTAGATGAACCAACTAACCACTTAGATATTGCCTCAAAAGAGGTATTGGAACAAGCCTTAGTAGAATTTAAAGGGACAATATTTTTCATAAGCCATGATCGTTATTTTATCAATAAGATTGCTACTGATGTATATGAACTTACACCAGATGGTGTAATAACATATGCGGGAAATTATGATAATTATATAAGTAAGAAAATTGTTGTTGAAGAAACAAAAAAAGAAACAGTAACTGTTTCTAAAGTAAAACAGGTAATTGATCGTAAGCAACGAAATGAAATAAAAAAAGTTGAAAAAGAAATCACTCGTCTTGAAGAAGAAATTGAAACTCTACAAAACAAATTACAAGACCCAAGCATTATTGATGATTACCTTGTTTACAATGAAACAACAGACGCTATTACCAGTTTAGAAATTGAGCTTGAAACTCAGTTAGAAAAATGGCAAGAACTACATGAAGCTTAGATACTTTACTCCTGCACTTTTATGGATGATATTAATATTCTATATGTCTAGTCAAGTTGGTAATGATTCTGCTGGTATGAGTGATATGATTGTATCGTTCATACAATCACTTATCCATGATATAACAACAGTAGAAGTTTCTATCAATACACTTTCCTTTATTATTCGTAAATCTGCTCATGTGATAGAATACATGATTTTAACATTCTTTTTCTTGTATGCATTTTATAAAAATAAATATAATAAATACCTACTATATAGTGCAAGTTTATCAGTTCTTTATGCCATGAGTGACGAACTTCATCAAACCTTTATTCCAGGACGATCAGGAACTGCTGTAGATGTAGGAATAGATACCATTGGTGTTGTTCTAGCATTACTAATATTTTTAGCGATTAAAAAGTTCTATTCAAAAAGAAAAACCGCTTAAGCGGTTTTTTATTATTCAATGTTATATGTCTGTGAAATATAATTTTCTAATGTACTCTCATTGATAGCGTCTTTCTTTATCCCTATTGCATATTTATCTATATATATTACTATTGCTTGATAAGGTACATTTAGTGCATCTAACTCTTCTTTTTTTTCGATGAATAATGCCGCAATATCCTTAGCACTTAGCTGATCTAATGTTTCCATATAGGCTATTACTCCATATTTATTTGCAAGTTCACTTATATCATATTGTTTATCGACTTCTAAATCACTTATTTGTAACACCATGTCATCAAAATTCTCAAATTGAATTTCTAAAACATTAGAAATAATATTACTGTTATAAAAATAACCAACTAGCTCCTGTCCAGTAATTTCAGGTGATAAGTATTCAAAATAATATTCATTTGAAATACGATTAAATGTATTATTTCCTGCAAGAACATCATTATAGTACGTATCACGACTATATTTTCCATTTTTAAATATAACACTAAAATTTGAATCTTGACTTTCTATTGTAGTGTACAAAACAACAATGCTAGATCCTTCATGCTCAACAGTTCTTGTATATTCAAGTTCGATATCATATCGTTCTATATATTGATCTGCCTGTTGGAGTGGATCTAGTGGTTCTATATTTCTTACATTTATGATTATAATTATTACAATTCCCCACATAAATAGGGAAGAGAAAACAAATAAATATTTAATTGATTTTTTCATCTTATTCCCTCCTGATAAATGTAGTTTATTTGAATAATTTTTGGCTATCTTTTGATGTAATATCTATTATTTTATAGAAATAGTCTTTTTGACTTAAATTTTCTCTATTTAAAACATGCTCGATAGTACCATCTTTTAAATACAATAGTTTTGAAGAATAGGATGCAATTTGTGCATCATGAGTTACCATAACAATCGCAATATTTTCTTTTTCATTTAGTTGTTTAAATGTTGATAATATCTCATGTGAGTTTTTGCTATCAAGATTTCCAGTAGGTTCATCTGCTACAATCACTTTTGGATTTGTCACGATTGCTCTTGCAATTGCAACACGTTGTAACTCACCACCTGAGCATTCACTAGGATACTTTTCTATTGTGTGTTCGATATTTAATTTTTTAGCAACTTCAATTACTCGTTGTTTTATTTCTAAGGCAGACACTTTTTGAAGCACTAAAGGCGTTGCAATATTTTCATATACTGTTAATACATCTATAACATTATAATTTTGAAATACAAAACCTAATTTTTGATAACGAAACCTACACAAATCACTTTCTTTCATTGATGTGATTTCCCCGCCATCAATGTAAACATTCCCACTGGTTGGTATATCAATTGATGAAATATTATTGATTAGTGTCGATTTTCCAGACCCAGATGCTCCCATAATACACAAGAACTCTCCAGGAAAAACTTCTAAAGATACTTTGTTTAAAGCGATAAGTGGATTTTTTGTATCAAGATTATATTTTTTTACAATGTTTTTTGCTTGTAGTATTGCAGTTTTCATTTATAACGCCCCTCTCTTAGCAAGATTTTTGTATTGTAAATAGTGTGTTGCTATTGCAGAAACTAATAATGGAATAATATATAATGTGATTATTATTATAAAAGTCATGATTGATTGCTCATAATATGTGATATAGCTATATGAAATAATCATTACTAGCGGTAATGGCAGTATAATAATTGAACTATATAGCAAAGCAACTTCCTGTTTTAATATATTTTTAATCTGTTTTGATGAGTAGCCAATATTTAATAACGTCTTATATTCACTATGTCTTTGTATCGTGTGATTCAAGTATTTACAAATTAGTGCAATACAAGAAAGTACTATTAGAAACAAATAACATATCAATGTAATATTGTACTCTATTCCACCATTCACTTGTGTTGCAAGGGATGGTGAAAATATAGTTGGTATTGCAAGCAGGAATATCATGATAACCATAGTATTTTTGGTGGTTGATAGGTAGTAGGAAGTACTTATAAAAGTACTACTATTACAAAATAGATTTTTTTTCTTTAAGTATTCCAACATTCTTGGAACTGTATGATTAAGCATAATATATATACTAAGCACACAAACAAATGCTAGTAATATGTTTCTAGTCACATTAGTCGTAATATTTGATTCATATGTCGAAACGCTTATACTGGATGCATAAATTGAATAGCTATATCCAATTATTGCCATCCATGACTTAACCCTTGAGTGTTTGTGATGTCGCAACCACTTTGTTTTTCTCTCTTTTTGTAAGTCCAATACACTGGTACGAAATAGATATCCCATAGTAAAGAAAATCGTAACCGCAACAGTAGCCCCAAGAGATACAAATACAGATGTAAAAGTATCAATACTTATTACTGGATATAAACTTGCAAATACAGTCTGATATAAAAACATAATTATTCCATATCCTATAACTATTCCAAATGGTGCAACTAATAATAAAATGATTAGTATTTGATAGGCAATATATCTAATTTTTGCAAACGTGCTTGCTCCACTAAGGTAGAGTAAGGAGAACTCTTTTCCCTTATAACTAAAATAGTAGTTTGTTGCATAAATAATGACTATCCAGCAAAAAAAACACACAAATGTGGGCATTATATTTGCCAGTGTAACAGAAAAGACGCTAAACGATGAATCTATTGCGATGTTTGTATTTGTTCCAATTTCAATGAATATAAATATTGAAGCTATTGAAAACAATAAAATCATACCATATACAAATGAGGCTTTATAATTTCGATTTAGCATTTTTAATGCAAAATTCATAATATTCATATAATTCCCTCCTTAGTTCAATTATAATCGTTCTTTCTATTATTATGCAAAGAATATATACATGAAAAAACCAAACCGAAAATTATCAGTTTGGTTAATTTTTTATAATGCTTGTATGAATATATTCTATACTCCAAATAGTAAATCAATATACGTTGGCATTGGCCAGAAATCTGCCGCAACTTCTTCTTCTAAACAATCTACTACACTACGTAATTCATTCATTACTGTTAGTACATCATCTCTCCATGATTTTGCTTGTTCCACGATATCCATTGTACCATTTTCGATAGCATTAATATTTTCTTCTAGTATATTTATTTGTGTTTTCATTTCTTTAGCAAGTCTTGCGATTTTTGATACATCATCTTTAATGAATTCAACATCAATTCCTACTTCTTTTGATGTTAAATAACTTGCAGAAATGCTATCCAGGTAGCTAACGATAGCAGGATATAGCTGAGTTTTTGCCATTTTCACTGCAGTTAATGCTTCTAGACGTATTGCCTTAGCATAATTATCATTTAGAATTTCATAGCGTGATTCTAATTCAACTGGTGTATAAACACCAAGTTTTTCAAATAATTCAATATTTTTAGCCTCTTTTAGACAATCTAATGCATCAACAGTATTTTTATTATTTAATAATCCTCTACGTGCAGCTTCTTCTTCCCACTCTTTAGAATATCCATCACCATTGAAAATTACACGACGATGTTTTGAAATGAACTCTTTAATAACTTCATCAATTGTTTTTCCACTCTCAATTCTTGAAGCCATTTCATTCATAGAATCTGCTAAAATTGTATTTAAAACAGTATTTGGACCTGCTATTGACTGGCTTGATCCAACTGCACGGAATTCAAATTTATTTCCTGTAAATGCAAATGGAGACGTACGGTTACGGTCTGTTGTATCTTTAGCAAATGTTGGTACTACGGATACTCCAGTTTCAAAACGTTTCCCTGATTCTACAGTGTTTTCTTTTGTTCCATTACAAATCTCTTCAATTACGGAATCCAATTCATCTCCCAAGAAAATAGACACAATTGCTGGTGGTGCTTCATTAGCACCTAAACGGTGATCATTTCCTGCACTTGCAATTGACATACGAAGTAAATCCGCATATTTATCTACTGCACGAATCGTACATGCTAATGTTGCTAAAAATGGAACATTTTTAGCAGGTGTCGCAGTTGGATTAAATAAGTTTATCCCTGTATTTGTTACTACAGACCAGTTATCATGTTTCCCAGAACCGTTCACTCCAGCAAATGGTTTTTCATGTAATAAACAACGTAGTCCTTGTTTTTTGGCAATATCTTGCATTAATTGCATTAATAAGTGATTATTATCAGTTGTAATATTCACTTTAGAATAAACACATGCAATTTCATGTTGTGCCGGTGCAACCTCATTGTGTTTTGTTTTTGATGGAATTCCATATTTCCATAACTCTCTATCAAGTTCTTCCATGAAAGCTCCAACTTTTCGTTTGATACTTCCAAAATAATGATCTTCTAACTCTTGCCCTTTTGGAGCAAGCGCACCAAACAAAGTACGTCCTGTTAATTTCAAGTCTATTCTTTCTTGAAAATATTTATCATCTACTAAAAAATATTCTTGTTCTGCACCAACAGATGCAGTTGCTTTAGTAACTCCAAGTTCTCCTAATAACGGCATTAAGCGCACAGTTGCTTTTGACAGTGCATCACTTGAACGCAGCAGTGGTGTTTTTTTATCTAATGCTTCTCCTGTATATGAACAAAATAATGTTGGAATATACAATGATCCATCTTTAACAAATGCTGGTGATGTACAGTCCCAAGCAGTATACCCTCTTGCTTCGAATGTTGCACGCAGTCCCCCTGATGGAAATGATGATGCATCTGGCTCCCCTTTACGAAGTGTTTTACCACTAAATTCTAACACTGCTTTATTTCCTGATGGCTCCATAAATGCATCATGTTTTTCTGCAGTTAATCCTGTCATTGGTGTAAACCAGTGAGTAAAGTGAGTTGCTCCATGTTCGACAGCCCAAATCTTCATTGCATTAGCAATTGCTGTTGCAGTTTCTTTAGAAAGTGGCTCCCCTTTATCTAATGCTTCATGAAATGCTTTATATGTTGACTTAGGAATACGTTCCTTCATTACGTCATCGCTAAATGTAAGACTTCCATATCCTTCTACTAATTCATTAATTTCCATGATAATCTCCTTCCATCTTCTCTCATGTCGATATTATACAATTATAAAGTATCACTTGTCGAGAAAAAATTGTCACTATTGTAATTTTTATGCAAAATAACAAAAAAAGCACTATTTATTAGTGCTTCTTGCTTCATTACGTTCTGCTTTACGTTGTCTTTTTTCAAAAGATTTGCGATTTGTAGCATATTCTTTAACTTGTACTTGAATACGTTTGTTAGCTGCATGAACCGTTCCTACAAAATCAACTCTATTTTTAGGTACTAATACGTAACGTTTTTTTCCTTCAGTATATAATTCTAATGCTCTTGGATGTGTAATAAATCTAGTCATTTTAGGAACTGGATCACAGATTGTTTCGCACATTAATAGTTGAATCTCTTTATCTTTTCCTAATCTTTTATGAATTGTTAAAGACTTTCTTGTAATACTATATTTGTACGGTCTAAAAAATCTTAAATACCCTATGATAAGTATACCTGCAACTGCAACTACGATTGCTTCTTGATACTGTTGTTGAAATGCAAGTACTGCTACATATAATAAATAAAACACTTGGAAAAATAGCTCAGCATCATTTTTTTGTTTTTTAAATTCTTTTGTTTCCATGTTAACTCCTCTTTTCTAAATCATTATATCGAAATTACATTGTAATAACAATGATAAATTATAAACCTATAACTTATCACTAGTATTACATTTAAATAAATAACAGGACGAATTATCTTCGCCCTGTTAGTAACTTTGACAATTTACTAAATTATATTATTCAGCAGCTTGTTTGTTTTGATATTTTTCGTAAGCCATTAAGAATGGTACGTAGCAGAACACTGATACTATGATACAGATTACTTGAGAAATAGCACCATTGATTTGTGCTCCTGTAGCAAGGTATCCTAGTAAGATTGGTGGAGTTGTCCAAGGTACTGGAAGTACTGCTGGTGGACAGAATCCAACTGTAGTTAAGAAGTAACCAATCATTAATGTGATAGTTGCTGTAAATAAGAATGGAATACCTAAGATTGGATTTAATACCATTGGGATACCGAATGTTACAGTTTCATTGATATTGAATAATCCTGGAACGATTGATAATGAAGCGATTGCTCTATTGTCAGCACGTTTTGAGAAGATGAAGATTGCGATTACTAAACCGATTGTAACCCCAGATCCACCGAACTCACCGAACATTTGTAACATACCGATGTTCCATACGTTTTCTGGTGTTTTACCAGCTTTGAAAGCTTCTGTGTTTGCAACTAATAATGGTGTAAAGATTGATTCTTTAACCGCTGCTAACATGTTGTTACCATGAATACCTACTAACCAGAATAACATGATTAATGTGTAGATAACGATTACACCTGGGATTGAAGCCCCAATTGCAGTTAATGGTTCAGCGATTGCTGTTTTGATTACTGCATTAACTGGATTTCCTAGTAATTCTACTGAAGCTAACCCAATCATTGATGTGATAACTAAAACGATAAATGCAGGAATTAAAACTTCGAATGCACGAGAAACACCTGGTGGTACTGTATCAGGCATTTTGATTTTTAACCCGTCCATTTTTGCAAAGAAGCAGAATAATTCAACTGATAATACTGCAAAGATCATACCAGTAAATAACCCCGTTGCTCCTAATGCGTCACTGCTAATTGCTGTGAAAGTAGTTTCTGCTGCATTAGCATCGAAAAATTTATGCGCTGTTTCAGTAACTGTTAACCAAGCTGCGATCCCTAAGATTCCTGGGAAATATCCAGCTTTGTCAGCTCCTAAATTCCAAATACCGATTTCGTTTGCGATACCAAATGTAATACCGATTGTAATACATGAGATAGTTGCAAAGAAGATTGCATCAAATGCAGGATTTAAAAATTCTAATGCCATGATTGGTGGGAAAATCCCTCCTAACCCTTGAGCATTTCCTTCTACAATATTATCATTAACTAAAACTTGCGTCCATAATAAACCAGCTGCCCCTGCGATAGTTAAAGGCATAAAGTTTTGGAATGCATTTTTAATTGCAGATAAATATTTGTTTTGTGCACACCAAGCACCTAAGCGCCCAAGTGTATCTGCCATTTTGTCCATATTTTGTTCCTCCCTTAAAATATTTTTTCTAGACACTTACTATTATAGAATTGTAAGCGCTATAAGTCAATGGTTTTTTGATAAAAAGTACCATACTTTTAATTTTATTTTCATCAAGTGAAAATACACCCTATTTTACACTTACAATATGGAAATTAAAATCTCTATAATGAAACCTCGATCTTGAAAATTCAAAGATTACACCACTACTTAAAAATGTCAATTGTTCTATTTCAATATATGGTTCATTTTCTTTTAGTAATAAATACTTTTGTTCTAACGTAGTAGATAAAAAAGAACGTATTGTTTTATGCATACTCTGTATTTTAAAATTGCATCCATTTTCAACATACTGATAAATTGATTTTTCAATTACGTCTTTTGATAAATCCGGTAAGATTGATATTGGTATATAAATATCTTCTAGCGAATAGATATCCTCATCTAAGAATCTTTGACGTATTATATGATACACAAATGAACCTTCTTCGATTTGCAAGTGATTACTTATTATTGCATCACTAGGTACTACCTCAAATGTTATTACTTTGGATGTAACTTTTTTTTGTTGACCATAGGTCCTTGTTAGTCCAATATTTAGATTTCCTTGGTTTTCACTTCCCATTGCTACACCAGGATCATAATCTTTTACAAAGGTACCAGCTCCACGTCGACGTACAATCAACCCTTCCTTAACCAATATTTCTAGCGCTTTTTTCATTGTTTCTTTATTACAATGATAGCTCACACACAAAACATATTCATAAGGAAGCTTTTGACCATAGGTATATGTTTGATTTTGTATCTTACTACGCAAATCATCTGCTATTTCAATATACTTGACCATTACAATTCTCCCTTCTGTTACTTTATAAAAAAAAGCTATCTTATGATTCATCATAATTTAGCCTATATATATAAAATACCATATTTATTTTTTTTATGCACTATATTTTACACTTAATTTGTAAGCGGTATCTTCTTCACTTCTGCTCCATCAAATGTTTTGATAGAAAATTCATTATCAACTAGCAGTCCATAACTGTTAGTTCCTTGTTTTGGAAGTGAAATTGATGAAGGGTTGCACACATATATATTTCCAACTTTTTTTGCAAGTGGAATATGAAAATGCCCATACATTAATACACTACCTGGTTTTAAATCTGGTAATTTTTCTTCATCATATATATGTCCATGTGTTAAGTAAAAAGAAATACCATTAAACTCTACTTCTTTATGACTTGTTGAATTGTCAAACTGTAAAACCATTTGATCAACTTCACTATCACAATTCCCTTTTACTGCAATAATTGAATCCGCATGTTCATTTAATAATTCTGATACTTTCATACAATCATATTCTGTTGGAAACGGATTACGTGGTCCATGATAAAGTATATCACCTAAAATCACTAATTTATCGAATCGTTCTTTTAAAAAAATATCAATTGCTTTTTTAGCAAAATAATAACTTCCGTGAATATCACTAATAAACATTACTTTCATGTTTTTCTCCTAACCTACTATCAATTCATCAAGAAGTAGATAGTATATAAATTTTTGTTTATTAAATTTCTTTATTCCATAACTTTTTAAAAACAGTAATACATGTCCCCTTGTAAATTCATTTCCTGACATTTCAATATTGTATCTAAGCGTACGAATTGCAATCGATAAGTCTAAATACCTATCACATATTCCAATACCGACAACATCTATATACCCGATGTTACCACTATCTACAATTATGTTTGGCATACATGGATCTCCATGACATAAAACTAAATCATCCTCTATTATATCTAATGATCTTAGCAATTCATAAATTTCTGTAACAGATTTATCTTGTAGTTCTTTTTCAAAATAAGTGTTTGTAAGTTTATTATTTTTATAGTCCATCTCAATTTGCATTAACTTATCTTTTAATGAATGGTTATGAGGCAGTTTTGAATAATCTATTGAATGGAACCTCCTAAGTGCCTTTGAAAATTCTATAATCATACTTTTTGGATTATCAAACGTATTTTCTTGAAACATTACCCCCGGAAGCTTCTCCATAATACAATAATAGATATCATCAACCTTACCAAAATCATAAACAGTAGGAACCATTATATGTTGTTTTAGCCAATGTAGATTATTTGCCTCTATATATACTTCTTTTCTTTTCGAAACCTTCACAACTACATCTTTGCCTTCATACCCCTGTTCTATAATATATACATCATCACCCGAAAAACCTATTGGTGCTTTTATAGCGTTTTGTAATTGTAATCCTGGTACTTTTTCTAACAACACAATATCCCCCTTCTAAAAAAGAGGATGCTACGCATCCTCAATAGCATATCTTACAATTGTTTTTAAATCTTCTGGTTCCACTCTAGCCGGATCATTTAAATAAATCTCGTGATGGTATCCACTAAGCTTCATGTTTTCAACAGTAATATATTCCATAATTTTTTTTGTAGTATCGATTTCTGTATTATAAGCACCCTTATGTAACATTTGTAGACATTGACCTTCATCTCTATCTTTTTGATACACTTGATTTGCTAATACATCATCAATTTTATCTTTTACTCGTATAAGACATTTAGAAAATAAATTAGAATCTAACATCGTTGGAAACGACATCATTAATGTGAATATTAGACTATCTTTTCTAGAAACATCAAAATGAGTATTGTCATACGTATCCCACATACCTTCAAGTGGTGGTATTGTATAAGTAATCCCTTGTTCTTTTAATATTGCTTTTACCTCTTTAGAAAATAACTTTAATACTTTAGACTTTTGTTTAAACTCCTCAGTTTTTGGATTTCCAATACCATCAATCATTATAAACGTCATATTTTCAACATTTAAATGTTTAATTTTAGATTGTGAGGCACTATATTGCGATTTATATACTTTTTTTATATCAAAAGTTTGCATGTACCTTCCTCCTTACTACAATTATATATAATATCTATATTATTTAGATATTTCAAGAATAAATTATAAAATTGTATCAATTTTAATACAAAAGCACTCATTCTTTTATAATCTTGTTAGTTTTTCATCTAAAATATTACGTATTCCTTCTTTGGTCGCAACACCTTCATGAAGCTTCTTATCACCATCAAAAATAGTTGGTACGTAATAATAATCATACTGACTAGCTAGTGCTTCATCAACTTGTTCATCAATCACTTCAATTTCTATTGTTTGGTAACTTGGATTTTCACTGTATAACTCTTCTAACCACTTGCGGGCACGTTTACAGTGTGGACAATTCTCTAATATAAATAGTTTCATATTAAGCTCTACGAATTGTTTTAATTACAATTGGGCTATGAGGGCAATCTTGACGATCACGATCTGCCGATACGATTGTATCAATTACTTCTAATCCACTTGTTACCTTACCAAATGCTGCATATTCACCATCTAAATGCGGCGCATTTTGATGCATAATAAAGAATTGAGAAGATGCTGAATCAGGAATCATTGTTCTTGCCATTGATAAAACACCTCGTGTATGTAATAAATCATTTTGCACACCATTACTTCTAAATTCACCTTTAATTGATGGGCAGTCTTTATGATTCATTTTTGCATCATACCCTCCACCTTGAATCATAAAACCTGGAATTACTCTATGGAAAATTAACCCTTTAAAGAAATCCTGATCCATTAACTTTAAAAAGTTTTCTACTGATATAGGTGCTACTTCTGGGTATAATTCCCCTTCCATAATATCTCCGTTTTCCATTTCAATAATAAATTTTTCTGTCATAACTATTCTCCTTGTTTTCTATATTTTTTTATTCTTTGAAAAAAATTTAATTCCTATAAATCCACCAATAGCAATTACTGCTAGTAGGATTATTGATTCAATCAAATAAAACTGATATGCAGTTGCAACAATCAAACATAATGTTATTACATTAAATAATGTTGCTCTTTTAGCACTTTCATTTGTTGTAAAATGTAATGCTGCCATCGTTGATGCAAACATTGCGATAATTAATACCGTTCCCATAATACCTCCTACTTATGATAACTTTCGTTTTTCATTATTTTAAATGCACGATATACCTGTTCGACTAATATTAACTTCATTAGTTGATGTGGAAATGTCATCTTTGAAAATGACAATGAAAAGTTCGCTCTTTGTAGTATCTCCTTACCATGGCCAAGTGAGCCACCAATAACAAACACTATTGTACTCTTCCCTTCTATCATACATTTTTCTATGTGTTTTGACAATTCTACTGAATCAATTTGTTTTCCTACAACATCTAATACAATAACATAGTCCTGTTGTTTTATTTTAGATAATACTTTTTTACCTTCTTTATCTTTAATAATTGTAGCCATTGCATCGCTGCAATTATCAGGAATACTTTCATCATTTAATTCAATTAATTCTATCTTAGTATATGCTTGCATTCTTTTTACATATTCACTTACACCAGCTACTAAATATTTTTCTTTAAGCTTTCCTAATGTAATGATCTTAACCAACATTTTTTTTACCTCCACTTACAATATTCACTTGACTGGCCACTTTTATATTTGTAAATGAAATTCCTACACTTTCAAATATGCTGTGATATGTTGACAGTGCAACATCTGGACTATTTGCTTCTTCACTAAGGTGTGCTAGCACAATTTCTTTTGTATCCTCATTAATTACTTGCGATATCATACGGGCACTATATTCATTATTTAAATGTCCACTATCATCAAGAATACGACGTTTTAGAAAATAAGGTCTTTTTGTATCCATTAACATTTGAACATCATGATTGCTTTCAATAATATAATAATTTAATGATTTCATATATTTCATATTTTTTTGCGATATATATCCTGTATCTGTCATATATAACAAACTTTCACTACCTTTAAATATATAGGCTAATGGTGATGTTGCATCATGCGATACAGATAGTGGTAATATTTCCATTTTACCCATTTGCATTGCCTCATAAGGAACTAGTGTATGTATTTGCTGCTTTAGTGCTCCAGCTCCAGCATATACAATATTATTATCAAAGATAGTAATATTTTTATTATGATCGTAGTGATCATGTGTAAGTAGTACAAAGTTTATATCCTCAAAAGCAAATCCTACTTGATCTAATTTGTATAGTAGTTGTTTTCTTGATATACCACAGTCTATTAATACCCCTGTTCCATTATCATAAACAAAACAACTATTGCCTTTTGAACCACTTGCTAATACGTGATATTCCATAAGTTCCTCCTTATATTATTAGTATAACATAAATAATAAAAAGCGTACCATGTACGCTCTTCATTACTTAATTCCGTATTTTTTGTTGAATTTGTCAACACGTCCATCAGCACTAGCAAATCTTTGTTTACCAGTATAGAATGGATGACAGTTATAACAAGTGTCTACACGTACTTCATCTAATACTGAACCACTTTCGAACTCGTTTCCACATGATGTACAAACCATTTTTGCTTTTTTATAATCTGGGTGAATTCCTTGTTTCATTTTCTTTTCTCCTTCCGCCTTATAGTCTTTTTACTACAAAGTAAGTTTTGCTATAGTATAATAGCATTATTCTATGTAAAATACAAGTATTTTTTACTCTTCAATTTTTCTTCTTGTAATTCTTGCTCCAAGTGAAATCAATTTAGCATCAATATCAGCATAACCACGATCAATGTGATACACATTTCCAATTTCAGTTACCCCATCTGCGATAAGTCCAGCTATTACTAACGCTGCCCCACAGCGTAAATCCGTTGCGTTTACACGCGTTCCTACAAGTTTTGTTGAACCATGAATATATGCCATGCTCTCATCTTTTTCAATGACAGCACCCATTTTATTTAATTCATCGCAGTGTAAAAATCTTTCAGGATAAATTGTTTCTACTACTTGTGAACAGCCATTTGCTTGTGTCAACAACGTAGTTAATGGTTGTTGCAAGTCAGTTGCATAACCCGGGTATACTTGTGTACGTATATCGGTAGGTTTTAAATTCGAATTTCTTCCATAAACAATAATACTATCTCCTACAATATCCATCTCTACGCCCATTTCACGTAGTTTTGAAGTTACTGCATCTAAATGTTGTGGTATTACGTTTTGAACAATTACTTTTTCTCCTGCTGCTGCAGCCATGATTAGGTATGTTCCCGCCTCAATACGATCAGGTATAATTTCATGATCACATCCGTGTAGTTTTTCAACCCCTTCAATAATAATAGTATCGGTTCCTGCACCACGTATTTTTGCACCCATTTTTGTTAATAGGTTTACTACATCTATTATCTCTGGTTCTTTTGCTGCATTTTCAATTGTTGTTTTACCTTCTGCTTTTACTGCAGCTAGTAAAATATTAATTGTTGCACCAACCGATGCAAAATCCAAATATATATTTGCACCCTTTAATTTTTCTGCCTCAATAACGTGACATCCATCTATAAATTCAACTTTTGCTCCTAATGCTTCAAAACCTTTAATATGTAAATCTATTGGTCTAGGACCTAAGAAACACCCACCAGGTGCTTTCATTGTTACTTTTTTACATTTACCTAATAGAGCACCCATTAAATAGTACGATGCGCGCAGCTTATCTACTGCATCACCCATTAATGGAATGTTTTGTAAATTAGAAGGGTCAACATGTAATGTATCTTCATCCATTGAGACTGTACAATTTAATTCTTTTAGTAATACTCCTAATGCATCTACATCAGAAATATTTGGGACACCATATACGGTTACTGGTCCATCAGCAAGTACAATTGCCGGTATTAATGCAACTGTTGCATTTTTAGCACCACTGACAACTACTGTACCGTTTAGCTTATGACCGCCCTCAATCATTATTATTTCAGCCATCATTGTTCTCCTTTTTTTCTCTATCTTACTATATATTAATTTTGTATAAATAACAACACAAAATTGTGATGAATAGTATCATTATTAACTTTTTATATCGACTATAATTTTTACTATAGTAATATAAATAAATAAAAAAACTGTAAACACAAATGTGTCTACAGCATTTTATATTAAGCTTTGTTAATTGAACCAAATAATTCCATTTTTTCTTTAACACCTAATTTAATTGCTTCATAACCAGGGTTTAATAATTTACGTGGATCAAATCCTTTACCTTCTAAGTCTTTTCCAGCTTCAATATATTTTCTTGTAGCATCTTGGAATACTAATTGACATTCAGTATTTACGTTGATTTTAGAAACTCCTAAAGAAATTGCTTTAGCGATCATTTCTTCTGGGATTCCAGTTCCGCCATGTAATACTAATGGTAATTTTCCAGTTTCAACTTGAATTGCAGCTAATGCTTCAAAATCTAATCCTGTCCAGTTTTCTGGATATTGACCATGAATGTTTCCGATACCAGCAGCTAAGAAATCAACTCCTAAGTCTGCAACCATTTTACATTCTTTTGGATCTGCAACTTCACCTTTACCTACTACACCATCTTCTTCTCCACCAATAGAACCAACTTCTGCTTCTACTGAGATTCCTTTAGCGTGGCAATAAGCTACTACTTCTTTAGTTTTTTCGATATTTTCTTCGATTCCGTAATGAGAACCATCAAACATGATTGAAGTAAATCCTGCATCAGCAGCAGTTTTAGCTCCTTCATAACTTCCATGATCTAAATGTAATGCAACTGGTACTGTAATGTTTAACTCTTCTACCATTGCAGAAACCATAGCTGATACTGTTTTAAATCCTGTCATGTATTTTGCAGCACCTTCTGATACTCCTAAAATAACTGGTGAGTTTAATTCTTGAGCAGTTGTTAAAATCGCCTTTGTCCACTCTAAGTTGTTAATATTAAATTGACCTACTGCATAATTACCTGCAACAGCTTTGTCTAGCATTTCTTTTGCGCTTACTAATCCCATATAAATCTCCTTTTCATTTTTATCACGTATATAATACCTTGTTTTATTTTAGATTTCTACTATTTTTTGTCGTTTCTTGTTAAAAATTTGTCATTTTGACTAAATTATCTTACTTTTCTTGATATTTCCAATTCCAGCTATCGTTATATATCATTTGTTTTTCCATTCCACCATCAATTATATATGTTTGTCCTGTAATAAACTTGGCCTTATCACTTGTTAGAAAAAGCACCATGTTTGATATATCAGAGGGTTCTCCGACAATTCCAGCAGGTATAGATTGCTTATCTGCAGTCTCAAAATCCTCTTGACTTGTAACGTTTATCCATCCAGGTGCTATTGCATTTACGCGAACACTTCCCTTTAAAGACATTGCAAGTGCATGGCTTAGTGCCACTATGCCACCTTTAGTACTAGCGTATGCTTCACTATCAGGTTCTGATTGGAAAGCTCTTGAAGATGCTATATTAATGATACTACCTTTATTTTCTATTAATTGTTGTTTGCACTGTAAAGCAAGAAAATATGGCGCTTTTAGCCCAAGTGACAGAACATAGTCAAAGTCTTCATAACTACAATCACTTAGTATCCCTTTTCTTCCTACACACGCGTTATTTATTATAATATCTATGCTTGTAAGCTTATCTTTACAAAATGCTACAAACTCTAACAAATCACCTTTATTACTCACATCGCCTTGATAAAAGAATAAATTTTCATGTTCTAATTCAGCATCTAATTTATCAGCAATATCAATCATACAAACCTTAGCTCCTGCATCTAAATAATCTAAGCATATTTGTTTACCAATCCCGTGATTTCCACCTGTTACTATTATTCCTTTATTACTATACATCACATTTCCTCCTATAATGAAAATTATAACATACATTTTCAATAATTATGCTATAATAACCCCGAGGTGAAAAATTATGCAAAAATTAGCATGTCCAAAATGTCATGAAGCATTAACATTAGAAAACAACTCTTATGTTTGTAGTAATCGTCACTGCTATGACATCGCAAAATCTAAATATATAAATTTACTATTAAATCCTGATAAGGCCACAAATAATCCAGGAGATAGTAAGGAGAGTCTAGTTGCTAGAAAAGCATACTTAGATAATGGTTATTATGATTGCATTATGCATCAAGTAACAAATTTAATTAAAAAATATGGTAATGATCAAAATCAAATTCTTGATTTAGGTTGTGGTCAAGGATATTATACTAAGGGATTTTATGATATCTTAGGTAATCAAAGTACATATTATGGTTTAGATATTTCTAAAGAAGCTGTAAATATGGCTACTAAGTATACAAAAGATATTTACTGGATAGTAGGTAACTCAAAAAATATTCCATTGCTAGACGAGTCTATGGATTTTATTACTGCATTATTTACAGTTGTAAACAAGGATGAACTACAAAGAGTTATTAAGGATGATGGTTATATTATTCATGTTACTGCCAACCCATATCATTTAGTTGAAATCAAAGAGTTGATTTATGATGAAATAAAAGTCAAAAGCGATGAACATATTCGTTTACCGTTCGAAGTTGTTGAGAGCTTTGATTTTGTAGAAAAGGTAGTAATTGATAATGCTACTGATGCACTTAATCTATTAAAAATGACACCACATTTCTATCATATAAAAAAAGAAAGAAGACATGTCTTAGACACACTTCAAGGTATTACCATTACAGTTGATATTAAAATTACAGTATACAAAAAGTAGGGATGCTATGCATTCCTACTTTTATTCTTCTATTTGCGGGATGATTGCCACCTGTTCTCCTTCTCTTGTAAACACATAGTTTTCACGAGCATAACGAGTAACATAGTCATCATCATTTAATAGTGCTATCTCACTTTCTAAACTCGCTTGTTCAAAAAGTAGTGCTTCTTTTTTTTCTGTTAGAACTTGTACATCATCTGCTAAACCAGTAATTTGCATGAAACCAGTAAAGGTTACAACTATTAAAGTTAGTCCTGCAATCATATATACAAATCCTAGCAATCCTTTTCTTTTACCTTTTTTGGCCATAAAATCACCTTCTTTGCTCCCCACATTATAACATGGATTATTTTAAAAATGAAGAGTATCTAAAAAATAATTTTGTTTTACATTTTATAGCGATTCACCATTTGATTTGATAACGTTTTGATACCATTCAAATGAATCTTTTTTACTTCTCTCTAATGTACCATTACCTTCGTTATCACGATCAACATAGATAAAACCATAACGTTTTTTCATCTCTCCAGTCGTAAATGATACACAATCAATACATCCCCATGGTGTATAACCCATTAGTTCCACACCATCTTCTTCAACACATTTTTTCATTTGTTCAATATGAGTACGTAAGTATTCAATACGATATGGGTCATGGCAAGTTCCATCTTCTTCTTTTACATCAATTGCTCCAAATCCATTTTCAACAATGAACAGTGGCAACTCATATCTTTCATAGAATAAATTCATTGCATAACGTAATCCTTCAGGATCAATTGCCCATCCCCAATCAGATTCAGTTATAAATGGATTTTTAACTGAATTCACACTAGCACCATCTAATGATGAAGATACATCACGAGTTACTGTAGAATCTACTGCATTAGTCATATAATAACTAAATCCTATATACTCTACTGTTCCTTCTTTTAAGATTTGTTTATCTTCATGTGTAATATCAATATTAAACCCTTTTCTTTCAAACATTTTTAATGTATAACGCGGATAGTGTCCACGGACTTGTACATCGCAAAAGAAGAAACGATCTTGCATTTCTCTTTGTGCCAAAACCATGTCAGCAGGTCGACAACTAAATGGATATACAGGTACCATTGCAACCATGTTTCCAATTACAAAGTCAGGATTTATTTTATAACCTTCTTTTACAGCCATTGCACTAGCTACTAATGTATAATGCCCACATTGATACATTGCTTCTTCAGGATCTTTATAATCCCCAAAATGAGCTCCAGAGTTTGTCCAACCAAAGATATCGTTATGATAATTCATTTGGTTATTAATTTCATTAAAAGTCATCCAATACTTGACTTTATTTTTATATCTTTCAAAACATACTTTCGCAAATCGAACAAAGAACTCGATTGTTTTACGGTTCATGAAACCACCATATTCTTTTGCGATATGATATGGCATTTCAAAATGTGATAATGTAATAACTGGTTCAATATTATATTTTAATAATTCATCAAATACATCATCATAAAACTGTAATCCTTCCTCATTAGGTTCTAACTCATCACCATTTGGGAATATTCTAGTCCATGCAATACTTGTTCTAAAACACTTAAATCCTAATTCTGCAAATAATGCAATATCTTCTTTATATTTACCATGAAAATCAATACCACCATGATTTGGGTAATAATTCCCCTCTACGATTCCATCTGTAATAACACGAGGTACACCATGTGACCCAGCTGTCATAACATCGGCTACACTTAACCCTTTTGAGGTATTAAGTACACCACCTTCAAATTGGTGTGCTGCTAGAGCTCCACCCCATAAAAAGTCTTTATCAAAAGCCATTTTATTTCCTCCTAATTTAAAATTTATTGGTACAAATTTATTATACTTTTTTAGCACTACTTGTAAAGCAGTATTATATAAAAGATGAACTAAGTTCATCTTTTACTTTTTAATCTTCTCTTTTTTTTAATACTAATGTAATCGCAAGTAATGTAATTATTGCTACTGAAGCAAATAATATAATATTTGTATTATCACCAGTTTGTACTCCTGGAATTACCACATCACCTGTTTCACCTGGAATCTCATCAGGTGCTTCTGGGTTTGTTGGCACTTCTGGGTTTGTTGGTCTTTCCGGATCCACTGTAGCTTTTTCTGCCACAACAACACTTCTAGTAAACGTTGTTACCGTACCTAAAGCATCTGTTACCTGGTAAGTCACAACATATGTTCCTGCTTTTGTCATATCTACTAGATTTTCTAAAATTACAGTTTTACTAGTAATATCTGTTCCGTCAACATCACTTATTGTTATACCTGCTAATGGGTCAAATGTATCTCCTACTGTATAATTATTGTTTTCCACTAACATTTTTGCTGGCTCAACAACTTCAATCTGTACTGTTTTTTGTGCCATATTTCCATCAGCATCTTGTACATCAATTGTTACATCGTATATACCTGCTACCATATTGTTATAAGTAGTTGAAATGATTGCTTTGTTTAGGATATCACCTTCAATGTTATCTGTTACATTTAATCCAATAATATCTGAAATAGAATCTTTATTATTTACATATACTGTAGTACTACTTGCTTCAATTGTAGGTGCAGTTGTATCAAATGCGCGTGTTAAGTTAAGTTCTAATCCTTTGTAATTAAATCCATCACCCTCTACTGCTATACGAATTGTATGTACACCTACAGGTAATGATACTGTTACTGCATCTGTTAATACATAATTACTCCAACCATTTTTTTCTACTTCAACTGTTCCAAGTTCTGTGCTTGATCTTGTATTTGTTGTTAGACTAAGTTTAGCTTGTGCAGCATTTGTGTCTGTTGCTGCATTTACACGCAATTCATATTCACCTGCTGTTTTTACATCAATTTTGTATTCTTGGAAAGTTCCTACTTCTTGGAAACCAATATTGTCTCCTTCATCAAGCCATGTTTTATCCATAGAACCATTGTACATATCATCATGTGAGATACTTGTATTTCCATCTACAACAACTGTTGTAACTTTTGATAAAGATAATTCATCAATACTAAACGCTACTGCTGTTGCCTCTAAACGAATTGTCTGTTTTCCTTCATTAAGGTTTAAGAATATTGAATGTTCTCTTTCCCCATATGTGTTTGGATAAGTAACACTTCCTAAGTTATCAGTTGCAAGTCCTGCTCCACCACTTACTTTAAGTGCACCTGCTTTATAATCAGTTGTTTCAACTTTATAAGCTAATTCATAAGTTCCAGCTTCTTTAACATCTACAAAGAAATCAATATAGTTACCAGTTGCTGTTTCATCTTTATTTGTTAATGACCCTTTAAAACGATATGCCATATCTTCAGTTAATGTAACTACATCATCCGTAATATCAATTGCTTCAGGTAAGTCAGTTGTACCTTCAAATATTACAGCTTTAGTAAGTGCTAAACTTGAATCACTATAACCTTCGCTAGCTAAAGTAAATGTTCCTGAAATATTTGTATACATCGGTGACCATTCTAATTCTACCTCTGCTTTTGTACTAGACGTACGTGTTACACTTTTGATTTGTACATATTTTGCGATATCACCTGATAATGTGATTTTATCAGATAAATCACCTGCGTATGTTCCACCAACTAAGTTAATTTCAACATTTTTTGTACCATATGCTACAGTATCACTCATTTCTAATGTTTCTTCATCATCAACTGCTGTAATTACAAGATCATCTTCTACTACAGTTGCACTTGCACTTCCATATTGAGATGAATCTACTGATACTTTAACTACTTGATCTTTATCAAAATCGTAACTTGCTTCACCATTTAATGTTACTTCTACAGTGTTATCATCTAACTTTTCAACTGTATATACAACCCCCGTTGGTGCTTCAACTACAATTTTTGAAGGATCAATTGTTTCAATGAATTTCTCTTGCCCTAGTGTAATTGTGAACTTTGAACCATCTATAGTACCTTCAGTTATTTCATCTTGTGTTACAACAATATTGTTTCCAATAGTAATTCCACGGTAGTTTAGATCATCATTTTGGTTAAATTTAACTTTTAACTTAACAATATCAGTTGTTAACTCTACCGTTGTATCAGTCATGCCAAATGTGTCACTATTTGCTGTTTGAGAAATTGTTACAGGATGTACCATTAATTCTTCTCCATCAGCATTGATTCCAATAATATCTATAGTTTTATCATTTGAACCTGTTGCTGCATCAATATAAACATTGTATTCCCCAGCTTCTAATACAGATACATCGTATGTAACATAATCATTTTCGTGAATGAACCCAAAATTATATATTCCTTCTTTTGTTTCCTTAACTAAACCGTATTGATCAATATGATTAGTTGTATCTAATTTTCCTGGAATTGATGTGATATTACTTTCTTTTGTGAAAGTTATATCTTTATAATTTGAGTTACTATTTTCAAATGTAATATCAATTGTTTGAATACCCGATGTCGCAAATGTCACATATGTTTGATATGTACGATAATCTGTTTTTTCTTCACCCCACCAAATGTATCTATTTGTGTTTACTTGCCCTAAAACTTCACCATTTTGCATAATGTATGCAAGAGATAGTGCATCTTCCCACGCACCATGGCTTGTGAGTTCTAACTCTACTTTATAAGTTCCAGCTTCTTGTACATTTACTGTATAACTTATTACAGAGTCTGCACTTAATCCCTCTACTGTTTTATCTGCTTCAGCATCACCATTACTCATTAAAGTACCATTCTTAATATTAGCATCAGTTAATGTTAAATTATCTGTAATATTTTTATAACTAGTTGCATCTACTGGTTGCCACACGTATGTAGCAACGTTTCCTGCTGGCAATGTTGCATTAAACTGCGTCCCATTATTAACAACTTTGAAATCTTGTTCTTTCCCAGATGTATTTGTAACAACCATCACAAGTTCACCTGTTTCTGGATTTTTATATGTAACGTTTGTCACAGTTGACTCATCACCGTTATTACTATCTACACGCACATATCCGTCTTTAATATATTTTGTGAATTGACTCATAATATATACTTCAGGTGTTGCCCAATAGTTATTTGTATCATTTGCATCTTGAACAAATAATGTTGGATCGGGTGTCCCCACCCATTGATGTGTATTAATATTACTATCTAGCATCGTTACCCATGAGTTATAACTTTGAGAACCATTTCTATACCAAGTAATGATACTATTAGCACCGCTTGTTCCCCAAACTGAACGTTCTGTTAAGTGCATTGATAAGTCTTCATATTTTTGGTACATTGCACCCATTGTAGAGGCATCTCCTCCATACGGATGGAATGCGATACCATCTATGTAGTCTAATCCACCAGCTGCTTCTAAATCAGCCATGAATTTTTCTGCACCATCAAAGTTATGATCAAATGTCCATACTGCTATGTCTTTTTGTTCATCAGTTAGTACATCACTAGCTGCAATTTGTTCTTTAAATGCTTTTGCAACAAGTGCTTGTTGATCACCTGTCATATAACAACTTGGATAATTAATCTCTAATACTGGTTCGTTTTGTAGTGTTACTGCATGGAATTCAATACCATGTTTACTATATTCTTCAACGAAACGAACAAAATATGTTGCTAGTTCATCTGCATATTCACTATTAAACGCACCACCTTTTAATAATAAATCATTGTTTGGATAACTATTTGAGCTATCTGTAGATGTTTTCATCCAACCTGGTGGTGACCAAGATGATGCAAAGAATTTTATATCTTCTTCAACACCTAATTCTTTTGCGATTACTTGTAATTCATTTACTACTTGAATTACTCCAGTATCAATATCCTTTTGTATGCTAAACCCATTACCAGTTTTATTATACCAGTCTGGTTCTCCATCTAATTCAGTTCCACTACCATCATAGTAACTATAGAATTCTTGTGATGTAAAATCTGAAGATGCAACTGTTAAACGAATTAATGTATTACCCATACCATTTTCTGGATCAATTAAATAACGTAAGAATTCTTCTCTTGTTTCATCGTCCATTTTAAGTAAGTTATTAATTGTAGATTCCTCTAACGAAACTCCATTCCCTAACATTGCTTGATACTCAACTTCATCATTTACAACGATTGTAGTCATTGAAGAATCATCAACATTGCGGATATCTAATGACTCTTTTTCAGAGTTTTTATTTTCTATTTTCATTTCACCCTTATACCAGTCTTTACTTTGAGAAGACTCAGATGAAGACATTGAAACATATACTGCTTCTTCACTAATAATATTTCCAGTACCTACATTTTCTTCATCAACTGGTTTTTCAGGTTCAACATACTCATCATTTACATATTCGAAAGTATATGAATTAATATTAAAATCAGCACCTTTTAACGCTACTCTTACAGTATGTGTTCCTGCAGGTAAATAAATATTTCCTAATTCTAGATCTTTAAATTGATCCCACCAACCAGTATTATTTATTACATTACTCACACTTCCATACACTGCACCATCTATTTCGATATCAAATGCAACTTCTTTATTATCATGAGTAGTTGCGATACTAGATGACATTTTGTAAGTACCATTTTCAGGTATATTTATTAAATACTCAACATATCGACCTTCTCTTATATATTCTAGGAATTGCCCATTCCCTGATACTACAAGTTCACTGTGTTTAGCAACGAAATTTTCTGCTTCAACAACAGTTGGTGTATCTTTCGATAATGTAATTAATGATGGATCTGTCGGTTTTTCTGTGTCACTTCCTGTAGTCATTTTAGTAAGTCCATGCCCATAAGGATATAAAACTGTACTATCATCAGTAAATTTGCTTTCAATATCTTGTGCATACCAAGGCCATGTAAACGTTAAAGACCCAGTAAAGTCTTTATCACCTAATAATACATCTGCAATACCTGCACCTTCACTACCTGGCAGTCCTACCATTACTATAGCATCTGCTTGTTCTACTTGATCAGCGATTGTAATTGGTCTACCTGCTACCACTAATAAAACGATTGGTAGTTCTGGATGATCTTTTTCTATTGAATTGATTAGTGCTACATCACTACTATCTAATTTTAATGCACTTGCACTTTTATCTCCAAAAGATTCAGCATAAGGATCTTCTCCAACAACAACGATTGCAGCTTCATATCCTTCATCATCAAAATAACCATTTGCAGCATAATCAATTGTTTTACCAGTTCCAACTTCTTTTAAACCTTCATAAATTGTTGTACCCTCTGTAATATCCCCTACTGATCCTTGCCATGAAATAGTCCATCCACCTGATTGAATACCAATATCATGCCCTGCAGCACCTGCCACAATTAACTTATCCATATCTTTTAAATCATTTACAATTGTACTTCCACTAGTTGTTTCAGTATTTTTTAATAACACCATCGACTCGCTTACTGCTTGTCTAGCTACTTCACGATGTTCTTCACTACCAACTGTTTCAAGTAATGCAGTATCTCCATAAGCTAAACTCATATCATCAATCAATCCTTTTTCCACTTTTACAGTAAGGATACGATAAACTGCATCATCAATACGGTCTTCACTAATTGAACCTTCAGCTACAGCTTCATTTAGTAATTCATAAGCTACTAACCATTTCTTTTCCCCATCATGGTCACCCGCTACCATTAATACATCAATACCTGCATTTACACCTTCAATAAGTTGTTCCTTATATGAACTAGTGTCTTCGATTTGATCTACTCCATTATAATCAGAAATGATAATTCCATCAAAACCAAGTTCCCCTTTTAAATATGTTGTAAGAAGCTCATGATTTCCATGCATTTTTTCTCCATTGATACTATTATATGAAACCATGATTGTATCAACATCATTTTTAATTGCTTCTACATAAGGTATTGCAAGTTCATCAATTACTGCATCATATTCTTCGTCAGTTAGGACAGTATCTCCTTGATTAACTCCATTTGTTGTTTGTCCTTCTGCAATAAAATGTTTTGCAGTTGCAGAAACACCTTCACTTTCTAATCCTTTAATGTAAGCAGATGTAAGTAGTGTAATATCATCAATTTCTTCACTAAAACACTCATACATTCTTCCCCATCTTTCATCCTCTGCCTGTCCTAATGTAGGCGAGAAGTTCCAATTTGTTCCAGTAGCAAGCATTTCTTTAGCAGTGATTTCTCCAATTCTTTCTACTAAATCAGCATTTCCAGTTTGCCCTAAATTTATATTATGTGGGAAAATTGTTGCCCCATATACGTTATTATGTCCATGAACTGCATCTACACCATATAGTAATGGTATACCTGTTGCTGTAATTGCAGCATCTTGATATTCTTTTGTACGGTTAGCCCAGTCAATTGCTTCGTTATTTCCCTCAGCACTTGCTCCACCACCACTTAAGATTGATCCAATTTTATACTCTCCTACTTCCACAGGCGTGATATCACGCGTATCTGCTTGAATCATTTGTGCGACTTTTTCTTCTTGTGTCATGTCTGCCATTAATGTTTTTACTCGTTCATCTGTACTTAAAGCATCAACAACTTGACTTCCTCCAATTGAAGAAATAGCCAGTAAAATCGTTAAAAAACTCACCGCTAACTTTTTCATAATCTTCCTCCTAATTTATTGGTACAAATTTATTATAACCCAATACAAATAAATGTAAAGGCTTTCATATAAAATTGTTGGTATAAATTTTATTTGTGTTATACTAAAAGAGAGGTGATTCTATGCTGAAATACAAATTAGTAGCACAGGAGCTATTAAAACAAATAGAAAATAAAACAATCACGCATAAGCTACCGACTGAAGAACAGCTTATTAAAGAGTACAATGTGAGTCGCAATACAATAAGGAATGCAATCTCATATCTTGTCAAAGAAAGTGTTTTATTTTCTATTCAAGGAAGTGGAAGTTTTGTACGTAAGAAAATAAAAGATGGTGTTATTCCCTTAAATTCAACAACAGGTATCAGCAATACCTTTATAAGAGATAATACCTATTCTGATGTTTTAGTGATTAACACATTAGATGCTGATGTAGAACTTGCAAATACAATGCAATGTGAAATAGGTACAATGTTATATTATATAAAACGTATTCGTTACTTAAATGATAAACCGTATGCTATAGAGCGTGCCTATTATAATAAGGAATTTATTCCTTATATCGGTACAGAAATTGCTACTGGTTCAATATTTAAATATGTATTAGAAGATTTAAAATTATCTATTGGTTTTAGTGATAAATATGTATCTTGTAATAAACTTTCTGATAATGATGCTAGACATTTAAACCTAAATCCTGGGGATCCTTGCATCAATGTAACAGATAATGTTTATTTATCTAACGGTCTGTTATTTAACTCTTCTATCATAACGTATAACTATTTACATGCAGATTTCTACATTTCAAGCACAAATTAAAAGTACAAAGGGCGAATTTCACTCTTTGTACTTTTTCTTTTTTTATTTTACCATGAAATATACAGTTGCAACAGCACCACATGTTGCACCTTTTTGGTGATAGTCATACATTACACTATCATTCCAATGCGTTCCTGCGATATCTAAATGCATCCAATCAACATCTTTAGCGAAATGTTTTAAGAATAAACCAGCTGTAATTACTCCACAACGTGGTCCTCCAACATTTTTTAAATCTGCCACATGACTTTCAATCATTTTTTGATGTTCTTTATAATATGGTAATCTTATAAATTTTTCACCTGTAATTTCACTTGCTTGTTCAAGTTTTTTCATCATCGCATCACTTGAAGTAAGCGTTGGTGTAATGGTATTTCCAAATGCTCCAACTGCCGCCCCTGTAAGCGTAGCCATATCAAGTACTGATGTTACTTTTTCATCTTTTATAGCGTATGCAATAGCATCACCCAAAATAAGTCTACCTTCAGCATCTGTATTTCCGATTTCAACAGTTGTTCCATCATACATAGTTATAATATCACTTGGCAATAATGAATCTGAAGAAATACGGTTTTCACACAGCGGAATAAAAGCAATGATATTTTTATTAACTTTTTGTTCAATAGCTGTTTTAAATACAGCTAATACACTAGCAGCACCACCCATATCACCTTGCATCCCAATAATAGCATTACTTGGTTTTAAGTTATAGCCACCTGTATCGAATGTAACACCTTTTCCTACTAATCCTTGGATTGTTTTTTCATCTTTATTTGGTAAGTAGCGTAAGATAAGTAATTCAGGACGATTCACACTCCCCATACCTACGGAGTATAATCCCATCATTCCACGCGCTTTGACATCTTGATCACTAATCACTTCAACTTCTACGTTAAAGTCTTTTGTCATATCTTTTGCAAATTCAATAATTGCTTTTGGAGTAATTTGATTTGCTGGTGAATTAGACAAATGTTTTGCGATATTAATATTCTTCGCAAGACAAATATATTCACCAATCTCAATATCTTCATTGTACATTAATCCAATTTCTATTTCTGGATTTGTTTTTTTATGATTGTAGTTTGCAAGTTCTAATCCCATTACTACTTGTATCATATCTTCTTTTTTAAATTCATTTACATCAATTGATGCTTTTATAATTTTCTTTTTTAACAATTGTTTATAAATTGTTGCAAATAATTCTAATAGTTCCTCTTTATCATATTCTTTTTTGCCACCTATTATCATGGTTTTATTATGAATGTCATACACATCTGCTTTAAAGTCTAGTGAAAATTCTTTAAATTGACTAGTATCTTTAATGATTTCAACGTGGAATTCATTATATTTTTCTTTAATAATTTTTATCATATATTTCTCCTTTTGTACTATCCTAGCACAAAATGTTTAAATAAACAAACATTACAGAATCATACTGTCACTTAAGCTTTCAAGGTGATGTTTATTATATAATTCTAATACATCTTGAATATTCATTTTTTCTTTTTTCACTTTATCGAAATCAAATATAACCCGTCCATTTGCAAGTACAATCATGCGATTTCCATACTTCAAAGCCTGTTCTATATTGTGAGTAATCATAATTGTTGTTATTTTGTGTTCATCTATTATTTTATTTGTTACTCGCATTACTTTCGATTCGGTTTTTGGGTCAAGTGCCGCTGTATGTTCATCTAATAACAACAATTTTGGAGGGTTAATTGTTGCCATTAATAAGGTTAATGCTTGTCGTTGTCCGCCAGACAATAAGCCTACCTTCATTTTTAGCCTGTCTTCTAGCCCTAAATCAAGAACTTTCAAGTATTCTTTAAATATTTTTCGATCTTGTTTCTTTATTGCTGGTGCAAATAATTTTGTGAAAAAATTATGTTTTTTATTTCCACGGAAATAAGCAAGTGCAAGATTTTCTTCTATTGTTAAATTTGGAGCTGTTCCCTTAAGCGGATCTTGAAATAGTCTTCCTATCTCTGTTGCACGATTGTGTTCTTTTTTACTGTTGATATTTTTACCATCTAAGTAAATATTTCCTGCATCAATTTCTATTTTACCGCTTATTGCATTTAATAGACTGCTTTTCCCAGCTCCATTACTTCCAATAACTGTAATAAAGTCTCCATCCTTTACATCGATAGATAAGTTATCGATTACTTTTTTTTGATGTATAGTCCCTTTTGAAAATGATGCTTGGACATTTTCTAAAACGAGCATATTATTTCCCTCCTTTTTGAAGCTTTGATTTTATAGTTGGTAAACTTATTACAACAGCTACAAGCAAGGCAGATAATAGCTTCCAATCATTAGGGGCTAACCCTATACTAAGTGCATAAGATAATACAATACGGTAAATGATACTCCCCACACATAGACTTACTAATCCAATAAGGATACTCTTACTCCCAAATATTGCTTCCCCAATGATTATACCCGTAATTCCAATAACCATCATTCCAATACCAAGTTGAATATCAAAAAACAACTGATATTGTCCATATATTGCTGCAGCAAGTGCAACAATTCCATTAGCAAGAGATAAACCTAAAAGCTTTACGTTATCTGTATTGATTGAAGATGCTTTTACCATGTCTTCGTTATCTCCAGTTGCACGTAGTGCTAAACCTGTTTGTGTCTTTAAAAATAGATAGAGTAGTATTGAGACAAATATTACTACTAAAAATAATAAAATTATATCTTCATACATTCCAAATATGTCATTTGTTATATAACTGAATTTTGTAAATATTGTTTCTTTTGAAAATAATGAAAAGTTTGGGGTATTCCCTGCAACTTTAAGGTTAATAGAATATAAACCAGTCATCGTGATAATACCAGCTAAAATATATTGAATTTTCATTTTTGTATGTAATAGCCCTGTAAATAAACCCGCTAGGCTACCACCTGCGAAGGCCAGTAATAAACCAAGCACAGGATACCCAGCAAGTGTACATACACAACCAATTGCAAGGCCTAATGTAAAACTACCATCGACTGTTAAGTCAGGAAAGTTCATTATTTTAAAGGTAATAAATAGACCACAAGCTAATATGGAAAATATCAAACCTATTTCTATTGCACTTATAATTACACCCAAACTCATATTATCCACCCCTATTCAATAATTATTACTTCATATGATTCTTGTAATTTCTCAATTCCCGTAAACCCTACTGCATCGGCTGTACTTTGATTTACATAGACAGTTAAATCTTCATTAAATACTTTTACTGGAATATCACTAACACTTGTACCATCTAGAATCGACTTTACCATGATTGCGCTTTCAGTACCTAAGTCTTCATAATCAATACCATATGTCATTAATCCACCATCACTCACCATAGAATCCGCTCCTGTAAACATTGGTATTTTTTCTTCTTTAGTAATTTGACTAACCACACTCATTGCACTCGCAATTGTATTATCATTAGGTGAAAATAAGATATCAATTTTATCACTGTTTGCAAGTAATGCGCTGTTAATTTCGCTACTATTTGTTATACCGATTGGGATAATTTCTAAACCAGTACCCTCTGTGATTTCCATTATTTTTTCTAGCGAAGCTACTGAATTGACTTCTCCTGTGTTGTATAAAAATCCAATATTTGTTGCCTGTGGATACGTTTCTTGCATTAATTCAACAATTTTATCTAATGCTAGTGCATCGCTTGTTCCAGTGATATTTTTATCCGTCACCTCCAACTCAGTTACTAGATTTGCAGCAACTGGGTCTGTTACCGCACTAAACACAACTGGGATATCAGTTGCTACTGTTGCTGCAACTTGGGCAACCGGCGTTGTAATTGCAACTATTACATCTACACCTTCTGCTTTTAATTGTTCCATTATTGTTGGTAACAAACTCGTGTCTCCATTTGCATTCTTATATATAATTTCAATATTTTCGTCTTCTTCAAGGCCTTTTGTAATTGCATCTTCAATAGTATTTAAAGATGTATGATCAACTAATTTTACTACTGCTACTTTCTTTGTAGTATCACTTTCATTTGAGCAACCTACTAATACAAAAAACATTACTACACACATTAATACTTTCATTACTTTTTTCATTTTCTTTTCCTCTTTTCTTAATCTTTAACATAAGAAATAGCCATATAAACAAAAAACACCTATCCCATTCAAGGATAAGTGTACGTAAAAAACTTATTATGCCACCCTGTTTATTGGTTACTTCAAAATGCTATCACATTTTTTCCCTTATAACGTAGGTATACGTCTTCCATACTAACATTTGTTTTCAGGTCGCCCTCATGGATCCATTTATCAAGATGCATTTCTATCAGCCTTCCAGCAGTGGCCAACTCTCTATAAGCGCTTATCTTGTTTTATCTTCCATTCATCGGTTTATGTAATTATTACCATAATAAATTATTATTGTCAATGATTTAGACTCAATATTTATTAAAAACATTGATTATCACGTATTAAATCACGAAATTCAAAACTCCTGCAAGTAACATAACATATATTGGATTTATTTTTTTTACGAATAATACAAAACAACAAATAGTATATATTATCAACATATCTACACGTAAGTTTGATATTGCTACTATACCACTTGTCCCAAATAACGCACCTACAACAATCGTAATACCAGCACTTGCAATTAATGCAATGACAACTGGTCGAAGTAAACTAAATATTTCTTTAGCACCTTTTTTTTGTTGATGTTTTTTATAAAAATAAGCAATGATTGTAACAATAATACATGACGGTAATATGCACCCTAATGTTGCAACAATTGCTCCAGGAATACCACCAACCTGCAACCCTACAAACGTTGCCGAATTTATAGCGATTGGACCAGGTGTCATTTGAGAAATTGTAACTAAATCTGTGAATTCTTGAATTGTAAGCCACTGGTTAATTGATACTACTTGTTGTTCTATAAGTGGTAATGTTGCATATCCACCACCAAAGCTAAATAAGCCTACTTGTAAAAAGGAAAGAAACAGTTCAAATAAAATCATATTTGGTTCTCCTTGTTGTAGTAAATTGTTTTTATAACTCCTAGAATAATAAAGAATCCAAGTATTAATGCTATATGAATAGAGAAAATATACTGAATAATAAATACTACTATCGCTATTAATATACTCAAGTGTTTTTTATCTTTTATTAGCCCAAGGAACATTTCTAGAACAACAACACTTATTACAGCAGCTACACCCGCTTGCATTCCCTCAAGCATGGTATTAATATACGGATTTGAAGCAAAAGCCTGATAAAAAAGTGAGACTATAGAAATAATGATAAATGGTGGTAATATTGTTGCCAGTACACAAACAAATATTCCTTTTATACCTTTTAGTTGATATCCAATTACTATAGAGCTATTAACCGCAATAGCTCCTGGTGAAGATTGTGCAATGGCAACCAACTCTAACATTTGTTCTTCCGCTATCCATTTATATTCAGACACTAGTTTCTTTTGAATAAGCGTGATAATTACATAGCCGCCTCCAAATGTAAAGCCACTAAGTAAAAACGTCGTGAGAAACAAGTTTTTTAATGTTATTGCTTTTTTTTCCATATCATCACCTCGATAGTGGCATTATAACATATACAAAAATAATTATAATTACTTTTGTACAAAAACACATTTTCGTTATACGAAAATAGATATACATTATGTAGTTTTTCCTTATAATATTAAAAGAGGTGAGATATGAATAAAAATATTGGTTTAGATTTAACAAAAGGAAATGTCACAAAATTACTACTAGCATTTTCTACTCCTTTCATAATCGCTAATTTACTGCAAGTTTGTTATAACTTGGTTGATATGATGATTGTTGGTAGGTATGTTGGGAGTACGGGGATATCTGCAGTTTCAAACGGCGGGGAAATACTAACACTATTTACAAATGTTGGTATCGGTCTTGCAACGGCAGGACAAATTTCTATAAGTCAATTTATAGGTAGTAACCGTCATGATAGAATACAATCTATGATTGGAACAATGTTTGTAGTTATCATTTCACTTGGACTTGGTATAAGTTTCATTGTCATTCCTTTTTCAACAGAAATTTTAGAATTGATTAACGTTCCTATAGAAGCTTTACCTTTAGCACGAGACTATTTAGTTTATGGGTTATATGGATTAGTTTTTATATTTGGATACAACACGGTAAGTGCAATATTACGTGGTATGGGGGATTCAAAAAGGCCATTATTATTCGTTGCTATTGCTGCTGGTATTAATGTAATACTAGATTTATTGTTAGTAGGTTATTTTGGTTTAGAAACAAAAGGCGCTGCGATTGCAACAGTATCTGGGCAGGCTATAAGTTTTATCATCGCAATAATATATTTATACAAAAATAAAGAGCAATTTGGATTTGATTTTAAAATAAAACACTTTTACTTCAACAAACAAAATACAAGCACCTTATTTATATTAGGTATCCCTATGGCATTACAATTTGCAGCCATCACTGTGTCAATGTTGTTTGTTACATCATTTGTAAATGGATATGGTGTTGTTGTTTCAGCCGTAACAGGTGTTGGAAATAAGATTGGACAAATCGCTATGATTGTCACAAATGGTCTAAGTACCGCTGCTTCTAGTATGATTGGTCAAAGTTTCGGTGCAAGAAATTTTGATCGTGTTAAAGAAGTAATCTATAAAGTCCTTTTTATAGGCTTAATCTTTACAATCTCAATTAGTGTTATTGTATGGATATTTCCTGAAGCTGTGTTTTCAATATTCGACAACTCTCCAGAAGTACTTGAGATGGCACCATCATATGCGATTATCATCGTTTTAAACTTCATTGGTGCTGCGTTTCGTAGTCCAGCACTATCACTAATTAATGGAATTGGATTTTCGTCTATGAATTTTATAATGGGTATAATTGATGGATTTATCGTACGTATTGGATTAGCTATGTTACTAGGTATCGTATTCAATATGGGAGTCATGGGATTCTGGCTTGGAAGTGTACTTGCTGGATTTACATACGCCTTTATTATCACACCATACTTCTTAAGTAATAAGTGGCAATCACGTTCTTTAATCAAATAATCAAAAAAAGAAAAGGAAGCGGACGCTTCCTTTTAGTCTACATAAATATGCATTGGATAAGATAAATATTGTACATCATCCAATTTTTCAACCGTTATAAATCCAGCAGGTGAATTAAGTATTGTTGGTATACGATTAACAATAGTTGCACATGTATGTTCAACAGTTGCTGGTTTTTTTAGGTAAAATTCAGTATCTGGTTCTCCGATTATTTTCCAATCACACATGTCACCATCATCTGGTCCATATACTTTTCCGATACATTGTGTTTCTATGATTGGTCCTTGGAATGTAGTTGTTGTTACAACTGCAGACATTCCGATACAGTCACCTTTTTTAATTGTTGCTTTTAAGGTATCACTATATAAGTCACTATCATAGAAGTATGGAACACATTTTTGTGTTTGAGATTTTATTGTCCATCCCATTTTATTGCATAATGCTTCATTAGAATTCCAAACATAACTAGGTTCTAATACTTCTGGGTGAGCAATTTCTCTTTCGAACTCTTCTACTGTAAATCCCGCACCATGTGCTTTTGCAAGAGCAAGACCATAATCTTCAACATTGTAACTAACCGCACCTTCGATACGGTTAATATTATGAATCCCACCTGCAACAGCTCCAATCATATTAATCCAGTAGATATCCTGCATCCCAGCACCTGCGATTGTACAGTTGTTTTCTTTTGCAAGTAAGTCAAGTCTGTTTGTCAAGTGACTTGCAGTTGTCCACGGATAAATCGCTTCTTCACATGTTGTTACTACGTTAATTCCACGAATTAAACATTTCTCAAAGTGTGTATAACAATCACTCATAAAACTAAATAAGGTAACAATTGCGATATCCGCATCACAATTATCCAGTACTGCATCTGCATCGCTTTGGATTGTCACACCTAGTTTTACACCTAGCTGTGCATAATCTCCTACATCCATACCTACTACTTCAGGGTCTACATCAATGGCACCAACAATCTCAGCACCTTTTTCATACAAGTAACGTAAATTGACTTTTGCCATCTTTCCACAACCGTACTGCACTACACGAATTTTTTCTAAATTCATAATAATACCCCTCCTATTTTATTTTATGATTCTCATGTAATCATTATACAATAGCAGGGGAATAGTTTACAAATCATATAGTTATATTAATCAATTGGATCTCTATAAAATCCACCAATAAAGTTTTCTGTTGGTAAAACATTTACAATCACTTTGTTATCAATACTATGAAGCAACTGTATGATGTCTTGCAATTCATAAGCACTTACTACTGTATGTAATAAACTCATCGATTGTTTACTGTATCCACCGTATCCATCCATTACTGAAATACCGTGATGATAAACATCTATATATTTTTCAACAATTTCCTTTGGGTATCTTGTCGTTATCTGCATCGTAACACGCTTATATCGCTGATAAAATGTGGATATTGTTTTTGTTGATATATATTGAAATATTATAGAATATCCTGCAGCTTCCCATCCAAACAACAACCCGAAAATACATAATATAATTGCATTAAATGCAAATACATATTCAAATATTGATTTGCCTTTTATATTTGATATATACAATGCAATAAAGTCTGTTCCCGCAGTAGAAGAATTTCCTTTTAGGGCAATGACTATTGAAAACCCATATATAAAGCCACCAAATATAACATTCAATAAAATATCTTCAAATACTAATGAGAAGGTACACACTTCCAACAGGAAACTAGTTAGAAATACTTGGCATAATGAAGACACTACAAATACCTTACCAATATGACGGTAACATATTAGAGCAACTGGAATGTTTAATAAAATCATTCCTAGTGACACTGAAAATGAGTATCCATATAAACTTGTGATTCTTTCTATCAAAATCGCTACCCCGGTAAACCCGCTAGATAACATTCCAGCTGGCGAAACAAAAGTTTGCAGGGCAAATGTTTGTAAGAATGAAGATATAATTACTGCTAAAACCAAAACTATTAAACGTACTTTTTTATTTCTTATCATATACTTCTTTAAGACCCTCAGCTATTTTACGATTTACTACTTCATAATCATTAATATGTTCCTTACCTGCATAACTATAATTAACTGACTTTCCAGATGTTGTTATATCAGTCAAAAAGTCTTTGCATGATGAATGAATTTGATTTACTGCTGTAAAAGCAACTAGCTCTTTAACATTACTAGCATTGACACCACTTCCAGGTAATATTTCAATTTGTGTTGCATAATTTTCCTGCAACATTTTTATAACTTCTTTTCCTTCTATTGCTGTTGGCTGTAAACCGCTTGTTAATACTCTATCGATGCCACAATCAATTAGTGTTTCAATACTTTCTATAGGATTAACCACACAGTCATAGGCTCTATGAAACACAGCTTTTTTATTAAAGCTTTTAATTAATCCCACCATTTCTTTTGTACGAGCTACATCTATTGTATGGTCTGCTAATAAAAAACCAAAGGCAATCCCATCTGCACCATTTTCTAATAACTGTTTTGCTTCATTAAACAATTGTGTATATTCTATTTCAAGATAACAAAAACCAGCAGCACGTGGTCTTGCCATACATATAACTTCTAAATCAGTATTTTCTTTTGTGAGTTTCAATGATGCAACACTTGGTGTCAATCCACCAAGAGATAATGCACTATTTAATTCTATTCTTTTAACTCCAGCTAAATGTGCATTATATGCATCCATATAACTTCCGCAACATATTTCAATCATAGTTGATCTCCTTTTTTCATATACTTATATTATACTCCACTTTTACACTAAAGACTATTACTAATGCTGACTTGTTATAAGCTATACTTGAATGAACGTACTGGTAAGATTAGTATCTTCATATCATGCATAAAATATAGATGTTCTAGATATGAATCGTATTTTGTGATGGTTATAGTAATGTACCTTTTATTTGCCAATCAATAGTAGATGTGTTTTCTACTTCAAAAGTTATACAATGGTTATCATTTATAAAATCAATCTTTTTACCATTAACATACAATCCTTCTACTTCAAATTTAATATCAATACTAATTTTGTATGTGTTAGAAGTTAATGGATGATACCATCCTGATAATTCATCTTTTGTTTGTTTATAACCTAAGATAGGAGATGTGATTTCATACTCATCGAAAGGTAAAGATGGTTTTAATTTTATACCATTGCTTGTAGCTTCTGGTAACAAAAACATCATCGTATCAAATAAAGGCCAAGCATGGACATGTGCTACACATACTGGAAAATCCAATGAGCTATAGTTTTCATCTTCTATTTTTTCTCCACGCATGTATGCTTCTTTTTTATCAATAATATCTTCACTCCATCTTGTGTATCCAGGATACTTAGAGTAGATAGATGTATAGTTATCGGCTCCACTTAATGTACCACCCCAAATTTCTGGATATACTTCTGTATGATTAGCAAGAGAGTTCTTAATAAATTCTTCAAAGGCAACTTCACTACGATAATTAGTCATCCCCCAGATTAGTAGTCCATTCATAGCCCACCAAATCCAGTTATCATGAACATTCCCATCAACTCCTGGTGCAAGAACCTGCTTTAATGAGCCAATTGGTGAAGGTCCCATTGTATATTCTTTTATAAAGTCTATAACTGTATCCGCTTGCTCATTTGAAAATATTTTTGATACAAATGTAAATAACTGCCCTTCTAACATGAATTCATCATGGTTTCCTAAATAACCATAATTATCACTAATCCACGCTCTAGGAATCCACTTACCATTCCATGAATTTTCAACTGCCACTTGCAACTGCTCTTTGAATTCTGTTACTTCATTAGCTTTTGTTTCATATCCGATACCATTTAATAATACTTCTAACCTAGAAAAAACCTTAACTGCCATCGGTGTAATAAATAAACTTTCTCCATATTCTAGAGCATGAATAATATCATCATGTTCAATTTCTCTATTCTTTTTATGGAATAAGAATCGATTCCAATCCATCCATAAACCTCTAAGTAGTCCATTTGGACCAGTTCCAATATCATTTTTTATATAGTCAAATGTAGCAATTATAATATCGATAACTTTACGCATTTCTTTATCTTTAGACATAAAATCTTTTATCTCAAGATTTAATAATCCATAATCCTTTGTAGTAAGGATATATTCACAAACGCTCATTAATACAAATAATTCTTGGTCTGAAGGTCTTGCTTCAATAGTAGAAATACCATCAACGTAATGGAATTTTTCTGCTATTTCTTGACCAAAATGATCTATAAGTTGTGAAGAATGTCTAATGTTCATACGGTAATCATCAAGTCTTTCCATTCCATGACCTGTAATACCATCCATACAGCTACCATCTGGTTTAATTCCTTTTAATAAAAACTCTGCTATTTCCCTAGCGATTTCTGGTCTTGAATAAATCAAGGGAAGCATGTGCATTGCAGTATCTCTTTGACAAAAGTTTGCTCCCATTAAATATTGGTAAAATCCACCTTGTGATAAGACATGATTATCAAAGTAGTCATCATATGTAATTGAAGCATTTAAAAACATGTTATGCCATTTCATTTCACGATTTAACCAATCATATTGACCATTATTTATTTTAAGGTTAATAGAAACTTCTTTTAAATTCTCAACTGTATCCTTCTTAATATTCATATTTTTATACTTCATAGTTAAAGTGTCTAAATCTTTATCCTTTGGTAAATATCCAACCATATATCGAATGGTTTTTTTCTCACCAGGAGCCAAAGTCAATGTATCTTTACAGAAAAATGCATCTTGTTTATTTCCTAATTTATCACAATCTAAACCACTAGGATGTAATAGATCTCCATTTTCAAAAAACACCTTACTATCAAAACACATAGTTGTATCTTCTTGATAAGATACAATAAAATATTCAGGAATACTTATGTCTTCAAATGAAGCATCCTCATATGATGGGTGAATCTCTTTATTATAATCTTCAATAGCAAGGTTATACTTTCCAGCTTTTGGATACTTAAATCCCTCAAAAGTATGTTTTAAAATTGCAGTATTTGTTTTGCATTTGATTTTTTGAGAAAAGTTTTTTTGAAATTCTCTTCTAAATGTATGCACAGCACTTCTACTATACTTTTTAGTAAACGGCGTTTGACCATAAAGAACTGGACGGTGTGAATATTGAAAAACCTCACCACCCCAATATTCAGTCCATTGGACAGTTTTTATATGTGTTGTTGTATTTTCGATAGTGACTTCACTTATAACTATAGGATCATCACCATAAGGTGGCATAATTTCTTGGGTTACTATAAATTCATCATTCCATACTTTCTTTTTAAAATACCCGTATCCAAACATTCTTTCAAAGTTAACTTGCTCTTGATAAAAAGTTGATAAAATCCCAGTATCTGTTTTTAAATAACCAAATCCTCCTGCGTATTGGTGGTTTTTAGGATTCCAATCATTTAATAATTTAGCGCCGCCTTCATCTTGTCTTAGACGTACGTATCCAAAATTTGATAGTAGTAATACTACTCTATCATTTCCAATTTGTGTTACATGATTTCGATAGTCGCTCCATAATGCATTAGCATTAACCATTGGCATTTTTTCTTCAATAGTATACTGATTTGCCTCGTACACAAACCCTGGCATTCCATGTTCATCTTCTATCCATCTACCGTATTTTCCCGAACCATATTCTTTCATCTTCTTCTCCCTTTTATTTACAAACTAGTTTAAAATCTTTTATTTTTTTACAATAATAAATATCCTCTTAATATGCATATTATCAACTTCACGTGCATAATAATTGTAAAAAAGTGTTTTTATTTGTAAAAAGTCACTTAAATTAATTTAATATTATTCTGTATTTTTTTGCATATCTATAAAATTGATTTGTTACACCATGTAATAAATACTAGTGACTAAACTTGTATAGGATAGATTAGCAACGTAACTGGCACATAATAAAAAAAGATAACATTTCTGCTATCTTTTAGTGTAATTAGTCATCTTGATCATCTTCATCATCATCTTCGTCGTTGTCGTCATCTTGATCATCTTCATCATCATCTTCGTCATTGTCGTCATCTTGATCATCTTCATCATCTTGATCATCATCATTATCATCTACATCATCGTATAAATCAT